>LWTM01000072.1 GCA_002101205.1 Cycloclasticus sp. symbiont of Poecilosclerida sp. N | reverse complement strand
AACCTGTAACGAGGCGGCCTAAAGGCTACAAGCCACAGTGAATCGGTGAGTGTGTTGGTATGGATGCAAGTGAGCACCGCACGTACGGCATGAAAATGTACCTACTCACCTACATAGACGAAGTGAGCGACTATGCCACTGCCATGGCTGTACCCGCCGTTACAAGTAAAGCTGCCAAACAATTCTTTGAAGCGTGCTTCAAACTGAGTCCATTCGAGATAGAAAAGGTCATCACCGACAACGGCAGTGAGTTCAAAGGTGAATTTGTTTCCTTGTTATCCGATGCACATATAACGCATCTTTGGACGTACCTAAGCACGCCCAAGATGAGCACCGTCTGTGAGCGTTTCAACCGAACCATACAAGAACAGTTCGTCGATTATCACGAAGATGCAGAAGAGTTATTATTCACCGATTTAGCCACATTTAATGAACTATAACAGCATAAGACCGCATAAAGACTTGGAGTTAAAAACACCGATGCGGTATATTATTGAAAACAAACTACAGTGCAATATGTGGTGGGTTCATACACAAGATTGAATGCTGCGGCGCAATACTGTAAGATACATAAAGTTTTTAAATATCTCGCACGAGAGTTAGCCGAAGCAAATGATGAACGCTGTTTTAAAGTTTACTTTCAGAATTGAATTCAATTAAAAAGAAGCCTAATCAATGAATCATTTTAAGATTAAAAAAGGTTTGGATTTGCCTATAACAGGCGAGCCAGAGCAAGTTATTTCAGAAGGGAATCAGGTTTCCAGCGTCGCAGTCATGGGCAGAGACTATATAGATATGAAGCCGACTATGTTGGTCAAGGAAGGCGATCGAGTAAAGCTGGGGCAGGTTTTATTTACAGACAAAAAGACTGTGGGTTTGAACTTTACATCACCGGGCAGTGGTATTGTCAAAGGAATCAATCGAGGTGCTAAACGAGCATTGCGTACAGTTGTTATTGAGTTAGATGGCAATGATCAAGTCGAGTTTGCAAAATACGCTGCTGAGGAGTTGGCAGATATTGATGCAGATGATATTGTTAAAAACCTTACAGAATCTGGCTTGTGGACAGCGTTTAAGACACGGCCATTCAGCAAGGTGCCTGCGCCTGCGACAAGGCCAATAGCTATTCATGTGTCAGTAATGGACACAAATCCTTTAGCGGCAGACCCAAGCGTGGTTATTTATGCGCAAGCTGAGGCATTCAAAAATGGACTGGTTGTTTTATCTAGATTAGCCAGCGACAAAGTGTACGTTAGTAAAGCTGTCGATATCGCTGTGGCGGTGCCTGATATGGTTGAAGTTAATGAGTTTTCAGGCCCACATCCTGCTGGCTTGCCTGGTACACACATGCACTTCATTAAACCAGTGAGTGCCAGTAAGGTTTCTTGGACGATGGGCTACCAAGATGTGATTGCGGTCGGTAAATTATTCACAACGGGCCAATTGTATGTTGACAGAGTTATTTCTTTAGCGGGACCAAAGGTAAAGAATCCACGCTTAATCAAAACGAGATTAGGTGCTGATACAGAAGAGCTTATAGCGAATGAAATGGAGTCGGGTAAGGTGCGTGTTATATCGGGTTCAGTATTATCTGGTAAAAAGGCAAACCATTGGGCGTCTTATTTAGGTCGTTACCACGTACAAATTTCAGTTATTCAAGAAGGGCGTGAACGTCAGGTGTTTGGTTGGTTAAACCCAGCGGGTGAAAAGTTCTCGTTCACAAATGCATTGTTTTCAAGCTTTAACCGTAAACAAAAAATCGCAATGGATACATCGGCGCACGGTAGTCCGCGGGCGATTGTTCCTATCGGCGTATTTGAAGCTGTTATGCCTTTGGACATCTTACCGACCCAGCTATTGCGTGCGCTTGTTGTGATGGATGTGGATTCGGCAGAACAGTTAGGTGCATTAGAGTTAGATGAAGAAGACTTGGCATTATGTTCCTTTGTGGATTCAGGTAAACATGATTTTGGTCTGGCGCTACGAGCCAACTTGGCACACATTGGGAAGGAGGGCTAATGTCTCGTTTAAGGAATTACCTAGATTCAATACACCCGCAATTCGCAAAAGGTGGGCCGTTTGAAAAGTATTACGCTATTTATGAAATGGTCGATACCTTTTTATATACACCCAGTGATGTAACAGCAGGCACAACGCACGTTCGCGATGCGATTGATTTAAAACGCATCATGACTTATGTGTTTATTGCGGCATTACCGTGCGTGATGATGGCGATGTGGAACACGGGTCATTTAGCAAACATGGCGATGGCTGACTTAGGCATGGCATCATTAGATACATGGCGTGGGCTAGTGACTAACTTAGTGGGTTACGACGCCAATAGTATTCTGGCTTGCATGGTGCACGGCGCAATGTATTACGTGCCGATTTACTTAGTAACGCTGATTGTTGGCGGTGTTTGGGAGATTATTTTTGCGGTGGTTCGTGGGCATGAGGTGAATGAAGGTTTTTTTGTGACCTCCATGTTGTTCTCATTGATACTACCAGCAACAACGCCACTTTGGCAGGTTGCCTTAGGCATTTCTTTTGGTGTTGTGATTGGTAAAGAAGTATTTGGCGGTACCGGCAAAAACTTCTTAAATCCTGCATTAACGGGTCGTGCATTCCTCTTCTTTGCTTATCCTGCGCAGATGTCGGGTGATGCTATTTGGACTGCGGTTGATGGCTTTAGTGGCGCAACCGCATTAGGTTTGGCTGCTGAAGGCGGCATTGATGCGGTGATGGCCTCGGGCATTACGTGGATGGATGCATTCCTTGGAACGATACAAGGTTCAATAGGTGAAACATCAACGCTTGCTTGCCTAATTGGTGCAACATTCTTGTTGTACACACGAATTGCGTCTTATCGTATTATGTTAGGTGTTCTAGCAGGTATGGTTGTTACTAGCACGTTACTTAATTCTATTGGTAGTGAAATAAACCCAATGTTTGCCATGCCTTGGTATTGGCATGCGGTTTTAGGTGGTTTTGCATTCGGCGCTATTTATATGGCGACGGACCCTGTGAGCGCGGCGATGACGAATACGGGTCGATGGATTTATGGTGCCTTAATTGGCTTAATGGTTGTGTTAATTCGTGTTGTGAACCCGGCGTTCCCAGAAGGCATGATGTTAGCCATCTTGTTTGCCAACATGTTTGCGCCACTAATTGATTACTTCGTTGTTCAGTCGAACATTAAAAGAAGGGAGAAAAGAGATGCCTAATGAAAACCAAGAAAACCAAGAAAACAAGAAAACAAGCAAGTTCATTGAATTTCCTTGCCCTTTCAAACGACAGTACAGCCAAAACATTCATTATGGCCACGTTAGTTTGTTTGGTTTGTGCTGTATTTGTTTCTGTGGCGGCTGTTTCATTGAAGCCCTTACAAGTTTTAAATAAAGAACTGGATAAGAAGAAAAATATTCTTCAGGTTGCCGGTTTGTATCAAGAGGGTGATGATATTGAAGCGGCTTTTTCAAAGATTGAAATTAAGTTGATTGACCTTGAGACAGGTGAATATACAAGCGAATATGATGCGAATTCATACGATGATAGAAAAGCGGCTAAAGATCCTGCATTCAACGTGCAAATTGCAAAAAAAGACGATTTAGCGAACATCAGAATGCGACCTAAAGTGATGCCTGTTTATCAAGTAAAAGAAGGTGATACAGTTAAACAACTTATTCTTCCTGTCAATGGGTATGGCTTGTGGTCTACGCTATACGGATTTCTCGCGGTTGAGAATGATGGACAAACAATCGTTGGTTTAAGTTTTTACGAGCACGCTGAAACACCGGGCCTTGGTGGGGAAGTGGATAACCCTAAATGGAAAAGTATTTGGTCTGGTAAGAAGGTATATGCAGCCGATGGCCGTGTTGCTATTGATGTAGTGAAGGGCGCGGTAGTACCAGGTTCATCAGGCAACGAGTTTAAAGTAGATGGCTTGGCAGGTGCAACATTAACTAGTCGTGGCGTAGGCAATATGTTGAAGTATTGGATGGGTAAAGAGGGCTACCAAAAATACTTGAATAAAGTTCAAGCAAACGGAGTTTAAGATGAGTAATAAATCGAAAGAAATTTTATTAGATCCGTTAATTGATAATAACCCGATTGGACTGCAAGTATTGGGTATTTGCTCTGCGTTGGCGGTGACAACAAATTTGGGCACGGCGCTTGTGATGAGTCTCGCGCTTACTGCAGTAACAGCTTGTTCTAATCTTTCAATCAGCTTGATACGTAATCACGTACCGAGTGCGATTAGAATCATCGTGCAAATGACGATTATTGCATCGTTAGTTATTGTGGTGGATCAGGTTTTAAAAGCTTATGTTTATGATTTGAGTAAGCAGTTATCAGTATTCGTGGGTTTGATTATTACTAACTGTATTGTGATGGGTCGTGCAGAAGCTTTTGCGATGAAAAATCCACCAGGACCTAGTTTTATTGATGGTATTGGCAATGGTTTAGGCTATTCGCTTGTGTTGATATTTGTCGGCACTTTTAGAGAGCTATTCGGCTCAGGAAAATTATTCGGTGTTGAAATGCTCTCAATCGTTAATGACGGCGGTTGGTACGTGCCGAATGGTTTGATGCTATTGCCGCCGAGTGCCTTCTTTATTATTGGTTTAATGATTTGGGGGATTCGTGCGATGCGCCCTGCGCAGGTAGAAGAACCAGATTTTAAAATTAAAGAAGTTAACGGAACGGAGATTGCGTAATGGAAGCGTATATCAGTTTGTTTATACGCGCGATTTTTGTTGAAAACCTCGCATTAGCTTTCTTTCTTGGTATGTGTACTTTCTTGGCGGTATCTAAGAAAGTGTCAACAGCCATCGGTTTAGGTGTAGCGGTTATTGTGGTGCAAACGCTGACCATGCCGATCAACAATATTTTGTATCACGGTTTGTTAAAAGAAGGTGCCTTAGCTTGGGCTGGTTTGCCAGAAGTTGACTTGAACTTTTTAGGCCTAATTGTTTACATCGGTGTGATTGCGGCCAGTGTACAAATTCTTGAGATGGCGTTAGATAAGTTTGCACCTGTGCTATATAACGCATTAGGCGTGTTTTTACCCCTGATTACAGTGAACTGCGCGATACTCGGTGGTTCTTTATTCATGGTTGAGCGTGACTATGATCTAGGTGAAAGCGTGGTATTTGGCTTTGGCAGTGGCTTAGGTTGGGCGCTTGCTATAGCCGCCATTGCTGGCATTAGAGAGAAGCTAAAATACGCCGATGTACCCGATGGTTTGCAAGGACTTGGTATTACATTTATTACGGCGGGTCTTATGGCGATGGCTTTCATGGCCTTTTCTGGCATTCAACTGTAAATAGGGAGTCAATGTGTTAGAAATTGGACTAGGTATTTCTTTTTTTACAGGGATTGTGCTGATACTTGTCATTATTATTTTGGCGGCGAAGTCCAGATTAGTTGCGCAAGGTAATGTAAAAGTCTTAATTAATGGCGAAAAAGAATTGGAAGCGGCGGTAGGCAGTAAATTATTGGGTGCTTTAGCTGATGCTCAATTGTTTGTTCCTTCTGCTTGCGGTGGCGGTGGTACGTGTGGCCAATGTAAAGTGCGTGTTCAAGAAGGTGGCGGCGCTATGCTGCCAACTGAAGGCACTCATATTAATAAAGGCCAACAGCGAGATGGAGAAAGGTTGTCATGCCAACTGACGGTTAAGCAAGACATGAAAATAACCGTGCCAGAAGAAGTGTTTGGTGTAAAGAAATGGCAATGCAAGGTTAAGTCTAACCATAACGTCGCGACGTTTATTAAGGAGCTGGTGTTAGAACTTCCAGCGGGCGAAGATGTTGGTTTCCGAGCAGGTGGTTATATCCAAATTGAATGTATTCCTCACGTTGTTGACTATAAAGACTTTGATATTGAAGAAGAGTATCGCGGTGACTGGGATCACTTCAATGTTTGGCGTTATAAGTCTACTGTTGAAGAAGATGTGTTACGTGCTTATTCCATGGCTAGTTACCCTGAAGAAGAGGGTATTATCATGCTGAATGTCCGTATTGCTTCGCCTCCTCCAGGTGGTTCCGACGACATTCCTCCAGGCAAGATGTCATCGTATATCTTTAACTTAAAGGCAGGTGATGAAGTGACCATTTCTGGGCCATACGGTGAATTCTTTGCTAAAGAAACCAAGGCAGAAATGGTGTTTATTGGTGGTGGTGCTGGTATGGCTCCGATGCGTTCGCACATCTTTGACCAGTTACGCAGAATCAAAACAGACCGTAAGATTACCTTTTGGTATGGCGCGAGAAGTTTGAAAGAAATGTTCTATGTAGAGGATTTTGATACGCTACAAAAAGAGAACGATAATTTTAAATGGCACGTGGCACTCTCTGATCCACAACCAGAAGATAATTGGGATGGTTTAACGGGCTTTATCCATGAGGTTATCTTAGAGCAAGGATTAAAAGATCATCCTGCACCAGAAGATTGTGAGTTCTACATGTGTGGACCGCCAATGATGAACTCGGCGGTTATTAAAATGCTTCAAGATCTAGGTGTTGAAGATGAAAACATCATGCTTGATGACTTTGGTGGTTAATTGAATTTACTTAAGCGACTCGTTAAAAACATTATGTTTTTAACGAGTTTATTCATGCTTGCCGTTCTCGTTGCGGGCTGCGAGTCGCCACAATCGTTGTCTACATCGTTTAAAGGACAAACGATGGGGACGACTTATCACATCACGATTTCCAGTGATCTTGCTGAAATTGATCAAGGAGGGCTACACAAGAGTATTGACTCATTGTTAGTAGCAGTTAACCAATCCTTTTCAACGTACATTGCATCATCTGAAGTGTCGCAGCTGAATAAGCACACACAACAGCAGGCGCAAATAAGGTCACAAGAGTTTATTGAACTGCTATCAGAAGCGCTTCATATTAGTGAGTTGACTCAAGGGGCATATGACATAACGGTAGCGCCATTAGTGAACTTATGGGGTTTTGGCCCAGACTTTAAAGAAGATGACGTGCCGAAGTCTGAACAAATCAATCAGGCATTAAATAATGTTGGTTATGAAAAAATTCTTGTTGATTCCAGGCAGGGTTCTATCAAGAAGTTGAACCCATCTGTGTATTTGGATTTTTCATCAATAGCAAAAGGTTATGGGGTTGATAAAGTCGCTGAACTGTTAGAGACGAATAACCATCTAAACTATATGGTTGAAATTGGCGGGGAAATACGCGTTAGAGGGCTCAATCCGCAAGGCGATAAATGGCGAATTGCTGTGGAAAATCCAGATTCAGCAGGAAAGTCGATTTATAAGGTTTTAAATGTGAGTGATATAGCGATTGCTACATCAGGTGATTACAGGAATTTTTTTGAAAAAGATGGCATTAAGTTTTCGCATACCATTAATCCTACAACGGGGCAGCCGGTACAACATAATTTAGCATCCGTGACGGTGTTATCTCAAAGCAGTGCGACAGCAGATGCATGGGCAACGGCTTTTATGGTGTTAGGCGGCAAAAAGGGGTACGATTTAGCTAAGGAAAATAACTTAGCCGCTTTATTCCTTTTGAAAGAAGGTGAGGCAACCAAAGCACTGGTAACACCTGCTTTTAAAGCAGTAATTGAGGAACATAAGAGATGACGATATTTTTAGTAACCTTCATAACATTTGTACTATTCGTTGCAGTCATGGCTGTAGGTGTTATCTTTAGCAATAGAAAAATAAAAGGCAGTTGCGGTGGCTTGAATAATGTAGATGGCCTAGAAGGCGAATGTTTATTATGTAATAAAAAATGTGAGAAGAAAGCTGTTCTAAACGAGGCTTCTTGATCACCTCTAAATAAAGGCAAATTTAATATAGGGGAAAGTGTGCTTAAGTCAGTACTAATAAAAGATTACATGGCAACAAATTTAACGACGTTCACGCCAGAGATGGAAATTTGTGAAGCGATTAAGTTTTTGAATACGCATAAAATTTCTGGTGCGCCTGTTGTTGACGAAAGAGGGAGCTTGGCGGGCATGTTGTCAGAAAAAGACTGCCTTAAGGTGGCCTTACAATCAACCTACTATGAAGACTGGGTGGGCGGTGTCGTATCGGAATATATGACGCAAAATGTTGAAACAGTGCCTGATACGGCAAGCGTTGTTGATTTGGCTGAGAAGTTCTTAAAGTCAACTTATAAGCGTTACCCGGTGATTAATGAAGAGGGTGATTTAGTTGGTCAAATTAGTCGAAGTGATGTATTAAGAGCATTGGATAAGCTTTGGTGACCCTTGGCTGATACATTTTATTGGTACGATTACGAAACAACAGGCGTTGATCCAGCACGCGATCGGGTTGTTCAGTTTGCGGGCATTCGAACGGATGTGAATTTTAATCAGCTGGCTGAGCCTGATGTTTTTTATTGCAAGCTACACGACGATGTTTTACCTCATCCAGAGGCGTGTTTAATTACAGGTATTTCACCGCAACTAGCTAACGAGAAAGGGCTGCTTGAATGTGATTTCATCGCCCGTATTCATCAACAATTTAGTACGTCGCAAACCTGTGTTGTGGGCTACAACAGCATACGTTTTGATGATGAATTCACACGAAACTTATTGTACAGAAACTTTTTTGATCCGTACGCACGCGAATGGAAATCCGGCAATTCACGCTGGGATTTAATTGATGTTGTTCGTTTAACCCATGCCTTACGTCCAACGGGCATCCATTGGCCAACGCGTGAAGATGGCGCTGCAAGTTTTAAATTAGAAGAACTAACCAAAGCCAATGGCATTTCACACGAGGCTGCGCACGATGCTTTATCAGACGTTTACGCAACCATCGCTTTGGCCAAGTTGATCAAGGAAAAACAGCCAAAATTATACGCGTGGGGTCTGGCTCTACGTGACAAGAATAAAGCGTCACAAAGCTTAGATTTGATTAACCATACGCCAGTTGTGCATGTTTCCAGTAAATATTTGGCAAGCAAAGACTGTTTGGGCATTGTCATGCCTATCGTGGCGCATCCAGTGAATAAGAACGGTGTTGTGGTGTTTGATTTAACAGCAGACCCGCAACCGTTGATAAGTTTGTCAGCCGAAGAAATTCATCAGCGTTTACATATTGCAGCTGAAGACTTGGCTGAAGGGGACCTGAGGCCCCCGCTGAAGGTAGTGCATATTAATAAATCACCTATGTTGGCGCCACTAACAACACTAACGAATGAGATTAAGCAGAAATTAAATATTAATTCGGAAAAATGCGAAGCAAATAGACAAACCATTGTTAATGCAGATATCGCCGATAAAATAGCGGAAGTATTTACCATTAATAAATTTGAAGAAGTGACAGATCCAGATCTTATGTTATACAGTGGAGGTTTTTTTAGTCATTTAGACTCAAGAAACATGGCGCAAATAAGAAGTTGCGAAAAAGAATATTTAGCCTCACTAGATTTAGCCTTTGAGGACGAGCGCTTGGAAGAAATGCTGTTTAGATATAGAGCAAGAAATTACCCGCAAAGTTTAAACCAAGCAGACGTTTTGAAAAGGGCTGCTTATCGAAAAACGTGTTTAACCGAAAATAAAAGTGATGGACGTTTAACGTTAACGAGTTACTTTGAAAGGTTAAATGAATTAATTGCGCGAAAAGGGTGGTCTAAAGAGCAGAAAATATTATTGGAAAATCTCATTAGTTACGGTGAAGAAATAGCAGGTGGTTTAGACTTGACGCGTCAATAAATTGCAAAGCCAGCGCGAGTAGAAAGAGCCTGCAAAGTAAATGATTGATCTGAAATATTGATAGAATGCGAACAAATTATTTAAACTATAAAAATCAAACAGGAATACAGATGGCACAAACAGTAGAAGAATTAACCGTTAGTTACACAGACGCGGGTATTGAAACAGTAAAAGAATTAGATAAGGTCGTGTTATCTAAAGGCGCTTGGGCAACGATTATCTACAAACATCAGGATTGGAACCGTACAAAAGAAGAGTACGGACCGGACAAATATACGATTCGCCGCTACCAAAAGCGTAATGGTGAATATCAGCAAAAGTCAAAATTCAATATTTCTAGTGCGGCACAAGCTGAAGGAATTATTGCTGCATTACAAGGTTGGATTAAAGAAGCGAAGTAATACTTGATATAGATTATATGTCCATTCTCAGCTCAATATTTATAAGGCGTTAGGCTGAAGTCGCCCCCGCAATAACGCCGCGAGACCACGTTGGATAGATGCGCCTTAGCCAAGAATGACAAGGGCATGGGGCAAAAAAAAACCGTTTTGAAACAAGGGTGTGAACTATGTTGTACCTCTTATGGTCAATGGGGTGGTAATAATAAAACGATTGTATTTTGGCAGAACCTTCATTGTTCTGTGAGATAGAATAAACACACTAAAGGAGAACCGACAGCATGTTTAACCACTTACTACAAATAGCGTCATTTCAATCTAAGCCGCAAAATTTCAAAAGCCCTATCTGGGCTATTTTGCTTTTTTCCATTTTTTTTATAGCGGTGCAAGGCTATGCGTTAAGCCTGTCACCGGGGAACGATTTAACAAGAATGATGGTTGCTAGTTTCCTAAAAATATTAACCATTGCTGCCTTGTTGTTCATGTGGCTTAATTCCTTAAAACAAGGTGAGCATTTCCCATCCACCTTTCTAGTGATTGTTGTCACTTCATTTATGACGGAGCTGATTAAGTTTCCTTTATCTACGATGATCAGAGAAACTGAAATGAATCAGGATGTCATGATGGCGATTGTATATTCATTACCACTTTGGGCGACGGTTATATGGCAATATTGTGTCTGGTATTACGTTCTAAAAGAGGTCTCAAGCAGAGCTAAGGGAGAACTCATTACGGTGATGATTGTGTTGGTAATGGTCTCAGAAGTGGCAGGATCTGTTTTAAGCCAAATTGGCGCGCCGGTAGAGGGGTTTAGTTAAATGGCTGTAGATATGATATTAGGAGTTATTATTGGGTTGATTTTTGGAGCCGCTTTGTTTTTTGCACTTGCTAAATTTAAAGGTACAGATGATGCGTCGAAAAGAAAGAAGCTTGAAGAGGAGTATGGGAAGTACCGTAAAAAAGTAGATGATCACTTTGTTAATACGGCGGTGTTGCTTAAAGGTTTAACGGATCAATACAGAGATGTTTATCGGCATATTGCATCGGGTGCTGGTGAGTTGTGCTCGGAAGAAGCTAAAGCGTTACAAACAGATTTAGAAGAAACGGCGTTATTAGCGGCTCAACCGGTTAAAAAATTTGAAGCAAGTGAGACCAACAAAGTAGATCACGATGTAAAAGAACCTGAAGGGGTAACAGAAGATGAAATACCTTTAGTAAGTAAGGCGGAAGTGTCTGCTGAACTTGCGGAAGAAAATAAAAGTACTGGGAATAAATAACGTCATCGAGCAAAATAGAGTCTATTTGTTAAACTTCCTAGTGTTATCAAACGCGAGTAAAGCGAACCTTCGGCCATTAATTCAGAAGCTATTGGTAAGACAACGTTTTGTTTCATCACAGTGAAATTATTTGGAGTATTTATATCCCTAGAAGTCCTAAAGATGGATGTAATATATTGTCCCAAAATTGCTGAATTGAGCACTGTAAAATATGAACAGATACAGTTAAAATAACGAACCCTTTCTAAGAATAAAACAATTGGCAACCCTATGATTATAAAACCCAAAACACGTGGGTTTATTTGCACAACAGCGCATCCAGCAGGCTGTGCAGAAAACGTTAAAAAACAGATTGAGATGACGAAACAACAAGGAGCAGTAAATAATGGGCCTAAAAAGGTTCTTATTATTGGTTCCTCAAGTGGTTATGGGTTAGCGTCTAGAATTACGGCTGCCTTTGGTTCTGGAGCAGCAACGATAGGTATATTTTTTGAAAAACCAAGCACAGAAAAAAAGACTGGCTCTGCAGGTTGGTACAACACGGCAGCATTTGATGTAGAGGCGAAAAAGGTAGGGCTTTATGCTAAGCACATTAATGGTGATGCCTTTTCTAACGAAGCGAAGAAGAAAACCATAGACCTTATTAAAGAAGATTTAGGACAAGTGGATTTGGTCATTTATTCATTGGCATCACCAGTGCGTAAAGTGCCTGGAACAGATACCTTGGTTCGTTCCTGTCTTAAACCGATAGGTAAAACGTATAAATCAACAGCGATTGATACGAACAAAGATATTATTATTGAAGCGGAAGTTGAGCCTGCAACAGAAGAAGAAATTAAAGATACCGTTACCGTGATGGGCGGAGAGGATTGGGAGCTCTGGATGGATGCGCTTTCACAAGCGGGTGTGCTTGCCGACGGTTGTCAATCTGTAGCGTATAGTTATATCGGCACAGCGATCACGTGGCCTATTTATTGGGAAGGCGCTTTAGGCAAAGCAAAAATGGATTTAGATAGAGTTGCTGGCGTTATTGATAGCAGGCTTAAACAAATTAACGGCGGCGCTAATGTTGCGGTATTAAAGTCGGTAGTGACACAAGCTAGCTCGGCTATCCCTGTGATGCCGCTTTATATTTCGATGGTGTTTAAGGTGATGAAGGAAGAAGGCATTCACGAAGGCTGTATAGAACAGATTAATCGCTTGTTTAGAACACAGTTATTCAATGCTGGAACAGCGCAAAACCTAGACGATGCTAATCGTTTGCGTTTAGACGATTGGGAACTTCGTGGCGACATACAACAAAAGTGTGCCGATATATGGCCGAAGGTCACAACCGAAAATCTATTCGATTTAACGGACTACGCCAGTTATAAAAAAGAATTTCTTAACTTGTTTGGTTTTGAGTTAGCTTCGGTTAATTATGAAGAAGAAACAAATCCTTTAGTAGAGTTTGAGTTAGAAACATTGTAATAGCTCTGCGTAGCTATAGTAGTGGTAGCAAAAGGCATGTCGAAGCGTATGAAAAAGATCTCCCCACATCTTATTGTTTTAGGCAATGAAAAAGGCGGCACAGGAAAATCTACATTAGCGATGCATATTGTTGTATCGCTAATGAATGTTGAAAAGAAAGTAGCCGTTATTGACCTAGATTCGCGACAGAGGAGTGTCGCTAGGTATCTGCAAAATAGACGAACGTCTATGGAAAATGGCAGTGCGAGGGTTGCTATGCCAGAATTTACGGTGCTTGCTCAGTCAAATGCAGAGGTGGTTAAAGACAGAGAAAAAGAAGAGGAAAGAAACCTTCAACAAGCATTAGATTCATATAAGAGAGCAGATTTCATTGTTATTGATTGCCCAGGTAATGATACTTATCTCTCACGCTTAGCACACGCACTAGCGGATACCTTAGTCACGCCATTAAACGACAGTTTTGTTGACTTGGATTTATTGGGCGAAGTGTCAGCAACAACTTACCAGGTTAAGAAACTAAGTTTCTACAGTGAAATGGTTTGGGATAGCCGTAAATACCGCTCGGCCAGTGGCAAGGCACCCATGGATTGGATTGTTGTGCGTAATCGCTTGGCATCACTGGATTCGCGAAATAATAAACGGGTCCACGATGCTTTAGATGTATTACAAAAACGCGTCATGTTCCGTTATGTACCTGGCCTGTATGAGCGAGTTATTTATAAAGAGCTTTTTCCAAGTGGTTCAACTATCTTAGACCTTGAGAAGGTCAATAGTCTGTCTCATGTGGCAGCAAGGCAAGAAGTTCGATCGTTGGTGGATAGTCTTAATTTATTTAAATGATTGATGAACTCAGTCAAGAGAAAAAACAAGAGGTTGTCGAACAGACGGCTAAGTACATCGCTTTAGCTAATAAAATCGGTCAAACGAGTTACCCCATGATACCTATTCAGTTTGATTTAAAAGGGCATACTGTTGGTATGTATAAAAAACTACGTCAACAGAAGGTTATTCGTTACAACTCGCTTATATTTTCAAAATATTTTAAAGAAAACCTTCGAGATACCGTTCCGCATGAAGTGGCTCATTATATTGTTGACATGCAATTTGGCAGAAAGAAAATTCGCCCACATGGGGTTGAATGGAAGGAACTCATGGCTCTATTTGGAGCAAATGCTAGTCGAACAGCATGTTATAACTTAACAGGTATACCTAAGCGGCGGTATTCAACCATTCAATACCAGTGCGAGTGCCAAACACACCAGTTAGGTATTCGGTGTCACAATAAAGTGATTCAACGAAGAACAGACTACTACTGCCGGCAGTGTGGAGACCTTCTTAAAGCAGTATGAGTTGGTTTGTTTACATAATAGAAGCGAGTGATAACAGCTTATATACAGGTATAACGACGGACTTAGATCGCCGATTTAAACAACATGCGTCCGGCGTAGGGGCAAAGTATTTTAAGAGCCGAGACCCAATTAAATTTGTATATACCGAAGCGGCTGACAATCGAAGCAGAGCCAGTATTCGAGAAGCGGAAATCAAGAAGTTAACGCACGCGAAGAAATTACAATTGACAGCGCGTTGAATTGCTAAGGTTTTATCCTCATTGTAAAAATACTGGCTTTAGTAGGCATTCTAATCATTATCCTAACATTCGTTGTTTAAGTTGTGCTCATAGAGTGTTTCACCTACGTGTGCAGCACGAGGCCTAAGGAAGTTATGACAATCCTCCCGCTGGGCTGATTTTTTGTTTAGATCCATGTCATGGGTGTAATCGAACATTTTTTCCCTTCGGTAAGATATGCTCTTTTTCGCGTATAAAATGTTTCCTGAAAATGCCAAAATATCGGCATGTATTCGATATGCCCCCTATGTCTTTAGTGTGATTTA
The DNA here is from genome assembly GCA_002101205.1 of Cycloclasticus sp. symbiont of Poecilosclerida sp. N. Taxonomy (GTDB): domain Bacteria; phylum Pseudomonadota; class Gammaproteobacteria; order Methylococcales; family Cycloclasticaceae; genus Cycloclasticus. Next base: position 81,388 of record LWTM01000072.1, on the reverse strand, counting down.
AAATCTTTAACTTTCTCGATATATCTCGTTGAGCTTGTTGGTTGTATAAGCTTAGAAGCATATTGCACTATAGGGCAGGACAATAGCAGTGCAATATCAACATTTAGGTTATGGGATTAAAGGCTTTTATTGATTAGCTCGTTATGCGATAAGTAATGAGATGAATACAAGTAATGAACCATTAGCTGACTGGTTAGTGAAATATAACAGCATGAGACCGCATAAAGGTTTAGAGTTAAAAACACCGATGCAGTATATTATTGAAAACAAACCACAGTGTAATATGTGGTGGGCTCATACACCGACTTCTATGTATGGTAATAACAGTATAGGTTGTCTACCAAAGTCAGGATTTTTACAAATATAATCGCGTCATAAGCAAAAAAGATTGCTTGGTTCGGCTTTATGAGAAAAGGGGAATCCTGTATCGTAAGCCAATGCGTTTAGAGAAAATAAAACTGTCCGGTTTTAAGTCATTTGTTGACGCGACAACCATACAATTTAATAGTGATTTGGTTGGTGTCGTCGGCCCAAATGGCTGTGGAAAATCGAATGTGATTGATGCCGTCAGGTGGGTGCTGGGTGAAAGCTCAGCAAAGCATTTGCGCGGCGATCAAATGTCGGATGTTATTTTCAATGGTTCATCAACGCGTAAGCCAGTTAGCCTGGCATTCGTAGAGCTTCTGTTTGATAACAGTGACGGGACTATTACCGGTGAATACGCAGGGTATCGTCAGATTTCGTTAAAACGACAAGTGAACCGAGAAGGGCAGTCGGTGTACTTTTTAAATGGGACGCGGTGCCGCCGTAGAGACATCACGGACTTGTTCCTAGGTACGGGACTTGGGCCACGTAGTTATGCCATTATTGAGCAAGGTACTATTTCCCGTTTAGTGGAAGCAAAGCCGGATGAATTGCGCGTGTTTCTTGAAGAAGCAGCCGGTATTTCCAAATATAAAGAGCGTCGCCGCGACACGGAAAATAGAATGCGGCGTACGCGCGAAAACCTTGAGCGTATTTCCGATTTATGTGAAGAAATAGAAAAGCAATGTCGCCATCTTAAACGTCAAGCTAGCACAGCTGTAAAGTATAAAGTGCTTAAGGCAGAAGAGCGCGAGTTAAAATCTCAGCTATTGGCGCTAAAGTGGCAAGCATTGAATGAACAAGACGAAGGCCAACAACAAAATATCAACGCGCTACAGTTAAAGGTTGATGAGACTTTAGCTGAGCAACGTGAGCTGGAAAAAAACATTGAACAGCAACGCGAGCAATATAACAGTCAGCGCGAAAAGTTGAGTGGTGTGCAAGGGCTTTTTTACTCAATAGGCTCAGAGATTGCTAAAGCTGAACAGGCCGCGCAGCACCATCATATATTGAATCAACAGCGGGAAGCTGAATTTGAGCGATTTAATAATATGCTCAATACCTCCCAGCAGGAGCTTCAAGAGGGTGAGGAGAAAATAGCAGAGTCGAACGAGTTTGTTAAAGCAAGCATGCGGGCCTTAGTTGAAGCGAAAAAGCAAGAGAGTTTAGCGAGTGAAGCACTGTTGAGTGCCGAACAGACAATGAACGATTGGCAAAAAGATTGGGATGAATTCACCTATCAAGTAGCTGAGCCTAAGAGAAAAATTGATATTGAAAAAACCAAAATAGATCAATTAGAAGGTCAATTGATGCAATCGGTCCTGCGTTTATCCAATGCAAAAAATGAACAGGTAACTTTAGAAAACAGTTTAAATAAATTTGATTTAACAGCACTTCAGAAAAAACATGACGATTCAGCTGTTCGACATGGAGTAAGCCAAAAGCAGTTAAAAACCAACCTACAAGCGTTTGTAAAAGCACAACAAGTGATGCATGATGAAAGTGAAAAGCTGGCGAAAGTGCGTACAGAACATGCTCGTATAGCTGGGCGTTTGGAGTCTGTTGTTGTGCTTCAACAGTCCAACTTGGGTGAGTCTCACGAAAAAGTTAAGCAATGGCTTGCTGACGCTGGTTTGAGTCAAGCGGCTAAGCTAATCGAAAAAATTGATGTTGTATCGGGCTGGGAAAAGGCTGTTGAAACCGTCATGGGTGCGCGGCTAGAGGCCATCTGCATTGATGATATTGATGCTGTTTTAAACGCGGCGAAAGAAAAGCCTGCAGGCGATATTATTTTGTTTGGCTCGTCATTTGGTTCAAATGAAAAATCTTTTAGCAAAACATCCTTAGTCAGTTTAGTGACGTCGGATATGCCTGTTATGGTGATGTTAAGAAATGTGCACTTTGCAGATGAAATTAGCGAGGCGAGGGCGCTGATGAAAACGTTGCCTGAATATGCCTCAGTTATCACTAAAGATGGCGTATGGATCCATGCGGACAGCATCAGCTTTAAGCGGTCTGATGCGAGCCGTAGCGCATTGGCCTTGGAAAAAGAAAAAAAAGAACTCACTCAAAAACTCAGCGGCTTGTCAGCACAGGTTACTCAAAAAGAAGAGTTGTTGTTGAAAGGAATAGCAGATATTTCGTTTTTAGAAACTAAGGGACGCGAACTACGCACGCAAGAGAACGCAGCAATAAAAGAAGCATCTCGATGGGCTATGGAGCTTAATGAAAAGCGTTCTAAAGTAGAGCAATCCAAGAAGCAATTATTGCAAATAACTGCCGATGTGAGTCAGGTATCTGAGAGTAAAAATAACGACGAAGCAAGTTTGTTTGAATGCAAAAAAGCGTTGAAAATTGCAATTGAGCAATCCGCTCAGATAGAAGTGCAGCGTGAAGTTTTGCAGGAGCAGCGGGCGATAAAAACAGAGAAACTAGACAGCGCTCGATCGCAAACGCATGCCTCGCGTGAATTAACGCATAGCCTTCAACTGAAAATTGAATCACAACGCTCCTCCAAAGCGCTTATTAGCCAACACGCTCTGGGGGTACAAGAGCGTTTGACCTTGGCGACAGAGAAAATAACGGAATTAAAAGGCCAATTAAGCACGAGCAATGAGCCATTAGATGCGCAAAAATCAACGTTAGAGGAGCTGTTAAAACAACGCGTGGATGTTGAGGGTGAGCTAGCTAAAGTAAGGTTAACGGCGGAGTTGTCAGAGCAATTAATTCGAGAGTTTGAAACAAAACGTCACCAAGCCGAACAGCAGGTGGAGCAAGCCAGAGAAAACATATCATCCGCTAAGATTGGACATCAAGAAGTTCTGGTTCGCAAGCAAACGTTGGTAGAGCGACTGCAACAGACAGGGGTTGAGTTAGATCAAAGCTTAATTGACATGCCAGATGATGCAAATGAAGCTCAGCACCAAGAGCAAGTAAATATGTTGGCTGAAAAAATTAATAAGTTGGGCCTGATTAATTTGATGGCTATTGACGAGTACGAAACGCAGTCTGAGCGAAAGCAGTATTTAGATAGCCAGCAGCTTGATTTGACGGAATCATTAAAAACACTTGAATCAGCCATTAATAAAATTGATAAAGAGAGCCGCATTTTATTTAAACAAACGTACGATAAGGTGAATGCAGGACTTGAAAGGCGGTTCCCGAAACTATTTGGTGGTGGACATGCTTATTTGCAACAGACTGGTGAAGATTTATTGGAGTCAGGTGTCGTCGTAATGGCTCGTCCACCGGGCAAACGTAATAGCTCAATTCATATGTTGTCAGGCGGCGAAAAAGCGTTAACAGCGGTTGCATTAGTGTTTGCTATATTTGACTTAAATCCATCGCCATTTTGTATGTTAGATGAGGTGGACGCGCCTTTAGATGAGGCAAATGTTGGCCGTTTTGGTGAGTTGGTAAAAGAGATGTCTGAAACAGTTCAAATGATTTTAATTACGCATAATAAAGCGACAATGGAAATGACTGAACAATTATCAGGGGTTACGATGAAAGAACCGGGTGTGTCTCGTTTAGTGGCAGTTGACTTAGAAGAAGCCGTGAAGATGGCGGTGAGCTAAGGCGCGAGTCAAAGAAAACCATTTTCGTCAAAATGGTCTGACGACAACTTTGCTTTTTTACGTTGAACTTTCAGGTATACCGAGTCGAATATTTATAATCGAAAATGCGGAGTTAACTATGTGAGGCCTTTGCATGATTCGATCAAGGACTGCCAATTCAGTAAAGTAACAACTATCTAGCCGAGACCGTTGCATCAACCAACCCAAACCCCACCAATTTGGTAAAATAGTATTCATTTAAACACCCCATAAAAACACTAAAACGTCTTGGAGAAACACGCAACAAAATTCATTTGCAGACGCACTCGTAGTTGAGCGTAAATCTTTATCAGAACTTGACCATGTCCACAGCATCATCAACCTAGAATGAAATAGAATAAGCCCTATTAAATCTTTTTTCATCCAAACGCGGTGCGCCTAGCTATCCGCCGCTAATGATGTTTAAGCTCCTTATTGCCCAAGCTTGGTATAACCTGAGTGATGAAGCCTTCGTTTTATTGACTTGAGTTTGTCATAATCTGCGCCGGATCATTCAAGCATTTGGCGTTATGGTTTAACTAAGGCAAGACGATAGAGCGTAACAAAGCCATGGCTTAACTCATGGCCATGAGCCATCATCTTAAGACTGGAATGAATATTTTTAAGCAAATGCGAAGTTTGAGGGGTCGTTACGCTCAATGAGTGTAAAAAGCTTAGAGGTAGAGTAATAAAGCAAGAAAAAATAAGGTGTTTTTAGGTTTTTATGGTAAAAATACAGAGATATTTTTAAAAGTATAACAACGTGCGTTAGGTGGGAACTATGGATTATGCAAAGGTCTCTATGTATAAGATGAATAGCAATAAAGTATATGGAAATGGGCGGGCCTTATCGGTGCGACTATTCCTCTGTTTTGTTTTTATATGGGTTTCTGGCTGTGCAACAGAGTCTCATAAGGCAGTTGTTTCAGAAAAAGCTGAGTCTTATGGTTCGGCTTACAGCGGGTCAAGAGCCTCGATGATTGTTGGTCGTTTTCAGAATCAATCGAGCTATATGCAAGGTTTATTTTCTTCAAATATTGATAGGCTGGGGAACCAAGCTGAAACGATACTTATAAAGCTTCTAAATAACACAAATGCGGTGGCTAGTTTAATTCATGCGATTAAGACTCGTGTGCTAAAAACACTTTAATCCATTTAATGGTATCGGTGTGATTTTTAAGGAAAAATGGAAGAAAACTCGTTAAGGCTGATTTTACTTGGGGTGGGCGTAATCATCTTGGTGGGAATTTATGTTTATGACGTTGTGCAAAAGAAGGCGCGCCGACAAAGCGAGGTGGTGGATGGCCCCATTATATCGGGCAAAGCACCATTTTCCGCAGCCGTAGTGGATGAAGAAATTGCTGATGCTCAGCAAGCTAAAACTTCTGAAAAAGTAAGCGAGGCCGATGAGAATGCAACAACACCGCATACAGAACAAGCATTGGTTGTTCAGTTAACAGTTATAGCTAAAAGTGGCAGCTCAATGACGGGCACGGCACTGCAAAATGCTTTCACAGCGTTAGATCTTAAATTTGGTGATATGGGTATCTTTCACCGCTATGAGCGACATGATGGTGTTGAGATAAAGCGTTTTCATGTTGCCAATATACTAGAGCCAGGTACATTCCCCATCAGTAGCATGGCTGACTTTGAGTCAACAGGCGTGGTGTTGTTTTTTCAGGCAAGCGATTCACCTAATCCAGAGCAAGTTTTTGAGAGCATGCTGAATACAGCGAAGCAATTAAGCCAAATTCTTGGTGCGACATTGGCGGGCAGCAATATGAAGGATTTAACACTAAAAGATATTTCGGTTATCCAATCTCAGCTTGGAGATATGCCAAATTGATAGCGACAAATACCCGTGTTAAAGCTCGAATACAGCAGTTATGTGAGGAGATAAATCAACACAATAAAAACTACTACCAGTTAGATGTACCAAAAATCCCGGATGCAGATTATGACGATTTGATGCGCGAGCTTCGGTCTTTAGAGAAGCAGTCACCTCAATTTGCGAGTCATAACTCGCCAACCCAGAGAGTCGGATCGGCACCGTTAAATTCGTTTCAGCAAGTAGAGCATAAAACCCCCATGTTATCGTTAGATAATGCCTTTGATGATGAGGAATTTGAGGCCTTTGATAAACGCGTACGGGACAGGGCAGGAACCACGGATAGTATTGAATATTTGGTTGAGCCTAAGCTGGATGGTTTAGCGATTTCCCTTTTGTACCGAGACGGCAAATTTGTGCAGGCAGCAACGCGCGGTGATGGTAAAACAGGTGAGAACGTTACCGAGAATATTCGCACGGTAGGCGCAATTCCTTTGCTCCTAAGTGGTGAAGGTATACCGCCGGTTCTTGAAGTGAGAGGCGAGGTGTTTATGCCAGTCGCTGGCTTTGATGCGTTGAATCAACGCGCTATTGAAGCAGGCGACAAACCCTTTGCAAACCCAAGAAATGCGGCGGCAGGAAGTTTGAGGCAGTTGGACTCAAAAATAACAGCAACTCGTCCGTTGGCTTTTTATGCGTACGGCATCGGTGTTATTGAAGGCGTTGAGTTGCCGATTACGCAACAAATACTTTTCGAGCGTCTTAGTAATTGGGGGTTACCAATTAGCGACCAAGTTCAAGTTGCGGTGGGCGCAAGCCGGTGTCATCAGGCGTATGAATCATTAGCGACTAAGCGTTCGTTATTGCCTTATGAAATTGACGGCGTGGTATACAAGGTTAATAACCTCGAATTGCAAGATAAAATAGGGTTCGTCTCTAGAGCACCTCGCTGGGCGGTTGCCCGAAAATTCCCGGCTCAAGAAAAAATGACAGAAGTCATTGCTATTGATGTTCAAGTTGGGCGCACGGGGGCGATAACGCCAGTGGCGAGGCTGGCACCCGTTTTTGTGGGTGGTGTAACGGTGGTGAATGTAACGTTACATAACGAAGATGAGATGCGCAGGAAAGATGTGCGTGTTGGCGATACGGTGGTTGTAAGACGAGCAGGCGATGTTATTCCTGAAATCGTGTCTGTCGTGCTCGAAAAGAGGCGCCAGAACACGGTAGTGTTTAATATGCCGGTTGATTGTCCTATTTGTGGTTCGGAGGTGGAGCGTGCAGAAGGTGAGGCGATTGCCCGCTGTCCATCTGGGTTGCTCTGTGCTGCGCAAATAAAGGAGTCGATAAAACATTTTGCGTCACGAAGAGCGTTAGATATTGAAGGTTTGGGTGATAAAATTATTGAGCAACTCGTGGACAGAGGCCAGGTTAGAACGCCAGCAGATTTGTACTGTTTAACACAAGGTCAGTTGTCAGCTTTAGAGCGCATAGCTGAAAAATCAGCCGATAACACATTGCTTGCGTTGGAAAAAAGCAAGCCGACGACGTTAGCAAAGTTCTTATATGCTTTGGGTATTCGCGAAGTAGGTGAGGTGACAGCAAAGAGTCTCGCAGAGCATTTCGGCAATTTAAATGCGCTACAGGAGGCTTCGCTAGAAGCGCTGGAAGAGGTTTCGGGCGTCGGGTCTACCGTTTCTCAGCGTGTAGTGTCTTTCTTTGAGTTAGAGCATAACCGAGAAGTTATTGCTGGGTTGATTCAAGCGGGGGTTAATTGGCCTGATGAGAGTACTACCTCCCCTGTTGAAACAGCATTGTCCGGCAAAGTATTCGTGCTAACGGGTGTCTTATCTTCGATGGGCCGCGATCAAGCAAAGCAAACGTTGCAATTATTAGGCGCGAAAGTAACAGGCAGTGTGTCTAAAAAAACGGATTATGTCGTTGCGGGTGAAAATTCCGGCTCAAAATTGAAAAAAGCATTATCATTGGATATAACGGTTTTATCAGAAGACGACTTTTTAAAGTTGTTGGCTATTCATTAGAGGTCAATGTGCGATTTTTTGAGCAACGTAGTGATGAGAAAGTTGTTCGCTCATTGCGAGTGACTGATCTGACGTTAAGACATATCGCTGAGTTATTATGTGATCAGCTAATAATGCCCCCCCAAAAGGCGCGTTTCATATGCACCAAAACCATCATTGACGAAGGCTAAACAAAGCTATCAAGATGCGCCTTAATTAAGGTATAATTTTTGACTCTTATTAGGCATGGATTAATTGGCGATTAAGAAGCGTCAATGAACGTTGCGCCAAGCCAACTTTTCGATAGTTTTTAACTCACAAAGCATCTGGGAGATACTGTTTTATGGTCGAGCTTGTAAAAGAAACGATACCCGTCAATATTGAAGACGAAATGCGTCAGTCGTATTTAGACTATGCGATGAGCGTTATTGTCGGGCGTGCCTTGCCAGATGTGCGAGATGGGTTAAAGCCGGTGCACCGTAGAGTTCTATTTGCGATGAATGTGCTGGGTAACGACTGGAATAAGCCGTATAAAAAATCAGCGCGTATTGTTGGTGATGTGATTGGTAAATATCACCCACATGGCGATACGGCTGTGTATGACACGATTGTTCGTATGGCTCAGACTTTTTCAATGCGCCACATGTTGGTGGACGGGCAAGGCAACTTTGGTTCTGTGGATGGTGATTCTGCGGCGGCGATGCGTTATACCGAAATTAGAATGTCCAAACTATCGCATGAAATGTTGGCGGATCTTGAAAAAGAAACGGTAGATTTCAGTGCTAACTATGATGAGTCTGAGCACGAGCCAACGGTGTTGCCTGCTCGCGTGCCCTTGTTATTGGTTAACGGTTCTTCAGGCATCGCGGTGGGTATGGCAACGAACATTCCACCGCACAACTTAGCGGAAATCACATCGGCTTGCTTGCGCTTAATCGAACAGCCAGAATCAACGATTGATCAGTTGATGGAATGCATCCCAGGGCCTGACTTCCCAACGGCGGGCATCATCAATGGCGCCAGCGGCATTCGTGAGGCTTACCACACAGGCCGTGGCAAAATTTACCTACGCGCACGCTATCACGTTGAAGGTGAAGAAGGTCCAAGCAGTAAGTTATCCATTATCGTGACGGAGTTGCCGTATCAGGTGAATAAAGCGCGTTTGCTGGAAAAAATTGCGCAGCTTGTTAAAGACGCAAAACTAGAAGGTATTTCAGGTTTACGCGATGAGTCGGATAAAGACGGCATGCGTATGGTGATTGAACTGAAGCGCGGCGAAGTGCCAGAAGTTATCATCAATAACCTGTACCAGCAGACACAATTGCAAAATGTTTTCGGCATTAATATGGTGGCGTTGATACACGGTCGTCCAAAATGCTTGAATATAAAGCAAATTTTAAATGCATTTATTGACCACCGAAGAGAAGTGGTGACTCGAAGAACCATTTTTGATTTACGTAAAGCACGCGAAAGAGCGCATACCTTAGAAGGTTTGGCGATTGCGTTATCAAATATTGATGACATGATTACGATGATTAAAGCGGCAAAAACACCCGCAGAAGCCAAAGTGAGTTTGTTGGGTGCTGCGTGGAACCCGGGGTTAGTGTCTGAGTTGTTACAAAAATCAGATTCTAGTCGTTCAAGACCAGACAAATTGGAAGAGAAATATGCTTTAGTGGCGGGAAAATATCACCTATCCCCAGCGCAAGCGCAAGCCATTTTAGAGCTACGTTTACACCGTCTAACCGGACTGGAACAAGATAAAATTCTGCAGGAATACAGAGACCTTATCGTTGTTATTGATGACCTGTTAGATGTTTTAGCGCATAGAGAGCGCTTAATGAGCGTTATTAGCGAAGAGTTGGTAACGATACTTGCGACATACAAAGAAGACCGCAGAACAGAAATAGTTGATAAATTCCTTAACTTAACGGCAGAAGATTTAATCACCGAAGAAGACATGGTGGTGACGTTATCGCATGAAGGTTATGTGAAGTCACAGCCGCTTACTTCTTACACGGCGCAACATCGCGGTGGGAAAGGTAAAACGGCAGTAAACACGAAGGATGAAGATTTCATCGACAAGCTCTTTATTGCCAATACGCACGACACAGTGTTGTGTTTCTCAAGCAAAGGAAAAGTCTATTGGTTACGTGTGTTTAATTTGCCGGTTGCCAGTAGAATTGCACGCGGTAAGCCGATTGTAAACTTATTGCCGCTAGAAAGTGATGAGCGCATCAATGCGATTTTACCGATTCGCGAGTTTAACGACGATGAGTTTGTCTTTATGGCGACAGAGTCAGGCACGGTTAAAAAAACGGTGATTAAAGAATTTGAAAAGCCTCGCGCTAACGGTAAAATTGCTATTGATTTACGCGATGATGATACGCTCGTGGGAGTAGCCGTTACCAACGGCGAGAGAAAAGTGATGTTGTTTGCAAGCTCAGGTAAGGTCGCAAGCTTTAATGAAACCGACGTAAGAGCGACCGGACGTACAGCAAGTGGTGTGCGTGGTATGCGACTTAAAGGTGAAGAGAGGATTATTTCATTGATTATTTCAGCGCAAGGTACGGTTTTTACGCTGACTGAAAATGGTTATGGTAAACGAACACGAGTAGAAGAATACCCTATTCATAAACGTGGCGGGAAAGGTGTTATCGCTATGCAAACCAGTGCTAGAAATGGTTCTTTAGTAGGTGCGTCATTGGTCGATGAGTCCGACGAACTGATGTTGATTACCGATGGCGGCACACTAGTTAGAACGCGGACTAGCGAGATTTCAATTTTAGGCAGAAATACGCAGGGTGTTCGTGTGATTCGGCCCAGTAAGAATGAAAAAGTGATTGGCCTAGATCGAATTGCCAGCCTAGGTGACGAAGACGAACAAGTAGATGCGAGCGATGAAGACGCTCCGTCGGATGAACAAACAGTAGAATAATTTTAAGGAGTGTTGATGTCCCGTGTTTATAATTTTAGCGCCGGCCCGGCAGCCTTGCCGTTAGATGTGTTAGAAACAGCAAAGCGTGAAACGCTTAATTGGAATGGCTCGGGTATGTCGGTGATGGAAATGAGTCATCGTGGTAAAGATTTTATTTCAATTGCTGAAAAAGCCGAAGCCGATGTACGTGAATTGATGGCGATTCCTGATAATTACAAAGTACTGTTTTTACAAGGTGGGGCGACAACTCAATTCGCAATGGTGCCGATGAACCTGCTTCGCGGTAAAGATAAAGCGTGTTACGTCAACACAGGAGCATGGTCAAAGAAAGCCATCAAAGAAGCTAAAATTCATTGTGATGTGCAGTTGTCAGCCAGTTCTGAAGAAGATAACTTTACCACTATTCCTGCGGTGAGCAGCTGGAACTTAGATCAAGATGCAGCATATTGTCACTACACGAGCAATGAAACAATAGGCGGTGTTGAATTCCAAGATATTCCTGACGTAGGTGGCTTAGATTTGGTAGCGGATATGTCATCGAATATTTTGTCACGCGAAATAGATGTGAGCAAGTTCGGCGTTATTTATGCGGGCGGACAAAAAAACATGGGTCTATCAGGAATCGCGTTAGTGATTGTCCGTGATGATTTAATAGGCAATGTTCAAGCCGGTTCACCATCGATGATGGATTACAAAAACCACGCAAATGCAAATTCCATGTTTAATACGCCAGCAACGTATAGCTGGTATTTAATGGGTTTAGTGTTTGATTGGATTAAAAGAAATGGTGGCGTTTCGGCGATCGAAGCGCGTAATGTTCGCAAAGCAGAGAAACTTTATGCAGCCATTGATGCATCTGACTTTTATGCGAACCCTGTGGAAATATCATCGCGTTCTAGAATGAATATACCGTTTACACTGGCAAACAATGATTTAGACGCGGCGTTCCTGAGTGATGCTAAAGACGCAGGCCTTGTTTCGTTAAAAGGACACCGTTCAGTGGGCGGCATGCGTGCCAGTATTTACAATGCAATGCCTGAACATGGCGTGGATGCACTGATTAGTATGATGGACCATTTTGAAAAAACAAAAGCATAGATTAAGAATCAAAACAATAGGTTAGTAAGTAATGTACAAAATACAGACATTAAATAATATTTCAGCAAAAGGCTTGGAAAAATTTCCAAGAGAAAAATATGAAGTCGCTTCGGAAATCCAAAGTCCTGATGCTTATATGCTTCGCTCTTTAAAGCTTCATGAAATGGAGATCCCTAAAAGTGTGTTGGCGATCGGTCGAGCGGGGGCAGGTGTCAATAATATTCCTATTGAAAAAATGAGTGCGATTGGCGTACCCGTCTTTAATGCGCCAGGCGCGAATGCAAATGCCGTTAAAGAGCTGGTTTTGACAGGTATGTTATTAGCGTGCCGGAATATCTGCCAAGCGTGGGATTGCGCAAAAAACCTTGAAGGCGATGACGAGTCCATCGCTAAAGAAGTAGAGCAAGTTAAGAAAAACTATGTAGGCTTTGAGTTGCCAGGTCGTACGCTAGGTGTTATTGGCCTTGGCGCAATCGGTACATCGGTTGCCAACATAGCCCAAGACTTGGGTATGGGGGTTGTGGGCTTTGACCCTGCGATCACGGTTGAGCGGGCGTGGCAGTTATCTTCATCTATTGAGTCAGCCAATACAGTTGATGAGTTACTGACAAAATCTGATTTCGTAACGATTCATGTGCCATTCAATGAAGGCACCAAGAACCTTATCAATTCTAGCCGCATCAGCACGATGAATGACAATGCGGTTATTTTAAATTTCTCAAGAAACGGGATTGTGAATGACGAAGATGTTGTTGTAGCACTAGATTCAGGTAAGCTTTATGCTTATGTTTGTGATTTCCCAAGTAACTTATTGAAAAACCATCCGCGTGTTATTACCTTGCCGCACCTAGGCGCATCAACAGTAGAAGCAGAAGAAAATTGTGCGGTTATGATTGCCGACCAGCTAAAAGACTTTCTTGAAAACGGCAATATTAAAAACTCTGTGAATTTCCCAGCGGTGAAAATGCCGAAAGTGGCGGGTGGTTTCCGTATGGCTATCGCAAATTCAAATGTACCTAATATGGTGGGACAGATTTCCAGCATATTGGCTGAAACAAACCATAATATATTGGATTTATTGAATAAATCTAGAGGTGACTTAGCTTATACATTGCTGGATGTGGACACGGAAATAACTGAAGACGTTGTGAATCAAATTAAAAGTATTGATGGCGTTCTATCGGTAAGAACAATTTAGGGTTTATTTTATGGCTGTTGATAACTCACTATCTGATTTAAGAAATGCGATTGATGAGCTGGATGGTAAATTATTAGTGCTGTTTAACGAACGCGCGGACTTAGCAAAAGATGTTGCGACGATAAAGCTGAGGGATGATGAGCAGGTTGCTTTTTATCGGCCGGACCGAGAAGCGGCTGTCTTAAGGCGTGTTAAAGATAAGAACCAGGGCCCATTAGCGGATGAGCACGTTGCGCGTATTTATCGCGAACTCATGTCTTCGTGTTTGGCTGTGGAAAAGCCACTGACCATCGCTTTTTTAGGCCCCTCTGGTACATTTACACAAGAGGCGGCGCTAAGGCATTTTGGGCATGCAGTGCATACACTTGAAGCGGGGACGATTTCAGATATTTTCCATGAAGTTGAAAATGGTGAAGCGCATTACGGCGTTGTACCTGTTGAAAACTCAACCGAAGGTGTTATTAGCCATACGTTAGATACCTTCATGAATTCTTCGTTGCAGATTTGTGGTGAAGTGGCACTGAGAATACATCATTACTTACTATCAACAGCGGATTCTTTGGCGGATATTAAAGTTGTTTATTCGCACCAGCAATCTTTAGGGCAATGTCGGCAATGGCTCATGTCAAACTTATCTGGCGTGGAAACGATTGTGGTAAGTAGTAATGCGGAGGCGGCCCGTTTAGCGCGTGAAGAAGACGGTGCGGCGGCTATTGCAGGTGAACTAGCATCAGATATTTACCACCTTAATAAATTAGCAGACCGTATAGAAGATGAGTCAAATAATACGACGCGTTTTTTGGTTATTGGACAGCAAAAAGTCCCGGCCAGTGGTGATGATAAAACAAGCATGATGATATCAACAAAAAATGTTGCAGGCGCATTACAAGCAGTCTTAGCTCCCTTTGCCTATGCTGGCATTAGTTTAAATAAAATTGAGTCTAGACCCTCAAGGCAAGACGCGTGGGATTACGTGTTTTTCGTGGATATTGATGGTCATCAAGATGACGAAGAGGTGGCTGAAGTTTTACAAGAGTTGCAGGCAAATGTCAGCTTATTAAAAGTGCTTGGTTCGTATCCTAAAGCGGTTATTTAAATACACACAGCATGGCTGTTTTCTAGCCGACAATAATTAATATGGCGATAGGTAATACTTTTTGTAACTTGGCAGTTGAGTCTATTAACGGGCTATCTCCTTATCAGCCAGGTAAACCTATTGACGAATTACAGCGCGAACTAGGGCTGGATAATATTGTTAAGTTGGCCTCGAATGAAAACCCTTTAGGCGCTAGCTCGGCGGTTAAAAACGCTATTGCAAATTCAATTGACAAGCTCTCACAGTATCCAGACGGCAGTGGTTTTTATCTTAAGAAAGCATTATCTGAAAAACTCGGTGTTTCAGCCGATATAATCACGTTGGGTAATGGCTCGAATGATGTCCTAGATGTGATTGCCCGTGTTTTCCTTTCGAAAGGCCGTGAGGCCGTTTATTCGCAATATGCCTTTGTTGTTTATGCCTTGGCCACGCAATCTGTTGGTGCGACGGCGCGTGTTGCTCAAAGTACAGCCTATGGGCACGATTTAAACGCAATGGCAGCTTTGGTTAATGAGAAAACGTCAGTCGTGTTTATAGCGAACCCAAACAATCCAACAGGAACATGGCTCGAGGCAGACGAGTTAGAATCGTTTATTAAAAGAATGCCGGCGCATGTCATCGTGGTATTAGATGAAGCGTATTGTGAGTATTTGGATCAAGGTGAATCTGTCGATACGATAGGGTGGTTGAATAAGTATGCAAACTTGGTTATTACGCGAACTTTCTCGAAAGCGTACGGGCTTGCCGGTTTGCGTGTGGGCTATGCTGTGAGTCACCCGGAGGTTACCGATTTGCTAAACAGGGTTAGGCAGCCGTTCAACGTTAATTCATTGGCTTTAGTTGCGGCTGAAGCGGCTGTAAAAGATGAACAGTACATCAATAAAAGTCGAGAGCTAAATTGCAAAGGACTTAGGCAGTTGTCGGAGGGGTTCGATTTACTTGGTCTAAGTTACATTCCATCAGTTGGAAACTTCATCTCATTAGAAGTGGGAGAAAAAACGGCCGATGTATACTTAAAGCTACTCCAGCATGGGGTGATTGTTCGCCCAATTGCCACGTATAATCTGCCAACTTTTTTAAGAGTTTCTGTAGGCTTACCCGCGGAAAATAAAATGTTCTTGGTAGCGTTAGAGAAGGTATTACAAGATGTTTAATAAAATATGCATTATTGGCGTGGGATTAATTGGAGGCTCTATTGCTAGAGCGTCAAGAAAAAACAAACTTTGCAAGGAAATTATCGGCTTTGGGCGTAGTGAGCAGCACTTACAAAAAGCAGTAGAGTTAGGTGTTATCGACGGTTATGAACTGTCGTTACCTGAAGCTGCAAAAGGTGCAGATATAGTGGTTATTTGTTCCCCTGTTGGGTCATATTTGTCTATTTTTCAAGCATTAAAGCCGCTATGGTCGAGTAGCTGTTTGTATACGGATGCAGGCAGTACAAAAGGCAGTGTCATCGATGCTTTAGCATCTGTTTTTAATTCCGTGCCGAGTAATTTTGTACCTGCTCACCCTATTGCGGGGTCTGAAAACAATGGTGTTGAGGCATCTTGTGATGACTTGTTTAACGCTAAGCGAGTTATATTGACGCCGTTAGAGATAACGTGTGAAAAAGCTACGAAAAGCTGCAATGAGTGGTGGGAAGGTATGGGCGCTGTTGTGGCAACAATGACGCCGGATCATCATGATGAGGTATTTGCAGCAACGAGTCATTTGCCACATGTTTTAGCGTTTTCCTTAGTTGAGTTATTAAAGAACAAACAGGATGAGCAAGAATTTTTTGAATACGCTGCAGGCGGGTTTAAAGACTTTACGCGCATTGCATCGAGCGATCCTGAAATGTGGTCAGATATTTGTTTGGCAAATAGACAGCAACTGCTCAAAATAATGAAAGAACTGCAGCAGCTTAACGAAACTATTTGTGAGCTAATCGCGAATAAAGATAAGCAAGGTTTACTCGATATTTTTGAATCGGCACAGGCCGCGAGAGGATATTACTTGAGCCTTAAACCCGATAAAAATTTAACTTAAAAAGATCAAATGAAAACAATGGTATCGAGCCTAAGTGCCGGTTTAAGTGGGAACTTTCGTGTTCCTGGTGATAAGTCGATATCACATCGTTCCGTTATGTTGGGAAGCCTTGCTGAAGGCGTAACAGAGGTTAATGGTTTTTTGGAAGCGCAGGACGCTTTAGCGACCTTAAAAGCATTCCAAAGTATGGGCGTTAAAATCGAACGGTTAGGTGAAGGTAGATTACGTATCCATGGCGTTGGTTTGTATGGTTTGAAAAAGCCGAAAAGTGATTTATATGTTGGAAATTCAGGCACTTCGATGCGCTTGTTATCCGGTATTTTGGCAGGGCAAGTATTTGATAGCGTATTAACGGGCGATAGTTCGTTGACAAAACGTCCGATGCGCCGTGTGTTAGATCCATTGGCGCAAATGGGAGCAAAAGTCGGCAGTACGGATAGGGGTACATCGCCATTGCAAATCTATGGCGATGGACAACTGTCAGGTATTCGCTATGAAATGCCGATGGGCAGTGCGCAAGTAAAATCTTGCTTATTGTTGGCAGGTTTGTACGCAGAAGGTGAAACAACCGTTGTGGAGCCTGCTGTTACGCGTGACCATACCGAGCGGATGTTGAGAGGCTTTGGGTATGCTGTTAAAACGCAGGGGAATGCTGTGTCACTCAAAGGTGGTGGCCGTTTAAAAGGAATGTCAATTGATGTACCGTCGGATATTTCATCAGTGGCGTTTTTTTTAGTCGCAGCATCGATGACCCCTAATTCAGATATTACACTTGAACATGTTGGTATTAACCCAACTAGAACGGGGATCATAGATATTTTATTGCTGATGGGAGCAGATATTCAGTTATTAAATAGGCGTGAGGTTGGCGGTGAGAATGTTGCCGATATTCGTGTAAGGAGTTGTGCCTTAAACGGTATCAATGTCCCCGAAGAACTGGTGGCGTTAGCGATTGATGAGTTCCCTGTGCTTTTTGTGGCGGCGGCTTACGCTAAGGGTAAGACAGTTGTCACAGGCGCTGAGGAACTACGCGTTAAAGAAAGCGATAGAATTCAAACAATGGCTGATGGTTTGCAGGCGCTAGGTGTGAGTGCTCAAGCAACGTCTGATGGTATGATTATTGAGGGTGGAGATGTGCAAGGAGGTGAGGTGGAAAGTTTTGATGATCATCGAATTGCAATGGCGTTTGCCGTTGCTGGATTACAGTCACGAAGCGCTATTAAAATAAATAATTGCGAGAATGTCGGCACGTCTTTTCCGAGCTTTGTGGAATTGGCTCTGTTTTGCGGTTTCAAGATTTCTACGCAATGAGCGGTTCAGATGAATTAGCTCCCGTACTGACCATTGATGGACCAAGCGGTTCTGGGAAAGGTTCAATTTCTAAGCGGATATCAGAAAAACTAGGTTGGCACTATTTAGACAGTGGAGCGATCTATAGGGCATTAGGTGTTGCGGCAATCAAAAACGATATAGATATCAGCAATGAGTTTGAGATTGCAGCATTAATTCGGCGCATTGATATAGAGTTTAAGCAAAGTGCTTCGGGTGCTTGGGCCGCCTACCTTGATGGTGAACAGGTACAGAAAAAACTGCAAACAGAAGAGGTTGGCAATACTGCTTCAAAAATAGCCATATTTCCAATGGTTAGACGCGGCTTATTGGCAAAGCAACAAGGGTTTCAGAAAGCCCCCGGGCTAGTAGCGGACGGTAGAGACATGGGAAGCGTTGTTTTTTTTAATGCTCGACATAAGGTTTATCTAACAGCTAGTGCCGAGGAAAGGGGTAAAAGGCGCTATAAGCAGTTGATTGAGAAAGGAATTAGTGCTAACCTACACAATGTTATTGAAGATATAGAGCAAAGAGACGAGCGAGATAAAAATCGTTCGGCCTCCCCGCTAACGGTTCCAGATGGTGCGATTTACATAGATTCGTCTAGTAGCACGATTGATGAGGTTGTTCAGCAGGTTCTAGACTCCTTAGATAATAAATAAAGTAACGTCTCAATAAATTGAGAAACAGGTGGTTTGAGTTCATATGGCTCAAGCTTTTTTTAACGAACCGTTTTTAAAAACTATTCTGTTTTTAAAAATAAATAAAGAGAATGGCATGAGCGAAAATTTCGCAGAACTATTTGAAGAAAGTATTAAATCCGCAGAACTTACCCCAGGCACGCTAATTACAGGTCTAGTGGTGGATATCACTAACGACTCAGTGATTGTAAATGCAAATCTAAAATCTGAAGGTAATGTCCCGCGTTGGCAGTTTGTTGACGCAAAAGGTGAACTTGAAGTTGCTATTGGCGATGAAGTCGCAGTGGTCTTGGAGATGGTTGAAGATGGCTTGGGTTCAACGCTATTATCACGTGATAAAGCGAAGAAAGCAGCCGCTTGGAAATTCCTTGAAAAAGCAGCGGAAGAAAAAGAAACAGTTATAGGTGTTATCACCGGCAAAGTGCGTGGCGGCTTCACAGTTGAAGTGGGCGGCTTAAGCGGGTTCCTACCGGGGTCACTTGTTGATGTGCGACCCTTACGTGACACAACCTTCTTAGAAGGTAAAGATCTAGAGTTTAAAGTGATTAAACTTGATGAAAAACGTAATAACGTTGTTGTGTCTCGTCGCGCTGTTCTAGAAACAGAATACAGCGCAGAACGTGAAGAATTGCTTAAAAACTTGAAAGAAGGTGCTGTGCTTAAAGGTATGGTTAAAAATCTTACAGATTACGGCGCATTTATCGATTTAGGCGGTGTGGACGGTTTGTTACATATCACTGATATGGCTTGGAAACGCGTTAAGCATCCATCTGAAGTGATTAAAATTGGTCAAGATATTGAAGTGATTGTTTTACGTTACGACGAAGAGAAGCAACGTGTCTCTCTAGGCATGAAACAATTAGGTGAAGACCCTTGGGTGAACATCTTAAGTCGTTATCCTGTGCAATCAAAGATCAATGGACGTGTGACAAATTTAACAGATTACGGTTGCTTTATCGAAATTGAAGATGGTATCGAAGGCCTTGTTCACGTATCGGAAATGGACTGGACAAACAAAAATGTAAACCCTGCAAAAGTGGTTGCATTGGGTGATGAAGTTGAAGTTATGGTGCTTGAAATTGATGACAGTCGCCGCCGTATCTCATTGGGTATGAAGCAATGTAAAGGCAATCCTTGGGAAGACTTCTCAGCTATCCATAAGAAGGGCGATAAAATCACTGGCCTTATCAAATCTATCACGGACTTCGGTGTATTCATCGGTTTAGATGGTGACATTGATGGTCTAATTCATTTATCTGACATCTCATGGGATGAAAATAGTGAAGAAGACCTATTGACCTATAAGAAAGGTATGGAAATTGAAACAGTCATTTTAGCGATTGACTCAGACCGTGAAAGAATCTCATTAGGTATCAAACAGCTTGAACAAGATCCGTTCCAAGACTTCTTAGATAAAAACGGCAAGAACAGTATTGTGAAAGGTATTGTGAAAGAAGCTGATGTTAAAGGCGCTGTGATTACACTAGCTGATGGTATTGAAGGTTATCTACGTGCTTCAGAACTAAATCGAGACCGCGTTGATGATGCAAGAAATGTATTAACAGAAGGTGATGAAATAGAAGCTAAATTCATTGGTATTGACCGCAAAAACAAAATAATTAATTTATCAATAAAAGCTAAAGATAACGATGAGGAAAAAGCAGTGATCAGTGATTACGCTACTCAAAGTTCTAGTGCGCCGACATTGGGTGATATCTTTAAAAGTTCTATGGATGATAAGTAACTCGAATAGAAATAGGGTGGGAAATTATTCCCACTCTTATTTCGTGCCGAGGCGGCGGGAAGATAAGTTTCATTGAACAGGAATACGTAAGGATTCCAGTTGATTTAGTTTGAAAGGTGATGATGTGACAAAATCAGAATTAATTGAAAAATTAGCAGACCAACAAGACCATCTCCCTTATAAGGACGTTGAGTTGGCGGTTAAATGCATCATGGAAAGAATGAGTCTTGCATTAGCATCTGGAGAACGAATTGAAATAAGAGGCTTCGGTAGCTTTTCTTTACATTATCGTCCGCCACGGGTTGGAAGAAATCCTAAAAACGGTGAGCCAGTTGCTCTATCAGGTAAATATGTCCCTCACTTTAAACCAGGTAAGGAATTAAGGGTTCGGGTTGATGAAGCGAAAGATAACTACAGAATTAAATAGTAAAAAAGCTCCTTTTAGGAGCTTTTTTACTAGCTATAATTAAGCAAGCTTTTTAATGGAATAGCTCCAAGAAGAGATCATGAAATTTATATACTTATTATTATTTGTCACTATTTTGGTTGTAGGTTTTGTGCTGTCTATACTAAATTCGGCACCCATTAAAATCAACTACTACTACGGTTGGTTGGAAATCCCCTTGTCATTTGCGCTTCTCGGTGCATTTATCCTTGGTACCTTGGTGGGATTGAGCTCAAAAGTTTGGAGCACTTTAGTCTGGCGCCGTCGTTATTCGAAATTAACCAAAGAAGCCGCTATCAGTAAGAAAGAAGTCTCAAGTTTACGAACGTATCCTACTAAGCGTATAAATTAAATGTTTGAAATTGCAATTATGCTGTTACCTGTAGCAGCTGCCAGCGGATGGTACGTTGCCTCAAAACATTATCATTCGAAAGAAAAGTCATCTTCGAGCGAGCATGATGGTTACTTTAAAGGCCTGAACTTCCTTTTAAATGAACAGCCAGATAAGGCGATCAGTGTCTTTATCGACTTGTTAGAAGTTGATGATGAAACAATAGAGGTTCATTTGGCGCTTGGTACGTTATTTCGTCAACGTGGTGAAGTAGAAAAGGCGATACGCCTTCATCAAAACCTTATTGCACGTCCCCAAATTAATCAGCAAGCTCGCTCGAATGCGTTAAACGAATTGGGCTTAGATTATATGCGAGCCGGCTTGCTCGATAGAGCAGAGAATATTTTCCTTGAGCTTGAAAAAGACACAGTATTTCGTGTCCATGCTGTTAAGCAACTGCTATCAATTTTTCAACAAGAGAAAGAGTGGCAACAAGCGATTGACTACACGTTTAAGTTGGAAATGATGGGTGCTGGTAAACAGCCTGTTTTATTATCACAATTGCATTGTGAATTGGCGCTGCTCCATAAAAAACAAGGTGATGATGTCGCCGTTCGTAATGACTTAAAGAAGGCGCTAAGAATAGACTCGTCATGCGTTAGGGCTAATGTAATTAGTGCAGAGCTTGCAGTAGAAAAGAGTGATTATAAACATGCTTTGAAATTGATAATGGCCATATCGAAGCAAGATAAGCGTTTTATTCCTGTTTACCTCAATTTAATTCTTACTTGCTTTGATCAAATTGGCAAACCGAAAGCGAAATTTAATTTTTTAGCTGACTTGCAAGCGGGTAACGACTCAACGATTGTAATGAGCCGGTTTATTGATGTGTTGGTGGAGCAAAAAAGCAGCAAGGAAGCGGCGACATTTTTACATAAACGATTGCTCGAGAATCCGAATCAAGGGTATTTAAGGCTGTATGCAAAAATCGGTGATGAGAATGGAGACACGGAGTCCAGCTTTTTACGCAATATTATTCAAAATTTTGAAGAAAAGCCCATTAGCTTTGAGTGTAAGAACTGCGGCTTTAGCTCTGTTGAATTAAATTGGTATTGCCCAAGCTGTAAACAATGGGGTACTACGAAACCTGTGGTGGTCTAGCGTAGGGAATAGCTTAACGACGTTATTCATCTATTTAAAACTGAGTTTCCGCTAAACTCATTGTGTTGCCACACCCAGACATAATACTAGACAGCAACGAGCCTGTTTGGGGTAGTAATCGCTGCATATAAAACAAACCTGTTTTAAGCTTTGCATCATAAAATTCATCAGACATGTTTGCTTTGTGATAGATGGATTTTTCGGCCATTTGCGCCCACATATAACCCATAGCGACGAAGCCAAATAATTTCAGGTAATCGCTTGCAGCTGCGCCTGCTTCATCCGGATTGGATAGGCTTCTTTGTGCAATAAATAAGGTTGCGCTTTGTAATCTGAAGAATGACTTTGAAAGTGGGTTTATATACACGCTTAATTGTTCGTCATCAGCGTGCTGTTCTAGAAAAGTGGATAAGGGATGGAAAAAATAACGTAATGATTTGCCCATATGAGCAGGGAGTTTTCTACCCACTAAATCAAGCGCCTGTATGCCATTGGTCCCTTCGTAAATTTGGCAAATTCGCACATCGCGCAAATATTGTTCCATGCCGTTCTCGCGAATATAGCCGTGTCCGCCGTATATTTGCATACCAAGGCTAGTGACAGTTTCGCCCATGTCGGTTAAGAATGATTTGAACACAGGGGTTAGTAGTGAAACGAGCTGGTCTGCTTGTTGTTTTTTTATAAGGTCTGGCGAATGATGCGAAACATCGAGTTTGAAGGATAACCATGTACTTAATGCGCGGGCCCCTTCGGTATAAGCTTTCATGGTCATCAGCATGCGCCGCACGTCGGGGTGAACAATGAGTGAGTCTGCTGGCTTTCCTGGGTTTTTTGCGCCAGTTAATGCACGACCTTGAAGCCTTTGTTTAGCATAATCAACGGCAGCACAATAAGATGTATGAGCAACCGCTAGCCCTTGAATGCCAACGTGAATGCGAGCGCTATTCATCATAATAAACATGGCTTTCATACCTTTGTTTAACTCTCCAACAAGAACCCCATTAGAATTATCAAATTCCATCGCACAAGTGGAAGATGCTTTAATGCCCATCTTATGTTCAATACCGCTACAAGTAACATTGTTATGTTTACCAAGCTCTCCATTTTTAGACACGTTGATTTTAGGAACAAGGAACAGACTAATGCCTTTTATGCCTTTAGGCGCATCAGGCGTTCGAGCAAGAACGAGGTGCAATATGTTTTCAGTTAAATCATGTTCGCCAGCAGAAATGAATATTTTACTACCGTTGATATTGTAGCTGCCGTCGTCTTGGGGGCTGGCCTTTGATCGAATAAGTCCCAAGTCAGTTCCGCAATGCGGCTCAGTTAAACACATGGTGCCGCTCCATTTGCCTGATACCATATTTGGCAAATATTGCTCTTTAATATCATCCGAAGCAAAGCGTTCTATCACATTGTAAGCACCGATAGTAAGACCGAAGTAAATGCTGAATGACATATTGCCAGATACCATCATTTCATCCACTGCGTTAGCGATGTAGTGCGGAAGCCCTTGTCCTCCGTACTGTTCGTGACAGGTTAAGTTTCCCCAGCCTGCTTGTGTTATTTCTTGATAGGCCTCTTTAAATCCGTCAGCTGTTGTAACGTTTCCACTGTCTAATGTACAACCATGTTCATCGCCACTTCTGTTAAGGGGGAAAAGTAGCGACTCGGATATTTTTCCGGCTTCTTCAAATATGGCATCGGTTAAGTCTGGTGTCATGTTTTTGAACACGCCTATATTCGATAATTCAGAGGTATCTAAAAATTCGTCAATGAGATACTTGGTGTCTTCAATGGGAGGTTTGAAAATAAGCATATTTAATTCCTTAAAGGTTTGCCTGTTTCGAGCATGTGCTGAACGCGGTTGAGCGTTTTATCTTGCTTGATGAGTGCCATAAAGGCTTTGCGTTCAAGTGTTAGTAAGTCATCTTCGCTATGAAGATCGGCAATGTCTGTTTCATCGCCACTAAGCACTAATGCAAGTTGGTCAGCAATGACGCCGTCGTATTCAGTTACTTTGCCTGCTTGCACAAAGCTGGCAACGGCTAAATTAAGCGCGGTACGTGCCGTTGCACCTGGTAAAGATATTTCCTCAACTTCAATAGGTGAGTAATCGGGTAGCATAGATAATGCTTTGTTCTTTGCGTCGAATAATAAGCGCTCACGGTTCATGGTGATGCCATCGGACTTTGCCATAAATAAGTGGCTTTTAGCTTCCGCAGCAGAGGTGGAAACGGTGGCCGTGCTAATAATTTCAAATGCCTTGCTGATGGCAGGCATAGGGCCTTTAGCGCGCTTAGGGTCTAGCATGCAGCGTGTTAGTACCTCTTTGCTGCCACCCCAAGCTGGAATAAGCCCAACACCGACTTCAACTAAGCCGATATACGACTCGGCGTGCGCTTGTATCGCATCACAATGTAGTAAGCTTTCACAGCCGCCGCCAAGCGCCATACCCGCTGGTGCGCCAATGACAGGAAAGGGGGCGTGTTTTAAGGCTTTGTAAGTATCTTGGCCCGACTTAACCATCGCCTCTATTTGCGCCCAAGCGGCTACATTAGCGGCGAATAAGGCTAAACCAATATTTGCGCCAACAGAATAGTTATCAGCCTCGTTATACAAAACAAGGGCTTTGTATTTATTCGGAATAATAGCGACAGCGGTATCGATCATGGCAAGAATATCCGGATCAATAGAGTTCATTTTGCTGTGAAACTCTAGACATAGAACGCTATCGCCAATATCCCACAAGCTGGCAGAGGCGTTTTTCTTAACGGGCTGTTGCTGCCGTTTAATGTCTTCGAGGAGTACAATGCCTTCTTCTCGTTTTAGTGTTCGGTACTCGCCTGTTAAATTAAGACATTGGCGTTGACCCGCTTCAAAACGGTAGAAGGTTTTGTTCTTTGCTGCGGCAAGTATGGCTGGGATGGGCTGTTGTTTAGATTCCAGTTTATCAATAAACCAGTCAACGCCGATTTTGTCGATCAGCTCGAAAGGACCGTGTTTCCAGTTGTAACCTAACTTCATTGCGCGGTCGATAGCTTCAATGTTATCGCCTATTTCTGGAATGAGCCCTGCGCTGTAAGTTAGTGTTTTTGACAGAACAGACCATGCAAATTCACCGCCTTTATCGTCAAAACTCACTAGTTTTTTTAACTCGTTTGCAATAGAGGGCTTCAATGAATCAAGCGCCGCTGTTTCGCTACGCGCATATTTTCCTGTCTTTAAATCCACAGACTCTTTAGTTTTCTTACCTGCGGATTTATTCAACCTATAAAAGCCTCCTTTGCCTTTACGACCGGTATAACCTTCGCTAATCATGCTGTTCACCACGTCTGGAATATGTGCCTGCTCATGAAAAGCATCGCTCTTTGGTAAGGAGTGCATCATGGAATCCAAAATATGAGGCATCAAATCAAGGCCTATCAAATCCATTAAACCAAACACGCCTGTTTTAGGAAAGCCCATAGGGCGACCACAAATGGCATCGGCTTCGTCCACGCTTAGGTCTAGTCGCATACACTCAAGCATGGCGGTTTGCATCCAATACGCACCAATTCTATTGGCTATAAAACCGGGTGTGTCGTTGCACTTAACAATGCCTTTACCTAATTGGTGGTCGCAAAAGTGACAGAGAGTATCCGTAATGCCTGGCTTCGTATCAGGGCCCTCAACGATCTCAAGCAAACGCATATAGCGTGGCGGGTTAAAGAAATGGGTGATTAAAAAATGATGCCTGAAGCTTTTTGATAACCCTACCGCTAAGTCAGCTAACGGCAATGTTGATGTGTTGGATGAAACGATACAACTTGTTTTTCGAACGGCATCAATTTTTTTGTAGAGCGCTTGTTTTAAATCCAAATTCTCAATAATGACTTCAATAATCCAATCGACGTGCGCCAAATCGTTTAAATTATCTTCCAAGTTACCCGCTGTAATAAGTTTGGCATTGCGTTTGTGCATGAGCGCTGCAGGCTTAACCTTTAGCAATTTCTGAATGGCTGATTGGGCGACGACGCTTCGGTTATCGGTATTTTTTGGAACAATGTCCAATAACAATACTTTGACACCTGCGTTGGCAATTTGGGCAGCAATACCGCCACCCATGACTCCCGCGCCAATAACAGCAACGGTTTTAATTTCCATTAGATGGACTCCAATATGGTTGTAATACCTTGCCCGCCGCCAATGCACTGAGTAGCTAACGCATACTGTTTTTTCTCACGTGCCAGTAATGCGGCGGCTTTGCCGGTAATACGTGCGCCAGTTGCACCTAACGGGTGTCCTAATGCGATTGCGCCGCCGTCTATATTGACGCGATTAGAGTTTATTTTCAGCGCCTCAATACAGGCGATAGATTGGCTGGCAAAGGCTTCGTTAATTTCAATAATATTGATGTCTTCAATGTTCAAAGAGGCACGTTGTAAAGCCTTTTCAGTTGCGGCAATAGGCCCAAGCCCCATAAGCTCTGGGGCACAACCTGCAACGGCAATGCTTTTAATACGCGCAAGCGGGGTTAAGCCATGCTGCTTTGCATAATTTTCGCTGCAAACTAATGTAGCACAAGCGCCGTCGGTAAGAGGCGATGTGCTTGCTGCGGTGACAGTGCCTCCATTAGCTAAGAAAGCTGGTTTTAAATTGGCCAAGTCATCTATGCTGGTATTAGGTCGTATACAGCCATCACTTGTGACCGTGCCTTGTTTTGTGGAAATAGCGATAATTTCGTCATTAAAGTATCCGTTCTCTTGAGCCGTTGCGGCTTTCTTCTGGCTAAGAAGGGCGAATTTGTCTTGTTGCTCTCGGCTTAAGTTGTACTGTTTTGCAACGTTCTCTGCGGTTTCTCCCATGCTCATATAGGCTGTTGGTAAAGCTGGGTTCGGCATGGGGTTATAGCCACCCATCGGGACACGGCTCATCGACTCAACACCACCGCAAATAAACACATCACCTGCGTTCATTTGAATAGCACCTGCGGCCATATGAATGGCTTGCATAGACGAACCACAAAAGCGATTAACGGTAACGCCCGCAACAGATTGTGGCATACCAGCCATAAGAGCGGACAGTCTTGCAATATTAAGGCCCTGCTCACCTTCTGGGAAGGCACAGCCCATAATGACGTCTTCAATCGTGCTCGGATCAATGCCCGTTTTATCGAGCAACCCTGCGATGACTTGCGCTGCAAGGGCATCTGGCCTAACCGAAGCTAAGGCACCTTTGTGCGCGAAAGTTTGTGGGGACCGTACATAAGCTGCAATGACGACGTTTTTCATGGTGCGCTCCATCTAATTTTGGGTTTATTTTTAAGTGTTTCTAGAGCCATTGATTGAATTTCCTTTAATTCGCACAAGGTTGTTTCGATATCTTTGTGCCGCTCAGTTAGTTGGTCAATTCGGCGTGAGATTTTATTGACGAGTAATTGTATCTGAGCGGTTTTATCGGTGTTGCTGTCATAGAGGTTTAAAAACTCCCGTATATCGTCCAATGAGAAACCTATACGCTTACCTCTTAAGATAAGTTGCATTCGTGCGTGGTCTTGGTAATTGTAAATACGCCTATTACCTACGCGATTAGGGTTAATAAGGAGTTTTGTTTCGTAAAACCTGAGTGTGC
This sequence comes from Cycloclasticus sp. symbiont of Poecilosclerida sp. N, assembly GCA_002101205.1. Lineage (GTDB taxonomy): Bacteria > Pseudomonadota > Gammaproteobacteria > Methylococcales > Cycloclasticaceae > Cycloclasticus. The sequence goes on along the minus strand of LWTM01000072.1, from coordinate 53,901 downwards.
GGGACGAGACGCCAAGAGTGTCTGCTAATTCAGTTGCTGTATATAAAGTATCTTTCATGTCAAGCCTTGTTACTTAATATGCCCTTACTTTACGCTAACGTTAATTTAAAAGATACAAGGCATTTTCTTTATGTAAGACAGACCTCAGCATAGCATCTCAATTTTATTGTTAAACATGTGTTTTTGTTTTATGTTCTATATTTTTTGCATAAATATGTGGTTATGTCCTTAATTTAAGCTGATTTTGATCGTTTCTTGGGTTTTTTATGCAACACAGCGAATCTATCCTATATAACTTAGTTCAGGCAAGGCAAACCATACCGCGTCAGAAAATTTGCGCCTTTACGAATGTTTAACGCCATAGCAGCGAGGCCATAGACGGTGGCATTTTTATCTAGCCCCATGAATCGAGTTCGTGTCAGCCCATAGTGTCGCTTGTCTGTTGTAAAAGGAGGCCCTCCTTCGGCACGAGTGACTGCAATACGAGCGTGACGCTCTTTGTCTGCCTGCGCCGGCGGTGTAAGTACAAGCGTAGCGGGTGCTGCCTGCGCCGGCGGTGTAAGTACACGTGCTGAGGTCTTAAGAGGCCGTTAGCTACATAAACCTAAGTGCACGCCTAAGAACCTTGCCAACATTGCTTTTTGGTAGTTCTTTAATAAAGACAATTTCTTTGGGTTTTTTGTAAGCGGTTAGGCTTTCTTTGCAGAAATCTAATAGTGCTTCTTCGGTGAGAAAATCGTCTTTTCGTACGACGAAGGCTTTAACTGATTCGCCGTGATTTCCATCAGGAACGCCAATCACACCACACTCTAAAACACCTTCGTGTTCAACGATGACATTTTCAACTTCGTTAGGGTAAACGTTAAAGCCAGACACTAAAATCATGTCTTTAATCCTGTCTACGATATAGAAAAAGCCGTTATCGTCCATTTTTGCAATATCACCTGTTTTTAACCAGCCGTCTTTAGTAAAAACATTGGCTGACTCATCAGGTAAGTTCCAATAACCTTGCATTACTTGTGGGCCCTGAATGCATAACTCTCCAGCTTCGCCATCAGCAACGAGGCCACCTTGATCATCAATGAGTTTGCAATACGTAGAGGAAACCGGCAGGCCAATACTGCCGTTGTATTCCTTAATGTTTAATGGATTGATGCAAACAGCGGGCGACGTTTCAGTTAGCCCGAACGCCTCAACAAGAGTGCAGCCCGTAATTTGTTTCCATTTAGCCGCAACAACACGCTGCACTGACATACCGCCGCCAATGGTTATTTTAAGACTGGAAAAATCAATCTCTTTAAAACCCTCGGTATTGATGAGCGCATTGAATAGAGTGTTAACACCCGTTATGGCAGTAAAGGGGACGCCGCTGAGTTCTTTTACAAAGCCTTTGAAATCTCTGGGATTGGTAATAAGAATGTTTCTTGCACCAGCCTCCATAAAGACGAGGCAGTTAGCGGTTAACGAAAAAATATGGTAAAGCGGTAAGGCGGTAATAATAATTTCTTGGCCTGGAATAACATCATTTTTAATCCATTCGGAGGCCTGCAGCATATTGGCAACCATGTTTTTATGCGTCAGCATGGCGCCTTTGGCCGCACCTGTTGTTCCGTCAGTATATTGTAGAAAGGCTATATCATCATGCGTGAGATGAGTGGGCGTTAAACTCAATTGCGAGCCTTCAGATAAAACGGTTTTGAATGGAATCGACTTAGGCAGAGAAAAATCAGGCACCATTTTTTTAAGGTATTTAACAACTAGGTTAATGACGATTGATTTTGGGAAATCGAGCATGTCGCCCATTTTGGTTACGATGACGTGCTCTACCTCTGTATCATCAAGCACCTCTTGGACAGTATGGGCAAAATTTTCGACCACAATAATAGCTTTAGCACCAGAGTCTTTTAATTGATGACGAAGTTCGCGTGGAGTGTATAAAGGATTGGTGTTAACAACGGTTAAACCTGCTTTGAGCACGGCAAAAATAGAGATGGGGTTTTGCAATAAGTTGGGCATCATAATCGCAACGCAGTCGCCTTTTTTAAGACACAGTGTGTTTTGCAGATAGGCTGCTACAGAAGTAGTGGCGCGTGAGAGTTCTGAATAACTGAGGGTCTTACCGAAATTGCTCAAAGCAGGCTTATCTGAAAACTCTATAACGCTCTTTTCTAAAATTTCAACAACAGACGAATATTTGTTAATGTCGATATCGGCGCTAACACCGTCTGGGTAACTACTTAACCAAGGTCTATCCATGTTGCTTTTCCTTGTCGGTCAGATGTTAAAAAGTAAGTTATTGCTGAGCAATCTTACAACAAAAAACCTCAGTTAATAGACCTAATTAATCAGTGTTAGTGCATAGGTGTTTTATATAATTCACTGTATACGTGCGAAACGTTGTGCGATTTTGGTTGCAAAAACAACAAATATGTTCAGTATTAAGGCTGAATAAAACTTATGCCGTTGGTATAAGTTAATAGTGCAGCGAAGGAAAAGGTATGTCTTCTGTTCAAATTAAAACGAAAGGACCGATAGGTTATTTAATTTTAAATCGGCCTCATGTGATGAATGCTTTGGATTACGATATGACGCTAGGCTTAAAAGCAGCAGCGCTATCATTGAAAAATGATAAAACGATTAAATGTGTTGTTGTGATGGGCGTTGGTGATCATTTTATGGCAGGTGGCGATATTAGCTACTTTAAAAAGTTAGCCGATGCATATGCGCAAGAAGGGGAGTCGGCGTACCCAAAAGATATATTTGATAATGTGCACAGCACTATTCGTAACATTGTATCAATGGATAAGCCAGTAATCGCTTGCATTAAAGGTGCTGTCGCAGGTTTTGGCTTAAGTCTTATGTTGGCCTGTGACCTTGCGATCGCTGCTGAGGATAGTGTGTTTACTGCAGCGTATTGTCATATTGGCGCAAGCCCAGATGGTGGCATGACATATTTCTTACCACGAGCAGTCGGGCAGAAAAAAGCAGCAGAACTGATTCTTACCGGCGATAGGTTTTCCGCGCAACAAGCGCAATCGTGGGGGATGTTGAATCGGGTCGTGTCAAGTGTCGAGGTAGATTCTGAGACTGAAAAGCTCGCCACTCAACTTTGTTGCGGCCCAAAATATGCGCTGAGGCGCTCGAAGGAATTACTTAACCAAACGTTTGATGTAAGCCTGAACGAGCAATTAGACCAAGAAGCCATAAACTTCCGACAAAGTATGTTAGAGAAAGATTTCGCAGAAGGCGTGACGGCGTTCAGCGAAAAAAGAAAAGCTAAATTTGGCGAATCATGAAGAGGGTAAGGTGTCTAAATTAAAAGGTAAAACAGTTTTTATTACAGGTTCCAGCCGTGGGATTGGTGAGGCTATTGCGTTGCGCGTTGCAAAAGAGGGTGCAAATGTTGTTATTGCAGCAAAATCGGATACGCCACACCCGAAGCTTCTTGGCACAATACATACTGTTGCAAAATCGGTTAAAGAAGCTGGTGGTAAGGCTTTAGCTATTAAATTAGATATTAGAGATGGCGAGAGTGTTACATCAGCAATGGCACAAACAGCAGAACATTTCGGTGGCATTGACGTGTTAGTAAATAACGCCAGTGCTATCAGTTTAACGGGTACGGCAGATACACCGATGAAACGGTTTGACTTAATGATGGATGTTAATACGCGCGGTACATATGCTTGTTCACAGGCGGCGTTACCTTATTTGTTAAAATCGGATAACCCGCATATTTTAATGCTGTCACCGCCGTTAAGCCTGAAGGCTAAATGGTTTAAAAACCATTTAGCGTACACCATCGCAAAATATGGCATGAGTATGTGTGTATTGGGTATGTCAGCAGAATTTAAGTCGCAAGGTATTGCCGTTAACGCGCTATGGCCTCGAACTGTGATTGGAACGGCGGCGCTGGCGATGCTGGGTGATATGGTTAATGTGGGGAATTGCCGTACACCAGAAATTGTTGCGGATGCGGCGTGTGAAATTTTCAAACAAGGCAGCACAACGTGTACAGGAAACTTCTTTGGCGATGAGGAAATATTACGCAAACAAGGCGTGACTAATTTTGACCAATATGCGATTGATTCGACGAAGTCTCTGCAGGCAGATTTATTTTTAGATTAAAACAAGTGGTCATGACAAATTAAGCATTAGGCCTAAATTCACACATAGAGTCTCAACTTTGATTTCCAGCCATTAAATGTCCGTTTTTTTGTTAATTTAGCGGCGGTAATTAAATTTTCGAGCCCTATTTTCTCGCAATGACATAACATTTGGTTTTTTTGACTTCTTTGCCTAAAAATATCATTTTTAGACGGATCTATCTTGTCAATTTACCCTAGAGTGAAGTTAATAACTAGATAACAAGAGGTTCAATCATTCTTATTCTAGTTAATACTGCGTCAAGTAAAACGTGGTGTCTTTCTTTTATTTTAAAAAAACTGCCTGCCTGTTTTAACGAGTTTGGCTGCAAGAGCATATTGAGCGTCCGCCTTATGGCTGATGATTTGTGTGGCATCAATATCAAGCGTGATTTCTTTACAGTGATGTAATGCTGCTTTCAATGCGCCTTTATTCACATTAGATAAGGGTGCTAAGCCTTGTCCGTTATTACCCATACGCCTTAACCGGTTGCTAAGTGCACAGGCTTTGGGCATCTGTTGTGTGCCAAGCGTCTGTACTAGCGTTGGGTCATCATGAAAATGCTTTACTTCATCTAAATGAAAAGAACCTTCATGTTGCATTAAAATAAGGGTTTCTAGGTATGAATAGGCACGTATACCTTGATTGCTTTTGGGCGCCTCAAAGTGGTGGCCAATACTTTTTTGATCATTCTAATTGTTTCATTATCTGCCCAACAACTAACAATCCTGCTCTTGATGTCAATTGCTGGTTGGTTGTTTTAAGTTTGTACGGTAATATATTCGACTGTCTTGGCTGCACCTGTTGGGTGATGGGATGGGTTAGTTGCAATCCATTATACCGCCAAGGCTTCATTCATTTTTAGTTGTTCTACATGGGAATCAGGGTAATATGAACCACTTTAGAGAGTCAAATTAATCCACGACAAGAGCCTGTTATGAGTGCAATTCCAAAAGATTTCCAGAAAAAAACTGAAACCATGCAAGCGGCGGCGATTGTGCCACTGCCGAATTCAGAAAAAGTTTATATAAAAGGTTCGCGTGAGGATATTAACGTGCCCATGCGAAAAATCTCCCTAGCCGATACGCCCACAAGCTTCGGTGCAGAAAAAAACCCAGATGTGTATGTATACGATTGTTCAGGCGTTTACACAGACCCTGCCGCAATGATTAATTTGCGCAAAGGATTGCCGAATGTGCGTGAACCTTGGATATTAGAACGAGACGATACCGAATTATTAGCCGGGCCAAGTTCGCAGTTTGGCCAAGAAAGACAAAGTAACGCTGAATTATCCAGTTTGAGATTTGAGCATATCCATGCGCCAAGACGTGCAAAAAAGGGCTCTAACGTCAGCCAAATGCATTATGCGAAGAAAGGCATTATTACGCCAGAAATGGAATATATCGCCATTCGTGAGAACATGAAACGCTCAGAAATAAATGCCGAACAACACCCCGGTGAATCGTTTGGCGCGAATATTCCAGAAGCGATTACCGCAGAATTTGTGCGTGATGAAATTGCCCGGGGCCGCGCCATAATCCCTGCAAATATCAATCATCCCGAAGTAGAGCCGATGATTATTGGCCGTAACTTCCTTGTTAAAATTAATGGCAACTTAGGTAACTCAGCGGTTACATCATCGATTGAAGAAGAAGTAGACAAAATGATTTGGGGCATTCGTTGGGGTGCCGATACCATTATGGATCTATCTACAGGCAAAAACATTCATGAAACACGTGAGTGGATTTTGCGTAATTCGCCTGTACCTATTGGTACCGTGCCTATTTATCAAGCGCTAGAGAAAGTAGCTGGCAAGGCTGAAGATTTAACCTGGGAAATTTTCCGCGATACGCTTATTGAACAAGCAGAACAAGGTGTGGATTACTTTACGATTCATGCCGGCGTATTGTTACGTTACGTGCCGATGACCGCGAAGCGAACCACCGGCATCGTTTCACGTGGCGGTTCCATCATGGCAAAGTGGTGCTTGGCGCATCATAAAGAAAATTTCCTCTATACGCATTTTGAAGACATTTGCGAAATTATGAAAGTCTACGATGTGTCTTTTTCCTTGGGCGATGGCCTACGCCCTGGTTCCTTGGCGGATGCTAACGATGAGGCGCAGTTTGGCGAATTAGAAACACTCGGCGAGCTAACTAAAATTGCTTGGAAGCACGATGTGCAAACGATGATAGAAGGTCCGGGGCACGTACCTATGCAGCTGATTAAAGAGAACATGGATAAGCAACTTGAATACTGCGACGAAGCTCCGTTTTACACGCTTGGGCCCTTAACGATAGACATCGCGCCCGGTTACGACCATATTACGTCAGGTATTGGTGCGGCGATGATTGGCTGGTTCGGTTGCGCCATGTTATGTTACGTAACACCTAAAGAGCATTTGGGCTTGCCGAATAAGGAAGATGTGCGTGTTGGCATTATTACCTACAAAATTGCAGCACACGCCGCCGACTTAGCAAAAGGTCATCCGGGTGCGCAAATTCGTGACAACGCCTTATCTAAAGCGCGTTTCGAGTTCCGTTGGGAAGATCAGTTTAATCTGGGCTTAGACCCAGACCGTGCGCGTGAATACCACGATGAGACCTTACCAAAAAAATCCGCCAAAGTCGCACATTTCTGCTCCATGTGCGGGCCGCATTTTTGTTCCATGAAAATCAGCCAAGATGTACGAGACTATGCAGCTAAAGAAGGTCTTAATGAGCAGGATGCCATTTCTCAAGGCATGTCAGAAAAGGCGCAAGAGTTTAAGGGCAAAGGTGCGCAAATTTATAAGAAGGTGTGATGTTGCTAGTTAAATAATCAAAGTGCGCTGTTTTACTCTTCGTTTTAAGGTGGAACTCCTTTTGTCTCCTCCGTAAGGAGGTCCAGCTTGAGTTACGAACAATATATTGATGTGCATATAGCGATTTATTAGGTCTTTTTTCAAAGGATGGCTGCTGTTAATTTGAGTGATACTACGAACACTATCTTTCGCATACCTAGGAAAATTCATGCGTAAAAAATTAGCCCAGATTGATGAAATAGCGAAAATAGCCTTTCATGGGTCGCGTAAAACACCATTAATTGAAGAAACCCTTTGGTAAGTTTTTGTACAACAAAGGGGAGGGCAGTGAAAATTTCCTTAGTTAGCGGACCGCTTATATTTATGAACTTAAGAACTGATGCCAGGGTTAAGTCGCTGGCTAATGATTGTCAAACAAGCAAGGTCAACAGCACTCAATGTAGGTAAACTGTATCGATGGATATTACACACATATTAGATGGTTTAAATGACGCGCAGCGTGACGCGGTGAGTGGCACAGAAAAAGCGGCATTAATTTTAGCCGGTGCGGGTAGTGGTAAGACACGAGTGTTGGTGCACCGGATCGCGTGGCTAATACAAGTGGAAGGTGTGTCGCCATTTGGTGTTTTAGCGGTAACGTTTACTAATAAAGCAGCAGGTGAAATGCGCGAGCGCGTGCAAACGATGTTAAAGACACCTGTGGGCGGGATGTGGATTGGCACCTTTCACGGCATTGCTCATCGCCTATTAAGAATGCATGCACAAGAATTAGATTTGCCCGATGCTTTTCAAGTGCTCGATTCAGACGACCAGTTTCGTATGATCAAGCGCTTGCTTAAAGCGATGGATGTGGACGATTCTCGTTGGCCGCCGCGCCAAGTTCAATGGTTTATTAATGCGCAAAAAGACCAAGGCCGTCGCGCTGCGCATATTGCGCCATCGAGTGACCATTTCGAACAAAAAATGTTAGAAATTTATGCGGAATATGAAGCACAGTGCAAGCGTTCTGGTGTGGTTGATTTTGCAGAATTATTATTGCGTGCGCATGAATTGCTGCGCGATAACGATGAAGTGCGTGGACACTATCAGCAGCGTTTTAAACACGTTCTCGTCGACGAATTTCAAGACACCAATACCATTCAATATGCGTGGTTACGCTTACTAACCCAAGAGTCAGAAAACCTCTATGTTGTGGGTGATGATGATCAATCCATTTATGGCTGGCGCGGTGCAAAAATTGAGAATATTTATCGTTTCCAAAAAGATTATGCCGCGCATAAAATTGTCCGACTTGAACAAAATTATCGTTCAACCAGTACCATTTTAAAAGCTGCGAATGCGGTGATTGTTAACAACGATGGTCGAATGGGTAAAGAGCTTTGGACCGATGGCGAAGACGGTGAGTTAATTTCACTTTATGCGGGTTACAACGACCAAGACGAAGCGCGTTTTGTGGTGGATAGAATTAAAGAATGGATAACAAGCGGTCATGCCCGCGCAAAAAGTGCGATTTTGTATCGTTCCAACGCGCAGTCTCGTTTGTTTGAAGAATGTTTAATGGCGGCGGGCATTCCGTATCGCGTGTATGGCGGCCACAGATTTTTCGAGCGGATGGAAATAAAGAATGCGCTGGCCTATATGCAATTGGCGACACATCATGAAAATGATGCGGCGTTCGAGCGTATCGTCAATACTCCAACACGTGGTTTAGGTACGCGCACCTTAGATATTATTCGTGAACAAGCGCGTGCGCAAAGTATTAGCTTATGGCAAGCCGCCAGTAAATTGTGCGAGAGAACAGAGCTAAGCGGCCGTGCTTTGAGCGCACTCACCGGTTTTTTATCTCTTATTCGTCAAGTTTCAAGTGACCTGAATTCATTGGCTTTACATGAACAAGTCGAACAGGTGATTAGCCGTTCAGGGCTTATTGTGCACCATAAAAAAGAGAAAGGTGAGAAGGGTGAGGCGCGGGTAGAAAACTTAGAAGAATTGATTAATGCGGCGAGGCAATTTTCTTATGAGGCGGAAGTAGACGAAAACCTTAGCGAATTGGATTCCTTTTTAGCGCACGCAGCCTTAGAGGCAGGGGACGCACAAGGGGATAAATTCGAAGACTGTGTGCAGCTTATGACTTTGCATTCAGCAAAAGGTCTGGAGTTTCCGTTAGTGTTTTTAACGGGCATGGAAGAAGGTTTATTCCCCGGCCAGCGTTCAGTGGATGACGTAAGTAAGCTGGAAGAAGAGAGACGTTTAGCCTACGTCGGCATTACGCGGGCAATGGAGCAATTGTACTTAACGTATGCAGAGTCCCGCCGGTTGCATGGGCAGGAAACGTATCCAATGCCGTCGCGATTTATTCGTGAAATACCAAGCGAGTTAATGCAAGAAGTTCGTTTAGGTACGACAGTCTCTAGACCTGTTAGTCAAAGTTATGACGTGGGTTTGAAGGGTGAATCGTCTGGCGGCTTTAGAATGGGGCAAGCGGTGGCTCATGCAAAATTTGGTAAAGGCGTTGTGTTGAATATTGAGGGCCGTGGTGCGCAGGCGCGTATCCAAGTTAATTTTGCATCAGAAGGTAGTAAATGGTTGATGCTAGCGTATGCAAAACTGGATACATTGTGAAGGAAGCACAATGATGAGATTATTCACCCTTTTACGGGTACTTCCTCTTAACTATATGGTTAAAGGACGTTGCAACGAATATTTTGTTTAACCAGCCTCAGCAAGCCATCGAAAATAGTTGCTCAGCTATTAGCACCACTTCGCTGCCAACGTGTGAAAATCACGGTCACAATAATAATGTAGCCTTTATTATCACCAGCGAAGAGGTTTGATGTAAAGCTAGTGTATCTCTAAGGCAACCGAATACATGGCGGATGTAATACGGGTCAAGTCAGACTCATCAATAACATAGGGTGGCATAACGTAGATTAAATTTGAAAAAGGCCTGACCCAAACACCAAGTTCGACAAAGCGCGGCTGGACCCAGTTAATGTCGATGGGTTTATGTAATTCGACGACACCAATAGCGCCTTTTACGCGAACATCTTTAACCGCGCCGAGTGAGCGGCAATGCTCTAGTTCTCGCTGAAGCTGCTTTTGTATTGCGTTGATGCGTTGTTGCCAAGGTGAATTAAGTAGCAGCTTTAAACTAGCATTAGCAACAGCGCAGGCTAGGGGATTGGCCATAAAAGTTGGGCCGTGCATCAAGGTGGGGTACTCGCCGTCGCAAATACCGCTTGCAACCTTTTGGGAGCATAATGTGGCCGCTAGGCTCAAATAACCACCCGTGAGCGCTTTTCCTAAGCATAGAATATCGGGCGTTATATTGGCTTGTTGGTAAGCGAATAAAGAGCCTGTTCGGCCAAAGCCGGTGGCAATTTCATCCAGAATGAGTAATACACCGTGTTCATTGCATAATGCGCAAATTCTCTTTAAATAAGCGGCACTGTAAAATCGCATACCGCCTGCGCCTTGCACGAGCGGCTCTAAAATAACGGCAGCAATAGTTGAAAGGTTTTCTTTTAGTAACTGCTCGAAATGAGAAATCGCATCAGTATCGTCTTGCTCGAAACCGTTGGGGCTTTTTGCAAACAGGTGCTGAGCCAAAACGCCTCTAAATAAATGGTGCATGCCATTGTCGGGGTCGCACGCCGCCATCGCACCGAAGGTGTCGCCGTGATAGCCGTTTTTAATGGTTAGCAGTTGTTGCTTTTTGGGGTGACCTTGTGATGCCCAATATTGAATGGCCATTTTAATGGCAACCTCTACAGCAACAGATCCGGAGTCAGCAAAAAAAACGTGTTGTAAATCCTTATGCGTTATATGGGTAAGCGTCGCAGCTAGATCAATAGCAGGTTGATGCGTGAGCCCGCCAAACATAACGTGCGACATGGACTTTAGTTGATTCTCTACAGCAGTATTCAACACAGGATGGTTATAACCATGAATGGCCGCCCACCAAGACGACATGCCGTCTATCAACTCGCGTCCGTCGGCGAGCTTTAGGCGAACGCCAGATGCCGACACAATAGGGAAAATGGGCTCTGGGTGGTTCAAACTGGTGTAAGGATGCCAGATATGTCGCTTGTCGAACTCAACGCGTGCTGCCCAATCTTGCATAAGGTGCTAAATCCAAAAAGACGTTTTAGTCATGACTTTAGAGATGAGCTTCATGCCTTGTTTGATCGGTTCGGGTAAGGCTGCACCACCGTTTTCTATAGCGGTTGTCGCGTGCTCGTTCTCATCAGTGCGCATTTGCTGGAGAATAGCGCGTGTTTTTTCATCACCCTTAGGTAGCTTGTCTAGATGGCGCTCAATATGGCTAACCACCTGTTTTTCCGTTTCCGCAAGGAAGCCTAAATTCCACTTATCGCCTGCAAGCCCAGCAACAGCACCAAGTGTTAAAGAGCCTGCGTACCATAAAGGGTCCAATATACTGGTTCGCTCACCCAATTCGTTAACGCGTTTTTTACACCAAGCGAGATGGTCGTTTTCTTCTTCAGCGGCTTGATTTAACTTTTCTTGTGTCGCCTTGTTTTTAGCGGTCAACGCCTGTCCTTGATACAAGGCTTGAGCGGCGACTTCGCCCGCGTGGTTAACGCGCATTAGCTGTGCTGATAGCTTGGTTTCTTGTTTTGATAGTTCGGTTTCGGCCAAACCGTCGGCAGGATTTGCGCGACCAGTTGTTTTTGCGTGGCCGCTTAACGTACGTATAACGCGGTCGGCATGAGTAATAAGAATGTCGGCAGGTGAAAAAGTTCTTTGCATGATTAAACCTTATAGTATTGTGTAAGTTAATGATAACGGATGTTCATATTTAGTGCTAAATTACAACGTTATTTTCGGAACAAAAACGGCATAAATCCAATATAATTAAGAATCATATGAACAATATTTAATATTCTTTATGGCTATAAGTAAAAAACCACTTACGCATCTTAAGCGGCTTGAGGCGGAATCCATTCATATTATGCGAGAGGTCGTGGCTGAGTTTGATAATCCGGCCATGTTGTATAGCGTGGGTAAAGACTCTTCAGTTATGTTGCATTTGGCGCAAAAAGCATTCAACCCAGCAAAGCCGCCGTTTCCTTTGGTGCACGTGGACACAACGTGGAAGTTTAAAGAAATGATAGCGTTTCGCGATAAACGGGCAAAAGAAGTGGGCATGGAGTTGATAGTCCACATCAATCCTAAAGGGCAGAAACTGAGTATCTCGCCTTTTGAGCACGGCTTATCCATGCACACCGACATGATGAAAACCGAAGGGCTTCGTCAGGCACTTGATAAATATAAGTATGATGCCGTCTTTGGTGGTGCAAGGCGCGATGAAGAGAAATCGCGCGCAAAAGAGCGTATTTACTCATTCCGCGACAAAAACCATCGCTGGGACCCCAAAAAGCAACGTCCAGAGTTGTGGGACACCTACAATGGTCGCCACCAAAAAGGCGAGTCTATCCGCGTATTCCCCCTGTCTAATTGGACAGAGCTGGATATTTGGCAGTACATCTATTTAGAGGGCATCCACATTCCCGATTTGTACTTCGCCAAAGAACGGCTTGTTGTCGAATACGGAGGTACTAAAATCATGGTGGATGACGAGCGGATGCCAGAAGAATTACGCGCTACCGCTAAGATGGAAAAAGTGCGCTTTAGAACCTTAGGCTGCTACCCTTTAACGGGTGCTGTGCCGTCATCAGCAGAAACATTGCCAGAAATCATTCAAGAAATGCTGCTCACTAAAGTGTCTGAACGCCAGGGTAGATTGATTGATCATGATGAGTCAGGCTCGATGGAAAAGAAAAAAATTGAGGGGTACTTCTAATGGCGATTGAGCAAAACAAGCTGATTGAGTCAGATATTGAAGCCTACCTTCATCTGCATGAAAACAAAGAGCTGCTGCGCTTTATTACTTGCGGCAGCGTGGACGACGGCAAAAGTACGTTAATCGGCCGCTTATTACACGACAGTAAAATGATTTTTGAAGATCAGCTTGCGGCCATCAATAAAGACTCAAAAAAGCACGGCACAACAGGCGAAACGATTGACCTTGCTTTGCTGGTGGATGGCCTTCAGTCTGAAAGAGAGCAAGGCATTACTATTGATGTGGCTTACCGCTTCTTTGCCACTGATAAGCGTAAATTCATTATTGCAGACACCCCAGGGCATGAGCAGTACACGCGCAATATGGCAACAGGCGCGTCAACGGCGGACTTGGCGATTATCTTGATTGATGCGCGCCATGGCGTGCAGACACAAACGCGCCGCCACAGTTACATTACCAGTTTGCTGGGCATTAAACATATCGTTGTTGCCGTGAATAAAATGGATTTGGTCGACTTTAGTGAGCAGCGTTTTAACGAAATTAAAGCTGAGTATTTGGATTTTGCTGGTAGCATCGGTATTGATAACCCTGTTTTTGTCCCCGTTTCTGCGCTTACTGGTGATAACGTCGTTAACGCCAGCGCAAATATGCCTTGGAATAGCGATGTGCCCTTAATGGAGCAATTGAACACTATTCGATTAGAAGATACGGTTAATCTTGAAAATTTCCGCTTGCCAGTTCAGTACGTTAATCGTCCACATCCAGATTTTAGAGGATTTTGTGGGACGATTGCTGCAGGTAGCATCAAAGTTGGCGACGCTGTGTCCGTCTTACCGTCGAATAAAACCTCGGTGGTTAAACAAGTGATTCAGCCAGCGATTGGCAAAACCGATATGGCGATTGACGAAGCGTTTGCGCCTATGGCAATCACCCTAACGCTCGAAGATGAAGTGGATGTTAGCCGTGGCGATATGCTTGTTAAAACAACCGATATTCCTCAAATATCCAGCCAGTTCGATGTGACCTTGGTGTGGATGAGCGAAACGCCAATGCAGGCGAATACCGATTATTTGATTAAGCGCGCGAGCAACGTTGTGCCCGGGCAGTTCGTTAAAATTGAGCATAAAGTCGATGTAAATACGCTAGAGAAAATCGCCGCTAATAAATTACAACTGAATGAAATAGCGCAGTGTCATCTCTCGTTAAAACAAGCCATCGCTTTCGATGGGTATAGCGATATTAAAGGCACAGGTAGTTTTATCGTGATAGACAAATACACACACGCCACATTAGCGGCAGGCATGATTCAGCGCCAATCTCAAGAAACAGCTCAGCCATCACAAGCGAGGCAATACAGTGCATTCGAAAAAGACTTGAACAAGCTTGTGTGTGAACAATTCCCAGAATGGGGTTGTCGCGAGATAGATGATTTGTAAGCTTGCTCAGTAATGTCCTATTTCAAACAGCACGTGTTTTTCTGCACGAATAAGCGAACAGATGGCCGAGCGAGCTGTGAAGACCATGGTGCGCAAGAGTTGTGTGATTACCTAAAGGAAAAAATCAAAGCGGCAGGATTGGCAAAACCTAATGGCGTGCGCGTTAACAAGGCCGGTTGTTTAGATCGTTGCGGACAAGGGCCAGTTTTAGTTATCTACCCCGAAGGAACATGGTACCGATATAAAAACAAAGCCGATATTGATGAGATTTTTGAAAGGCAAGTTGAACGGGGAGAGCGTATAACCCGCCTATTGATTTAAAGTCAAACGCCTTACTGTAATGGTCAGCTAAAGCAGGTGTTAAGCAATTTATTTTTGGATCATGACAAGTTAAGCAAGGGAGTGGTTCTATGACTTGCTCTGTGTTCAGGTGGGCGGGCGCATGGAGTGAGTCAATGACATGATGCGCTATGAGTTTTATCTTTTTTAATGAGGGGGCTTTATACCCATAGGGCATACCCCATGGAGCCCTCCCTTGGCGCTTCACGCCAATTTCACCTTGTAAGTTTCATGGAGCATAGATGAGGCTTCTTTGCTCAATTCAACTTTAGCCATAGAGACTGTTAATCGAAAACTTGAAATCCATCGGCAGTATGGCACCAGTTGTAGGCCTTATGGTGGCATAGAATTGGAAACGCCTAATGGCGTATTATCAACAACTTATACAGACGGCCTGATTTATCCCGCTGGCAATGAAACCCAGACATGTTTATTGTTTCCCGTGCGGATATATTCTACAATCTACGATGAATTATGTGCAAGCGTGTACCATAAGGTTTAGGTGCTAGTAACGAGAGCTACCCGTCATAAAGAGACGCGTAATTAAACAGAACTAAAGGTAATGCTATCGTGTATAAACGATTTTTGGCTGCAACAGCCGTTTTTTTATTAATGAGTTCTTGGTCTGTTGCTGCTAGTTCGCTGCAGGAAATGATTGGTGAAGCTGTTAAGTCGCACCCGTTAGTCGAATTACGCCAGGCGGAGCTTAGCTCGTATGCCTCTGGCGTGGAAACGGCTCGTTGGCAGTTTTTCCCCACGCCCTTAATTAGTATGGAGGCGGTTGATGCGGACGAATCTGACCGGTCTTATCAAGGGGATGATTATGTTGCCACTGTGCGGCTGACTCAGCCTTTATGGTCTGGCGGTCGTTTGACGGCGGGGCTAAGTAAAGCGGAGGCTAGAGAAGCCGTTGGCTATGCTACCCTTGAAGAAACCCGAAAAGAAATAGCCATACGTGTTGTTCAACAGTATGGTTCTTGGCTGTCTGCATCCTTGAGGCGTCAAGCGAGGCAGACCAGCCTTTCTACGCATGAAAGTTTGCTTGAGCGCGTAAGGAGCCGAGTAAAAGAAGGCGTTTCATCAAGCAGTGATTTAGCTCTAGCGCAAGGGCGTTTGGCGAGCGCTAAAGCAGATGTCTCAGTGGCGCTAGCTCAAGAAAGAATCGCCCTGTCACAATTGTCTCAATTAACCGGACGGACGGTCAGCAAGGTAGATTTAGACGTCAATCAGCCATCACCAAGAGGCTTAAGTAGCAATATTGACATGGACAGTATGAAGATTGATGCGCTGGCCGTTAGCCCCAGTATTGTTCGTGCGCAAGCTGAGCTTTTGACTGCAGATGCAGAATTAAAAGAAATTAAAGCCGACAAATGGCCAGAGCTGTATTTAAGAGCAGAGTATCAAGAGGGCAACTTAGTTTATGAAGGCACCGGTTCAGAAGCGCGAATGTATGTTGGTTTTAATACGCGCTTTGGAGCGGGCTTATCCAATTTTTCTCGTGTAAAAGAATCTCGCCACCGCCGTGAGGCAGCGTTAGCTAGGGTCCAGTCTCAGAGATTAGAAGTGACGGATCAAGTGGCTTCAGATTATGCATTGATGTTATCGTTCGAAAGTCGAATATTATCATTGGAGTCCTCCTTAGAAGCGGCTCGTTTAGTGTCGGAATCCTACGGTTATCAATTTTTGGTGGGTCGTAAAACATGGCTCGATGTTATGAATGCTGCTCGCGATCTAGTGGTAGCTCAAGTGCAATTAGCGGATACTCAAGCATCGCGTCTGACAGTTCTTTGGCGCTTGTTTGTGACGGTACGTGGTTTACCTCAAGTATTGTCTGACGACGTGGAGGGTGTGTAGTCGTGTTGCTTACCTGCATAGCACGCTTGGCGCAGTTACAGAATGTTGTTATTGACAGGCTTGCATTGCAAGAGGCGGTGGAAACAGTGCCTGTAGGTGCTGGCTATAGCCATAAAGATGGATTAAAACACGTGATGAATCGGCTTCATCTGAAACCTGAGCAATGGCTAAGTTCGCCGGACCCGGCATTAACACCTGCGTTACTGTTGTCTTCTGGTGGAGACTGGGGTGTGTTGCGAGGTGTTAATGCTCGGCAGCAGTGGGTGGTTGAGTGGTATCAGGAGCGTGGGAGTGAATGGAAGGAGGTTGCGTATAATGATTTGGTTGATTATCAGGTAGCCAGCTTGCAACTTTCTCGTCCTTTTAGTGCCAGCAATAGCCCCGTGTATAAACTGATTTATGACGAAGTACTTTCTCATAAACGCAGGCTTCTTGAGATTGTTCTTGCTGGGGTGGTTGTTAACGTTGTGGCCTTGGCTGCTTCTTTTTATACCATGCAGGTTTATGATCGTGTTGTGCCGACAGGCGCAACTCAAACATTACTGGTGCTCAGTCTTGGTATCTTTGTTGCTATCCTTTATGAGCTGTTCACAAAGAAAGCGCGGGCGAAACTTTACGATAGGTTGACAGACGAGGTTGATAAGCGTTTGGCAAGAAGCGTTTATATGCGTTTTTTGAATGCCAGGCTTGATCAGTTACCTAATAGTGTTGGGGGGCTTGCTTCTCAAATGCGTGGTTATGAAACGATTCGTGTGTTTTTAACATCGGCTACTTCTCATTTGATTGTTGATGCTCCCTTCGTTTTCATTTTTGCATCAGTGTTGTTTATGATTGCTAAGCCACTCGCTATAATACCTATTATCTTTTTCGTTATCAGTGTCTTAACTGGACTATATTACCGTCGCCGAGTTGATGAATTGGCAAGTGATGCAAATAGTGCTATTAATTTTAAAACAGGTTTGTTAGTAGAGTCTGTTGAGGGTGCTGAGACAATTAAATCTGGTCAGGGTGGTTGGCGCATGCTGTCAAGGTGGATGAGCACGACAGATGAAGCGCGGGATTACGAAACAAAAATGCGTATAATTAGTCAGCATACACAATTTTTATCAGCATCGTTTCAGCAAGTTTCTTACATGCTACTTGTGGCTACGGGTGCTTTATTAGTCAGTAAAGGAGAAATTACACTCGGTGCTTTGATTGCCTGCTCAATTCTTTCGGGTCGAATTCTTGCGCCAGTAGTAGCTATCCCTGGGCACTTAGTGCAATGGGCGCACTGTAAGGCGGCCATTAAAGGTTTGGACCACCTATGGGCATTGGAGGATGACCATCACGGTCAAGAACAGCCGGTGGTTCTGGAGCATGTCCGAGGAAATTTTCAGTTTGAAAAAGTAATTGTTCAATATGGAGAGCGTGTTGCTCTTGTTGTGCCAGGATTAACCATCAGGCAGGGTCAAAAAATTGGTGTTCTCGGTCCGATAGGTGCAGGAAAAACAACATTATTGCGGTTGTTATCAGGCATGTATAAGCCACAGCAAGGCCGTATCTTGCTTGATGATATAGACCTTGCTCATGTTGCTAAACCGGTACTATCTGAATATGTAGGCTTAGTTCAGCAAGAGGGGCGTTTGTTTGCCGGTACTTTACGTGAAAATTTGACGCTAGGGATGCTCGACCCTGGAGATCAAGAAATTCTAGAAGTAGCAAGGATGACGGGATTGTTGGCAGCCGTTATTGCGCCTAATCCGAAAGGTTTACAGCAACTAATTTACGAAGGTGGTACAGGGCTTTCTGGTGGGCAAAAACAGCTAGTTAACCTTACTCGTGTGTTTTTGCGCAAACCTAAAATATGGCTTCTAGATGAACCTACGGCATCAATGGATAGGCCGTTAGAGGTCAACGTTCGAAAAGCGCTTCGAGAATCAGTGAAGGCTGAACATACGTTGGTTTTAGTGACGCATAAAATGGAAATGTTGGATTTGGTTGATGATATTTTGGTTATTTCTAATAACAAAATTGTGATGAGCGGACCTAAAAAAGAAGTGCTTGAAAAGCTAAAAAGTCAAATGCAATCAAGAGAGAAAGTAGCATGAGTGATGATGCTGGCGAAGAGGTTTCGGTTGTCGCAAGTGATGAGGATAGCGATGGGCTTTCGATGCCATTGCTTTTGTTTTTTGGTTTGGTGATGTTTTTTGCCTGGGCTTCAATATTTGAAATTGACCAAACTGTTCGTACGAACGGAGCAATAATTCCGAGTGGGCGGACACAGATTGTTCAAGCGGCCAATGCCGGTGTGCTGGCAGAAATTTTAGTGAAAGAAGGTGATGCTGTCATTGAAGGACAGATTCTCGCTATTTTAGAGAAGCGGCGCATTAGCGCTACCTTTGAAGAAAGTCGTTCAAAAGTAGCATCTTTAAGTGTTGCGCTTGTCAGAGCAGAGGCAGAGGCGAGTGGTCAAGATCCTGTATTCGGAGAAAAATTTAAAAGCTTTTCTGTTTTTGTTGAAGCCCAAAAAAGATTGTACGAACAGCGTAAACAGAGCCTGAGCGATGAAATAGAAGGTTTGAAATCTGGCTTAAGTATGGCTCGGGCGGTACTTGGTATGCAGGAGAACCTGATGGCGTCGGGAAGCACCAGTGAACTCGAGGTTATGAATGCTCGCCAGAAGGTGGATGAAGGACAAAGAAAAATCACTAACACGCGCAATAAATACCTGAGCAAAGTTCATCAGGAAATAACAAAACTTGAGGCGGAGTTAGATATTGCCAAGTATAAACAGGATGAGCGGCAAAGTGTATTAGAGCATACTGAAATCAAAGCGCCTGTGACTGGAATTATTAAATACCTTAAGTTTAATACTCTCGGAGGAGTGTTGCGATCTGGTGATGAACTGATGCAAATATCTCCAACAGAGGATGGCATGATAGTGGAGATTAAAATTAATCCAGTGGATATTGGTCAATTGTCTTTAGATATGCCTGTTTCCATCAAACTGGATGCTTTTGACTATTCAATTTATGGTGGTTTGTCAGGCACGTTAAGCTATATTAGCTCAGATACTTTGGTAGAGAATTCAAATAACCAAGCGGCAACCTATTATCGTGCTCAAGTAACTCTTGATGAGGACTCGAAAAAAGATAATGATAAATTGGCAGACATCACCCTCAAGCCAGGCATGACGGCGTCGATAGATATTCAAACGAATAAACGAACGGTTTTGGCGTATTTGGCCAAGCCGATTACAAGGGCTTTTGGTGGCGCATTTACTGAGCGCTGATTGCTAGATAATCATTAAATTAGCAGAACTATAGCTGAGACTTTAGCCCTGCTTTGAACGGAAAATACGAATAAATTGGTATCTACTTGATCTGTAGGTGGGGCAATATTCATAGGTGGTGCCTACCCGGCAGGTGTAGAAAAAAGGTTTCGTCCAGCGTACAATAAAACATTAATTTAACTCTTTTGGGAGAACTCGGTGTTAGGCCGACGCCGAAGGCGTAACCCGTCCGTAATCGCTCAGGCAAATGGACCATAAGAGGGGTTGTTTTGTACTAAGCAGCCAATTAGCTCTGGAGAGAGGCGCTATATAGCGACCACCTAAGAGGAAAGAGGGCTGTATAAGCGCCGTTAAACTTTCAGGTTTTGGACAGAGGGGCGGCATGTGGTTTTCGCGTGCCGTCCTTTTTTGTGTTGAGAAAAGTAATGACTAAAAAAACAATTTTAAATGAAGCGCATCGTCAATTAGGCGCCCGCATGGTCGACTTTGGCGGCTGGGATATGCCGGTGAATTATACTTCGCAAATTGATGAACATCATGCCGTAAGAATGTCTGGCGGCATGTTTGACGTGTCGCATATGACAGTGGTGGACGTTAATGGCGAACAAGCAAAGGCGTATTTGCAACACCTATTGGCGAATGATGTTGCTAAATTAACGCGCCCGGGTAAAGCCTTATACAGCTGTATGTTAAATGATGATGCGGGCATTATTGATGACCTGATTGTTTACTTCCTAGAGGATAAAAATTATCGTTTAGTCGTTAATGCGTCAACACGCGATAAAGATATTGCATGGTTAGACAAGCAAGCTGAAAGCTTTGATGTAGTGATAGATGAAAAAGCAGCCTTAGCGATGATTGCGGTGCAAGGACCCAAAGCGCGTCAAAAGGTATGCCCTTTATTGCCTGAGCGATTAGGTCTTTCAGCCGCAGAAATAAAACCGTTTAATGCGTGCTGGCATGGCGAGTGGTTTGTCGGCAGAACGGGTTATACAGGCGAAGATGGCTTTGAAATCATGTTGCCTGAAGATGTGGCCGAAGGCTTTTGGAAGCAGTTGCTTGAAGTGGGCGTTAAGCCGTGCGGGTTAGGTGCGCGAGATACGCTAAGGCTTGAAGCGGGCATGAACTTGTACGGGCAAGATATGGACGAGACAACGAACCCGTTAGAGTCAGGCCTTGCGTGGACAATCTCTTGGCAGCCCACGAACCGTGATTTCATAGGAAGAGTCGCGCTAGAAACAATAAGAGAAAAAGCGGATAGCGATAAATTTGTTGGCTTATTGCTGGAAGATAAAGGGGTGTTGCGAGGGCGTCAAACCGTTTTATTAGACGATGGATCGCAAGGTGAAATCACCAGCGGAGGCTATTCGCCAACACTGGGGCGATCCATCGCGTTAGCGCGCGTCCCCGCAAGTATTGGTGAAACATGTAAAATTGATATTCGTGGTAAATTGAAAGCCGCTCGTGTTGTAAAGCCCCGTTTTGTGCGCCAGGGCACAGTACAAATAGAACTTTAAGAAAAGGAAATAATGATGTCTAATACACCTGATGATAGAAAATACACCGCCTCACACGAGTGGGCTTTATTGGAAGCCGATGGCAATGTTCGTGTAGGGATTAGCGACCACGCGCAAGAATTGTTGGGTGACTTAGTGTTTGTTGAACTACCCGAAGTGGGCGCTAATATCGATAAAGGCGACGAGTGCAGTGTGGTCGAATCAGTTAAAGCCGCATCGGATATTTACGCGCCAGTCTCGGGCGAAATTGTTGCGATTAATGCCGCGTTAGAAGATAGTCCAGAAGCGATTAATGACTCGGCTTACGATGATGGTTGGATTTTTCTTATCAAGCCAGCAGATGTTAAACAGCTAGATGATTTACTAGATGCGGACGGCTATCAAAGTTTGACAGAAGACGAGTAGTAAAAATGCCATTTATCCCCCATTCTGATCACGATATATCGAAAATGTTAAGCACCATCGGTGTTGATAGCATAGATGATTTATTTGATGAAATTCCAAAAAACTTACGCTGCGGTGAGCTTGATAAAATACCGCGTGGCATGAACGAAATGGAAGTATCGCGCCTGATGCGGTCACGTGCAGCGCAAGACGGCTTACCGCTGTGCTTTTTGGGCGCGGGCGCTTATGAGCACCACATACCGGCGGCGGTTTGGGAAATAACCACACGTGGCGAGTTTTACAGCGCTTACACACCGTACCAAGCTGAAGCATCGCAGGGCACCTTGCAGTTGTTGTATGAATATCAGTCGATGATGGCGAGTTTAATGGCGATGGACGTGTCAAATGCCTCCCTTTATGACGGAGCTTCAGCGTTGGCAGAAGCGGTACTCATGGCTGTCCGAGCGAATAAAAAGTCCAAGTCGGGCAAAATTTTAATGCCGAGAACCACGAACCCCGTTTATCGTTCGGTTACCAACGCGATTGTAAAAAACCAGAACATTGAACTGGTTGAAGTCCCGTATAACGCAGAAACGGGTCAAACAGATTTAAACGCCTTGGCGAAATTCGCAGGTGAAGACTTTGCAGCACTAGTGATTCCACAACCTAACTTTTTTGGCGTGTTGGAAAATGTGGACGCGCTAACGGCGTGGGCTGTAGAAAACAAAATGCTCTCAATTGCAGTCGTTAACCCAATGGCGATGGCGCTATTAAAGCCACCAGGTGAATGGGCAGATGAAGGTGTAGATATTGTTTGTGGTGAAGGTCAACCTCTAGGTGTTCCTCTAGCATCTGGCGGGCCATACTTCGGTTTTATGTGTTGCAAACAAAAACACGTTCGGCAAATGCCGGGGCGAATTATCGGTCGTACAAGCGATCTAGATGGTAAACAAGGTTTTACGCTAACACTACAGGCTCGCGAACAACATATTAGGCGTTCAAAAGCGACCTCAAACATTTGTACCAACCA
This sequence comes from Cycloclasticus sp. symbiont of Poecilosclerida sp. N, assembly GCA_002101205.1. GTDB lineage: Bacteria > Pseudomonadota > Gammaproteobacteria > Methylococcales > Cycloclasticaceae > Cycloclasticus. The sequence goes on along the minus strand of LWTM01000072.1, from coordinate 31,294 downwards.
AGGTTTATTGGTGACAGCAGCGACGATTTATATGTCGTTACTTGGGCCGGAAGGGTTGAAAAAAGTAGCCTTAGCATCACACGGAAATTTGCAATTATTACAAGATGAATTAACAAAAATAGACGGTGTAACGCCAGTTTTTAATGGGCATAACTTCCACGAATGCGTGTTGAGAATAAAAGCTAATGCGCAGCAAATAATAAATGACTTGGCTCAGAACCATCATATTCTAGGCGGTTTTGATTTGTCAGTTGATTACTCGGAGTTAGGTGAATCTATTTTACTTTGTGCGACAGAAACACGCACAAAACAGGATATAGAAGAGTTTGCTAATGCGCTCGATAAAGTGCTTGTCAAACACCGGGAGTCGTTATGTTGATATTCGAGAAATCTCATAGGGGCCGAGCATCTAACGCTCAGTTACCGCTAGCTAATAATGTTGAGCCATCGTTTCCCACTGATGCATTAAGAACATCAAAGCCAAACTTACCGGAAGTATCTGAAATGCAAGTGGTGCGCCACTTTACACGCTTATCGCAAAAGAACTTTTCGATTGATACGCACTTTTATCCGTTGGGCTCATGCACCATGAAATATAATCCACGTGCATGTAATTCCTTGGCGAGTCTGCCTGAATTTACGGGTCGCCACCCTCTAGGTCCAAGTTTGCATGGGCAAGGTTTTTTACAATGCATGTATGAGCTGCAAGGCATGCTAAAAGACGTGACGGGTATGCAAGCAGTATCTCTATCGCCGGCGGCTGGCGCACAAGGTGAATTTGCAGGCGTAGCAATGATTAAAGCCTACCACGATGAGCGGAACGACACGGCGCGTTGCGAAATCCTTGTGCCTGATGCAGCGCATGGTACGAACCCAGCTTCTGCTGTTATGTGCGGCTATAAAGTGCGAGAAATCCCTACCGGTAAAAAAGGTGATGTGGATATTGAAACGTTAAAAGAAGCGGTTGGGCCGCGAACAGCCGGAATTATGTTAACAAATCCCAGCACGCTAGGCGTTTTTGATCGCAAAATTAAAGAAATTGCCGACATTGTGCATGATGCGGGTGGTTTGCTTTATTACGACGGAGCCAACTTAAATGCCATTTTAGGCAAAGTTCGTCCGGGTGACATGGGTTTTGATGTGATTCACATGAACTTGCATAAAACCTTCTCAACGCCGCATGGTGGTGGCGGACCAGGTGCCGGCCCGGTTGGCGTGAGTAAGCGTTTAAAGCCTTACTTGCCGGTGCCTATTATTGGCAAAAAAGATGAACAATATGTGTTGCTGGATGAAAACGATTGTCCGCAAAGCATAGGTCGAATGTCCGCTTTTGCGGGTAATGCAGGGGTATTACTGCGTGCGTATATTTACGCAAGAATGTTAGGCCGTGAAGGGATGCCGCGTGTTGCAGACTTTGCTACGCTAAATGCGAACTACCTTTTAAAGCGCTTAATGGAAGTGGGTTACGATGCGGCGTATCCAAACAGGCGCGCAACACATGAGTTTATTCTAACGCTGAAAAAGCAAGCAAAAGAACTGAATGTAACGGCAATGGACGTGGCAAAGCGCTTGTTAGATTACGGCTATCACGCGCCAACAACGTATTTTCCATTACTGATTAGTGAATGCTTATTGATTGAGCCAACGGAAACAGAAGCAAAAGAAACACTGGACGGTTTCGTAGAAACGATGGCAATAATTCTACAAGAAACGGAAGCTGATCCGCAGTTACTAAAACAAGCACCGTATACATTACCGGTTAAACGACTAGATGATGTAAAGGCGGTAAAGCAATTAGACGTAGTTTGGAAAAGAGAGGTTAAATGATGAGTGCTTCACGCCTGAAGGACGGAAGTGTCACCCAGAGAACTCCTCGCATTGAGATGGATGGAAAAGAAAATTCGCCTAATTCAGCTTTAATTTGTGGATCAATGGCGTATGACACCATCATGGTGTTCCCCGATAAGTTTAAAAACCACATTTTGCCAGACAAAGTGCATATGCTAAATGTGTCTTTTTTTGTACCAGAGCTACGCCGTGAATTTGGTGGTTGTGCGGGCAATATTGCCTACAATTTGAATCTGCTAGGTGCAACCGCATTGCCCATGGCGACGGTAGGCAAAGACTTTGCACTTTATGCCAAGTGGATGGAGCAAAAAGGCGTTAGCCAAGATTACCTTAAAGTACTAGATGATGAGTTCACAGCGCAAGCTTATATAACAACGGATATCGATGATAACCAAATAACAGCTTTCCACCCAGGTGCTATGTGGCGCTCAGAACTAAACCAAGTGCCCAAAGATGCTGGGATCAAGATTGGCATCATATCGCCTGGTGGTAAAGCGGGCATGATTCAGCACGCAGAACAATTTGTAGCCGCAGGCATCCCCTTTATATTTGATCCCGGCCAAGGCTTGCCCATGTTTGATAACGATGAATTAAAAATATTCATTAAACAAGCAACGTGGGTGGCGTTAAATGACTATGAAGCAGCCATGCTACAAGAAAAAACGAGTTTATCAGCGGATGAAATTGCAGCACAAGTAGAAGCTCTAATTATTACTAAAGGTGCCGAAGGCTCGTTGATTTATAGCAAAGATAAGCGGATTCAAATCCCACCAGCAAAGGCTGAAAGGCTAGTGGATCCAACAGGCTGCGGTGATGCATACCGTGGCGGTTTGTTGTACGGCCTGATGAAAGAGCTAGACTGGGAAGTCACAGGCCGTATCGCTGGACTAATGGGCGCTGTTAAAATTGCTCATGCGGGTGCGCAAAATCATCTCGTTACCTTAGATGATGTTAAAGCAGAGTATAGCGAGCAGTTTGGTGGGTCGTTTTAGGTTCGTACTTAAAGCATTTATCTTTGGGCGAGTTACTTTAATAATCAGAAGAATGCCGCCCTAAAGACACAAGTCTCACCTCAGGTTCCCTCACGATGTAATGGTCGACTAAACCTGTCAGGTTCCTCTTCCGGTCTTGCTGATCTGCTCGGTCCTTAAGCTCGGATTGTCGCGTATGAACAAGGCACCATATTATAATAACCAAGACGGCAGCACTTGTAACTTGAGTTTACCTATTTAACATGGCTTTAGCTTTTTGTTCCTCGTTGCCAGTTGCTAAAATGACATTGATGACATCACGCGCGGAATCTAAGCCTTTCATGTCTATGGATTCCTGAGCTAATACTCGTTTTGAATCCACGTCATTTTTTAACCTTATCAGGATTAACCCCAGAAGTTCTATCTAGAGACTTGTCTTTTATCAACTTAAAATCAAATACAAAATCATCACCACTATCCATTTTAGAGTTATGCGTTCCGCTTTCAGGTGACTTTGTTTGAACAGGAGGAGGGGTTTCTATTTCTTCAGTCGATTTATTTTTTAGTTTGCTATCGTCGTTAAAAAGTAGTGATGCAGGGCAAACCTCTTCACCCATCTCAGCAATATACTCCCAAGTTTCGCTATCAGACACTTTAAGTGAAACTAGTGTTGTTGCAATTTGTTCAAATGCCCCGGCATTGTTAGACGCAAAATGTATGTCCAATAATTTAAGCTTGTATTCTAAATTATCGGGGTCTATTTCCAGTGCTGTTTGGATGACGTCTTCAGCTTGTTGATAACGCCCACAATCAATGTGGACACTGGACTTTATTAAGGGGTCAGTTTCTTGATTTTTAGTATAATTGTCAGACTTGTTATGAGAGGTATCACTTGATACTGTTTCTTCTGTATCGGCAGGGGGCTTTCTTTTACGACGGCGGGCTAAAAACAAGCCCAATAAAGCTAGAATTATAATGCTTCCGTATAAAGGAAAGTTACTTCCTTTATAGTCTATGATAGGTGTGGCTTTCGGAATTGGTTTTTCAAGGGCTTGAGGTGGAGTTAGTTTCGGCGTCTGTAACGGGGCTAGTTGTTCGTCCGTTAATGCAAGTAAGCGTTGCAGCTTATTTAGTTGGAACTCTAAATTATTGAGACGAGATTTTATTTCTTTATTTTCCTCTCCAAGCGCTGTGGCGATTTCGATGGCCGTGCTATTAGCTTGTCCATTTGGATTTGTTGAACCGATAGGTGTTTTAGGTGAACTGCTCTTTACAGGAACATTCGCTTGTGTTTGTTTCCTTGCAGTCAGTAGAACTGGTTTAGCTTTTTTCAAGCTATTTCCAGGATTTTTTACAGCATTATTCGTGGCTGTTTGCTGACCGAGGTTTTTAGCTTCAATAATTTTGCTTGAGGTTAACCACAAGGAGATTTGTCTGCTAAATTCAGTATGAGCTTGTGCAATTGTACGGCTAGCGATTTGATCATCGTTTGGAGCTTGAAGAATAACGTCTTTTTTTAATGCATTAACATTTTTCTTGTAAAAAGCATTAGGGTTGTTGTCGTATAGTGCCAGCGCCATTTGTTGATGAGTGATGAACTGGTTTTTCCCGATTAATTTTTTAGCAATGCTCCAAACAGTGTCGTTATTTTTAGTCGGGCCGTATTTTTTAGGTGGCGCGTTCTGTATAGCGGGTCCTGTACGGGGTGTTGTTTGAGAACTTTTTATGCTGGATACTACAGTGGGTGTTGTTCTAATATTTGGTGTGGTGACAAGTGGGTCTAGAATAATGGTGAATTCTTTTAGAGTTCGACCTTGTGGCCATTCAACTTCAAGAACGAAATTTATAAGTGGTTCTTTGATAGAAGCGCTAGAGCTTACATCAATGGCAATCTCGCCATTTTTTTCCACAGTAGGAGTGAATTTTAATTGGGTCAAATAGGGTGCTCTATCGACACCTGCTTTTTTTAATGAGTCCCTTGATGCAGCAACATGGATAATCAAGTTGTTAGGGTCTTCGTTTTTAGAGCTAATGAGGCTAATCTTAGCTTTTAATGCCTCGTTTAATAATGAATACGTTTCAATTCCACCTATTTCTAGTGCGTGAATACTCGCAGAATGGAGGAAGCAAAAAAGGGCGAAGGCCTTGGTCGGGTTGTTCATTTATTGTTCCTAAACTAACGACAGTTTCATTCCGTTAAAAAACGCATGGCATTAAAAAGATTAATCAGCCTTAACTATAAGCCTAAAGATATTTTTTTACCAGTATCTCAGCAATTTGCACACTATTTAACGCGGCGCCTTTGCGCACATTGTCCGCAACCACCCACATATTCAAACCATTTGGATGTGATATGTCTTCTCTGATACGCCCAACGTACACGTCGTCGTTGCCCGCAGACTCTGTAACAGCAGTAGGGTAGCCGCCATCAATGGGGTCACCCATTAGCGTGCGGTCATCCATTAGCGTGATGCCTTCGAAATTTTGCATTAACTTACGGGCCTCTTTAGCGCTGATTTTCGTTTTCGTTTCGATGTGCAAGGCTGCAGAATGACCGTAGAAAACAGGAACACGCGCAGCAGTGGCATTCACTTTTATAGACTCGTCGTTGAAGATTTTCTTTGTTTCCCAGACCATTTTCATTTCTTCTTTGGTATAGCCGTTTGCAAGAAACACATCAATTTGAGGCAAGACATTAAAGGCAATTTGTTTTGGGTAAACAACAGCTTCAGCCTGTTTACCGTTTAATAGCTTGGCAGTTTGAGCGGCGAGCTCTTCAATAGCGCTTTTACCTGAGCCAGAAACAGCTTGGTAAGTGGATACATTGATACGATCTATACCCACCGCATCGTAAATAGGTTTAAGCGCAACCAACATCTGAATAGTAGAGCAATTGGGGTTAGCTATGATGCCTTTGTTCGTGTGTTGAGCGATGGTCTCAGGGTTAACTTCGGGCACAACAAGAGGGACCTTATCGTCATAACGAAAGTGGGATGTGTTATCGATAACCACGCAACCCGCAGCAGCAGCTTTTGGCGCGTATTGAGCAGAGACCGAGCCACCAGCTGAAAATAGGCCTATTTGAACTTGGCTGAAATCAAAATCAGCTAAGTTACCAACCTTTATATTTTTACCGTTAAATTGAATGCTTCCGCCAGCACTACGGCTACTGGCTAATGGGTATAACTTCTCAACGGGAAATTTTCTTTGCTCAAGAATACAGAGCATGGCTTCGCCAACAGCACCAGTAGCGCCAACGACTGCAACATCGTATGTTTTCATTTAATTTCCTCTATAAAACGTCGTTATCTAAATTAAAAGCCTCACCTCATTTAAAATGAGATGACGCCGTTTTCTTGCTATGAGTAGATGTTATCTGTAAAAATTACGGCTTAACCATTGAGCGCATCATACATTTTATCTTTGATGTCTTCAACGCTGCCAACGCCAGCAATTGTGCTGAATTTAACGGGGCTTGATTGCGCCGTTTGAGTGTAAAAGTCTATAAGGGGTGCCGTCTGGGTATGATAAGTTGTTAATCTATCTCTTACGATGTTTTCGTGATCATCATCGCGTTGGATTAGTGGTTCGCCGCTAACGTCATCAATCCCTTCTTGCTTTGGTGGATTATAAATAAGGTGATATGTTCTGCCTGAATCTAAATGTACACGCCTTCCAGCCATACGACGAACAATTTCTTCGTCATCCACCGCAATTTCTACAACGTGATCGACATCAACACCCATACTGGCTAGACCAATCGCCTGAGGAACGGTGCGCGGGAAGCCGTCTAATAAAAAGCCATTAGAGCAATCGTCTTCTGAGAGTCTTTGTCGGATAAGGCTAAGAATGATTTCATCCGACACCAAACCGCCAGCGTCCATTACCTTTTTTGCTTCAAGGCCTAAAGGTGTGCCGGCTTTAACAGCAGCACGAAGCATGTCGCCAGTAGAAATTTGAGGAATACCATGTTTTTCAGTTATAAATTGCGACTGAGTACCTTTCCCTGAGCCTGGGCCACCTAATAAAATTATGCGCATTATTTTTTCCTAAGTAATTGAGTGAATTTTAACAGTGAAAAGTAGCACAAACGGTCTTTTTAATCCAGTGACTGTACGAATCCACCACATATTACACTGTGGTTTATTTTCAATAATATACTACGTGGGTGTTTTTAGCTCTAAGCCTTTATGCGATCCAATGCGGTTGTATTTCACCAACTAGTCTGCCAATTTTTCATTGAATGCGGCTAAGTCGGTAAATGATAGCTCCTAGTGATAGTCTACAAACTGTTCTTGTATGGTTAGGTTGAAACACTCACAGACGGCGTTCATCTTGGGCGTGCTTGGATACGTCCAAAGTTGGGTTATTTGCGCGTCTGATAACATTGAATCAAACTCGCCTTTGAACTCGCCATCGTTGTCGGCAATGATCTTTTCCACCTCAAAAAGGACTGAGTTTAAAGCAGGCTTTAAAGAACTGCTTTGTCGCTGTGCTTGTAATGGCTGATACAGCCATGGCAAGAGAATAATCACTATGTAGGTAAGAATGTACATCTGTAACTGCGTGAACCGTCATGTTCGCGCTGATGCAACGGTGAAAGTGCCGAGCGTCCAAGCGTTATATCGATTGGAATATAGGTCAGTTAATGCGAACACCTCATCACCTGTAACTCAACGCGTCGACAGACTATTCATCCTGCGGCCACACAGGCCTTCTAGCCCCAAATAGGGACAGAATAAGTCCGCCAGGTCACGTGTTAATTAATAGAGCAGGTGATTTGCTTTTGACATTTGTTAGAAATCTGTATAATCCCAACGTTCACCTAATTTTGATAGGAAAGATTTTGAAAGCGATAAAAAATAATTTCAATACTCGACAACACTTAAAGAAAACTGGGAAACACATCATTTTTGCAATGGCTCTTACGCTGTCATATCAAGCAAATGCTGTTCAATTAACTTTTGATAACCCAAAAATAAGTGGTTATGTCGATACGACCATATCATTCAGTGCTGCGGTGGCATTGAAAAATTCCAACTCAAAAAACACACCTTCGTCGAGTGGCCGACAAAAAGTGTTTGATGGTTCAGGCGATGTTTACAGTGTGCCCTTAAGTGTTTTATCTGATATTGGTATTAACTATCGTGATATGGGGTTTTTTACTCGTGTCGGTTACACCTACGATTTTGTTTTAAGAGACGGCGCTAATAAATGTAGCCTTGGCTCATGCAATGAAAATGCAGTTGCAGGCACCATGGATGGCATTTCTGGAGATTCACGTGAAGAAGCCAATCGTTTTAGATTATATGATTTTTTCGCATATAAAAACTTTGATGTTAATGGAAATAGTTTAAATGTCCGAGTCGGTAAGCAAGTGATGAACTGGGGTGAGAGTAATTTCGCCGGTGGCGGTATTACTCAAATGATTAATCCCGTCGATTTAGGTAAAAGCACAACACCAGGTTCAGAAATAAAAGAGCGCTTGCTACCACAAGAAATGGTGTATGCAAACTACGAACTATCTGACACCACCAGTCTTGAGGCTTTTTATATATGGAACTGGCGTAGAACAGAGTTTATGCCAGTTGGCACTTTCTTCAGCCCCTTCGATTTCCAAGGCGAAGGCGATAATGCAAAGCTAGGTGATACAACCAATGTATCGTCTGATAACCCAGAACGTGGCGGTCAATTTGGTATCTCTATGCATACTATTTTAGAGAACTTTGACGAAATGGATTTGGGCTTTTACTATACTCGTACGCATGCCCATCTACCGTATATGCAAGCCTTCACTAATAACACATACCGTACAGTATATGCTGAAGGTCAAGATACTTATGCTGTTTCATTAAATGGTGAAGTGGGCAGTACGGGTATCTCTTTCCAGACAGAGTTGAACTATAAACCTGACTTTTTCGATACACGCGGGTGTCGTAATGGACATGGTTTATCTTCACCGACAAAATTCCCAGATACAACACCAAAAAAGGGTTGCGGAATTGAAGCTGCAGACGTAACGACTTTATTAGGTGCGTTTACTTATGTAGGTGGAAAACCGCTGTTTGGTGCGAATAAGCAAGCTTATATCTTAGATATGGCGGCTGTTTGGATCGATGGTTTGGACGGTAATTATTCGGACACAATGAGGCCTCATGCTGACGGTGTTGATCAGCTAGATCGCCCAATCAATGATTTCGCGTTTGGTTATACTGCCGTTGCTTCTTATACCTATAACAACCTATTCTGGAATTTAAACGTTAACCCTGTGTTCGTTTTCAGGCACGATGTTGAAGGTAGAATGCCATTCAATAACGGTGCGATAACTGAAGATCAACGTGTTGTTAAGGTTGGGGTGACGTTTGACTACCAGAGCACGATGTCACTTAATATCGCAGCGACTAAATGGATCAGCGAAGACGGTACCTTTGGTGATAGGGATAATGTAGCGGCAACATTTAAATATAGTTTCTAGGAGGTAATATCAATGAAAAAAAACGCAATGAAAAATTCTGTCCTTCTTGCTAGTGCATTTGCACTGGTAGGGGCAACAGGGTTCGCTTTTGCTAAAATATCAGGCGCTGAATTAGCGAAGTTAGGTATTAGTGGTACTGAGCTGACACCCGCAGGGGCTATTCGTGCTGGAAATGCTGAGGGCACGATTCCTGAGTGGAAAAACACGCCGATCACTGCACCAGCAAGCTTTAAGGCTGGGATGTATCATCCTGATCCATTTGCCGACGATAAGGTGCTGTTTAAAATCACTGCGAGTCATTACAAAGAACACGCGGATAAGTTAACAGTTGGTCAGCAGCATATGTTTGAGACCTATCCTGATTACTTTATGAACATTTATCCAACGAGACGTTCAGCTGTCTTTAAGCCGTATATTTATGATGCAGCGTTGAAAAATGCAAAAACTGCAGAAGCTGTTGTTGGCGCAACAGGTGGGCTTGGGTATAACAATGCACGTGCAGCTTGGGCTTTTCCAGTGCCTCATAATGGCAATGAAGCATTCCTAAATAACCTTACTCGTCCGTTAGTGCCTTGGTTGAATTCTTATGAAATAACAATCCCTGTTACTTCATCGGGTGCCTACGTTGTTAATAAGCTGAATATTCAAACAAGAAACAAATGGAGTGACCCTGAAATTTCAGATGCTGAATTTAATAAAGATGCCGATGGTTTACGTTTCTACCAAACAATCATGGCACCAGCAAAAGTTGCCGGTCAAGTATTATTAGTAAGAGACCCACATGATACATCTTCAGTTCAGCGTAAAGCGTGGGTTTATAGCCCAGGGCAACGCCGTGTAAAACGTGCGCCTCAAGTGTTATATGATAATCCTTTAACAGCGAGTGATGGCTTAGCGACGACTGATCAAAAATGGGGCTGGAATGGGCCAACAGATCGCTTTGATTGGAAACTAATTGGCCGTAAAGAGGTTTATATCCCTTATAACGCTTATAAATTGCATGCTAAAGGTGCAACGCCTGATAAAGTTATTACAGCGGAAGGCCGTTTGAACCAGGACTATTCACGTTATGAATTGCACCGCGTGTGGGTTGTAGAAGCAACGTTGAAAGAAGGCACTAACCATGCGTATGCACGCCGTACATACTTCTTAGATGAGGATTCATGGTGGATTATGGCGGTTGATGGCTATGATCGTCGTAATCAAATTTGGCGTTATTGGGAGTCTCACGATGTTAACTATTACGATGTGGCTTTTATGAACGCAGCTGCTGAGGTTCAATACGATATGCAAGCTGGCCGTATGATTGCGCTGATGTGGGATAAGGACCATGGCCCAGATTTCGCTTGGAGAGCGGGTGACAAGCATTACACGCCTTCGACAGTAAGGCGTAACGGTATTCGTTAAAAAATAAACTAGTAAAGTAGTTTTTATGAATGCAACGACTGAAGTTCAATACGAGATGCAAGCGGGCCGTATGATTGCGCTGATGTGGGCAAAGGACAGTGTTTCGCTTGGAGAGCGGGCGACAAACATTACACGACTTCGACAGTAAGGCGTAACGGTATTCGTTAGAAAAAATGTAATAATAAATGGCTGGGTGGCTCCCAGCTATTTTTTATTAGGCCTCTTAAATGATAGTGGCCAGAATGTTTAAAAAATTATAAATAATGTTATGTATATGATTTTAAATTTTGTTAAAAAATCGCGTAAATATATTGTGCTTTCACTTTTTATTTGTACGCTGCCCGTTGCAGCAGCGCCCATATCTATTCAGAAACCTGCGCTGATGTCTGGGCTTTCAAGTAAGGTTTTATTAACAGGCTCTGAAAAGTTAAGCGCAAATACTGGGTATGTAGGTGTTGGACTTTATGGACATATAGTCTATTCAGAAAATGGAAATACTTGGTCGCAAGCAAGGTCACCAGTACAAATCTTATTGACTAATGTCTTTTTCCTGAATGATAAGTTGGGCTGGGTTACGGGGCATGATGCCGTTATTTTGCATACAAACGATGGCGGAATAAATTGGCAGCTTCAATATGAAGACCCTATTCCCGGTGGCGATATTCCTAAGCCTTTGTTAGATGTTTACTTTGCAGATGAAAATAATGGTTTTGCTTCTGGTGCTTATGGTTTGATGCTTAAAACAAACAATGGCGGAAAAGATTGGAGTCCAGTTGCAACCGATGCTTTATATGAAAAGTTGATGGATTTGGAAATGGAGCCTGAGCCAAACTTTAACAGCTTGATTCCTTTTGGCGATAGACTATTAATTGCCGGTGAGTTGGGAACTCTTTTAATGTTTGATCCAGCCGCAGAAGATGAAGATTCTCGCTGGACATTGCTTGATTCGCCTTATGTGGGTTCGTTTTTTGGAGCGTCATTAGTCTCTGATGATCTTTATATTTACGGGCTTAGAGGGAATGTTTATCATTCTTCAGATGCTGGTACTAGTTGGAATAAAATCGAAACAGGTGTCGTTACGAACATTTATGACTGTATTGATATGAAAAATGGAAGTGTGGTTTTTCTAGGTTCAGGTGGCACTATTTTGACGCTTAAACGTGGAGAAACTGTGACGGAGAAACAATCTTACCTAGGCTTCGATAGCTTTATGTCCGGAGAGTTAGTTCAAGGTAATGAATTGCTTGTGTTTGGATCATCTGGTGTGAAGAAATTAACGATAGGTACTAGTCAGTAAACTGCGCTTTTTCGCCATAATTGCCTCATCTCAAGCGCTTGCTTTTGGTGTCTTGCCTGCGTTCTCTACGTTATGCGGCGGCCTCGTCTAGCATTTTAAATGACTTCTTAATTGTATGAAAGATCAAATTATTCCAAGGGTATAGATTATGAGTAAACAGAATAAAAAGTCATCGTGGTTAGAGAGCGTTTTATTCTCTAATCGTGAGACGATCTTAATAGTGCTTTTACTGTTAACAGCATTTATGGTCTATAACGGCTTAAAACTACGTATGGATGCAGGCTTTGAAAAATTATTACCAACCGAACATGAATATATTGAAACCTTGCGGCATTACAGTGTCGAGTTTGGAGGTGGTAACCAATTAATTGTTGCCGTTACGCAGAATAAAGGGGACATGTTTAACGCTGATTTTTTTACCGCTCTAAAAAAAGCGAATGAAGAAATGTTCTTCCTACACGGTGTTGCTAGAAGTTCAGTAACTTCAATTTTGACACCTAATGTGCGTTTCATCGAAGTGGTTGAGGATGGGTTTCAGGGAGGTAATGTTGTACCTGCCGAATTTAGAGCCAACGAAAAGTGGTTTCCTATTATTCGTAATAATATTATTAAATCAGGGCGTTTAGGTAATTTAGTAGCAAATGATTTCTCAGGTGCATTGATTCGTGCTGAATTGATTGATATCGACCCTAAAACACGTCGGCCTTTAAATTATCAAAAGGTAGCGGCTGATCTTGAAGAGAAGATTAGGAAAACGGTAGAGACGGATGATATTAGCGTTAATATTATTGGTTTCGCAAAATCTACCGGTGATATTGCAGATGGTGCGCGTGATGTTGTTAAGTTTTTTATCGTCACCTTCTTGATTACGGCAGTCTTACTTTGGCTTTACTCGCACTCTTTAGCCTTAACATTATTGCCTTTAGTGAGTGCAACTGTCGCCGTTGTTTGGCAGGTGGGTTTGTTGCCATTACTCGGCTTTGGGTTAGACCCTATGAGTATTTTAGTCCCCTTTTTGGTGTTTGCTATTGGCGTGAGTCATGGTGTGCAGATGATCAGTGGCTGGATGGGTGAAATTCTTTACGGTGGTAATGAAGATAAGCATGGACACCCTATTGTGCCCGCGCTAGCTAATGCACAGGGTATCTCAGGTATTGAAGCATCTAAACGCACGTTCCGACGTTTAATTGTGCCAGGTAGTGTCGCTTTAGTGAGCGACGTGGTCGGTTTCTTAACGGTATTGCTTATCCCGATTGGTATTATCCAGGAAATGGCCATCGCGGCCAGTTTAGGTGTCGCGGTTATTATCATTACAAACCTTGTTCTGCTGCCAATTCTTTTGTCGTATGTCACATTAAAGGATTCAGAAAAGTATCGAGCAAAACATCAGAAGTCTGACAATAGCCGTGACTTTTTATGGCGCGCATTATCAAAACTTACACGTACACAGCCATCGTTGTTCGTTATTTTTATTGTTGTGAGTTTAACCGCGTGGGGTTTGAGCAAACAATATGACCTGGATATTGGTGACTCTCAAGCCGGTGTTTCTGAATTAAGAGCAGATGCGCGTTATAACGTGGATAGTCGAGTTATTACTGAGCGATTTTCAGTCGGTGTAGATAAGCTGACGGTGATGATTGAATCGGTTGATAACGCCTGTGTTGATTATGAGATTATGGATGAGATGGACCGTTTTTCTTGGCATATCCGTAATTTACCCGGCGTGCAATCAGTCGTTTCCTTGGTTGATAAGCAAAAAGTGATTCTTGCTGCCAATAACGAAGGTAGCCAGCGTTGGTATTCTATTTCTCGCAACGCGAGCTCAATGGGCGCGAGCCTTTACCATATGGGGGCAGGTGGTGATGAATTTATGGACGCGCCTTGCGCTAATATGCCTATCAATATTTACACGCTAGACCACAAGGCAACAACAATAAATGACATTATCGCAGGCATTAATGCTTACCAACCCAACCTGCCTGATGACCGCTTTCATATTCGTTTAGCCAGCGGTAACGTTGGTATTATTGCGGCAACGAACGATACCGTAAAAGCGGCGCAAGTGCCCTTAATGATCTGGGTATACACAGCAGTCTTTATATTAACGTTCTTAACGTTTAGATCTATTGGTGGCACCTTATGCGTAATTTTACCGTTAGCATTAGTTTCGTTACTTTGTTATGCATTAATGGCGATAATGGGAATTGGCTTGAAGGTTAATACTTTACCAATAGTCGCTCTTGGTGTCGGCGTCGGAGTCGATTATGCCATTTATATCTATAGCAGGATGAGTGAGTTTTTAGATATAGGCGACACCTTGGAAACCGCTTTTTACAAAGCAATGCGCTTGACCGGCAAACCCGTTATTTTCACCGCCATGACACTTGGTGCGGGTGTTTGTACTTGGATTTTTGCACCCTTACAGTTCCAATCCGATATGGGTATTCTGCTCACTTTTATGTTCTTAGTTAATATGCTGGGGGCTATTCTCATATTACCCGCATTGGCAAGGTGGTTGCTGGTGTCAAAGGCTGAAAAACCAACGACCTAAAGGTATGGGAATAAGACCTCAGCGCGTGTACTTACACCGCCGGCGCAGGCAGCACCCGCTACGCGTGCACTTACACCGCCGGCGGTACGGGCACTGGCGGGCTAGTGCTGACAGTGCTAGTGCTGACAGCGTAACTCACTAAATCGGCAATGAGTTTTATTAAAATACGAGATGTAAAAATCATTCTCAACACAGCCCGAACTTTGTAAAGTCTTGCGGACTTATCAGATGGTTTGGGTCCGGTTGTGTGGGGTGCGGTTAAAGGTCAATTTCCAGGCTAAATTTTTTGTATCCCAAACAGCCTTATTTTTAACCCTCGTATTAAAGCCGAATTAAACGGAAGTCTTTGCGTCGGTTTCAATGAAACTTATACTGGTGTGTAAGGATGATTATGAGCCGTCTCATGTGGGCAACAATGGAGCCTTTTTGGGGCGTTCCTACCTCTCTACCATGCGAGAAAACATCCAGTCAAATCAGACATTATGTGCCCGCTTCAACCCGATTTAAATTTACTTTTCAGTCTAAGCAACGGTTTTTCTATGATGCTGAACGATAAATAAGCAATGAATATTGTTAGAGCAATGGATACGATGATTTTTATGATTATGTTATCGCTGAGCGTTATGCCGAAAAAACCGAGGATTTTGTCATAATGAGCGACGATAATATTGTGATATAAGTAGAGTCCATAACTTATTTTACCGAGATAGATGGTCGTGGCGTTGTGAAAAATATGGCGATTGTTTTGGCTAAACAGTGCATAAATAATCAATCCACCCGCAAAAATGGCAATGGAGAATTTTCCGAATGACCAAAATAACCATTCTAAGTGACCATTATATTTTAGCAAAAAACTCAAATAGTAGCCTAACAGACCGACTATTATCATTGGCAAACCATAGCGTTGCATTAGTTTGCCATAATTAAGATACGCCAATGCTAACAACCCGCCAAAGCTCAGGCCGTCTAAATTTGCCAAAGTGAACACCTCTATTTGCGGTGATATGCTGTAATTATTGAGATATAAATAAACGCGCGTCGACATTGCGACAAGGATGATGCCGACAAAAATAGTGGCTAATAGTTTGGCCCTATGTTGCAGTAACAAAACCAGAAATGGACAAACAATATAAAACTGCTCTTCAATCGATAAAGTCCATAGATGGCTATTAGCGAGAAGCCAAGTATCTTGCGTAAAAATATAGATGTTGGTCAGGTAAAGCCAAGGATAAAAACTGGTTTCACCGATGTTTTCTAAATTAAAACTAAAAACGATTAGAAGATAGAGATAATAGATTGGGAAAATTCGCAGTGATCGTCTCAGATAAAAATTCTTAAAACTGGTTTGTATGGGTGTCCCCTTAGGTTCTGAAAGTAAGATTCTAGTGATTAAAAAACCACTTAATACAAAAAACACCTGCACCCCAACATTGCCCAGAGGTAGCAAGAAAACCTGTGTTTCTGGCCAAGTCCATATTTGGAAAATATGGGCAAATATGACGGCAAATACCGCATAAAATCTAATGCTATCTAAACGCTCAAAGTGTTGATTATTCATTGTCAAAAACTCTTATATAGGGGGTGTCTCTAAAGGGTAAGTCTGCAAGAATGCCATTATAGTCATAAAATTTTTTGTAACAACCTAGAATAATAATCGCCATTTTATAACCGAAGTTATCAGTAGGAAGTTAAATATTCAAACCCGAATAAAAACACTAGCAAACTGGAGCTTGGTAGCAAGAAGGCGTTATACTTAAAAATTCAAACTCGTCTTGATATTCTCTCCATGAGCATTATTTTAAAAACACCAGAAGAAATTGAAAAAATGCGCATTGCCGGCCGTTTGGGCGCTGAAGTACTTGAGATGATTGCACAGTACGTTATTCCTGGTGTCACAACGGAGGAGCTTGATAGCCGTTGTCACGAGTTTATGCTGAACCAACAAAAAACCATTCCTGCCCCTTTGAATTACCACGGTTTTCCAAAATCTATTTGCACCTCCGTCAATCATCAAGTATGTCACGGCATTCCAAGCCATAAAAAGCTAAAAAAAGGTGACATTGTTAACATTGACGTCACTGTCATTAAAGATGAGTATCACGGTGACACCAGCGAAATGTTTGCCGTTGGTGAGACTAGCATACTTGCAAAACGCCTCATAGACTGCACTCAAAAAGCCTTATACCTTGGTATTAGCATGGTCAAACCCGGAATAAAACTAGGTGATATAGGCCATGCAATTCAAACCTTTGTTGAACGAAAACGCTACTCCATTGTCCGCGAGTATTGTGGCCACGGCATTGGGCGCGTGTTTCATGAGGAGCCTCAAGTGCTACATTATGGAAAGGCTGGCACCGGTATAACTTTGGAAGAAGGTATGACATTCACCATTGAACCGATGGTCAATGCCGGCAAAAGGCACGTTAAAGTCCTACCAGACGAATGGACCGTCGTCACTAAAGACCGCTCTTTATCCGCTCAGTTCGAACATACGCTTGCCGTCACATCGACTGGCTTTGAAATCTTCACCGTCCGTAATAACGAAACAATAGAGCCGACGTATATTTTGCCCGAACATTTCCAAGCATGAGCAGTCGAAATGCTTCTGAGGCGATAACACCGCACAATATTAGCAATATAAAAAAGCGCATCCAGCAATTTAATGACGAACTCATTGAGCGCGCGAAAGCTGATGATACCGTCATCGAGGAATTGCTCGAAAAACGTAGCGACTTTATTGATAAGCTCTTAACCGCTTGCTGGATTGATATTTTAGCTGGTTTCAGTAATGATATTTCACTCGTCGCAACAGGTGGTTACGGTCGAGCAGAACTGCATCCTTTCTCAGATATTGACTTACTCATCATTTTTGACAAAGCATCATTCGAACAGTGCAAGCCATCACTTGAGATATTCTCTACCTTTCTTTGGGATATAGGCTTAAAGCCAGGTTTAAGCGTGAGGACCCTTGATGACTGCGTTGAGCAATCTAATTTAGACGTTACCGTTATCACGAACTTGATGGAAGCGAGACTGATTACCGGTTCTGAACACCTATTCGATCAAATGCAATTAGAGATTTCTGCCGATAAAATTTGGTCGCCGACCGAGTTCTTTCATGAAAAAGTCGACGAGCAGCATAAAAGGCATTTAAAGTTTGGTGACACCGCGTATAACCTTGAACCTGACATTAAAGAAGGCCCGGGTGGGCTTCGAGATATTCAAACAATTCAATGGATAACTCAGCGGTATTTCAGTTCGAATTCTCTGGGTGAACTCATCAATCACGCATTTTTGACTAAAAGCGAATACCGTTTACTCATTAAAGGGCAACGCTTTTTATGGAAAGTTCGTTTCGAACTCCATCTCCTTGCTAATCGAGCTGAGAACCGATTGCTTTTTGATTACCAGAAAAGCTTAGCACTCGCTTTTGGTTTTGAAGATGGCGAAAACAACCTTGCTGTTGAGGGTTTTATGCAGTTGTACTATAGAACTGTTATAGATCTTGAGCGCATCAACGAACTTATTCTTCAAATATTTACAGAGGCTTTAGAGAATAAAACAATGGACGTCACGCCCATTAACGAGTCCTTTAGAATCGTTAATGAATACATTGAAATTACTCACCCAGACACCTTCAAAACAACACCGACCGCCTTGCTTGATATTTTTCTTCAACTGCAAAAAAATGAACAGATTAAGGGCGTTCGATCTGCGACGATTCGATCAATACGAGAAAACTTACATTTAATTAATGATAATTTTAGAGCTAACTCTCAAGCCCAACGTTTATTTTTAGACATCATTCGCCAACCACAAGGTATTACCCATCAATTTAGACGAATGAACCGTTACGGGGTACTAGCGGCGTACATCCCAGCTTTTGACGACATTATCGGGCGTATGCAATACGATTTATTTCATGCATACACGGTTGATCAGCACACGCTCTTTATTGTTAGAAACTTACGACGTTTTGCCTTAGAAAAACACAAAGATGAGCTTCCTCATTGCTACGAGGTGTTTCAGCACATCGGGAAACCAGAATTATTGTATTTAGCGGGTCTATTCCACGACATTGCTAAAGGCCGCGGAGGCAACCATGCTGAACTTGGTAAGGAAGATGCTATCGAGTTCTGTCATCAGCACAATTACAACGAGTACGATAGTAACCTCGTTGGCTGGGTCGTACAAAATCATTTAATTATGTCTATGACGGCTCAACGCAAAGACATCAACGACCCCGTTATTATTCAAAAATTTGCCTCTAAAGTCGGTAGCTTAGAGTACTTGGATTATCTCTACCTGCTCACCGTTGCCGATATAAGGGCAACAAACCCCACTCTTTGGAATGACTGGAAGGAATCACTTTTTCAGCAACTATACAATAACACGCATAAGCTTTTACGCCGAGGACTACAGTCGTCCTCGCAAGAAGATGAGATTGAACAGATGCAATATCAAGCACGGCTAGGTTTAAACACCCGTGGTCTCAATGACGAAAAAATTGATGCCGTTTGGAAAACCATCAGCAAAGACTACTTTTCACGGTTCTCAGTTGAGGACAGCATATGGCACACACTTGCTATTTCGTCATGTTCAGAAGGGGACTTACCACTTGTTTTGTTGCGCCCTCAGACTCAACGTGGCTGCGCCGAACTGTTCATGTATGTGAACGACCGTAGCGGCATGTTTGCTGTTTGTACCGCAACACTGGATCAGCTCAGCTTGAATATTTTAGATGCTCGCATTATTTCAACTCATGAGGGCATTGCGCTGATTAGCTTTCATGTTCTTGAAAGTGATGGCAACCCCATTGCAGATTTATCTCGTGAACAGCTAATCGTTAATATCCTACGCAATAACTTATTAAACCCAGATCAAACCGTACTGACTGTAGACCGCCGCAAATCTCGTCAGTTGAAACATTTTAAAACGAAAACCCTCATTGAATTTAAAGAAGACCACAATAAACGTTACAACATATTAGAAATTGAAACGCATGATGAGCCAGGCGTTTTATCCACCATTGGACAATGCTTTAGCGCTTGTGAAATTAATGTTAGAAATGCAAAAATCACCACAACTGGCGCCAAGGTCTTAGATGTTTTTTATCTCACCAATGAAAATGGAGAAATGATCCAACAGGCCGACACTTTAAAATTGCTAGAAAAGTTACTTTTAGAGAAACTTTCTTAAAAAGTCTACGTTAAGCCTTCGCCTTTTCTCGCATGTTTATATTTTTCCGATAAAACTAACGGACTTACCCTTAAGAAATACGCCAACCTTAAAGACCACATCAGCAACACTGTTCTAAACACACCCAGCTCAAGCCATCGACGACTTGATGTCGTTACTGGTTCGCTTATACAGATCATAGACGCATGTTTTTTACTGATAGTAATATATTCCATCAAATCTATTGCTGGAAAACAGCCTACTTGCTTAAAAAGCGCCTTAGAGAGGAATATAGCCTAATCACCCGTTGCAATAGACGTCAAGCTTGAGCGAATATTCATCATCGACCCAATTTTGCTATTGGTTATATGATGCCAATACAGAAAAGACAGAAATTACTGAAGGTGGCTTAGAACCCTTGCAGTTTTAGTTGACCATTACAAAGGCTGAGCTTATTACTACAAGACAACTCACAAGAGGTTAGCCATGACGATTCTATATTACCGTGCGATTACCACTAACCGAGACATGCTCAATGATAACCAGCTTATTCATTAATATAGCCAAGGGGCAAACATCAAGGTACACTCTAAAGCATCATCAAATGTTACAGAGGTGACAAATGCCAACAACAATTGCTCGCCACATTGTTACTACACTATTACTGTTATCGGGGTTTTTATTCAGTGCTGGCGCACAGGCAGCGCCGCCTGTGCTAAATGTTCAGGGGACAAATATAGGAAGTTTTATCACTACCAATGGGGGCGTAGCAGTAGTCACTATAGGGTCACAGTTTGGCTTATTCGATAATCCCGCCGATGGTGGAACCATCACCATACCAATGGCACTGGATGACACTACGATTACAGTTATCCTCGCGGCCTTAGCTGGGGATAGTACAACCCTGCCGACCAATCCACCCGCTAAGACTGTCGCGGACAGCCAACGTAGCCTAGTGGAGATTGAGTTGACTAGTGCTAATGCTGACCTCACGGCTAACCCAGTAAAAATCTGCCTACCTCACCACGGCATAGAGAACCCAGGTCTGTATCACGCCGTTAGCGGTGCATGGGCTGAGGTACCATCCCAAGGGGTTGAAGGTACCCTCGTCTGTGGCGAGACAGGTAGTTTTTCACCTTTCGCTGTATTTAGTAATATCGATGTTAGCTTGAGCACCTTAACCTTGTCCGCAGGCACCTTAGTCCCAGGCTTTGACCGCGACGAGACTGACTACACCGCCAGAGTTGCTAACACAGTAACCGTCCTGACCGTCACGCCAACGGTTAGTGCGCCTAATGCCACAGTCACAGTGGACGGACTCACCGCCACCAGCGGTCAGGCCAGTGCCGACATTAGACTGGCTGTGGGTGCTAACACCATCACCATAGTGGTCACGGCCATAGATGGCACGACCACTGAGGACTACACCATCATCGTCACCCGCGCCACTGTTGATACTGTTGATACTGTTGATACTGTTGATACTGTTGATACTGTTGCCCCAGCTGCCGAAACACAAGTGCTAAACACCGTCTTACCAGAAATTCTAAGAGAAACATCAACATTGGCAAGGAACAATATCATCAACCGCATTGGACAAGCATTAGGTCCATCTGTAAGGACAGACACCCGCCTTAATCTAGGTGGTAGCTCAAACTTGCAAGAGCTCATCAATAACAATGTCCGCACTGTGCTGGAAAGCGAATTGGATATTAAGCAAATGCTTAATAGTTCTTCTTTCCTCATACCGCTGAACGTAGCAGGGGATAATAACTACGGTGCTAATAATATGACGCTATGGGGTAGTGGTGATTACCTTAATCTTTCGGATGATACCTCTGGTGTTGACTGGGAAGGTGAAATAGTCGGTGGTAGCGTGGGTATTGATGCCCGTCTAAGCCGAAACCTAGTCGCAGGCGCCGCTGTGTCTTACAGCGAAGGCGATGTTGACTACAAACGCGATGACGCAAATAATAGCAAAGGCACCTTAACCAATACGCTAACCAGCATCCATCCCTATATTGCTTATGATTTATCACAAGGCAGACGTGTATGGGGCACATTAGGCTATGGTCAAGGCGAGGTAGAAATTAGCGAGACCACGACCACCAGCACCGAAACCAGGAACCGTGACACCGAGCTATATAGTCTTGCCTTTGGTGGTAATCGTGATCTCTCATCCAGCGATAACTGGCTAAATATGTCTGGCACCACCACCTTACGCCTTAAAGGCGAGGTCTCATTGTCTAATATTAAGGTGGACAAAAACAATTTAACCGGTGCCAAAGCATTGTCCATCAATGCCCATCGTTACCGTATCGCATTAGAAGGCAACCATAAACAAACCCTAGCCAGCGGTGCCAGCATCAGCCCATCCATAGAACTGGGGATACTCTATGACGATGGCACCGATGAAGCTGGCGGTGGCGTAGAGTTAGCAGGTAGCTACCGTTACAGCAACCCACAAGGGCTGGAAATGGAACTACGTGCGCACGGTTTACTGGCACATGAGTCAAATTACAAAGAATGGGGGCTCAGCGGTCTGGTCAAATACCAAGCTAACAGCAGTGGTCAAGGTCTGTGGTTAAGCCTACAACCCGCCTGGGGCGACACCCCAAGCAATGTTGCCGATAGAATATGGCAACCATCAGCTGTCACTGACTACGCAAACGATGAAGATAACAGCAACAATAGAAGCCTACAGTTAAACACCGAGCTAGGCTACGGATTACCTGGATTCTTTGGCCGTGGCTTATTCACCCCTTACGCTGGCTTAAACATGGCAAACGATGGACAAAGCTATAATATAGGCGGACGCTGGACAATAGATTCTACGTTGAACCTAGACTTAATAGGCGAGCATAAACAAACGGACGACAGCATACAGTTACGTGTCGACCTTAAGTTTTAGTCAGTAGATAACAAAACCCAAGGAAAAATGAGGACAAAGCGTCCTCATTTTTTTTGTCTGCTGTTGGTGATTAGATAGTTGTTACTTTACTGGATTGACAGTTCTTGATCGAATTATGCAAAGATCCCTATGGAGAAGATTATTTAAAACCTCCAATTCGCTGACCAACTAATCTGATACCCTAAAGCATGCTTATAATCAATATAAGCTGGATTATGGGTTGATCCACCTTCTAGGACAGCCCCTTTATCAACATAACGAATATAAGGCACATGGCTGAGATACCTGATACCAGCATTAATATTAAAATCAATATCTTCGCTATAGGCGTAGGATACGAGCATATTTAATTGAGCTGTTAGTGCAAATCTATCATCGTTTATGTTTAAATCAGGATTAACAGTGATAGCCGGGTTAATAGTAATATCTGGGTCAAGTGCACTTGCTGACAGATATGTTAGCTGAGTGCCACGATACTTACTATCCAAATAATAAAACCCTAAAGAACCCTTGGCAGAAAAACGGATAGATTGATTGAGTTCAATATCACTGTCTATTTTAATAGCGCCGCCATAGTAAGAGGCGTCTAGTTTTTCTGTTAAACTCGTATAATTAACATCAGGTTTACGATTAGACTCATAAGCATAGATATCTGTTTTTTGTATTAACCTTTGATAACTAGGGCCAATACTAATGCCTTGTTTTCTGGTAAGCGCTTTGCTGGTTAAATCCATACCGAAAAACTTCATATTTCTCTTAGTTGTAATATGAATTGGGTCGCCCCAAGCAAAATTAGGTGTTCCGCGCAATGCACTGCCATCAATCGCACCAACCCAACCTAATAGGCGAAAATTATCAGGGTTTGCACTTATTGCATCACTCAAACACTGAGGAATACCATCCCCAAACGGCACACCACACGTTTCAGCAGTCGTAGTCCAAGAGCCCCTATCTCCGCTATATTCTTTGCTATCACGGGTATTGAGCTGGCTAAAAAAACCACTAAAATTAATATGGCTGGTGTCAGTGTTGTTATCAATCGAAAAAGTCAATAAAGGTGCTGCTTTGTCAGTCGTATCATAATTATCAATAAAACCAAGTACTTCCTCAGCACCATTAACTTCCACAAAAGGCGTAGATTCTGGCAAATCAAGCCACAAAGCACCCACACCAATTTCCACCTGTGTATTCGACTGTGCATAGGATTGAATTGGCAAAAAACCAATCAAAAATATTACAAAGTATATGGATAAATTATAATTAATCATACTATTTGCAACCTTGAAATAATTCATATTTATTAACCTTTAATCCCAGTTTTTTTGATTTTAAAAAAAGCACCTTTAACTGTCACTTTTAGTGTTTATTTTCTTGTTTTTTCCTACTTTTTACCCTTTTACCACTCATTAGGCGCAATAATCCTGCAAATTTTGTATTTGTTTAAGAATATTCATTCCAGTTTTAGGATTATGATTCATGGCAATCAATTTCGCTCCGGTCTTGTTTCTTTCTAATCTAAGATATTTGCCTTGTCTAATCCGTGATGAAGTTTAATCAGGCCAAAGGTCCTCTCAACGACGTAGCAAATGGATGAGCGTTGTTTACCAGCTTGCTTTTGTTGCTGATGATTAGATAGTTGTTATTTTACTAAATTGGCGACCCTTGAACAAATTATGCAACGCTCTCGTATAAAGAAACGTATATTTACATACGTTCCCATAGCGTCGCAATACCTTGCCCACCACCAATACATAAAGTAGCCAATGCATATTTACCTTGTATACGTTCTAATTCGTGAAGTGCTTTAACAACGATGATGTTTGCAGATGCGCCAATAGGGTGACCTAAAGAAATAGCACTACCGTTAACATTTACTTTATCCATTGGAAGTTTAAGCTCACGACATACGCTTAATGCTTGTGCTGCGAATGCCTCGTTCACTTCCCATACATCAATGTCAGCTATTGTCAAACCAGTATTTTTCAAGATTTCCTTTACAGCAGGAACAGGGCCAATACCCATGATTTCAGGCTCAACACCTGCGTGTGTGTAAGCAACTAATTTAGCCATCGGTTTTAAGCCGCGCGCTTGCGCTGCATTTTTTTCCATTAATACCATTGCAGAAGATGCATCGTTAATACCGGATGCGTTACCCGCTGTTACTGTGCCGTCTTTTTTGAATGCTGGACGCATACCGGATAATTTTTCAGCAGAGATGTCTGGACGAACGTGTTCGTCTTTATCAAACACAGTCACGCCTTTGCGCGTTTTCATTTCAACAGGAACGATTTGTGAATCAAAACGACCTTCTTTTTGTGCATTCGCTGCACGTTTGTGGCTTTCTGCTGCGAATTCATCTTGATCTTTACGAGACACACTGTATTTATCCGCTAGGTTTTCAGCCGTCATACCCATATGGCCTGTGCCAAAAGGGTCAGTTAGCGCAGCTACCATAAGGTCCAACATTTTGCCGTCGCCCATTTTTTGACCCCAGCGCATACCCGTTGATGCGTAAAAACCATTACTCATAGACTCAACACCAGCAGCAATAGCCACGTCATGATCGCCGACCATAATGCCTTGCGCAGCATTTACAATCGCTTGCATACCACTGCCACATAAGCGGTTAACTGCAATGCATGAAGTTTCGCATGGAATACCTGCTTCAATTTGTGCAACACGTGCTGTGTAAGCGTAACGGTCCTCTGATGGGATAACATGACCCATCACAACCATGCCTACTTCTTCAGGCTTAACGCCCGCTCTTGCAACACTTTCTTTTAGCGTAATGGCTGCTAATGCGCTCGGCGCAACAGATTTCAAACTACCACCAAAATCGCCAATCGCTGTTCTAACAGCACTTAGGGCTACCACTTCTCTTACTTCACTCATGCGTCTCTCCGTTAATTAGGTTATGCTTGAATACAACTGCGTAATTATAGACGCATCGCAACAAAAAATCACCTGAAATATCATGAAAACCCAATACCTTACCTCTTGCTCTATCGGTGGATTACATAAAATTGCTTATACGTCTTGGGGCGAGGCAAATAACCCTAATGTACTAATTTGTTCGCACGGTTTAACGCGTAATAAGCACGATTTTGACGTGTTAGCTGAGAAATTATCCAAAAAACGTCGCGTTATTTGTTTTGACTTACCCGGACGCGGGGAAAGCAGCTGGTTAAACAATAAATCATCCTATAACTACACCCAATACACCGTAGATGCTTTGATGACGATCGCGACAAGTGGTGTTGAACAAGTCGATTGGTTAGGTAGTTCTATGGGTGGTCTATTAGGCATGGCGCTGTCATCTATGTCTAACTCACCCATTAGAAAACTCATTATTAATGATGTGGGGCCTTATATCCAAAAAGAAGCTTTAATACGCATCGCTGAATATGTTGGACAACAAGCACATTTCGACACCGCCGAGGAATTAGGGTTGTACATGCGCACTGTTTACGCTGGTTTTGGTGATTTAACGGATCAGCAGTGGGACAACATGTTGGCTTTTGGGCAACGAACATTAGATAACGGCAAACTAACGCTTAATCATGACCCCGATATTTCGAGAAACTTCATTGATAAGCCATTAGACGACATAGACTTATGGACAGTTTGGAGCACTATCAAACAACCTGTTTTAGTTATTCAAGGTGAAAACTCTGATTTATTATCCAATGAAATCTCTGAGAAAATGACCACAACGGGACCTAAGGCTACGCGCGTGATTATTCCAAATACAGGCCACGCGCCTGCGCTAATGAACAAACATGACATTGGAATGATTGAGCGCTGGTTAGGCACATAAAGTCTCCGCATAACGCGCTTATCTTGCCCGCCCCTTACCTCATAGCCCATCTAAAGAAACTGCTTTTTATAGGTTCTTTTCCTGTTAGTAAATAACCTAACGTGTGAATATTGTTGATATTCGCGTCAAATAAGTTTTTTTGGCCAGGCTTAATGCAAAAGAGTATCTCGTCACCTTGGCGTAACTGTAAATCATTTTCAGGCATCTCTTTAAACACCTCTCCTCGTTGATGAGCCAGCGGAACCATTTGCAAAAAAGACTCTCTCTCAGATACGTCTCGGTAAATATCTCCCAGCGTCACCACTGTCTTTTCATCCAAAAAATTAAGAACCGCCGGCATACTCTGATTAACGTGATAGGTTTTAACCGTTGGCCTACTCCCACCAATATTCGTTACTAAACGGGTCATAATATCGGCCAGTTTTGCTGGGTCATTATCGTACAACAAACGCAACCGCCTAAAAAACGGTCTTAACAAAGGTGCTGTCAACATAAATAGCACCATCCTCGCTATTACTAAACTGGGTTGCAAAATAAAATCAACTCCGGCTTTTTTAAACAACACTTCATTTGCATGCTGGTTTTGCCGGACTATCTTAAAAGCTGATGAGTTCACCTGATTAGCTAGATGAATCGTATTCAGGTTAAACGTATCGCTATTCGTTCCCACAATCAAACCGACACTCCCTTTGAGCCCTGCGCGTTTTAAGGTTTCTAAATTAATTCTACCCAATACGGCGTTATGCGTTATCTCCTGAATATTTTCAACGCGCTCTTCAACCACAGTAACATCGATACCCTTCTCTTTTAGTCGTTGATACACAATACTTCCCATCGACCCATAGCCACACAGGACCCACTTACCTCCTTTTAGCGGACAAATATTCTGCTCTAATGTTGCATCAGGGGCACCCGACAACCATTCATTTAATGTCTGAATAGTGGGGTTATAAATCATCATGCTTAGGTAGCTTGCAAAAACTCTGAATGGGTCAACAACATGAACGTCTCCACCAACGGCTAATATCTCACCTTCGTTCTCAGGCGATGTTGAGCGACAAATAATTTTTATATCCGGGCGCAATAAGCGCACAGAAACGGCTATTTTTAAATTCGCCTCTTCACTGTGCGTGAGTATTAAAACACCCACACAACGTTTCTCTTCTACCCCTGCATCCAATAAAAGCCTTGGAATTGTCGCATCAGCGCATAAACCAAGTACTTTAGTCTGGTAGTCGCGCAAATCTAGCGCCTTAATTCTTTCTGCATCTGAGTCAAGCACAACTGCAGAAAGCCCAGCATCTGTTAGCCCCCTAAGTAACAGACTCCCTGTGTCACCAAACCCACACACCAAATAATAGTCATTAGACTTTTTTCTCACCGACCGAACAAAACTTTCCTCTTCAAGCACTGACTGTAAATGGGGGTTTTTAAGCAAAGAAATGATTTTACCGACTGCATACAACCACGTAATAACGCTGGTATACAAACAAACAATGGCCCACATCCTTTGTGCATTACTAAACTCTATAGGTAACTCGCCGAATCCCGTCGTGGTAGCTGTATAAGCTAAAAAGTAGAACGCATGAAAAAACGACATATACATCGTTTGTCCATTTTCATCAGATATACCAGGGACAAGAACCATGCCCAACATTGCAATCGCATACACACAAATAAGCGCAATAATCGGTGCGCGCATGTGGCGCAAAACGATAAACGATACTCTGCCCAGTGATGAGTCGGACATCATTAAATCCTATCTGCGTGACATGAGAGTTTCTGATACCAGCATAACGACCGAGATAACGTTAGCAATTAAGGCCCCACCAGATAGAGAGACAATGACCGAAGTATTGTCAGGCGTTAAATCTGTCCCTAGGATTTGTGTCACATAGCCCCAAACAAGCGCTGCCGCTATTAATTGCATATTAGCCACTAAGCTCGTAGATAATAATACCGCACCAACTTGCGTGCGATCTCCGAGCTTCAGTCCAACCGCAATAAGGTTTACAACAATCGTTGCGAATAGCTCATAAATATTATGATGAGAAAGATCATCTAGCTCACCCATAAAGAATCCAAAATTCAAGGTCAGTGCTAAAACAATAAAAAAACTAAAAACGATTTTTTCGGCATTCATGACACTTCCCTTATTTTTTTGAATTGACACATTTAGTTTACCCTTAAAGCTGACACAGTGGGAACTCTTTACCTTCCTTTACAGTGCAGCTCATACTATTCAAATACCGCATTGAATTAAACAAAAAAAACCGTCTACCTCTTTCTAGCCTGCGCCATGAAGGGCGGCTCATTATCGAGAGTCGACAGCCTTGTTTTGCATTTTTTCATAATGTCTTCACGTTGCTTTTCTGAATACGATATCCAGGAGGTTATTTCATTAAGCATACGGCCACAAGCCAAACATAGGTTCGACTCACTCAGTGTGCACATGCGTATACAGGGGGATTTCATATTCGTATTCTACGGTCTACACGAGGCAAAAAAAAGCCTGCAAGGCAGGCTTTTTTCATAGTAAAGTGCCGTCTAACTTGCTTTCGCCAATACAAATGAACCTGGCGCTGGCTCAAGTTCAGCATATTTCTTATTGCCTAAAGCTTTAGGTGCATCAATGGTTTTATTCCCTTGAGCTTTTAACCAATCGTCCCAATGGCCCCACCAGCTGCCTGGAATTTCCGTCGCTGTTTCTAACCAATGATCAGAACCTTTACCTAATTCACCTTCTTTCCAAAAGTGACGTTTGTTTTTGCTCGCAGGGTTAATAACACCCGCAATATGACCACTCGCAGTTAATACGAACTCCACGCTACCCGATACTAATTCAGTACCAAAGAACGTCGTTTTCCAAGGCGCAATATGATCTTCAATCGCAGATAAGAAATACACGGGGCAATCAATTTTACCTAAATCAACGCCAACGCCACATAGTTCTACACCATTGGGCTCAGCCAACTTATTTTCTAAGTACATATTACGTAAATACCACGTGTACATAGCAGACGTCATATTTGTAGAGTCGCTATTCCAATAAAGAATATCGAACGGTGGCGGTGTTTTACCTTTTAAATAGTTGTTAACAACGTAGCTCCAAATAAGGTCGTTTGCACGCAACATGGCAAAAGTAGATGCTAACTGCTTACCTGGCATCACGCCGCCTTCTTTTAGTTTATGTTCGTGTTGTTGAACCTGAGACTCATCAATAAACACGCCTAGTTCACCTGGGTCAGAGAAATCTAGAAGTGTTGTAAAGAAGGTTGCTGTTGCAAAGGGTTTTTTGCGCTTAGTTGCAAGCACAGCAATGGTTGTTGCCAACATTGTTCCACCAATACACCACGCAACGCCGTTAATTTTCTTAGCGCCTGAGATGTCTTTAATCGCATCAATGGCTGGAACGGTACCTTCTGAAATGTATTCGTCCCAAGTGACATCGCCAAGCGTTTCATCAGGGTTTCTCCAAGAAATGATATACACGTCATTGCCTTGCTCTAAACAGTATCTTACGTAAGAGTTGTGTTCAGATAAGTCCAAAACATAATATTTATTAATACAAGGCGGAATAATTAAAATAGGGCATTCGTTAACTTTCTTTGTCATGGGTTTAAAGTGAACCAACTGAATGAGTTTGTTTTCGAATACAACCGCACCCGGTGTTGTTGCTAAATTTTCGCCCAATGTGAATTTAGATTCATCCGTCATGCTGATGCGGCCTTTGTCCATATCCTGCATTAAGTTTTCAAGACCCGCGACTAGGTTTTGACCTTTACTTTCAACGGTTTCTTTTAAAACCTCTGGGTTTGTCAGCGCAAAGTTAGAGGGCGATAACGCATCGATAAATTGGCGCGTATAAAAATCACATTTTCTCTTCGTTTTATCATCCAACGTTGAATCTTCGACCATGCCTGTTAACCAACGGCTAGACAATAAATAAGATTGCTTTAAATAGTTATGAACAGGGCTTTCTTCCCACTCATCAGCTGAAAAACGTCTGTCTCCACGTGCAGGCTGAACGCTACCTTGCGCGGAAGGGTTAAACATATTCAACCAAAGATTAAATTGGTCCTGATAAAAACCAGACATTGTTTTCACCCATTCTTCTGGACTTTCCATCGCACGGGTCATAATCGTGTTCCAAGAATTACCAAACTGCATCATCATTTCTTTTGACTCTGACGCTGAAAAATCTTTAAACATGCCTTGGCCTTTGGAAGCCATTTTTTCAAATATTTCTTGTGGGGTTTTATCGTTCATTTTAGTTTGCCTCAGTAAGGTTAATTATTTATTGCAACGCGTCATTATAGGCGGTTTATATTTTATTAGCTAGGTTGAGACCTCAACATAAGTACTGAGCTAGATAATACGGCGTTGCTTAAGGGATTTACAGTGGGTAAAAATCGGCTCAAAATGCCCATTCACACCAGAGAAACTGTATTTTTTAGCCAATTTTTGCTTTTATCAGCCGTTAAAGCCTCATTGTTTAGTGCCGGACTCTTCTGGACGCAGTTATAATGACCTAGAAGGGGTCGACTTATGGGAAGTATATTACACGCTAACGCCACGACCACGCCAAGAATCAGAAAAGAAATACAAGCGTCTAACCAGACACTAAAAGCCCTAGTTAAGAAATATAACCTGAATGTTAAAACCGTTGCAAAATGGAAAAACACAGGCCGTATTACCGATAAGAAAAGTGGCCCGAGCCGTCCGCGGTCAACGGTATTAAGTGAATTAGAAGAAAAGACCGTGTGTGAATTTAGGCGGATAACTCGGTTTCCGCTGGATGACGTCTTTGTCGCTTTGATGGGTAAAATCCCCCGCTTA
>LWTM01000071.1 GCA_002101205.1 Cycloclasticus sp. symbiont of Poecilosclerida sp. N | reverse complement strand
GGCTTGGCAAAATCGGCTTCAATAATTAAGTTACAGCAATCAAGTATCCGTTCAAAACAAAACGGAGGTTTTGTATCTCGCTTTAAGGGGCGAGGTATGGAGTTTGACCAATCCAGGCCATATCAAGCAGGGGATGACATCCGTTGCATTGACTGGCGAGTCACTGCACGTACAGGGAAAACGCATAGCAAAATATTTCGGGAAGAAAGAGAGCGCCCCGTTTTTATTTCAGTCGATAATCGCCCCGCCATGTTTTTTGCCACACGCGGCGTATTTAAGTCGGTACAGGCGGCTAAAATTGCGGCTTTATTAGCCTGGAAGGCACAGCTTCAAGGGGATAGATTGGGTGGTCAACTATTAACTGAATTTTCTTGTCAGGAGATAAAACCGCAAAATGGAAAACATGGAGTCTTACGATTTTTTAATACCCTAGTTAAAAAAAACAAGTTAGCTGCTAAACAGTTTACTTTGGATCAAGCCATCGCTCGCTTAGTCCAGCATGCTCGCCCAGGTAGTCTAGTCTATATTATTAGTGATTTTCGTGGCTTCAATCAAGCGACTGAAAGCCATTTGGCAAAATTATCCAGCCATTGTGAAGTGGTATTAATTCAAGTATATGACCCCATTGAAAGTCAGTTGCCGAAAAAAGGACGTTATCGCTTCACTGATGAAAATAGAGACACTGTCATTGATACGGCAGATACCAGGCGTATTGATAAATACCAGAAACGCTACCAACAGCGACTTGAGTATTTGTTAAAAGTAGTGAAAAAATGCGGTATTGGCATTATTCATTGTAGTACAGATGATGACCCTGTAGAGGTATTACGGTAATGGGTGGTCAGCAACTGAAATTAAGAGACATACATCTGCCGGATGACATTGGATGGTGGCCCCCTGCAATAGGTTGGTGGATACTGGCGGCTTTAATTCCATTATGTTGTTTTTTTCTTTTCTGGCTATACCAAGGTATAACTCGAAAAACAGCCCTTAAAACGGCTAAGAAGCATTTACAAGGCATCAAACAAGATAAAGCTTTGGATAATATGGGCATACTCATAGCATTGTCTGCATTATTGCGCCGCGTTGCCATGAGTGTTTCGCCTAGAGATCAAACGGCGAGTCTGGCTGGGAAGGCTTGGTTAGACTATCTCGATAATACCGTACTAGGCTCCCCTTTCACACAGTCAACAGGTACTTTGTTAGCGGCCTCTCATTACCAAAAAACAGCACCTAGCGATGCTGAAATAAGCCAACTAATACAGCTTTGTGAAGACTGGCTTAAGGCCCAGAAAGAGGGTAAAAAATGATCCATTTAGAATGGCCGTGGTTATTACTGGCGCTGCCTCTGCCCTTTTTTGCTCGCTACTGGCTCCCTGCTGATGTGGTTGCAGAACAAGTTGCACTAAAGGTCCCCTTTATTGAAGACTTTAGTCTGGGAGAGACGCAAGCGCTTTCTCAAAACAAGCAATGGCCTTTATTGTTGGCCCTGCTGGCCTGGATATTTTTGGTGCTTGCCAGCGCGAGACCGCAATGGTTAGGTGACCCTATTGAACAGGCAATCAGTGGACGAGATTTAATGCTGGCAGTGGATTTATCTGGCAGCATGAAAGAAGAGGACTTTATTGTCGAAAAAAAGAGAGTTGACCGTTTAACAGCAACTAAATATATCGCAGGGCAATTTATTACTCGACGGCAAGGTGATCGTTTAGGCCTCATTTTATTTGGTACCAACGCCTACCTTCAAACCCCTTTAACTTTTGACAGAACTACGGTGATTACCTTACTACATGAATCCGCCATAGGCTTGGCAGGTGAAAAGACCGCAATAGGTGATGCCATTGGCTTGGCGGTTAAACGATTAAGAAAACAACACGTCAATAGTCGGGTATTGGTTTTATTAACCGATGGTGCTAATACAGCGGGCAAAGTAACACCTTTAAAAGCAGCAGAATTAGCCGCAGCAAATGACTTGAAAATTTATACCATAGGCATAGGTGCTGATGAGATGATCGTGCGTAATTTTTTTGGTTCCCGCAAAATCAATCCATCTCGAGATTTGGACGAAAAAACCTTAACAGCCATTGCAGAAAAAACTGGTGGGCGATATTTTAGAGCCAGAAACACACAGGAACTGGAAGCTATTTATCAATTATTGGATGCGTTAGAACCGGTAGAAAAAGAGAAGCAGTATTTTCGACCTAAAATTGAACTGTATTTCTGGCCATTAGCTTTTGCTCTATTGTTAGGCTTCTTTGTAAGTCTTAGCCGGATGAAATGGAAATATAAATGAACATTGCTGACTTTCATTTTATTAGACCTTACTGGTTACTGGCTCTTTTACCAGCAACACAGCTTTTTATCAGTCTTGTAAATAACAAATTAAATAGAGCGAATTGGTCTTTGATTTGTGACCCTCAATTGGCTCCTTTTGTGTTACAAGATAGCGTTGTAAAGCGTAGTATTTTGTCTTTAACTGCTGCCCCCTTAGCTACATTTTTACTCATTATTTCCTTAGCGGGTCCCACTTGGGAACGTGTACCCTCCCCTGTGTTCAGAAATGATGCTGGATTAGTGATTGCTTTGGATTTATCTCGTTCAATGGATGCTGCGGATATAACACCTAGTCGATTAAGCCGAGCACGTTTCAAAGTGGCTGATATTTTGCGACAACGTAAAGACGGGCAAACGGCTTTAATTGTTTATGCGGCTGACGTTTTCACCGTCACGCCATTAACGGAAGATAATGAAACTATCATTAGCCAAATATCAGCATTGACGACAGACATTATGCCAAGTCAAGGTAGTAACACCCAGTTGGCAATAGACAAAGCAGTTGAACTGTTAAAACAGGCAGGCTTACAAAAAGGCGAAATTCTATTGGTAACGGATGAAGTAGATTTAGATAATGTAGCCGATGCAGTTCAAGCACTTGATGCTTATCGTTTATCCATATTAGCTGTAGGCACAAAAGACGGCGCACCCATTAAAAAGATTCGAGGTGGTTTTGTTAAAGATGGAGCAGGAAATATCGTAATCCCCCGATTGAATGCGCAAGAATTATCTCAACTTGCCAATAAAGGCAATGGGCTTTATCTCAAAATTAGCAATGACGATAGTGATATAAACGCTTTAATGGCACACTTTGATAATACTGTTGAGACACAAGATGAAAAAAGCACAAAAAATAATAATTTGTTCCTAGACCAATGGAATGAAAAAGGACCTTGGCTGTTGATGCTTGTTTTGCCATTAGCTGCATTAAGTTTTAGACGGGGATTATTGTGTTTCGCGTTCATCTGCTTAATGCCTTTTCCTGAACCCGTTTATGCGCTGGAATGGAAAGATTTATGGCACACTCAAAACCAGCAAGCTGCACAGGCATTTAAACAAGATAATTTTCAGCAAGCAGCCAAACAATATGATAATCCACTGTGGAAAGCGACAGCACAATATAAAGCAGGTCAATTTGAGCAAAGTATTGAAACCCTACATGATGATAAATCTGCTAACGGTTTGTATAATAAAGGCAATGCATTAGCACAAACGGGAAAACTGCCGGAAGCGCTGAATGCTTATAAAGAATCTTTGGCGATTAAGCCAGACGATGAAGATGCCCGATACAATAAAGAGCAAGTTGAAAAAGCAATAGAAAAGCAAAAGCAACAACAAAAGGATCAGAAAAATTCTGATTCGGATCAATCCGAAAAAGATCAATCAAAGCAGCAAGACTCGGAACAACAAAATAAGGATGAGCAAGGCGATAATAGTAAACAATCTGATAATAAAGATAATGCCGAGCAAAATGAAGATGGCGAAAATTCGGAACAATCAGCAAATCAAGAACAATCCGAGAAAGATACCGACGCAGAGCAGGCAGCAGCTGAGAAAACTGAAGGTGAACAGCAAGCAGAACAAGAGCAAGGCAAAGAAGAAAAACTCGCCCCATCAGATTATGACGAATCAGAACAAGCCAATGAACAATGGCTTAAAAGTATTCCTGATGATCCTGCTGGATTATTAAAACGTAAATTTAAATACCAATATGGTCAGCGTGACCAAAAAAATACGAATCAAAAAAACTGGTAATCACAAAGCTGAGCAATGACTTTTTCCCGCCCCAAAATAAATATCTTAAAATTTCAGCTAATCCTATTGTGGTTTCCTGTGTTTCTACTGTTTAATCAAGCTGTGTTTGCGGTAGAAATCACAGCCACCCTAGACCGAAACCCGGTCAATATCAACACGTCTTTTCAACTGACCTATACAGCAACGCAATCCCCTGATGATGATCCTGATTTTAGTCCTTTAAAAAATAATTTTGAAATATTAAAGCAAAGTCGCCGTAGTAATTCATCCTGGATAAATGGTCAGTCAACTAAAACCATCCAATGGATTTTAAATGTCATGGCAAAGCAAACAGGCCACCTCCTTATACCCGCCATTGCTTTTGGTGATGACGTTAGCAAACCCATTTCAATTGAAGTGAGTAACAAAGTGGTCGCCAAGCAGAATAATGCTGAAGACTTGTTTTTTGAAGTTGAAGTATCCCCAAAAACAATATATGTGCAATCACAAGTTTTATACACACTTCGTTTGTATCGAAGGGTACAAGTTACTCAGGCCCGTTTAACTGAACCTAAAATGTCCGATGCAGTGATTGAAAAATTAACTGAAGATAGCACCTATAATACTGTCATTAATGGCGTAGCTTATGTAGTTACTGAACGTAAATATGCCTTTTTCCCTCAAAAAAGTGGCGTATCAACCATCGAACCGTTGGTGTTAACCGCTGATATTGTGATGCCAAACGCCAGGCAACACCTTAATGGTTTCTTTAATCGACCCACGACTAAAACAAAACGCATATCATCTAAAGCAATTACCCTAGATATATTACCGCCTCCCGATAGTTTCAAAGCAAGTCACTGGCTTCCAGCAGAGCGAGTTCGTATCAAAGAAAAATGGTCAGGAGATATTGCCAAGATGAAGCTGGGAGAACCTCTAACACGGACCATAACATTGCATGTCAAAGGCACCACAGCAGCCCAATTACCTGAATTGCTGGGCGTTACACTATCAAATGGCTTAAAAAGCTATCCAGACCAACCCCTATTAAAGGAAGAAAAAGAAGCGGATGGTATTATTGCTTTTAGAGAAGAAAAAGTAGCCTACATTCCTTCAAAACCAGGCAACTATACTTTGCCTGCTATAGAGATTCCTTGGTTTAATAGCCGCACACAACGGATGGAAATAGCACGAATCCCTGAAACAACAGTGACGACCATTGGCGCAATAGCCTCGGTTGAGAATGTAGCGGCAAATAATACTACCGTGGCAAAGACAAGTCCTGTCATTGTCGAAGCACTCGATACGCAAAAAAAAGAAAAGAAATTGTGGATGGGGTTATCATTGTTTCTAAGCTTATGCTGGCTAATAACTTTGGTGTTTTTATTCAGAAAACAGAAACCTCAGAAAATAGAAAGTTCAGCTGATGCTAAAGAAATGTCATTACAAGAAACTATTAAAAAGTTAAAACACGCCTGTGCTGACAATGATCAGCTGGCCGCTAAAAATGCCTTATTAGTTTGGGGTAAAATTAAATTTAACAGTAATAGTCTGTCTGAAATTTCTTCCCATTGCCAAGCTCAATTAAGAGATGAAATTAATTGCTTAAATAAAAACCTTTATGCAGAGCAAACAACAAGCTGGGAAGGTAAAAAACTATTTCAATTTTATAGCGAAAACAAGGTACGCGAAAAGGTATCAATAAAGACAGATGATGGATTAGACCCACTTTATAAGCTGTAATACCATTTTCTTAATTCCTGTAATCTAAAGCGTCTAAAAGCATTAGGTATTTACAGCAAATTCAAACTGATCGATAAAGATCTGCTTAAAAGTCGAAATGTTATTTTGCTCATAAAACATCAGCAGTGCTTCTCGAATCTGAAACTCAAAATAAAATTTAGATCGTTCTAAATTTGTTGATTTAGCCCCACGAATACAGGCTTTGCGAATAGTTGCTGTAATGTCATCCAAAAACAAAAAGCAATCAAGGTCGGGCCGATAGCGCTACCTAACCGCGTCATTGTAGGCTGCGGGCCTGGACCTTGCGAAGAATCCTTTTAACCACAGCCACTAGTTAGCAAGGGGTAGGATTTAAGGAGCATGCTTTACAATAATTGTATTGGTGCCGAGAGCGGGACTTGAACCCGCACGTCCATAAGGACACTACCCCCTCAAGATAGCGTGTCTACCAATTCCACCACCTCGGCAAACAATTATTCTGGAATAGTAACGTCACCATCAGATGGCTTCATGCCACCAGTTTCAGCTTGCAGCGATGATTTATTAATTAAGTCTGCTGGTGTCGTTTCACTTATCTGCGCTGCTGGCATATCTGAAAGTTTATCTATCAAGTCATCAGGCTGCGATCTATCACCGCCTAGGTAGGCTAACGTCAAACTAGTTGCAAAAAACAACGTTGCTAAAATCGCAGTGGAACGCGTTAAAAATGAACCCGAACCTTTTGAACCAAACACGGTTCCAGAAGCACCGCTACCAAAGGCGGCACCCGCTTCTGCACCCTTACCGTGTTGAACTAAAATTAAACCTATCATCAATGCAGCAATAATAACGTGCACTGATAAAACAATCGCAAACAAACTCATAACTTTTCCTTATCTGTTAATACAGGTATATGCCTGCAAGATTATTTCTACGCTTTTTGGCAAATTGACAAAAACGCTTCTACATCTAGAGACGCACCGCCAATCAACCCACCATCAATATCTTTTTGTGCAAACAATGACTCTGCACTGTCGGGTTTCACACTTCCACCGTATAAAATTCTAACTTTTATTGCGGCTTCTTTGTTTTGTTTTTTAATAAGCTGTCTGATGAAGTCGTGCACTTTTTGCGCTTCATCCGGTGTTGCCGTCAACCCCGTTCCTATTGCCCAAACCGGCTCATAGGCTAGAACTATTTGCTTTAAATCTACTGCTTTATTATCCAGCAATGCACTTATTTGGTTCTCAATAGTTTGAAATGTATTGCCGGCTTTGTAATCCGCTTCCGTCTCACCGACGCAATACACAGGCACTAAACCCGCACGTTGTGCTGCTAAGACCTTTAAAACTAACGCCGTGTCTTTTTCATTAAACAGCACCCGCCTTTCTGAATGCCCAACGAGAACCCAGTGACAATTAATTTCAGCCAACATATCGGCCGAAACTTCGCCCGTATAAGCTCCCGATTTATACTCAGAAACAGTTTGTGCACCCACTGTAATCCTAGAATCACAAGCGATTGTACTATGTGCTTGTGCGATGTAAACATAGGGTACGCAAACACCTACTTCACACTTTATTTTATCATCAATTCCGCTTTCAATCGCACGCAAAATATCACTTGTTAAGCTGAGCGAGCCATTCATCTTCCAATTACCTATTACCAACGGTTGAGGCATCATGCTTCTCATGCTAAAAAATGGGGAAGGTTAGCGAGTATTGAGCAATAAATCAATGTTATTAAGCTGACATCACAAAAAACGCTTTATTTCTTGTTTCAATCTGAAGTCTCTGTAGGTTCTTCACCTAGGTATAAAACTCACTTAATGATACGAGCTTATCTTTCAAGTAAGCGTTCCACTGTTTTACTGAGATCTAGCGCCAACGTTTTAACTAGAGATAAATCTTCGCCTTCAACCATAACACGTACTACGGGTTCCGTTCCAGATGGCCTTAAAAGCACTCGGCCGCTACCATTTAGCGTTTTCTCAACTGCCTTAACAGCGGAAGACATCTCATCGGTCAGCGCAAACTTTTCGCCACTTTTAAGTTTTACGTTAATCATGCACTGCGGATACTTCTGAATATCGCTTTTTAACTCATGCAATCGTTTTGACTTACGTGACATCATTTCAAGTACTTGCAAAGCAGAAATAATACCATCACCCGTAGTGGTTCTATCTGCACAAATAATATGCCCCGAACCTTCGCCGCCTAAAATTGAACCCGATTGTTTCATCAACTGAAAGACGTGTCTGTCACCGACGTCTGACCTCAATAAATCAATGCCCAATCGCTTCAGTGCGTGTTCCACACCTAAATTAGTCATTTGAGTCCCTACAACAGAAGGCTTTCCAAGGCGGCCCTCATCAAGGCGTGTTTTAGCTAAAATATAAAGTATTTCATCCCCATCTAACACCTCACCTAAATGGTCAACCATAATCAGCCGGTCACCATCGCCATCTAATGCTACACCTAGGTCAGCTGAGTTTAATAACACCGCTTCTTTTAATGCCGCTGGGTTGGTTGCGCCGCAGCCATCATTGATATTGATACCATTCGGCTCGGCTCCTATTTTTATCACTTGCGCGCCCAACTCAGAAAACACGTGTGGTGCGATGTGATACGTTGAACCGTGCGCGCAATCAACGACCATTTTTAGCCCCGAAAAGTCCATCATCGGCGGCAATGTGCTTTTGCAAAACTCTATATAACGACCTGCCGCATCGTCAACACGGCTTGCTTTACCTAATTTGGAAGATTCAACCACAACCAGTGGTTCATCCATTTTTTGCTCAATAGCATGTTCTATCTCGTCCGCTAGTTTTTCACCTTCGTTTGAAAAGAACTTAATACCGTTATCATAATGCGGATTATGCGATGCACTGATAACAATGCCTGCATTAGCACGGAGTGTTCTTGTTATATAAGCGATACCTGGGGTAGGCATAGGTCCTAATAACTGAACATCCGCCCCCGCCGCTACCAGACCTGCCTCAAGCGCAGATTCAAACATATAGCCAGAAATACGTGTATCTTTACCAATAACAATCTTGCAATGCCCCTGCTCTTCAAACACTTTGCCCGTTGCCCAGCCCAATTTCAAAATAAATTCAGGTGTAACCGAGCCAACCCCAACGGGGCCCCGGATACCATCTGTACCAAAATATTTTTTTGTCATACTGCTCTCAAATTCCGTATTGAACTGCATTATATATTTTAAATGCATCTGATGTT
The DNA here is from genome assembly GCA_002101205.1 of Cycloclasticus sp. symbiont of Poecilosclerida sp. N. Taxonomy (GTDB): domain Bacteria; phylum Pseudomonadota; class Gammaproteobacteria; order Methylococcales; family Cycloclasticaceae; genus Cycloclasticus. Next base: position 82,173 of record LWTM01000071.1, on the reverse strand, counting down.
TGCGCCACATCATGCACTCGAACAATTGATGCGCCATTTATCACTGCAATTAACGCGGCTGTAACGCTCCCTACAACGCGCCCGTCAGCTTTTTTATCCAATAACTCGCCCAACATAGACTTTCTTGATAATCCAACCAATATAGGGCAACCATGCGCTTTAAATGCACGAAGATGAGCTAATAAACTGAGGTTATGTTGTAGGGTTTTACCAAACCCAAACCCCGGGTCCAATATAATACTATCTACTGCAATTCCTATCTTTTCGCAGGATTTTAGGCGTTCCATAAAAAAGGCATTGACCTCATCGACCACATTGCCATAACACGGTGCATTTTGCATTGTTTCTGGTTTAGCTTGCATATGCACTAGGCACACAGGAACTCTCAGTTCTGCCGCCATTTCAAGCGCCCCAGGCTGCCTTAGCGCGTAAACGTCATTGATAATGTTTGCACCTGCTTCAACGGCTAATTGCATCACCTCAGCTTTACTTGTATCAACTGAAATAGCGATATTAGCGTTTTCGCGAATACCCCGAATAACAGGGATAACCCGTGCAAGTTCTTCATCAACAGAAACAGGGGCCGCGTTTGGTCGCGTTGACTCACCACCCACATCAATAATGCTGGCTCCAGCATCTATCATCGATTGAGCTTGGCTTATTGCTTTATCTACTTGGTTGAAGTGCCCACCGTCGGAAAAAGAGTCAGGCGTAACGTTAAGAACCCCCATGATCTGGGGGTTCTTTTGTTGCAACAATGAACTAGATAAATCCAGTCCTAAATCAGGGTTGTTCAGCCTTTCCACCGACAGTAGGCTTGGTTATTTCGCTTTCCTCGACGTCTTCAACCTCTGACGCATGATTAGAGCTCGAATCACCGCCAGTATCTTCCCAGTCTTTAGGCGGACTCACCGTTGTACGCGCCATCAACTGGTCAAGTTGATCACTATCAAGCGTCTCGTATTTCATTAATGCGCCACTCATTGAGTGCAAGATATCAAGATTCTCGCGTAATAATTCTTTTGCGCGGCGATAGTTTCTATCGATAAAAACACGAACTTCTTGATTAATCAGTTCAGCCGTCTCTTCTGAAATCGTTTTTGCACTGCCACCAGAGTGACCCATCACATTTTCGTCTTCAGCGTAATTTAAAGCGCCCAGTTTTTCTGAAAAACCCCATTGCGTGACCATATTACGAGCAATAACGGATGCTCGTTCGATATCGTTTGACGCACCCGTTGTGACCGCTTCTTCACCAAAAATAATTTCTTCAGCTAAACGTCCGCCATATAAACTTGATAACTGGCTTTCTAGTTTTTGTTTACTGATGCTGATTTGGTCGCGTTCTGGTAAAAACATCGTTACGCCTAGTGCGCGTCCACGGGGGATAATGGTGACTTTATACACGGGGTCGTGTTCGGGCACTAATCGCCCAACAATCGCATGGCCTGACTCGTGATAGGCTGTGCATTTCTTTTCCTCGTCACTCATCACCATTGAACGACGTTCAGCCCCCATCAGCACTTTATCTTTAGCGTTCTCCATGTCGTTCATATCGACAAGTTTTTTATCTGCTCTGGCCGCAAATAAAGCGGCTTCATTCACGAGGTTCGCTAAATCAGCGCCAGAGAAGCCAGGTGTGCCGCGCGCTATAACATTCGAGTTAACGCTGTCATCAGCGGGTACCTTTTTGAGATGAACCTTTAAAATTTGCTCACGGCCTCTAATATCAGGTAACGGCACTTCAACTTGACGATCAAAACGACCGGGCCGCAATAAAGCCGGGTCCAATACGTCTGGGCGGTTAGTTGCCGCAATAACGATCACGCCTTCATTACCTGAAAAACCGTCCATTTCAACCAGCAGCTGATTCAATGTTTGCTCACGCTCATCGTTACCGCCACCTATGCCAATACCACGTGCACGGCCTACCGCGTCAATCTCATCAATAAAGATAATGCACGGCGCACTTTTCTTTGCTTGCTCAAACATGTCGCGTACACGCGACGCACCGACACCGACAAACATCTCTACAAAATCAGAACCTGAAATGCTGAAAAAAGGCACTTGCGCTTCGCCAGCAATCGCTTTGGCTAACAATGTTTTACCTGTACCAGGTGAGCCTGACATTAAAATGCCTCGTGGAATTGAGCCACCTAGCTTTTGGAACTTACTTGGCTCTTTTAAGAAATCAACAACTTCTTCAACCTCTTCTTTTGCCTCTTGAACTCCAGCAACATCAGCAAACGTTACTTTAATTTCATCTTCACTAAGAAGTTTAGCTTTGCTTTTACCGAATGACATCGCACCACGACCACCTGCACCGCCACCTTGCATCTGACGCATAAAGAAAATCCACACGCCTATCAAAAGTAACATGGGGAACCAGGAAATAAGAATCGACATAATAGCTGACGTCTCTTCAGGCGGCTTAGCAACAATTTCTACGCCATTTTTCAATAAGTCATCAATCAGGTGTATGTCGCCTGGGCTGCGTGTTGTAAAGGCTTCGCCCGACGTGGTTTGACCGCTAATATTAGGCCCATCAATGGACACTTTGCTCACCTGTCCTGCGTTAACCGTGTTAATGAACTGAGAGTAGCTTAAAACGCTACTTGATACTCGCTGCTTGCTACCAAAGTTACTAAATACGGACATTAATACGACGGCAATAACAACCCACATAACAATATTTTTAAGCATTTCGTTCAAAGTAGCACTCCTCTTTAAATTTTTACTAAAATAATAGCAATCTTTGAATTCCGACTATTATTCGTCTGATTCGTTCAATGATATGGGGGTAGGTTACTACAACTTCAAGCCCTTTGCCAAAAGGTAGACCTCCCTACTGCGTGAGCGTGATGCCTTCGGCTTTCGTATAACAACATTCACAAACGCTGTTTTCGTATCTTGAACGAACGGGTCAAAACCTTCGCCTTGGAAAAGTTTAATTAAAAACATCCCTTTTTTTGACAAGCTGTTTTTTGCAAAATCTAACGCTAACTCCGCCAAATACATAGCCTTGGGTTGGTCAATGGCATTGTTTCCACTCATGTTAGGCGCTATATCTGACAATATAATATCTATTGGCTGTTGGTCTGTAAGAGCTAGAAGCTCTTCAAGTACCGCATCATCACTAAAGTCACCTTTGATAAAATCCACGCCTTCAATAGGCTCAATATCCAATAGATCTAAAGCGATAACCTGGCCTTTACCTGCTATTTTCTTAACGGCATATTCCGACCAACCACCTGGTGCTGCGCCTAAATCAACAACAATTTGCTCAGGACGAAATAAGTTGTCTTTTTTATTAATCTCTTCTAATTTAAAAACTGCTCGCGAACGCAAGCCCATTTGTTGCGCTTTTTTTACGTATTCATCATTAAAGTGCTCATCAAGCCACTTTTGTTTATTTTTATGTTTTCTCATTCGTGTAAAATGCGCATCCTAAATAAATATTCATTTATCGATTCATTATGACCATATCAAACCTGCAAAAGAAGAAATTAAAATTTCACGCGCATCGGCTAAAGCCTGTTGTTCGAGTGGGGCAATCTGGTTTAACAAGTACTGTATTAGATGAGATTGAACTGGCGATTGAGCATCATGAACTCATCAAAGTAAAAGTTTCTGCCGCAGACCGTGACGATAAAAAGCTTATCATCCAGCGTATCGCTGAACAAACTAGCTCAGAGATTGTTCAAACGATTGGTTTTACCGCCGTTTTTTACCGCGAAAACAACGATAAGAAAGCTTATTCCTAAGAATATTATTCGTAGCGAACTTCTGTAATTTCGTATTCACTAACACCTGCAGGTGCTCTAACTTCAGCAATATCGCCCTCTTCCTTACCAATTAATGCTTTAGCAAATGGTGAGGCATACGATATTAAATTATTTTTGATATCCGCCTCATCTTCACCGACAATTGTGTAGCATATATGCTCTTGTGTTGCGATATTTTCAAGCTCCACAGTGCAGCCAAATACAACTTTCCCATTAGCATCAAGGTTTGAAACATCAACCACTTGGGCGTTACTCAACTTAGCTTCAATATCCCTGACTCTTGCTTCAACAAGGCCTTGCTCTTCACGCGCCGCATGATATTCGGCATTTTCTTTTAAATCACCATGCGCTCTTGCGTCGGCAATGGCTTCGGTTATTTTTGGGCGCTTTACGTTTCTTAAGTCATCCAATTCGTCCTTTAAACTTTGTGCGCCTTTTTTTGTTAACGGTGTCTTGCTCATAAAATAATCCTACGTTCTACGGTTTAGTGACGTGCCTGTAATTCATGAAGCTCTCTGACTTCTTTAACTGTAATATCAGCCAACGCATCAATCGTTGCTTTCGCGCCGGCTATCGTCGTGCAATAAGTCGCCTTGTTTTGCAGAGACTCGCGTCGTATGGAAAATGAATCTGTAATGGCTTGTTTTCCTTCTGTTGTATTAACAACCAATTGAATACTCTCGTTCTTAATAACATCAACGATATGCGGCCGCCCTTCGCTAACTTTATTAACCACTTCACACTCTATACCGGCGGCTTTTAAGGCGTCTGCCGTTCCACGCGTTGCTAGAATTTTTTTGCCACGAGAAACCAGTGTTTTCGCAAGCTCTAGCATTTTCAATTTATCCGCTTCTCTAACGCTGAACAACACTTTGTCCTCATTAGATAACTCAATACCGGCCGCTCTTTGCGATTTCCCAAATGCTTCACCAAAAGTATCGCCGACACCCATCACTTCGCCAGTTGACTTCATCTCTGGACCTAAAATAGGGTCAACATTAGAGAATTTAACAAACGGAAAAACGGACTCTTTTACACAGAAGTAATCGGGAATAATTTCTTTTGTTGTACCTTGCTGCGCTAATGATTGCCCCACCATACAGCGTGCAGCAATTTTAGCCAACGGGTAGCCGGTTACTTTTGACACGAAAGGCACCGAACGTGAAGCACGCGGGTTTACTTCTAAAATATAAATATCATCGCCTTTAATCGCGAATTGAATGTTCATTAAACCCAGCACACCTAATTCACGTGCCAACGCTTTGGATTGCACGCGCATTCTATCTTGTACGTCTTCGCTTAAATCGAACGGCGGTAATGAACACGCTGAATCACCTGAGTGCACACCGGCTTGCTCAATATGCTCCATAATGCCGCCAATCAATAGCTCTTCGCCATCAAAAATAGCATCCACATCCACTTCCACCGCATCATCTAAGAAACGGTCCAGTAGAACAGGCGAATTATTAGAAACACTGACTGCTTCACGCATGTAAGTCCGTAACTCAGATTCGTTATAAACAATTTCCATTGCCCGTCCACCCAACACATAAGATGGACGAACGACTAATGGATAACCAATTTCTTCTGCCAACAACACCGCTTGTTCTGGCTCTCTGGCTGTTCTGTTAGGCGGCTGTAATAAACCTAATTTTTCTACTAACTGCTGAAAACGCTCACGATCTTCAGCTAAATCAATCGCTTCAGGTGATGTGCCAATAATAGGCACCCCTGCCGCTTCTAAATCTTCGGCTAATTTAAGTGGTGTTTGTCCGCCGTACTGCACAATTACGCCTTTTGGTTTTTCAACCGCAACAACTTCAAGCACGTCTTCTAGGGTTAACGGTTCAAAGTACAAACGGTCCGATGTGTCGAAGTCTGTAGAGACCGTTTCAGGATTACAGTTAACCATAATGGTTTCGTAACCGTCTTCACGCATCGCTAATGCTGCGTGAACGCAACAGTAATCAAATTCTATGCCTTGACCGATACGATTTGGCCCGCCACCTAACACCATTATTTTTTCACGCTGACTCGGTTGTGATTCACATTCTTCTTCATAGGTTGAGTACATATACGCTGTTGACGATGCAAACTCACCCGCGCATGAGTCAATACGCTTATAAACAGGGCGAATACCTTGACAATGGCGCACCTGTCTCACTGCGTTTTCTTCAGCGTTCAATAACGTTGCTAGACGTTGATCAGAAAAGCCTTTACGTTTGAGGCGGAACATTGTTTTCTTATCAACTGAGCTGAGCGTTTGTCCTACTAATGCCGCCTCTTCATTTATCAGGTCTTCAATTTGCACTAAGAACCAACGATCAATTTTTGTTTGTTCAACTATACTTTCTAAAGAAAAACCTTTTCTAAACGCATCGGCTAAATACCAGATACGGTCGGCGCCAGGTTGTTGAATTTCATGCCGCAAAACCGCATCAACGTTTTCTTCTTCTAAATCCACAATCGGGTCTAAACCTGTCATACCCGTTTCAAGACCGCGTAATGCCTTTTGTAATGATTCTTGGAAGGTTCTGCCTACAGCCATCACTTCGCCCACTGACTTCATTTGCGTCGTTAAACGATCGTTCGCTGTTGGGAATTTTTCAAAAGTAAAACGCGGCACTTTAGTCACTACATAATCAATAGAGGGTTCAAACGACGCAGGTGTTGAGCCGCCTGTGATTTCGTTACTCAACTCATCTAGCGTGTAACCTATCGCTAATTTCGCAGCTACTTTAGCGATGGGGAAACCTGTCGCTTTAGATGCTAGTGCTGATGAGCGCGAAACACGTGGATTCATTTCAATCACAATCATGGCGCCATTATCAGGGTTAATCGCAAACTGTACGTTTGAACCACCGGTATCAACACCAATTTCACGCAATACATCAATCGAGGCGTTGCGTAAAATTTGATGTTCTTTATCAGTAAGCGTTTGCGCTGGCGCGACGGTTATTGAGTCGCCGGTGTGTACGCCCATTGGATCAACGTTTTCGATCGAACAGACGATAATGCAATTGTCTTTGTGATCGCGCACCACTTCCATTTCATACTCTTTCCAGCCCAAAACTGATTCTTCAATCAGCAGTTCATTAGTCGGAGAAAGGTCTAGTCCACGCGTACAAATTTCAATAAATTCTTCGCGGTTGTATGAAATACCTCCACCGCTACCACCCATCGTAAAGGAAGGACGGATAATCGTTGGAAAGCCAATATCATCAAGTGCTCTAAACGCTTCTTCCATATTATGTGCAACAAAAGAGCGTGGTGTAGACAAGCCTATTTTTGCCATCGCTTTTTTAAATAAATCTCTGTCTTCTGCTTTATCGATTGCTTCTTTAGATGCGCCAATCATTTCAATATTATGCTTGGCTAACACGCCATGTCGGTCAAGGTCTAAGGCACAGTTCAGCGCCGTTTGTCCGCCCATCGTTGGCAATAAAACATCTGGCTTTTCTTTCTCGATGATTTTCTCAACTGTTTGCCAATCGACTGGTTCGATGTAAATCGCATCGGCCGTTTCTGGGTCTGTCATAATCGTTGCCGGATTAGAGTTCACCAAAATGACGCGGTAACCCTCTTCTCTTAACGCTTTACAGGCTTGCGTTCCAGAATAGTCAAATTCACAAGCCTGCCCAATAACGATAGGGCCTGCGCCTAGAAGTAAAACTGATTGTATGTCGGTTCTTTTTGGCATAACGCTCTTTTATGACTGTTTATGCGATTGCATCATCGCTGTGAATCGTTCGAATAAATAAACAATATCCTGTGGGCCTGGGCTTGCTTCTGGATGGCCTTGGAAACCAAATGCAGGACAATCCGTCCGCTCAATGCCTTGAAGGCTTTGGTCAAACAACGACACGTGTGTTGCTTTTAAATTATCCGGTAATGAATCGCCGTCTACAGCAAAACCGTGATTTTGACTGGTAATCATGACGCCTTGTGTCGATAAGTCCTGCACAGGGTGGTTTGCACCGTGATGCCCAAACTTCATTTTTACTGTAGACGCACCGCTGGCTAAAGCTAACAACTGATGACCCAAACAGATGCCAAAGGTTGGGATCTTTTTCGCTAAGATAACTTTGATCGCCTCAATGGCGTAATCACAAGGTTCTGGGTCGCCTGGGCCATTGGATAAGAACACCCCGTCTGGTGACATGGCTAACACTTCATCAACGGGTGTTTTTGCCGGCACCACATGCACGTCACAACCTGACGCGACTAATAGGCGTAAAATATTACGCTTAACACCAAAGTCGTAGGCCACTACTTTAAAGATTGGCTTTGCTGGTGTCTCGTTTGCAACAGACTCAAGTTGCCACACTGAATCTTTCCAATCATAGGGCTTTTCACAAGTGACTACTTGCGTTAAATCTAGGCCTTTCAATGAAGTAACTTCTTTAGCATATTTCAAAGCTAATGCTTCGTCAACGGATTCACCAGCAATGATGCAACCGCGTTGTGCGCCTTTTTTTCTGAGCATTCGAGTCAGTTTGCGCGTATCAATATCTGCAATCGCAACAAGGCTGTTGCGTTTTAAATAATCAGCTAACGACTCTTCAGAACGCCAATTACTGTGCGTTAGCGGTAAATCTCTAATAACTAAACCGCGCGCATGAATGGCTGCAGACTCCTCGTCTTGCGCATTGACGCCAACATTACCAATATGCGGATAAGTTAGTGTGACGATTTGATGTGAGTAAGAAGGATCTGTAAGGATTTCTTGGTAGCCAGTCATCGATGTATTAAAAACGACTTCGCCTGTCGTAATGCCTTCAGCGCCTATTGATTGACCGTAAAAAACACTACCGTCTTCGAGGACCAGTATCGCTGTATCAGACAAATTACACCACCTTTAGATATGCAAAACGGGAAGAACCATTGTTGGCCTACCCGTTTCGATTGTTAACATGTATGAGCGCGGATTTTACTGGATTTAGTATCTAACTGTCCAATCTATCTCAATAGCGCTTTCGCTAATACTGTCGGTAAAATACTGCCTATCTAGCCACGTCTAAAGACTGAGCTAAGTAAGCATTCATTAATAATGTTGGGTCTTCTATTAGCTTTTCTTTCCATTCGCCTAGTCGAACTTCAGATTGTATCAAGCCTCTCATAACACCAATATAATCAGTGCGCCCAACTGTTATCGCACCGACCAGCAAGTCATCTTTAAAGTTTAAACGCACATATTTGTAGTTATCAATATCTAACAACGTTGCTGTTTCGCCACCTTCTACACCGCCCCAGCTACCAAATGAGGTCGATACCAAACCAGATGTGTCTAGGACATTCATGCTTAAACTGCCTTTGTAGCTAGCCGAACCGCCCATCATATTAGTTGCCGCAATTCGTCCATGATCAACCGCTGTTGGTTGAATAGCATGAACAGATTGGCCTCCTGTTGAGAAGTCTACGCCTTGAGCAACATCGCCAGCGGCGTAAATATCATCTACATTTGTGCGCAAGCCTGAGTCAACAAGAATGCCGTTATCAGTTTCAATGCCGCTGCCTTCTAAAAACTCAATATTTGAACGAACACCCGTTGCAACGATGATGAGGTCGTATTGTGTCAGGCTATCATCATCGCGTCTTAGCGCAGGCCCGGGTTCGATAGATTTAATAGTTGCAGGAAGGATGGTTGTTACGCCTTTTGCTTCACACCATGATTTAATCATCCCGCCCGCCGTTTCGTCCATCATTCGACTAACCATTTTGCCTGTACGACCCATCATGACCGTTAAATCAGCGCCTCTTTTAAGCATCGCTTCAATAATAATCGATGCAACGAAGCCTGCACCTAATAACGCCACTTTTGATCCTGGCTTGATGGTGTCGAGTATTTTTCTGCCATCAGCTAATGTCCAGCAATTAACAACGCCGTCATTTTCAGAGCCCGGGAAAGGGCAGTTCGCTGGGCGAGAACCCGTGGCAATCATTAATTTATCGTAATCAACAACATCGCCATTATCTAACACTACACGCTTTTGTTCGGGTTCAATTTTTTCAACCTTAGCGTGCACATGATTAATATTCTGTTCGTCGAAGTGGCTTTCTGATTTCCTAAGATGGGTGCCCTGCTCTTCAATCATACCGCTTAAGTAGTACGGCAACGCCATGCGAGAATAAGGTGATTCAGTCTCTAAGCCAATCATTATAATGGAGCAAGCAGAGTCAGCTTTGCGTAACGTTTCTGCCGCTCTAACTGACGCTGGGCCTGCACCAATAAGTACATATTTATTAGCCTTTGATGCTGCTGGAGCTGTTTTTTTAACCTCAGACGAAGCGACTGTACTGGCTGGCTTTGCTACTGGAGTTTGTTCTTTTTTTGAACAACCAAAGCCGAACTTGGCTGCTATTTTGCAAAATAAACCCATTTTTAATCTCCCCAATTTTTAAATTATTTTTAGCTATGAGTCGACAACACTCACTGTAATGAACTTGATACTAACAGAAAACCATGCGGGCTAAAAACAATCTTTGCCCACAGCAAAGATGGCGTCCATTCAAATCATTACTTAATCTTTTAAGCCGAGAACGTCTTGCATATCATACAAGCCTGCGGCTTGTTGCGTAGCCCAACAAGCCGCCCTTATGGCCCCTGTCGCAAAGGTCATACGGCTGGTCGCTTTATGGCTGATTTCAATACGTTCGCCCTCATCAGCAAACATAACAGTATGCTCACCAACAATGTCGCCTGCCCGTATTGTAGCAAAACCAATTGTTCCTGTTTCGCGCTCGCCCGTTATACCCTCACGTGAGTACACAGCACAGTCATCGAGGCTTTTTCCCATCGCATCAGCTACCACCTCAGCCATTTTAAGTGCTGTGCCGGACGGCGCATCTACCTTGTGCTTATGGTGCGCTTCGATAACTTCAATATCGACGAACTCACCAATGGCTTTTGCTGCTAATTCCAAGAGTTTCAGCATTACATTAACGCCGACACCCATATTCGGCGCAAAAACAACCGGTATTGCTTTAGAAGCTGACGTTATTTGTATTTTTTGTTCTTCGGTGAATCCCGTTGTGCCGATCACGATAGCTTTTTTATTTGCTTTACAAAAAGCTATTTTTTCAAGACAGGCTTCTGGGCGTGTAAAGTCAACTAGCACCTCAAAATCAGCTGCGCTGCCTTGATATTCCGACACCACCTGAACTTGTTGACTTTCAAGTCCAGCTATTTCCCCCGCATCTTTGCCAATTGCTGACGAACCTTCTCGTTCAATCGCAACACTCAGTGCTGCTAATTCATTTTGCTGACAGGCTTTAATTAAGTTAAGGCCCATACGCCCACTGGCACCGGATATTGCTATGTTAGCCACGTCATCTCCTTACTTTGAATGCCCTAAAAGAGCCATGCTACATTACACAGAATTAAACTACTCTTTCTATTTCTAAATATTAAGACTTCATTTTATCAAAAAAGCTTTTAACACCGCCCACCCATGAATGTTCTCGGGGGCTGTGTCGTGTACCACCTGTTTTAAAAGATGTTTCAAGTTGTGTCACGAGATTTTTTTGCTCTGCTGTTAAGTTAACAGGTGTTTCAACGTTTACGCGACACATTAAATCACCAACAGGCCCACCTCTTACTTGTTTAACACCTTTGCCACGCAGTCTGAATTGTTTCCCTGTTTGCGTTCCTATTGGAACTTTAAGCTTAACTTTCCCTGATAATGTCGGCACTGCAAGCTCACCGCCTAATGTTGCCGTCACAAAACTTATCGGCATATCACAATGTAAATTAGAGCCGTCACGGCTAAAAATCGCATGCTCTAGAACGTTGACTTGTACGTACAAATCACCAGAGGGGCCGCCAAGGGCACCGGCTTCACCCTCGCCACCTAAACGAATACGGTCGCCTGTATCGACACCAGGCGGGATTTTAACGGATAAGGTTTTTTGATCTTTAGTTTTACCTGTACCACGACACTTTCCACAAGGGTCTTTAATAATGGACCCAGAGCCGCGACACGCTGGGCAAGTTTGTTGGACCGAAAACAGGCCTTGTTGCATACGTACTTGTCCATGTCCGCCACAAGAACTACAAACGCCTGATTTTCCGCTTTTTGAACCGCTACCCTTACACCCATCACAGCTAACAGAGGTGGGTACTTTTACTTTAGTTTCCATTCCGGAAACAGCGTCTTCTAGAGAAAGGTTTAGATTGTAGCCTAGGTCGGCCCCGCGTGTTGCTTGACTGCGATGTCCGCCTCCGCTTCGACCGAAAATATCACCAAACATATCGCCAAACGGGTCACCGGAACGCTGCCCACCGCCCATAGATTGGTCGACCCCTGCATGGCCAAACTGATCATACCCAGCGCGTTTTTGTTCGTCACTTAATACCGCGTACGCTTCTTGGATAACTTTAAACTTTTCTTCCGCATCAGCGTTATCCGTATTCCTATCAGGATGATGCTTCATCGCTAGACGTCGATAGGCTTTCTTGATTTCACGATCACTGGCGTCACGCGAAACTTCTAGTATTTTGTAAAAATCTTCTTTTGCCATCATTCTCACATCTTGAATGTCCGTAAGACATCAGTTTCTCCCCGCAGGGTTTTTACACTTAAACGAAAGACTCTCCGTTTAACTCAACTTTTTTATACGACAAAGCCACCGATAAATCGGCGGCTATATCGCAGCTCTAAAAACAGGCTGTATTTCGTTTTAGTTAAGACGAACTAAACGATTACTTTTTATCACCTTTATCGTCTTTATCGTCTTTATCGTCATTAACTTCTTCAAACTCAGCATCTACGACATCATCTGCACTCGCATTTGTTTCGCCTTGTGCCGCCGTCGCATCTGCTGCGCCTGCATCTGCGTACATTTTTTCAGCCAGTTTGCCAGACAATGCTGTTAACGCTTCCGTTTTCGTTTCAATAGCGCCCTTATCGTCGCCTTTAATCACTTCTTGAAGCTCTTTAATCGCCGCTTCAATATCAGTTTTTTCAGCGTCGTCAACCTTATCGCCCATTTCTTCAATAGACTGCTCAGTTGCGTGAATCATGCCGTCAGCCGTATTTTTTACTGTGACCAACTCGTGCAATTTTTTATCTTCCTCAGCATGAAGCTTTGCATCATTAATCATGCTGTCTACTTCTTCACCAGACAAGCCACTAGATGCTGTAATAACAACCGATTGCTCTTTACCTGTTGCTTTGTCTTTAGCTGATACGTTCAAAATACCATTCGCATCGATGTCAAAAGACACTTCAATTTGTGGCGTGCCGCGACGTGCTGGCGGAATGTCTTGAAGATCAAAGCGACCTAAAGATTTATTCCCTGAGGCCATTTCACGTTCACCTTGTAATACGTGAACAGTGACGGCTGTTTGATTGTCTTCAGCAGTTGAGAATGTTTGCCCTGCTTTACTTGGAATCGTTGTGTTTTTCTCAATAAGCTTGGTCATAACCCCGCCCATTGTTTCAATACCGAGTGATAGCGGTGTTACGTCTAATAAAAGAACATCTTTCACATCACCTGCTAAAACACCTGCTTGAATGGCAGCACCTGAAGCAACCGCTTCATCTGGGTTTACATCTTTACGAGGGTCTTTACCGAAGTATTCAGCCACTAGTTCTTGAACCTTAGGCATGCGTGTTTGACCGCCCACCAAGATGACGTCGTCAATGTCTGAAATAGACAAGCCAGCATCTTTCACGGCCGTTTTACATGGCGCTATAGTACGCTCTACAAGTTCACCGACTAGTGACTCTAGTTTTGCGCGTGTTAGCTTAACGTTTAAATGCTTAGGACCACTTGCATCCGCAGTAATGTAAGGCAAGTTAATGTCTGTTTGCTGGTTTGAAGACAACTCGATTTTTGCTTTTTCAGCGGCTTCTTTTAAGCGCTGTAGCGCTAAAGGGTCGTTATGCAAATCGACAGAGTTTTCTTTCTTAAATTCATCGGAAAGAAAGTCGATAATACGTAAATCGAAATCCTCACCACCTAAGAATGTATCGCCATTTGTAGAAAGCACTTCAAACTGATGCTCGCCATCAATTTCTGCAATTTCAATGATAGATACATCGAATGTGCCACCACCTAAGTCATACACAGCAATCGTACGGTCGCCTGCTTTCTTATCCATACCGTAGGCAAGTGCCGCAGCTGTTGGCTCGTTAATAATACGCTTAACCTCTAAGCCAGCAATTTTACCTGCATCTTTAGTCGCTTGACGCTGTGAATCATTGAAGTAAGCGGGCACGGTAATAACCGCTTCTGTTACCTCTTCACCTAAATAAGCGGCTGCATCTTTTTTAAGTTTCATTAAGATGCGTGATGCAATTTCAGGTGGCGCTAGTTTTTTTCCTTGCGCTTCAATCCATGCATCGCCATTGTCTGCTTTGACGATGTCATACGGCACCATGCTGACGTCTTTTTGAACTACGTCGTCAGAAAATTTGCGCCCAATTAAACGTTTAGACGCAAACACAGTGTTTGTAGGATTAGTAACCGCTTGACGCTTAGCTGACTGGCCAACGAGCACTTCACCATCTGCTGTGAAAGCAACGATAGAAGGCGTTGTTCTTGCGCCCTCGCTGTTCTCAATCACTTTCGCGCTACCGCCCTCTAAAACAGCAACACACGAGTTCGTCGTTCCTAAGTCAATACCTATAATTTTAGCCATCTGAAAATCTCCGAAATTTAACTATTAATTTATTGATTGGTTTAGATATGGGGCTTTGAATCCTTATTTCAAGCCTGTTCATCTATTTCCTTTGTGCTGGTTCGCACGGCACCTGCCGGCGTTACAATAACCATCGCCGGGCGTAACAAGCGTCCATTTAATGTGTAACCCTTTTGGAAAACCTCCAACACCGTATTGGGCTTATGGTCAGGGCTAGGCACAACAGAAATCGCCTGATGCAATTCTGGGTTAAATACTTCACCCTCTGGGCTTACCTGTACAACACCTGATTTTTCCAACGAAGCAATCAACTGTTTATACGTTAATTCCATACCTTCTTTTAAGGCTGTTATATCTGTTTTTGCATCATCCGTTACAGTAAGTCCCATCTCTAAGCTATCCACGACAGGGAGCATGTCTTTTGCAAACTTTTCAATTGCATAACGATGTGCTTTTTCTATATCTTTGTTAGTCCGTCGGCGAATATTTTCCACATCTGCTTTAGCCAATAAAAACTGATCCCAATTGTCACTGGCCTTAATATTTGCGGCTTCAAGCTCTGCTTCTAGGTTAGCGCTTTTCTCAGATTCCTCTGTTTTAGGCTCTTCAAGACCATCTTCGACTAGACTTTCTTCAGTATCAACAGGCGGCTCTTGCGCATCGCTTTGCTCCTTTTGACCTGTTTGATCCTTTTGGCCTGTTTGATCCTTTTGGCCTGTTTGATCCTTTTGGCTTGTTTGCTCCTTTTGGCCTGTTTGATCTTTTTGACCTGTTTGATCTTTTTGACCTGTTTGATCTTTTTGACCTGTTTGATCTTCAGATTCCATAATATTTCCTCATTAATTTTCACAACTTACGATTATCACCAGCATCGCTTTTAGCGCGCAAAACGACTGAACAACTTAAATGGTGGCTACTTCTATGTTTTCAAGGCTTCGTCTAAAACTTTTGTAGTAACATCACCGAGCGAAATAATTTTTTCGTACGACATCCGCGTTCGTGCAATAACCAGGAACTTCCACCTGAATCGCCATGAGAACTGTAGACACTCTAACAGCTATATGATGATAGCAATATTGAATAAGTTTAGGACGAGCAAGAGATACACCGAAGAATTTCAGATGGGAGCGGTTAAACAAATGGCCGAACGCAACTATTCTGTTTATGAAGTTGCAAAACGATTGGGTGGTGCCACCAAAAGCCTTTATGTCTAGGTGCACGTTATGCTGGTGACAGCTCAAAACACAACCAAATATAAGGGAATTATATACTTAAATCTACAAAATATCCAAAAAACCTTACAGTGAAAGTAAAAAATGCTATTGTATTTTAATTTAAAAGTGGTATAATAATCTACAAATAACTTTAAAACACAAATATGAAACAAGCAAAAACAATTAGCATAATAGAACTATTAAAAGAGTTTTCAACTGAACACAAATCCATCAAGTGGCTAGAAAAAATAAGATGGGATAAAGAGCCAGTATGTCATCATTGCGGTGGCATTGATAATATAGGTAAATACAAATCTAAAAAGCACACTTACTGGCATAAAGATTGTAGAAAAGCCTTTACGGTAAAAACAAATACTATTATGCACTCATCAAAAATACCCACTCAAAAATGGGTAGTTGCTATCTACACTATGCTAACCTCAAGAAAAGGTGTATCAAGCCTACAACTCAGTAAAGAATTGGGTATTACACAAAAATCATCTTGGTTTATGTTGCAAAGAATTAGGCAAGCCTGTAAACAAGGTTCGTTTAAACTGTCTAATGTTGTTGAAGTTGATGAGACCTATGTTGGTGGTAAAGAGGCAAATAAACACGCACACAAGAAACTTAACGCTGGGCGTGGTGCTGTGGGTAAAACTGCCGTATTTGGAATGAAAGAGCGAGGCGGTAAAGTTAAGGCAATGGTCATAGACAGAACTAACAAAGCAACTTTACAGGGTAACATACATAATAATATTAAAGCAAAAAGCACGGTATATACTGATGACTTTAGAGGGTATTTAGGATTGAGTGGTTTTAACCATAAAACGGTTAATCATAGTGCTAAAGAGTATGTAAATGGTATGGCACACACCAACGGCATTGAGAGTGTTTGGGCAGTTTTAAAACGAGGATATAACGGCACATTTCATAATATCAGCACTAAACATTTAAACCGCTATATAGATGAGTTTGTATTTAGATTAAATGAGGGTAATTGTCAAATTGATACCAAGGATAGAATGGTATCGCTATTTAAAGGGATTGGCAATAATAGGATTAGTTACAAGGAATTGACGGGGTAATTATGGCGAATGAAAGAAAAACAGAAATTATTACACGCAATCATTTTAATCAGTTTTTAAAAGAGATTGAAATTGAAGAGCAACGTTCCGATAATCCAAAAATAGATAAACTGCTAAAAACTGCATCAAAAGGCGGATTTGGAAAAGGCTATCCTGAATTTATAATCACCTATAAAACAAACTCTGATTTATTGATTGTTATTGAGTGTAAAGCGAAAACAAAATATCATGAAAGCAAGAATAGAGATAAATATAAAGATTTTGCTGTTGATGGTGCTTTACTCTACGCTTCTTACCTGTCTAAAGAGTTTGATGTTTTGGCGATTGCCATTAGTGGTGAAACAAAACAAGAATTAAAGATTTCGCACTTTCTACATTTAAAAGGTGAAAAAAAAGCAGCTTCTTTTGTTGGTGATAAATTATTAAATGTTGATGACTATTTACAAAATTATTTAAAAAGTCCTGAAAAATTTAGACAAGATTACAACATTTTACTGGATTTTACGAAAATCCTAAACTCCAAATTACATTCAAATAAAATTTTAGGAAGTGAAAGAAGTCTTTTAATCAGTGCTATTCTAATTGCCTTGGAAAATGACGCTTTTCAAAAATCTTATGCCTCTCATAAAACCCCTGAAAATTTAGCCAAAGCACTCACTCAAACTGTGTCAGATGAATTGGAAAGTTCCGACATTGGCGATAAAAAACTAAAAAATCTCAACACACAGTTTAGTTTTATAAATACTGATACTTCTTTGTCTCAAAAAGATAAAGTTTTAAAAGAAACCATTGATGATATTGATGGCAATATCAACACCTTTATTAAAAGCCATCAATATTTTGATGTTTTAGGTCAGTTATATATTGAGTTTTTAAGATATGCTAATAGCGATAAAAGTTTAGGCATTGTTCTAACTCCACCACATATTACCGAGTTATTTTCTGATTTGGCACAAGTTAATAAAAACTCTATTATTTATGACAACTGCACAGGCACAGGTGGGTTTCTAATAAGTGCAATGAGCAAGATGATAGAAGATGCAAAAGGCGATGAAACAAAAATAAAAGAAATTAAATCAAAACAGTTAATAGGGGTGGAATTTCAATCTAAAATTTTTGCTTTGGCAGTTTCCAATATGTACATCCATCAAGACGGCAAGACTAGTATTATTAAGGGGAGTTGTTTTGACGATGCTATTATTAAAGAAGTTAAGGTTAAAAATCCAACTGTTGGATTTTTAAACCCTCCTTATAAATCCGATAAAAAACACGATGATGACGAACTGGAATTTATCTTAAATAATTTAGAATGCTTAGTAGATGGTGGAACTTGTGTTGCTATTGTTCCAATGCAGAGTGCTTTAGCTACAAAAGGAAAGGTTTATGGTTTTAAGAAAAAGTTACTTGAAAAACATTCTTTAGAGGCTGTTTTTTCAATGCCTGATGAGTTGTTTCATAACTCTAAAGTAGGCGTAGTTTCGTGCATTATGTTATTTACGGCTCACAAGCCACACCCAAAGTCCAAAGAAACTTATTTTGGCTACTATAAAGACGATGGGTTTATTAAACGAAAAATACAAGGCAGGTATGATGGTTACGGTGCGTGGAAAGATATAAAACAAAAATGGCTTACCAACTATAACAATAAAAAAAATGAGGCTGGATTTAGTGTTACTAAGTGCGTTACAGCCGATAATGAGTGGGTTGCGGAGGCTTATATGAATACTGATTATTCTGGTCTGTTTGACCGTGATTTTGAAAATGATATTTTAAATTATGTAACCTTTTTGCATAAAAATAAAATTTTCACTCAAGTGCTTTGCGATGAGTGAGTTAGTAAAAATATCGGATATTTTTGATATTGAATACGGAAATAGCCTAGAGTTAATCAGTCTATTAGAAACTAAAAGCACAAACCACAACGCTATTCCGTTTATTTCAAGAACTGAAAATAATAATGGAGCGTCTGCCTTTGTGGAAAAAGAGTTAGACATAAAGTTAAATTCAAAACACACCTTATCAGTTGCATTAGGTGGTTCGGTATTATCAACTTTTTATCAACCGATTGAATATTACACAGGGTTTCATATATTTGTTTTAACACCTAGAAAGCAACTTAGCATTATTGAAATGCTTTATTACGCAAAGTGTATCAGCAGTAATAAATATAAATACAGTTATGGTAGACAGGCTAATAAAACTTTAAAAGACGTTTTAATTCCAGCAAAAATATCAAAAAATATCAAAGTTAATTTAACTAATTTTTATCAAAAATCCTTAATCAATATATCTAATAAATCAGTAAATAATTCTAATCAAAACTTAAGAATTGATAATTGGGCTGATTTTAAATTGACAGATATTTTTGATATTAAAAAAGGAGAAAGACTAACGACTTACGATAGAATAAAAAGTGATAAAAACATTCCACTAATCACGGCTTCAAGTGAAAATAATGGGGTTATTGATTTTATATCTTATTCAGATTTTCAATTTGAAAAAAATATTTTCAAAAACAAAATAACGATTGATATGTTTTGTAATGTTTTTTATCATGATTATCAATATTTTAGCGATGATAATGTTCACACACTTATTCCTAAACTAAAAATAAACAATTATGCCTCTTTATTTATTGTTTCAGTTTTAAAAAAAACTACTAATAAATATTCATACGGCAGGCAAGCAAGAATACATAGACTTGAAAAAGAAATTATTAAATTACCAACAAAAAACAACCAGCCTGATTGGCAATTTATGGAAGACTACATTAAATCACTGCCTTATTCTAAATCACTATGACGACCCTAAATCAAATGGAAAAAGCCCTAAAAGAAGTTTTACTATCCAAGCCAAAAACCAAAGTCAAATACGAAAATAAGAAACCTACAAAGACCGAGAAAAATCAGAAGTGGCGATTAAAGGAAAGGGTTTAATGTGTTTTGTAGATTTAAGTATATAATTCCCAAATATAAGGTAATCATCTGCTGTTTCCCAGGCCATTTTGTACCAACAATTGCCGAAGTTTAGGCTATCTTCATTGTCTGACATGAAATCGACGTGCAACTCGCCCAATCGCATAGCGCAAATGGGGTCATTATGCTCCATCACCTCTTTAAATCCGCGCTCAGATAATTCTTGTTTTAGTGTTAAATACGATGGGTAATTCACTACATGGATAATAAGGTCTACATCATCCGTGTGTCTAACTTGCTCCTTTGTGAAATCATCAGTCGGCATGTAGTGGCTTTTTAGTGAAGTTTTCTGTATCTCCACAAAGAACATGAACTAGCTCCTTTGCAATATAGAATCTCGACCAGCAACTATTAAGTTGCGCTGAATACCAAATATGAGATTCTGAGCCATAGCGATCCAATCTGGCTGCAAACAGACTCCCAGGCCAAGCTAGGCATTTTATAGAAATTTTTTGGTTAGCTTGTTCTTCAACAATTGACTGAATCCCATTGTCAAATATTCTAACAGGACAATCGTGATTATAAATGCCTTGCTAATTAGTTGAAGCTGATCTTGCGGCTAATAATACTTCAACTAACTTCATTTAGAATACGTCAGGTCTATTGACAGTTACTTTTGATCTTATAATCCTATTGACACGATTATTTTCTGCTGCAAAATCTTCTCTGGTAGTATCTTTACCAATACCATCACCAGGAACAAATTTCATATCTACTAGTCCGCCGTCTACTTCTCTGTCATACCATTTAGAGAACTCTTTAGTTTCTGTTCCCATAGCCTGCTCCACTTAAAGGTTATTTAAAATTAATGATACCTGTTCATTTACTATCATAATGCAACGCACTATACATGCCTTGACATTGTAAAGCAAGGGACTTTACTTCTGGGTGGCGCGTTATGGTGATGGCAGTTCACAGAACAACCAAATAACAGATCAACAAAAAGAAATCCGAGGTCTAAAGGCACAGCTTAGGCGTACTGAAGAAGAACGAGACATACTAAAGAGGGCCGTAGCATATTTTGCCAGAGAGTCTGGGTGAGGTATGCGTTTATCAACGCTCATCAAACGCAAGATGGTGCTAAGTTATTGTGTCGGGCAGCCAATGTGCGCCGTAACGGTTCTATTACGCTTGGTTAAAGCGACCAAAATCTAAACGTATGATCGAAGATCAGCGTTTATTAGGCGTTATTAAACAGTCGTGGCTAGAAAGTGGCTGCGTTTATGGTTATCGGAAGGTTTGCCACGATTTACGAGAATTGGGTCAGACCTGCGGCATTAGCCGCGTTGAACGATTGATGTATCAGAACAAACTTAAATCACAAACAGGACGCTTTTGATTATATCGAGATGTTTTATAATCCAGTTCGAAAACATGGTAACAATGATATGTTGTCGTCAATGAAGTATGAGGAAAGGTATTTTAAGGAGCTGAGAGGTGCCTAATAGTCTCACGGCGATTCATTTATAGCTAGTTCTAGCCGATAAATGAACAACAATAATCTGTCGCTTGATCAACTTTCAGCTCGAAACTTGAATTGGCTGGCACAGCAAAAGATTCTCCACAATTCACCGTTTTCCATTCACTTGAGCCTGGCAATAGCACATCTAGCTTGCCTGCTAATATTTCTACTACCTCAGCTGCTTGCGTATCAAAGCTATAGTCACCTGGCACCATAAAGCCCAGTGTTTTGCTTGTTCCGTCGTCAAATTTTATAGTGCGGCTAACCACTTTCCCATCGAAGTACACATTGGCTTTTTTAACAATCGTTACATTTTTAAACTCTGACATTCTTTTCCCCTTATTTCATAACTGGTGAATCCGACTTACAAAAGCTTCATACTCATAGCTTCTTTCACTTCGTCCAAGGTTTCTTTCGCCACATCACGCGCCTTTTCGGTACCTTCGTTAATAATTGAACGCACTAAGTCGGGCTGTTGCGTATACTCCGCCGCTCTTTCTTGCATCGGTTTTAATTCGCGCAATACCGCCTCTATGACCGGTGCCTTACAATCTAAACAACCGATGCACGCTGTTTTACAGCCATTTTGCACCCATTCGCAAACTTCTTCGTTCGAATAAACTTCATGGAACTGCCATACGGGGCATTTAGCCGGGTCACCCACGTCTGTAAGACGTACTCTTGCGGGATCGGTTGGCATCGTACGAAGTTTCTTTTCTACATCTTCTACTTTATCACGTAAGGCAATAGTATTACCGTAGGACTTAGACATTTTCTGCCCGTCTAACCCTGGCATTTTTGATGCCTTTGTCAGCAATGCTTTCGGCTCTGGCAAGATAACTCGGCCACTGCCTTCAAGGTAACCAAACAAACGTTCTTTATCGCCCACAGTAATGTTTTGCTGTGCCTCCAACAAGGCGCGCGCCACGGCCAGGGCTTCTTGGTCGCCATTTTCCTGATAAGCGTTACGCAGCTTATTGAACATTTTTGCATTCTTTTTACCCATTTTTTTAATGGCTATTTCTGCTTTTTCTTCAAAATCAGGTTCACCCCCGTATAAATGGTTAAAGCGCCTAGCTACTTCTCGTGTTAACTCAACGTGAGCTACTTGGTCTGCGCCCACGGGCACTAGACCGGCTTTGTACATCAAAATATCCGCGCTTTGCAATAAGGGGTAACCTAAAAACCCGTACGTCGCTAAGTCTTTTTCTTTTAGTCTTTCTTGCTGGTCCTTATAACTCGGCACGCGTTCTAGCCAGCCTAAGGGTGTCATCATGGAGAGCAATAAATGCAGTTCAGCGTGTTCTGGAATGCTGGATTGAATAAACAAATCTGCCAAACCATGATCCACGCCAGCCGCCAGCCAATCAATGACCATATTCAATGTGCTGTCGGCAATGATGGATGGATTGTCGTAGTGCGTTGTTAGCGCGTGCCAATCCGCGACAAAGAAATAACATTTGTATTCTTGTTGCAACTCAAGCCAATTTTTCAACACCCCATGATAATGTCCTAAATGCAGATTACCAGTAGGTCTCATACCTGAAAGTACGCGACGGTACTGCGCTGGAACTTCTGAACTCACACGGCCTCCTAAATACCGAGTATTTTAAAAATACTCGTTTGTAAAAAATAGATGGGCGGTCCTAATATTTTAGACAACCAACCCATGGCGATTATAACGATTAATATTGGAAAACCTAATCTCTCTAATTTACTATACTGATAGCTGATTTCATTGGGCAACAGCCCCGCCAATACACGCCCGCCATCGAGTGGCAAGATGGGCAGTAAATTCAGCATCATTAACACGGCGTTAATAAATATGCCTGCATAGCCCATGTAAATTAAGAGCATAGAAATGAACTCATTGCCGCTACCTAACATGAACCCTATTTTCATCAAAATACCCCAAGCGATCGCCATCAACAAATTAGCCAACGGCCCGGCTATTGCCACATAAATCATATCGCGCTTAGGTCTTTTGAGGTTTATCCAGTTCACAGGGACCGGCTTTGCCCAACCAAACATAAATCCACCTAAAAAAAGCAATACAGCAGGGACAATAAGCGTACCCACTACATCGATATGGCTTATGGGGTTAAGCGTTAAACGCCCTAGGTTTTTAGCGGTATTGTCGCCCAGTTTACTTGCCACCCAGCCGTGCGCCACCTCGTGAACAGTGATAGCAAAAATAACCGGTAATACCCAAATCGCTATTCGACCCACTAAGGTCAACTCGTCCATCGGCATCACTTCGCACCCTTTTGTGCAATAAAGTCCGCCTTTCCTTTACCTTGGCGCACAATTTCAGGAAAATCATTGTCCCAAACAATCACGGTGGTCGGCTGGTACGGTATGACACCACTGTCTACAATCGCATCGAGCACGGGGCCCAACCGTTCGTTAATATAGTAAGGGTCAGCTATCGCTTCAGACTCATCCGGCAAGATTAGCGTGCTAGTTAACATCGGCTCACCGAGCTCTTGTAGAATTCTCTGCACCACGACATTATTAGGTACGCGAATACCTACTGTCTTTCTTTTTGGATGTTGCAAGCTGCGTGGCACTTCTTTGGTTGCCTTTAAAACAAAAGTAAATGCGCCTGGCGTTAACGATTTTAATAAACGATAAGTATCATTATTAACCTGTGCATAGGATGCGATTTCAGTTAAGTCGCGGCAAACCAAAGTGAAATTATGTTTATTGTCAATTTGGCGAATTTGCCGAATACGGTCCTGCGCTTGTTTATCGCCGACATGGCAAGCTAAAGCATAAGAAGAGTCTGTTGGATAGGCAATAACGCCTCGCCTGCGCACAATATCAACGACTTGTTTTATCAGCCGTTGCTGTGGATTTTCTGGGTGAATATTTAAATACTGAACCATTTCTATTGCTGTGCTTTTTTCTTAGCGACATTATCGCGTAAATACACGGGTAATGCATTTTCAGCGCTGACTGTTTGCTTACTTTCAATCATTGCAATCGCCAGATGCGCGACTTCTTTCGCCCGTGGGAGTTGATCTGCTTGTAGCTCAATAGACTGTGCAGCAACCTTGTTCAATATGACCTCTTTATACGCACGCCAGCCGTGTCCGATGCCTATCGCGTTTTTCCCTTGCTCAACAATAATCTCATTCGGGTTGATGACCACTTCCTCTGATATCGCTTTAAGACGACCCTTCTCAACCACGTATTCACACCAATAAACCTCGCCCATTCTGGCATCAAGCGCAGCATAAATTGTTTGTCCTTCTCCGCTATTGACCTCTTTTTGCGCCAACGCCGTTAAGGTTGAAACAGGGGCGACGGGCAGGTCAGCAGAAAACGCTAAACCTTGTATTACGCCCGTTGCCATTCTTACGCCAGTAAAAGAGCCGGGGCCACGGCCAAACGCTAAAGCATCTAACTGTTGCAAAGTCATGCCCGCTTCGTTCAGTAAACCGTCCACCATTGTTAGAATTAAATTACCGTGCTCACGCGGTGCTATTTGAAAAACGTCTATAACTTCACTGCCTACCAACAAAGCGGCTGAACAAGCTTCTGTGGCTGTTTCAATGGCTAAAACATTCATGTCTTTTTTTGCTTTTTAATACGTTGAAAGAATCGGGTCACCTCCGACAATTCCTGCGTAATTGGCATGGCAGGTAATGATTTCACAAAGGTTTTTCCATAGCCTTTACTCGATAAGCGCGGGTCGCATAAAACCAGCACACCTGTATCTTCAATATCGCGAATCAGGCGGCCTGCGCCCTGTTTTAGCGTTAATGCCGCTGATGGTAGTTGGAATTCAAAAAATGGCGATTGCCCATTCGCGGTCATATAATTAAGCCGAGCTTTTGTGACAGGGTCACCTGGTGAGGCAAAAGGCAGCTTATCAATAATCACGCAAGATAATGCCTCACCTCGCACATCAACACCTTCCCAAAAGCTCGCTGTTCCCAGCAGTACGGCGCGTTCAGTGCGCCTAAAGACATCGAGCATTTGATGCTTTGGTAGGTCGCCTTGCACCAATAATGTGAAATCGGTTTCTGCCGACAAAATACTGGCGGCTTCCTTTAACGCACGGTGACTGGTAAATAAAACAAACGCCCGCCCCTCGCTCGCCTCTAATACAGGGGTGATTTTCTCTATCATCACCTCGGTGTAATTGTGATCACGCGGTGCGGGTAAGCCCTTAGGCACATACATTAAAGATTGACGTACGAAGTCAAACGGGCTTTCCCACATGCCTGTTTCGGCTTCCTGCAAGC
Organism: Cycloclasticus sp. symbiont of Poecilosclerida sp. N; assembly: GCA_002101205.1. GTDB lineage: Bacteria > Pseudomonadota > Gammaproteobacteria > Methylococcales > Cycloclasticaceae > Cycloclasticus. The sequence continues at coordinate 56,754 of LWTM01000071.1, read as the reverse complement.
CGAGGCGTTGTGTAAAGAAATCAAATTTATTGTCAACAGACAAAGTAGCGGATGTGAATACCCAAGTGGCTTCGCTAGCAAAAGCAAAGCTCGAAAATGCTTTTGAAATATCCAACGGCGTTCTATAAAAAATAAATGTTCGATGGAATGTTTCAAACCACTGAATCCAATCATTGCTGTCTTGAGAGGTGAATAACTTCAAACGTAACAGAATATCCTCACATCGTTTCCAGCAGGATTCCAAACCTTTAGAACGTACTGCAGCATCGGTTAGCATATTAAAAAGCTGCTCCATTCTGTCAAGCAGACAATCCAATGCACAGATAAAATCGTTTTGCTGTTCTAAATCATCCCAAGCCCCTTTAGCGGGTTTGTCCGCAAAGAGCTTACGCATTTCGCGTATGTCGTCGGCAATGACTTTCGTTAAGTCAATTAAAACTGGCATATCAGCGGCCACATTCAACTGCTCTGTTCGCACATCGGTCAATAAAGATAAGATTTGCTGGGCGCTGACCGACACCCCCAAAAATCTTGATGCGGTATCAATCAATTGATGTGCTTCGTCGATGATAATCAATTCAGCAGTAGGTAATAACTGCCCAAAGCCATCATCTCTTAATGACCAATCGGCGCACAACAGATGATGATTAACAATCAGCACATCCACTTCTTGCGCCTTCTTTCTAGCTAATAAGGGGAAACATTCCGCTACCATCGGGCATTCTTGCCCTAGACAGTTGTCCGCTGTTGAGGTCACCTGCTGCCAAACGAACGAGTCTTCTGCAACGCTTGTTACTTCGGCAACATCACCGTCGGTTGTTTGTTTCGACCACCGGCCTATCTCATCCAAGTCAGCCGCTAGTTCTTTATCAAAGCCGGCCGTTTGCATTTGCGCCTGACCGAAGCGGTATACACACAAATAGTTAGAGCGCCCTTTTAAAACAGCTCCCTGCACAGGCACGTTCAGCGCATCGCGTATCAAAGGGAAATCTTTTTCAAAAATTTGATCTTGAAGGTTGCGTGTGCCAGTAGAAATAATGGTTTTTTTGCCGGATAAAATAGCTGGAATAAGGTATGCAAATGTTTTACCCGTTCCCGTTCCAGCTTCGGCTACAAGGTGAGTGTTTTTATCAATTGCACGCTCAACAGCCTGCGCCATAAGTCGCTGCCCCTCACGCGGTTGAAAGCCTTCAATATGTTTAACTAATTGGCCGCTGGAGCCAAAAATGGAATCAAGATCGTGCAAGAAAGTATCCGTTATCGTTATTTTATGTTATTTGTGCCACACGGCTCTATCTAAGCTACCGTCTTTAATCCAAAGCAACTCAGCAATATGGCGAAATTTGGTAACAGGGATTGCACCACGCTTCTTTGTGTTTTCGTTATCATTCAGATGATCAAAAACATCCGCTCGCTTAGCTTCAAATCTTTTAAATCCTTGCGAACAATATTCAGACAGCTCAAGAACTAAGAACTTAGCTGCATCGTGCTCAGTGATTTCATGGCTTACACCAGATGAAGGCTTGCCTGTCATTTTAAAGCAACCTATCGACCTTAGCGCGTGCTTTTCTTGCTGCATTCACGTTACCTAAGCGATCATAACTGTCCGCCATCAACAGCCAATTGTTACGCTGCAAGCTCGTGTTACGCCGTGATAACAAATTGGACTTTTTCGTTAAGCTAATCGCCAATAGATATTTTCCTTGTTGGTAGCGAACCTTAGCTAACGCGAACCAAACTTGTGCGTCTCTCGGTGCAATCCGTAGCGCACGCTCCAGTTTCGAGGCAGCCAAATCTAACTGGCCACTTTCACTTTGCTGGTGCGCACTGCCTAGTAACGCAAGCACTGCTGGGTTTTGATTTCTTAATGTTTCAATTCTTTGAGGACTGTACTCATGCATCAAACTTTCTTGAGTCGGGTGCTCATCAAGGGGGTACGTTTTCACGCCTTTTGATGGATGATTTATTGCCTCACCAGCTCCTCCAATAGGCGCTGGTTCTTGATTATACATAGATAGACCTGCACACGCTGAAAGCGTTAAGAGCGTCACAATAACAACAATTAATTTCATATTTTTTTATCTATCATCAAACAACCCATTAAACCACTGACCCGCTCCGTCCAACGTTCTGCCAACGATACCAACGCAAGGCGAAAACACAGCAGGAGACGAGCCTTTTATAAATGGATATTGTATAGCATTTTTGCAGAATTCATTAGCGCGTAAACCCTGTGGGTCAACCCAAATGAATTCCACATCATCCGGCTGCGTTAACCGTACAGGTTCTTTTGAAATACTCGCCATCACGCTCGACCACACTTGAAGCGCACCACTTGCACCCGTAAGCCTAGACGGCTTATTATCATCTCGCCCGAGCCACACAACGGCCAGATAATCCCCGCTAAAGCCCGCAAACCAACTATCCCTTAGTTCATCTGTTGTTCCTGTTTTACCTGCCAATTTATAATCAGCCGACATGTGTTTATAAGCAGAACGGCCTGTTCCCTCCGCCATCACCTCTTGTAATACCGTATTGACAAGATAAATAGCCGACGGATCCGCGACTTGCTGCACCGTTAGAGCGTAACGTTGCAGCGCAGAGTGATCTCTTGACGTTACAGATTGAATAGAGCGTAAATGAGTAAAGAATCCTTCACCCGCTAATGTTTGATACATTTGCGCCACCTCTATTGGCGACAACGCTAACGAGCCAAGTAATAACGATGGATAAGGTTTTATCGCTCGTCTAATCCCTAGTTTTTCCAATGTTCTTTTTACATTCTGAACCTTCAGTTCCATGCCTAACCTGACCGTTGCAAGGTTATATGAACGCGATAATGCCGTATGCAACGGCACTGCACCGTGTTCTACCTTGTCATAATTTTGTGGTTCCCACAGCTCACCTGATTGCTGTTTCAAGCTAATCGCCGCATCTTCAATACGCGTCGTTAACGTATATTTTTCGGGTTGAGAAAGTGCGGTTAAATACACCGCCGGTTTCACCAAAGAACCAATCGGTCTAATCGCATCAAGTGCTCTATTAAAGCCATTAAAAGTAGGATTTCGGTCACCTATTACAGCGACTATTTCACCGCCTTCACGGCGCGTAATAACCATTGAACCCTGTAGCTTTCCCTTCTCAATGCCATGTTGTTTATTAAGCATTTTTAACTTTTGTTTGAATATCCGCTCGGCGCTTGTTTGGATGTTGTAATCTAACGTTGAGAATATATTCAAGCCTTCTGAGCGCAGGTCTTCATCTTTATAGTCACGGCTTAATTGGCGCTTCACCAAATTCAAAAAAGCCGGGAAGCGCGAGCTTTTTACTTGTTTAAACGGCGAAATATCAACAGCAAAACGCTTCGCTATTATTCGTTGCTCGTCTGGTAGGAAACCTAAACGCGCCATTTCATCTAGCACGAGGTTTCTTCTGCTTATTGAACGCTTAGGGTGGCGTCTAGGATTGTAATAAGAAGGGCCCTTAACCAGACCTACCAATAACGCTGTTTGATGCGGCTTTAATTCTTTTAATGGTTTATTAAAATAGAACACACTTGCCATACCAAAGCCGTTGATTGAGCGCTCATCATCTTGTCCAAGAAAAACCTCATTCAAATACGCCTCTAGAATTTCATCCTTATGATAATGAGCCTCAATAATAAGCGCCATCAAAGCTTCTTTAACCTTCCTCCAAAGGCTCCTTTGTGGGGTCAAATAGAAATTTTTAATCAGTTGCTGCGTTAATGTGCTTCCGCCTTGTACGACACCGCCAGCCTGTATGTTTGCCCATAACGCACGTAAAATTGACTTCGGTGACACACCATAATGCGTATAGAAATCGCGGTCCTCTATCGCAATTAATCCATCAATCAATGTGCGAGGGACATCGTCTATTTTAACTAAAATACGATCTTCTTTATGACTAGGGTAAAAACTTCCTACTTGAACGGGATCAAAACGGAGTAAGGCGACGTTCACCTTCGAGCTTGCTTGCTTGATTGCGGAAATAAAACCATTGTTAAAATATATTTTGACCGTTTGAGACAGCTCACGTCCATCAAAAAAGTCGAAACCACGTGTTTTCACTGTAAACACGTCCCCTGACCGATAATATTGACCGCCCGAACTTAAACTAGCTGTTCGCTTATAGCGTAAGTCTGTTAGCAGTGATTCAAACTGACCGACCCCCAAGGACAAGCCTTGATAGATTTCTACGGGGTTTGCAAAAACATGCGCGGGCAACGCCCAACGTTTACCTTCAAACTGTTCACGCACGACATAGTCGAGATAAAAAACATAACCCGAAAACAGCACCAAAAAGACTAAACAGAGCTTAATGGCGCTTCTTTTTAGGAATCCACTAGGTTGTTGTTTTTTAGTACGCCGTGAAGATCTCTTTTTGGATGTTTTTGCTTTGCTTTTAGACTTAGCCATAATCGATTTAACTGATTAACACGGTCACATAACAGTGTTTAAGCTCACCTTATAATCATGTCATAGACTGGGTTTGCATAGTAATTAATTTCTCGATATCTAAAGGTTTATTCATTAGTTCACCTAACAAAGTCTATTGTCTCTCTAGACTAGCTGCTAACATGTGTTGGCGAGCCATCTGATGAGGTATTAGCGAAGCTACATCGCTAGAAGACTCGGTTTTGGTAAAAATAGCGACCCACCTTACGGCACTCTTATTCCTGTTTGCGTGCAAGTAGAATAACCGTTTAATTCTGCATATAAGATATTTTTTATCTCTAACGAATCCCCGTATACATTTTCTTACCTGAGCTAAAAACACTAAACTCGCCTTTCACCATTTTCGTCCACTGCTCATTAGACGTTAGAGGCTCAGTAGCTATTACCGTGACTACATCTGTGCTTGACGTTTCTTCTTTAAAGTCCACGCATACATCGGTGTCGAGTAACTGCGCCTCCGCAAATGGTGCCTGACGCGTCAACCAAGACAGTTTGGTATTGCAATATGTATATAAATTATCAGCATCACTCATCAGCACATTGAATATTCCGTGTTCCGCTACTTCTCGACACAAACGTTCAATTAATTTTCTAACTTTGACTTTGCTTTTTGGCTTCTGTGGAAACGTTTCACGTAGTTGACTTAAAACCCAGCAAAAAGCGTATTCACTGTCTGTCGTCCCTATCGGTAAATAGCCACTGAGCAGTTTGTTTTTAATCCCTTTTAATTGCCCATTGTGTGCAAAAGACCATATTTGGCCCCATAATTCACGTGAAAAGGGGTGTGTATTTTCAAGGCAAACACGCCCTTTGTTAGCCTTGCGGATATGACAAATAACCTGTTTGCTTTTTATTGAGTATTGCTGGATGAATTTAGCAACTTCCGAATCTACGCTGGCCTTCGGGTCATGAAATGATCGATAGCCCTTACCTTCATAAAAAGCGATGCCCCAACCGTCTTCATGCGAACCTGTTTCGCCACCTCGTTTCACAAGACCGCTGAAACTAAAGCGAATATCTGTCGGAACATTTGCGCTCATACCTAACAGTTCACACATAACGTTTCGTTATAACTCCTCTATAATCGTACGAGCAATAGGCGGTTGCACGTGCTTCTTTTGACCCTCTACTTTCACCCAAAAGCAGTAATAGCCTTTTTGAGGGTCTGAAGTGACTTGGCTGTCCCTTACTGTCCATTGTTTCTTATGTGCTTTTCAAAAAAAACTCACCGCTTTTCCCTTCAACCAACGAGTAAAGCGCATCAATATGATCTTTAGCGTCGTTTAAAGCTGGAATATAACGGTAACTTACACCGCCCGCGCCGAGGAATACATCTCGATTTTGAAGTGCCATTTCTTCAAGTGTTTCTAAGCAATCTGCAGCAAAACCTGGGCAAATAACATCTACTTGTTCAACCCCTTCTTCGGCCAGCCGTTGAAGCACATCCATGCAATAAGGTTGTATCCATTCCTCTTTGCCAAAACGTGACTGAAAAACAAGCCGCCACTCTAGTGGTTCTAAACCTAGTTTTTCAACCAACAATTCTGCTGTTTTAGTACAGTGATTTAAATACGGGTCACCTTGTCGAATTGTTCTTTCAGGCACACCATGAAACGAAATGACCAAACAACTCGCTTTACCCTTATCAGACCAATGCTTATTCACGCTGTTCGCTAACGCTTCAATATAGCTTTCACTATCATGGTAATCCATAATGGTTTTGCTATCTGGCGCACCTTCCCATCTCGCATATTCACGCCTAAAGGCGTGCCAAGCCGTGCCTGTGCTTGAGGTGGCAAACTGCGGATACAGAGGCAATAGCACGATGTTATCGGGTGAGTAATCCTTTATCTCTTGCATGGCTGAGGGGATGGAGGGTTGGCCATAACGCATACCCAACATGAATTTATACCGCCCCTGCTGCTGAGCATTCGCGTGTGATTGCAGACCTTGCTTAATGCGTTCAGAAAACACCATCAATGGCGAACCCTCATCCGTCCAAATTCTCTGGTAGGCTTTAGCTGACTCTACTGGGCGCTTCTTTAACACTGAAAAATTAAGCATGAACCACCAAATAAAACGCGGTATTTGAACGACCCGTGGGTCCCATAAAAACTCACGCAAGTATTCACGAACCGCTTCTTCGGTCGGTTCCTCTGGGGTTCCTAAATTAAGCAGTAATACTGCTGTTCTCTCCATTTGAAATTAATGCCGCTTCTTTAAACCATTTTCAGCAAGCTTAAGAACTCGGCGCGAGTTTCAGCGTTTTTACGGAACTGGCCTAGCATACTCGATGTCGTCATTAGGGAATTTTGCTTTTCAACGCCGCGCATCATCATGCACAGGTGTTTTGCCTCAACAACGACTGCCACCCCTTTCGCTCCTGTTACTTGACATATCGAATCTGCAATTTGCGTGGTCAACTGCTCTTGAATTTGTAGGCGACGCGCAAACATATCAACTATCCTCGTCACTTTAGACAAACCCAAAACCTTACCTGCTGGTAAGTACGCCACATGGCACTTGCCAATAAAGGGTAACAAGTGATGCTCACACATTGAATACAATTCAATGTTTTTCACAATGACCATATCATCTGCATCTGAGTCGAAAAGCGCGTGATTAACGATTTCATCCAGTGATTTTTGGTACCCGCTGGTTAAAAAAGCCATTGCTTTCGCCGCACGTTTTGGTGTGTCAACCAAACCTTGACGCTCAGTATCTTCGCCGATGCCTTCTATTATTTTTTTGTAGAATTCTTCCATTATTTTAAGCTGCTAAAAATTTAGTTAAGTATACCGTTTTTCAGTTCACTAGTTTGTTTGATAACCCCGGTGTGCCTGATAATTTTTCACCCGGCTCAATGCTACTACTTATGCTCTGTGAGCATAGGATGTCATTTCATCTAATGCTGCATGCAAAACCTCTGGGCCTGCATTTTTATGTCGAGCGTTTTCACTTAAATAGCGCCGCCAATGTTTGCCGCCTGGTTGGCCTGTAAATAAACCTAAAATATGTCGCGTCATACTTTGCAGCGCCACCCCTTGCGTTAATTGTTCCTTAACGTGAGGTATAAATTGGTACAGCATATCGACTCGGTCACGCATTTGTCCAGAAAATAATTGATGCTCAATTTCTGTCAAAAAAAACGGATTGTGATAGGCCTCCCGACCAATCATCACACCATCGAGTTTAGCCCAATGCTGTTGAATATCGGTGATGTTTTTAATGCCGCCATTAACCACGATCGACAACTGCGGGAATTCACGTTTAATCGAGTAAACTCTATCATAATTTAACGGTGGAACTGTTCTATTCTCTTTTGGCGACAGACCTTTTAATATCGCCTTACGCGCATGAATAATAAACGTTTCACACCCCGCTTCAGACACCGTTTCAACAAACTTCAATAAGAACTCCAGGGTGTCGGAATCATCAATGCCTGTGCGTGTTTTAACCGTTATAGGTATATCAACTCTCGCTCGCATCTCGCTAACACATTGCGCAACTAAACTAGGTTCCGACATTAAACACGCGCCAATTCGTCCATTTTGAACACGGTCACTTGGACAACCGACATTAATATTTACTTCTTGATAGCCTGCGTCTTGCGCAAACACAGCGCACTGAGCCATTTCAGAAGGCTGACTGCCACCTAGTTGCAACGCAAGAGGCTGCTCTGCGGCATTAAACGCTAATAATCGCTGTTTATTTCCGCGCAATAAAGCGCCTGTAGTCAGCATTTCTGTATACAGCAAGGCATGGGGGGACAATAAACGGTGCAAATAGCGACAATGCTTATCAGTCCAAGCCATCATGGGTGCTACGGAAAGCTTTCTATTCATATGGCGCTTAAAGTTTCTATTTTACTTTTCGACCAAATTGATTTTCCGACAAGGGCATTATCCTACAATAGCCAGCAGCACACCCGCTGCCACCGCAGAGCCAATAACACCAGCCACATTCGGGCCCATCGCGTGCATTAACAAGAAATTATGCGGGTCCGCCTCTTGGCCCACTTTGTTTACGACTCGAGCCGCCATAGGTACTGCTGACACACCTGCCGCACCGATCAGTGGGTTTACTTTCCCGCCCGTAATTTTGTACATCAGCTTACCCATTAACACACCACCTGCGGTGCCAATAGAAAAAGCGCCCATACCCAAAACTAAAATACCGAGTGTTTCAGCGGTTAGGAATTTATCTGCTGACAGCTTAGAGCCCACCGCCAAACCAAGGAAAATAGTCACTATATTAATCAACTCATTCTGTGCCGTTGAACTAAGGCGATCGACCACACCACTTTCTCTCATCAAATTACCAAACGCTAACATACCGACAAGCGGTGCAGAGGCAGGTAAAAATAAAATAACGACGGTCAAAATGATGAGCGGGAAAATGATTCTTTCTCGTTTAGTTACGTGCCGAAGATGCTTCATTTGAACTTTTCTTTCTGTCTCTGTTGTTAGCGCACGCATAATAGGGGGCTGAATAAGTGGCACCAATGCCATATAAGAATATGCTGCTACCGCAATGGCCCCCAACAGATCTGGCGCAAGTTTTGATGCCAAGAAAATAGCGGTAGGTCCATCTGCCCCGCCAATAATCGCAATGGCTGAGGCGTCCGCCAAACTGAACTCCATACCGGGAATCATATTCATGGCTAATGCGCCAATCAACGTAGCAAAAATGCCAAATTGGGCGGCAGCGCCTAACACTAACAAACTCGGCATGGCAATAAGCGCACCAAAATCAGTCAACGCACCAACACCCATAAAGATTAATAAGGGGAATAAACCAGTATCTACCCCCATGTGGTACAAAATGCCGAGCAAACCATCAGGCCCACCTATACCTGCCAAAGGAATGTTAGCTAACACGCCACCAAAACCAATTGGCAGTAATAATAAAGGTTCGAAGTTCTTTGCTATGGCTAAATAAATCAACAATAAGCCAATACCTATCATCAATAAATTTCCCCACTCGAGATTAGCAATGCCTGTTGATTGCCAAATTTGTAAAATACCGTTTTCCATTATTTCAAACCTAACAAATTAGAATTAAAGGTGCGCCCGCTGGTATGGACTCCCCTTCTTTAACGAAAACATCCGAAATTTGACCTTCGATATGCGCTCTAACTTCTGTTTCCATTTTCATCGCTTCAAGGATAATCACTACATCGCCTTCATGCACATCATCTCCTGCGGCTACACCGATTCGTATAATATTACCGGCCATGGGGGACAATAAAGGTTCATTTTGGCAAAAAGCTCCCGAAGGTTCCATCTGAGCAGGTGCTACAGAGGGAGTTGGCGCACTTTGCGCTTTCACCACCTCAAGATTTTCAATTGAACCAGATGCGCCTACTTCAACTTGGTAAAGTTTTCCGTTAACAGATACATCGTAAGTTTCTTTCCCCGTTGCTGCGGCGCTTACCTGTACACCCGTTGGCACGGGTTCGAATGCATCGGGGTTATTTCTATTTTTAATGAAATCCAAGCCAACTTGTGGAAATAATGCATACGTTAAAACATCATCAATGGTCTCATCAGCTAATTGTAGGCCATCTTCTTTCGCTTTTGCATCTAAATCAGCGCTAAGCACATCTAGCTCATCGTCAATTAGGTCCGCAGGGCGGCAAGTAATGGCTTGTGCACCTTCTAACACACGTGCTTGAAGTTCGGCATCAACCGGCGCTGGTGTCGCACCGTATTCGCCTTTTAAAACGCCGGCTGTTTCTTTGCTAATCGATTTATAACGTTCGCCCATCAGCACGTTCATCACAGCCTGCGTGCCAACTATTTGCGACGTTGGCGTTACCAGCGGCAAATAACCTAAGTCTTTGCGAACCGCTGGGATTTCAGTCAATACGTCGTCAATTTTATCACCCGCGTTTTGTTGTTTTAATTGGCTTTCAAGGTTGGTTAACATTCCACCAGGTACTTGAGCAATTAAAATCCTTGAGTCAACGCCTTTCAGCGAACCCTCAAACTCTGCGTATTTAGGACGTACGTCTCTAAAGTAAGCGGCGACTTCTTCAACTTTCTCAATATCTAAACCCGTCGCACGATCAGTGCCCTCCAGCATGGCAATAAACGTTTCGGTCGGTGAATGCCCATAGGTCATACTCATCGATGAAATAGCTGTATCCAACATATCCAAACCTGCATCCACAGCTTTTAGGCACGTGGCTACACTCATACCTGTCGTCGCGTGACTGTGCAGCGCAATAGGCACATCACATTGAACCTTTAAACGCTTAACAAGCTCAGCTGCATCGTATGGCCTTAATAAGCCGGCCATGTCTTTAATGGCGATAGAATGGCAACCGGCATCTTCTAGTTTCTTACCCATATCCACCCAACCTTCAAGCGTATGCACGGGGCTTTGGGTATAAGAGATTGTACCTTGTGCGTGCTTGCCTACTTCAACTGTGGCTTTTATCGCGGTTTCAAGGTTACGTACATCATTCATCGCATCAAAGATGCGGAAAATATCCATGCCATTTTCTGCCGCACGCTCGACAAACTTATGCACAACATCATCGGCGTAATGTCTGTAACCCAGCAAGTTTTGACCGCGCAATAACATTTGCTGTGGTGTGTTTGGCATCGCTGCTTTCAATAATCGCAAACGCTCCCAAGGGTCCTCACCTAAGTAACGAATACAGGCATCAAATGTCGCTCCGCCCCATGTTTCAAGCGACCAGTAGCCAATTTTATCCAGTTTCTCGGCGATCGGCAGCATGTCTTCAATACGTAAACGTGTTGCAAAAAGCGACTGGTGCGCGTCGCGTAAAACGACGTCGGTGATTTTTAATGGCTTAGTCATAAGTGTTTTTTATTTGCAACGATAGCGTTTTACAGCAATAGTAATTGCCGCAACGATATCTTCATTAATGGAAGCAGTACCAGGTACTTTATGCGATTGTTCGACGGCCGGCTCGTACTTTAAAAGTAACGTCGAAGCCGACTTGATAAGAACAACGAGCAAGCCTAAGATGAAAAACACCATTCCCATCCCAAACATCATCAAGTTGACACCTTGTTCTAGTAATTCTGAAATACTCATGTCGGCATTATAAAACAATGACACATGGAAAAAAATAAATATACGAGCGTTTAATTATCTGAATATTTTTAGATTATCAACATCAACCAAAGCCAGGTGCTTTGCAAATGATTGATTCATTCTAACCGTGCGCTATTTTTTCATGGTTTCTCTTCATTTGTATTTTGACAAAAATTAAACCACCTCAGCATTATGATAAACCTGCTGAACGTCATCTAAGTCGTCCAGCATAGCTAGGAATTTTTCAAACAATTCAACGTCATCGCCGCTGACGTTTATGAACGCATGGGGAATAAATTGTATTTCATCCACATCAAAGTCTATTTCGCCCACGCTTGCGAGCAAGGCTTGTTTGGCTTTAGAGTAATCGGTATGCAGGGCAAACACCGTAACTTTTCCGTCTTCGCTTTCAACGTCGCTGACATCAACATCTGCGTCCATTAAAACTTCGAGCACGGTGTCTTCGTCGTCGTGTGCGAAGGCAAAAATAGCCACGTGGTCGAACAGATGACTAACGCTGCCTTCGGTGCCTATTTTGCATTTTGTTTTAGTGAACGCCTGGCGCACATCACCAAAGGTCCGATTTGGATTGTCGGTTAAGCACTCAATAATCGCCATAACCCCACCAGGACCGTAACCTTCATAGCGTGCAGGCGAATAATCTTCATCGCCGCCACCTTTTGCTTTTTCAATCGCTTTGTCGATGACGTGCACGGGCACTTGGTCTTTTTTGGCTTTATCTATTAAGCTGCGCAAGGCTAGATTACCGGCTGGATCGAAGCCACCAGATTTTGCACAAACATAAATTTCTCGGCCGTAACGACTATAAACTTTGGCTTTCATATCCGATGTTTTTGCCATCGAATCTTTACGATTTTGGTATGCTCTTCCCACCTTTTTGTCCTATCTAACCTTGATTAAATTTTGCTAAACCTTAAGGCTCGCCAGCGCTGTGTTTAAGTCTGCTATTATATCATCAACATTTTCGAGTCCTACACCTACGCGCACTAATGAGCCCGTGATCCCAGCTTCAACTCGTTCTTCATCTGTTAAACGGCCATGCGTTGTTGTTGATGGGTGCGTAATCATGCTTTTTACATCACCTAAATTAGCAGTAATTGAGATTAGCTGCGTTGCGTCAATGACTTTCCACGCATTTCCCTGTCCACCCTTCACTTCAAAGCTAACAATGCCACCAAAGCCCGATTGCTGTTGTTTTGCCAGCTCATGCTGACGGTGACTTGATAGCCCCGTATAGTGCACTTTTTCTACCGCCGCTTGTTGCTCTAACCATTGCGCAACAGCTAGGGCATTAGCACAATGTTTATCCATGCGTAACGATAGTGTTTCCAACCCTTTGTGGAAAACCCACGCATTAAATGGGCTCATAGTGGGCCCGGCGGTTCTTAAGATTGGATACAGCTTTTCTTCGATCAATGCGTGCTCGCCAACTATCGCACCGCCGACACATCGGCCTTGCCCATCTAAGTACTTTGTTGCCGAATGAACGACTAGATCTGCACCTAAGCTCAATGGTTTTTGTAACGCCGGGGTGCAATAAACATTATCGACGATTAACAAAGCGTCTCGGCCATGCGCTAAGTCTGCAAGTTCTTTTATATCCGCTAAAGTACCTAGCGGGTTTGAAGGCGTTTCTATAAACAAAAACCTTGTGTTGTTTTGAATAGCCGTTCGCCAAGCATTAATATCGTCTAAATCAACAAACGTCGTAGTTATGCTGAATTTACTCATGATGTTTTTAAACATCAACGCGGTATTACCAAACACACTGCGCGAACATACGACATGGTCACCAGCGCTGAGCAAACCTAAGCAAACCGTGTTAATGGCAGCCATACCAGATGACGTCGCCATTGCTCGTTCAGCGCCTTCCATTGTTGCAAGGCGCTTTTCAAAGGCGCGGACAGTTGGGTTGGTAAAGCGTGAATAAATATTGCCTTCTGATTTACCAGAAAAACGTTCATACGCTTCATTCGCGTTAGTAAAAACATAGCTTGAAGTGGGGAAAATAGCATCGCTATGTTCACCTTCTGGCGTTCTTTGCTGACCGGCACGGATGCCTTGTGTCTCTATGGAGTAACCCTGCCAATCTTTATCCGACATTCTTGCGCCTTTTAAGGTTTAATTTGTGTTGTGAAGCTCAATAACCGCTTGATCAAGGTCATTTTGGACTTTTTGCTCGTCTGAACGATTCAAACCTTGTTCTTTAAGGTATTCATCTTTAACTGTGCCCGTAACATAACGCTGGTTAAAGCAAGCGGCGTCAAAATCTTTAATTTTAGGGTTATGTTTTCTTACGGACTCAAATAGGTCTTCTAAATCTTGGTAAATTAACCAATCCGCCCCAACCGCTTGTTCGATCTCGCTTATTGTTTTATCGTGAGCTACAAGCTCTTCAACCGCTGGCATATCAATACCGTAAACATTTGAATAACGGACAGGCGGCGCCGCTGATGCAAAATACACTTTGTTAGCGCCCGCTTCACGCGCCAGTTTAATAATCTGACTTGATGTTGTACCGCGTACGATTGAGTCATCAACCAATAAAACATTTTTGCTTTTAAACTCAAGATCGATAGCATTTAGCTTACGCCTCACCGACTTTTTACGTTCTTGTTGCCCTGGCATAATAAATGTTCGACCGATGTATCTGTTTTTAATGAACCCTTCTCTGTACTTAACATCTAGCCTATTCGCCAACTGTAAAGCTGATGTTCTACTCGTATCTGGAATCGGAATAACAACATCTATATCGTGCTGGGGTCTAAGACGCATAATTTTCTCTGCCAGTTTTTCACCCATACGTAAGCGCGATTTATAAACAGATACCTCATCAACAATAGAGTCTGGGCGTGCGAGGTAAACGTATTCAAAAATACACGGTGTCAAGCGAGGGTTCAATGCGCATTGCTTAGTATGAATAACGCCATTTTTTTTAATAAATAGTGCTTCACCTGGTGCTATATCACGCGTCAATTTAAAACCTTGCGCATCCATAGCAACCGATTCTGAGGCAATCATATAGTCGCGACCCAATTTGCTTTCACGTACGCCAAAACAAATGGGGCGAATACCGTTAGGGTCACGAAACCCAACAACGCCGAAACCTGTAATCATTGCAACAACGGCATAGGCGCCTTCGCAACGCCTGTGCAATGCAGACACTGCTTTAAACACATCATTTTCGTCCAATTTAAGTTTCCCCAAACGCTGTAACTCATGGGCGAAAATGTTCAACAAAATTTCAGAGTCTGAACTCGTATTGATGTGTCGTTGATCTTCGGTAAAAAGTTCTTGTTTAAGAGCCGCTGCGTTGGTTAAGTTCCCATTGTGCGCCAAGGTGATACCAAACGGGGAGTTCACATAAAATGGCTGTGCTTCAGCAGAGCTTGAACAGCCCGCAGTAGGATAACGGACATGGGCAATACCCATGTTCCCCGTTAGCTCAAGCATGTGCCTGGTTCTAAATACGTCGCGGACCAAGCCATTAGCTTTGCGAAGATGTAATTGGCTACCTTCACAAGTTACAATACCCGCAGCGTCTTGCCCACGGTGTTGCAACACAATTAACGCTTCATACAGTTCCTGATTAACATTTTGATGGGCTACAACACCAGCAATTCCGCACATAATCAATTCTACCTTTTAATCAAGTTTAATATGAAAAATACCCTGATACGTCCTCAGGTATTTGCTCTGTCAACCACACAGATAAATCTTGGAAATGGCCAATTAATACCGACTGTGCCCACCACGGGTCTTGTGGTAATGGCGTTAAACCCGCCAATAGCACCAACACAGCCATCACTACCATGCCACGGCCTATTCCAAAAACAAAGCCTGCAAAACGGTCCGTGCCAGAGAGACCGGTTCTATCAACGAGCTGACTAAGCAGGTGAGACAACATTGTGCCCAAAATTAAAGTGAGCAATAGAAGAATAATAAAGGCCACGGCTATTCTCACTGACGGCATTTCAATATAACCATTAAAAAAAACAGCAAACTGTTCGCTGAACCGTATACCTATAACAATAGATGCTATCCAAGTGCTTAATGAAAACGCTTCTTTAACCAGACCACGGAACAGGCCAATCAGCGCAGAAATTAAGACGATACCAACAATGATATAGTCGACCCAAACTAAACCACTCACTACGCTGGCATTCATTTATATAGCCACCTAAGGATACTCAACAACAATCGCATTACTTAGCTTTTGTTCTTTTTGAAGAGCCATTTTCATCTCGTCTGCTTTTTCTTTGTTTAGTTCAGGCCCTACTCGAACTCGATACGTTTCGCCCTGTTTTCCTGATGAATCTTCAATAAAATTGGTAAAACCAGCTTTTTTTAATTTAGCTGACAAAGCATCTGCATTTTTTTGGTCTGAAAAACTGCCTACTTGAACAACCCAAGCCGTGATAGCTTCTACTGCTTTCGCTTTAGGTGGCCCTGGAATCGTTGTTTTTATAGTGCTAACACCCCCTTTTTTAGAAATTGAAACTTCGGCGAATGTTTTTGCTTTTTGCTCAGGCAAAGCAAAAATACGTGGGTTTAAATGTTCTGGGGGTTCGGGTATTTCAATCGAAACAATATCCGACTTCACCGGTTTTTGCCCAATTAACATTGGAACAAAGATGATGGCCAAGGAGACAAGAATGATCGCGCCAATTAAACGTTGTTTGAGAGGTTGTTCCATAAAAAGCAATTAAACTGTTGTCGGAAAATTTCTAGAAAACATTATAGCCCTTCTAAACAAGCTTCGACTACATAAAAAGAACCAAAACATATAACTAAATCTTCTTTTTTAGCCAACTGTCTTGTTTTAGCAAAAGCACTTTCAATCGATTTGTGTTCAGAACACTGATACTTTGAATGACGGTTAAAAAACTCACTTAAGCATTCAATTTTCTCGGAGCGATCGATATTCAAAGGTGCAATATACCAGAAATTAACAAATTCAAGAAAGGGCTCCGTTACTTTGCTTAAATCTTTATCGTCAAGAATTGAAAAAACCGCATGAATATCGCCCTTATACTCTTTGCATTTAATGAACTTAGCTAATGCAACAGCTGATTGTCGATTGTGAGCCACATCTAAATATATATCGGGCGCAGTGCCAACTAGCTGTAAACGACCTGGTAAAAATGTATTTTGTAACCCGTCCAGCACACTTGTTTTTTGCACAGGAATATCATCCGAAACATGTGCTAACAACGCGACAACACCCGCTGCGTTTTGAATTTGATGCTCACCCTTGAGCGAGGGAATGGGGAAATCACCTGCTAACTCATGGTCAATCAGCAGTCGCCAAATATCACCGTCTTTTTCAACCTTATAATCAACACCCGACAGTTTCAAATCTGTTTTCAATTGAGCTGCAAATTCAGGCAGGCTGTTGGGGACTGTTTTGTCTGCACATATTGCCTTTTGATTTTTCCTGAAAACACCCGCTTTTTCTACAGCGATCACTGAGCGGTCGTTGCCAAGCCAAGCGACATGGTCAATATCAATACTGGTAATTAACGCTGCGTTAGCGTCTATAATATTAACCGCATCTAGCCGACCGCCAAGGCCCACTTCAAGAATCTGGATATCTACGTCTTGTTTTTCAAAAATAGTTAACGCAGCTAATGTGCCAAACTCAAAATAACTTAGGCTAACTTTTTCACGGGCTTTATCTATACGGGAAAACGCCTCTGTAAGAGACGCATCAGAGACAGCTTCTCCATTAACTCTGACTCTTTCGTTATAGCAAAGGAGGTGCGGCGTGCTATAAACCCCTACTCGATAGCCTTCAGCAAGTAATATAGATTCTAAAAATGCGACACAAGAACCCTTGCCATTGGTGCCTGCAACAGTGATGGTATAGGGTTTTTTCGATGTACTGGTTTTTAAACGTTTGTAAACGCTAGAGACTCGCTGTAAACCTAAGTCGATTTTTTTAACGTGACAGTTTTCCTGCCACGCCAACCACTCATTTAAAGAATAGACATTGGTGAGCTTGTTGATCTCTTATTTCTCTTCGGATTTAACGTCTACTGCGGGTGCCTTTTCCAACAAATGGTGTCCAGCGTGCAATAAAGACAAAATCTCCGTAACCGTTGTTCGCATTTCTCTACGGTCAACGATCATATCGATAGCGCCGTGTTCAAGCAAGAACTCGCTACGCTGGAAACCTTCAGGGAGCCTCTCGCTCACTGTTTGCTCAATAACCCGTTGCCCAGCAAAGCCAATCAAGGCATTAGGTTCTGCAATATTGATATCGCCAAGCATCGCTAAACTGGCCGAAACACCGCCCATTGTGGGGTCCGTAAGCACAGATATAAAAGGGATTTTCTTTTCTGACAAGATGGCCAATGCCGCGCTTGTTTTCGCCATTTGAAACAATGAAAACAGAGATTCTTGCATACGCGCCCCGCCACTAGATGAAAAGCAGATAAGCGGAATATTATGTTCGATAGATGCATTCACTGCACGAACAAATCGCTCGCCAACCACTGAACCCATTGAGCCACCCATAAAAAAGAAATCAAACGCCGCTGCAACCAATTCCATTTCCAGAACTTTGCCTTTCATAACAACCAACGCATCTGTCTCGCCGGTCTGCTTAACCGCCGCAGAATGACGGTCTTTATACTTTTTACTGTCTTTAAATTTTAGCGGGTCTTGTGCTCTAACTGACGCACCGATTTCTTCTCTACCGGCTTCATCTAAAAATGAGCTAAGGCGAAGTCGTCCACCAATGCGCTGATGAAAAGCACACTTAGGACAGACATAGAAATTACTTTCTAAATCTGTTTTATACAATACGCTTTGGCAACCGTCACATTTGCACCATAAACCCTCTGGCACCGAGCTTTTGGACTTACTTGAAAGTTTTATACCGTTTGGAATTAATTTTTCAAACCAATTCATGCATCACCTGTTTCAACCACAATACCTATTAATTCAATCACGAGGGACTGCGTCCATCGCTGTTCGCATCCCAACCAGTAAGTCATCAATAGCCTCTCGGCCGTGTTGTTCGTTGCCGGCATGGTCGGTAATACAGTTAATCAGCGCGCTACCTACCACCACAGCGTCGCTTATTTTAGCAATATTCGCAGCGATGTCGGAATTTTTAACACCAAAACCAACCGCAATCGGCAACGCCGTATGTTGTTTAATCTGCCGCACCTTCTGTTCCACGTCACCTAGTTCAAGGTGCCCTGCGCCCGTGACACCTTTCAGCGACACATAATAAATATACCCTTTCGCAACAGCCGCAATCTTTTTAATTCGTGTTTCATTACTGGTCGGCGACAATAAAAAAATGGGCGCCAGCGCGTGCTTTTCATAAGCCGCTATTAAGTCTGCGCTTTCTTCTGGCGGAATATCAACGGTCAAGACCCCATCAACACCTGCTTGTGAGGCTTTTTCAGCAAAGCGTTCATAGCCCATAAACTCAATCGGGTTGAGATAACCCATCAGAATAAGAGGTGTTTTCTGGTCTGTTTTTCTGAACTGCTTGACCAGCGCTATCACGCCTTTTAGCGACATACCTGCCGCTAAAGCCCTTTCGCTTGCCTTTTGAATAACTGGGCCATCCGACATTGGGTCTGAAAAAGGCACGCCTAATTCAATAATATTCGCGCCCGCTTGAACCATCTCGTGCATACACGTTAGCGTGAAATCTGCATTCGGGTCACCCGCTGTAACAAACGGTATTAAGGCTTTTTTATTTGCCGCATCAAGCGCAGCAAAGCAATCGTCTAAACGGCTCACAGCTCAATCCCTTCTATTTTTGCAATGGTGAAAATATCTTTATCGCCGCGTCCCGACAAACAAACCAGAATGGTTTCTTCTTTATCCATGGTTTTCGCTAACTTTGTTGCGTAGGCAACGGCGTGACTAGATTCCAAAGCGGGAATAATGCCTTCTACCCGTGTTAGTTGGTGGAAGGCCGCTAATGCCTCATCATCGGTAATATTCACGTACTGCGCCCGGCCAATATCTTTAAGCCATGAATGCTCAGGGCCCACAGCTGGGTAATCTAGACCGGCTGAGATTGAGTGCGTTTCAATAATCGCACCATCTTCATCCGCCATCAAATAGGTCCTATTGCCGTGTAAAACACCCGGCTTACCGGCGCATAACGGCGCTGAATGCTTACCCGTTTCAACGCCTAAACCAGCGGCTTCAACACCATAAATTTTCACCCCGTCATCTTCAATAAAGGGGTGAAAAAGCCCAATCGCATTAGAGCCACCGCCCACGCAAGCAACTAGTGCATTTGGTAACGCGCCCGTTTTATTTAACATTTGCTCGCGCCCTTCTCGCCCAATAATCGTTTGAAAATCTCTCACCATTGCGGGGTATGGGTGTGGTCCGGCTACGGTACCGATAATGTAATAGGTATTATCTATATTCGTAACCCAATCTCGTAACGCCTCACTAAGCGCATCTTTAAGCGTTTGTGAACCAGAGACCACCGGCACAACCGTTGCGCCCAGTAAGCGCATTCTGTACACATTGGGTGATTGGCGCTGAATATCTTCTGCGCCCATATAAACAACACACTCTAAGCCAAGACGAGCAGCTACCGTTGCCGTTGCAACGCCGTGTTGCCCCGCGCCGGTTTCAGCGATGATGCGCGTTTTACCCATGCGTTTAGCTAACAATGCCTGACCAACCGTGTTGTTAATTTTATGTGCGCCCGTGTGATTTAGATCCTCTCTTTTCAGATAGACTTGTGCGCCACCGATTTCTTTACTCAAGCGCTGCGCATGATAAATAGGCGATGGGCGACCTACGTAGTCTTGCAAATCCGCATCAAGCTCTGCTAAAAACTCAGGGTCCTGCATAAATTTCACATACGCTTCATTGAGTTCCTCAATCGATTCCATCAGTGTTTCAGCGACAAATAGCCCACCATAGGGGCCAAAATGCCCAGCTTCATCGGGTAAGTTATAGCCGTGTACTGTTGCTTGTGCCCGTTTATTATTACTGGTTGCCACGTTTCACCTCCTGCATAAATTGTTGTATGAGTTGATGATCTTTCACACCTTTAGTCTTTTCCACGCCGCTGCTCACGTCAACCGCATACACGGATGTTTTTTTTATCGCATCACAAACATTGGACGGGTTTAACCCACCGGCTAAAATCAGCGGTAAAGCAGACGTTTTAGGTAACAAATCCCAATCGAATGTTTTACCGGTGCCGCCGTATTGTGAGCTATCAAAAGCGTCTAATAATAGACCTGACGCTGACGCATATGTTTCAGCCAGCTGTGTTAAATCCGTCGTTTCTTTTACCCTAAGCGCTTTCAAATAAGGTCTATTAAACGAGCGGCAATACGCCTCATCTTCATCGCCATGAAACTGAATAATGTCAATTCTAACCTTTGCTAAAACCTCTTCTACGTAACTAGAATTTGCATTCAAAAATAGTGCTACTGTATTGATAAATGGTGCTATTTCACCGCATATTAATTTCGCTCTATTGATATCAACAAAGCGTGGGCTGGGTTCATAAAACACAAAACCCAAGGCATCCGCACCTGCCTCAACCGCTGCCATCGCATCGCTTGTTTGGGTGATTCCGCAAATTTTGGCACGTGTTCTCAATGTTATTTCCTATTAAACTGTCGATTTCATTTCAATCACATCGCAATAAGGTTCAAACGCCTTTAAGGTGCTAATGCCGAATTTCTTAGGGTAATAAACCCCTTTAAAATACAGCCCGTTTGGCGCGGCTGTAACGCCGGCCACCTTCCTGTCTTTTGCAGCTAAAACATCAGCAACCCATTGCGTAGGCTTCTCACCTAAACCCACCGGGGTTAGTGTGCCGACAATGTTTCTCACCATATGGTGTAAAAAAGCACTCGCGATAATATCAATGCTTATTTTATCATCAGTGCGCTTGATTGATATCGAATGAATATGCTTAATTGGCGATTTAGCTTGGCAACCACCCGCCCGAAAGGAAGAAAAATCATGCGTGCCCAATAAGTGATTGGCACCTTGTTGCATCAGATCTTCGTTTAGCGGCTGAAATGTGCTCGACACATGGCTTTGATATAACGCAGACTTGACCCAACGATTTAGTATTTTATAACGATAATAACGCGCTGCAGCCGAGTACCTTGCGTGAAAGTCCTCACTAACGGGTTTAACCCAAACAATACGGATATCTGCCGGTAAATTAGCATTAGTACCCAATACCCAGTGATGCTCTTGCCTTTGCTTGTTGGTTTCAAAATGAACAACTTGCTCAAACGCATGAACACCGGCGTCTGTACGCCCAGCGCATATAACGCTAACAGGATGGTCTGCCAAAACACTCAGTGCTTTTTCAACCTTCTGCTGAACCGTTAAAGGCGTGTTTTTTTGACGCTGCCAACCGTGATAACGTGTGCCATCGTATTCAATACCTAATGCAAATTTCATAGCGCCTGTAAATTAAAACGTGTGAATGCTTGTGTCTACCCATCTTGCCATTGTTACTTCTCCTTTAATATCAAAGAACGACGAAAAACCAATAAATATGGAAAACTAATATCTGAGTTATAGCCGAGAGTTTAACTAATTATTACGCGCTTTTCTCATCAGTTCTTTCATATCACGCACGGCGTCACCTAACCCTGTTAAAACCGCTCGTGCTATCAACGAATGTCCGATATTAAGTTCTATTATTTCAGGAATCTTGGCAATGCTTTCTACGTTGTGAAAATGTAAGCCATGTCCGGCATTCACTTGCAGGCCTTTTGCGTGTGCGTACTTGGCGGAAATTTGTAGTCGTTCTAACTCACGTAATTGTTGCCGCTCATTAACGGCATCTGCGTAACAGCCGGTGTGTAGTTCAAGCATGGTTGCTCCGGCTTCTTTAACCGCATCGATTTGTTCTTTATCGGGGTCAATAAACGGTGAAATTAAGATGTTTTCTGATGCTAAACTCAAACAAGCTGCTTTAAGCCGATTAAAGTTACCCGCAACGTCTAAACCGCCTTCGGTTGTTAGCTCCTGCCTTTTCTCTGGCACTAAACAGCAAGAGGCCGGTTTTACGCGGCAGGCAATATCAATCATTTCATCGGTCACGGCGAGTTCTAAATTTAGTCGGGTATGAATATTTGAGGCAATTAGGACCGTGTCGTTATCGTTGATGTGCCTTCTGTCTTCTCTCAGGTGAATGGTAATACCATCGGCGCCCGCTCGCTCTGCAATAAACGCTGCTTCAAGTGGTGACGGGTAATCGGTGCCACGGGCATTTCTTAACGTCGCCACATGGTCGACGTTAACGCCGAGTAAAATTCTGTTTTCTTGTGTGTTATGCATAGTATTTGAGATGATGCCCACGGGCATACTCTAGAGCGCCCTGTGTTGACGTTAAAGCTGCATTGGTTACGGTTACTTTTCTGTAGCCAATAAAGCTTATATTGGTGTATATCATCGCCAATTTACCGTGCAAAGCACTTCCACTTGGTGCTGCTTTAAACGAATAAACCGCGACTTTTTAGTATTTTACCATCCAATTGCGCATCAATTAACCGTCGCATCATTCTCTTTGCCTGTGCGAGTTCTGTTTTATCGTTTAATTTATTAGAAGCTAAATTAATCAGTGTACTGCCTAACATTACATCTGCATGGTGTGTTTTTTCCTGAGCAACCGCACCTAAGCCCATTCTATACACATAATAAGCGTCTGGTTCTATCGGTTTTCCGCTTTCTGCTTCATGTTGCAAAGATAATCCATAGCCAATTTCATCGAAAAGGCATTTCTCAAATTGTCGAAGAGAAGGCTCCACGTTTTTAACCACCGATAGCTTTCCAATCACATCCATATAAACTTGAAATAGACGTGGATGCGCGTCGTGCTTATGGATTAAATTCAGAATTAGTTCGTTAACATACAAGCCGCAATATAAGGCGTTGCCCTTTAACTGCTTAAAATGATAAGTTTCATCAACGCTGGTGAGTGTTTTTAGTTCGCTTTTACCTACCCATGAAATAGACAGCGGCCGGAAGGCTTGAAGCAAACTGCCATGCTTTGAATTCTTACCCCTTGAGCCTTTTGAGATTACGGACAAAAGCCCATAATCTTGAGTAAATACCTGATGTATAAAGCTGCTTTCTTTGAAAGCTTGGCTTTTGAGGATAAACCCCGGTTGCTGGTGAACCTTATTCATTTTGTTTTCGTTCAGGGTATTTAGCCACAGCGATAAAACTACTCTATGCCGCCGTAGCCCAAGCCCATCAGGTCACGCTCATTATCTGACCAGTTCTTCTTCACTTTCACCCATAGGTTCAAATAGACCTTACATCCGAGCATTTTCTCTATATCTAAGCGTGCTTGTGTACCGATATTTTTAAGCCCAGCGCCTTTATCGCCAATTACAATATTTTTTTGCCCATCACGCTCCACCCAAATGATGGCATAAATGCGGGTTATTTTTTCTTCTACCTTAAATTGGTCAATACTGATGCTCAGTGAATGCGGTATTTCTTGCCCTAAGCTGCGGATAAGCTTTTCGCGGATTATTTCTGTCGTCATAAAGCGTTCTGAACTATCGGTCACCTGATCTTTCGGGAACATCAAATCGCCTTCTGGCAATAAGCCTAATAACAGTTCTTCAAACGCATCTAGCTGTTTGCCGGTGAGCGCTGAGATAGGGATGATTGATTTGAAATCGTGTTGCAAGCTTATTTTTTGAATAAACGGTAATAAAACTTCTTTATTATCAATTTTATCTATTTTATTGATTGCTAAAACGACGGGCGCGCCTTCTTCTTTAAGCTTTTCAAGGATAGAGATATCAATATCGTCCCACGCCATGTCATCTTTCACCCAAACAATCACATCCACGCCCATTAGGCTGGTGTCCGCTGTTTTATTCAGATATTTATTCAGTGCTTTTTTACCGCCTAAATGCATACCCGGCGTATCCACATACACAACCTGCGATGCATCCGTTGTTTTAATCCCTAAAATGCGGTGACGCGTCGTTTGCGGACGTCTGGATGTGATACTTATTTTTTGCCCAAGCAAGTTATTAAGCAACGTCGATTTGCCTGCATTCGGTGTGCCGATAAGCGCAACAAAGCCTGCTTTAAAAGAGGGTTTAATCATGTGATTGCAATATATTTAGGATTTTAGCGGCTGACATTTGTTCTGCTTTTTTTCTTGAACTGGCGACCGAATAAACCTTTTCGTCTACACCAAACACATCACATTCAACCTTAAATTGCTGGTTATGAGCTAAGCCTGTTATAGATGCAATCGTGTACTTCGGCACTTTAACGCCTCTTGCCTGCAGGTATTCTTGTAATTGTGTTTTCGGGTCTTTAGACGCCGTTTCTAGAGTTAAGCTGCTTAAACGCTTTTTTAAAACGACAAAAACCCACGCTCTTGCTGCATCTAAACCTTTATCAAGGTACATAGCACCTATCAGGGCCTCTACCGCATCTGACAAAATAGATGCGCGGTGCTTGCCACCACTTTTCATTTCGCCGGGGCCCAATACCAATTCATCACTTAAATTCAAATCTTTACCAATCTCTGCCAACGCCTCTTTATTTACCAAGTGCGCTTTTAAGCGACTCATTACGCCTTCATCCGCTTCTGGAAAGCGTGTATGAAGTTCATCCGCAATAATAAAGCCCAAAATAGAATCACCCAAAAACTCTAGGCGCTCATTATTGTTTTTCCCAACACTTCGGTGCGTTACCGCCTGTTCTAGCAGCGCCTCACTATCGAATTGGGCCTTTATTTTATTTTGTAATCTATGCAGATCAAAACTCAAATCTTTATTCCCCTTTTAAGCTTAAAGTGACGTGTTAAATTCATCGTCAAACGGAATCACTATATCAATATTAGCAATGTATTATTTGCGTACTTGATAGGCTAATTTGAATGTTACGCCATTAATTGAACGGTTTATCCGTCCTTTGATAACCGCCGTTCAGCCAGCTTAACGAATTTCAGCGCCTAAACGCTCCCAATCAATACCGCCATCCCAGTTCATCCACGTCATAAAGGCTTTGCCAACAATATTCTCTTCAGGCACGGTGCCCCAGTAGCGGCTGTCATTGCTGTTATCGCGGTTATCACCCACCATAAAGTAATGCCCTAGAGGTACGGTTAACGTACCTTCAATGGAGGCACGGTCTTGCACAATAAGAATATCGTGTTCTTGCGACGGTACTAATTCATGCTGTAACAAAGCGCCTGTCATATCAGATCCTTGGCCATACCCTGTATAGAGCCCTAAGGGTTCTTGAGTGATTTTCTCGCCATTAATGTACACGTGCTTATCGAAATAGCCGACCTTATCGCCCGGCAAGCCAAGCACACGTTTGATGTAATCTAGCGATGGGTTCTTTGGGTAACGAAAGACCATCACATCACCGCGTTCAGGTTTCCCAATATCAATTATTTTTGTATTAACCACCGGTAAACGGACACCGTAAGCAAATTTATTCACCAAAATGAAATCGCCGATCAATAAAGTTGGCATCATAGAACTCGATGGGATTTTAAACGGCTCAAAAATAAATGAGCGCAAAACCAGCACGAACAATAGAACGGGGAAAAAAGATTTCGCGTACTCAACAATCAGCGGCTCTTTTTGATCAACAATATCTTTTTTTTCACCCTGCACCTGCGTTAACCAATAAATACCAGCGATTAGTCCTGCTAAAAGCGTTACAAGTGTCAGCGCCGCTGTAAAATCAAAATGCATTAATCACTCCCTAATTTTAAGACCGCCAAAAAAGCATCTTGTGGAATATCAACATTTCCGACTTGCTTCATACGCTTTTTACCCGCTTTTTGTTTTTCTAACAATTTACGTTTACGTGAAATATCACCGCCATAACATTTTGCTGTTACATTCTTTCTTAGTGCCTTGACTGATGAGCGTGCAATAATTTTTGCACCAATAGCGGCCTGAATAGCTATTTCGAACATTTGACGTGGAATAAGCTCTTTCATTTTTTCAACTAATTCACGTCCTCTTCCTTGGCTGATATCTCGGTGAACGATCAGTGACAACGCATCTACCCTGTCGCCGTTAATTAACACATCTAGTTTAACCAATGGTTCCGCTTGAAAGCGTTTAAATTCATATTCAAACGAAGCGTAACCTCTACTGACTGACTTCAAGCGATCAAAGAAGTCTAGCACTACTTCGCTCATGGGCATTTCATAACTCAGCGATACCTGCTGACCCATATACTGCATTTTCGTTTGTACTCCACGCTTATCAATACACAAAGTAATGACGTTACCTAGGTATTCTTGAGGCACTAAAATATGCGCTTCAATAATGGGCTCACGAATTTCATCCACGGTTGAAATATTAGGCAATTTTGTAGGGTTATCGACTTCAATCACATCACCGTTATGCAGCAGCACTTCATAAACTACCGTTGGGGCCGTTGTAATTAGATCTAGGTCATACTCTCGCTCAAGCCGCTCTTGGATGATTTCCATATGCAACATACCTAAGAAACCACAACGAAAGCCAAAACCAAGCGCATCGGATGTTTCTGGCTCATAGTTCAACGAGGCATCATTAAGCTTTAATTTATTCAGTGCCTCTCGAAGGTTTTCATAATCATTCGAGCCGGATGGGAATAAGCCAGCAAATACACACGCCTGCACAGTTTTAAACCCGGGTAAGGAATTTTCTGCTGGTAATTTCGCAGAGGTTATCGTATCACCCACTGGCGCACCATAAATATTTTTAATGCCAGCGACCATAAAGCCTACATCGCCTGGAAACAGTTCGTCGAGCACTTCCCTTTTCGGGTTAAAGACGCCGACCTGATCAACCGAATGAACGTCGTTTGAAGACATCATTTTAATACGTTGCCTTTTTTTAATTGAGCCATTCACTACACGGATTAAAGAAACCACACCTAAATAATTATCAAACCACGAATCAATAATTAGCGCTTGAAGTGGTGCGTCAAGGTCGCCTTTTGGGGCAGGTACGCCTTTAACAATTTGCTCCAGCACCAGGTCCACACCCACGCCTGTTTTGGCGCTAATATGTGGCGCTTTAATGGCTTCAATACCGATAATTTCTTCTATTTCTTCAGCAACGCGCTCAGGCTCTGCTGCTGGCAAATCAATTTTATTTAAAACTGGCAGCACTTCCAAACCAAGCTCTATCGCTGTGTAGCAGTTTGCAACGCTTTGCGCTTCAACACCTTGCGCAGCATCAACAACCAATAAAGCGCCTTCACACGCCGCTAAAGAGCGAGAAACTTCGTATGAAAAATCCACATGTCCTGGGGTATCAATAAAGTTTAATTTATAGGTTTTCCCATCATTAGCTGTGTAATGAAGCGTGACGCTTTGAGCCTTGATGGTAATACCACGCTCACGCTCAATATCCATTGAGTCTAGAACTTGCTCTTCCATTTCACGATCGCTCAAGCCACCGCATATATGAATCAAACGATCAGCAAGTGTCGACTTGCCGTGGTCGATATGGGCAATAATTGAAAAATTTCTAGTTAAATTAGTATCAAACACGCCTTCTTCTCATTAAAGCTGACATAACACAATAGCTTCATATTCCGTTTCAATGCTGAGTGCCTTGGGTCAAACTTATATCCTTTGGGTATAAATATTTATGCACTAAAAAACGCCTCAAATAAAGCGTTCTCTTGCAAGAATGGTATTGTACCTGCTATTTTTTTAAAGCGAAAAAAATCGGATTCCCTTGTCGATTAATAAGTGCTGAAAAATACTTACCTTCACTCATTCCATCAACTAGTTTTTTAAAGTGCTCCGTATTCTTAATATCCTTTCCTGCAAACTGCATAACAATATCTCCGACACGAATACCCGCTCTTAGCGCGACACCATTTCCAACAGCTTTAACGACGACACCATCTTGTTGAATTTCCAGCTTTTCGCGCATTTTCTTCGTGAGGTTTATCACTGTTATGCCAAGAGCACTATTAGCTTTTGGTTTAGCAATAACCTTCGAATTTGCCAATTCATCTTCAGGAAGCTTCTCTAACTTAACCGTCACTGTTTTATTCTTTTTATTACGAATTATTTCAAGTTTCGCTACTCTTTTAATATCAGCAGAACCGACCAAAGGAGGCAACGAAGAGGAACGGTTAACGATTTCCCCATTAAATGCCACGATAATATCTCCAACTTTAAGACCCGCTTTTTCAGCTGGACTGTCAACTATCACCTGTGAAACCAATGCTCCATATGGCTTTTCCATATCGAAAGACTCGGCCAATTCGCGTGTAACGTTCTGAATGCGCACGCCAAGCCAACCACGCACGACATGTCCAGAGTTTTTTAGTTGTTTGCTAACATTCAAAGCCACATCAATAGGTATAGCAAACGATAAGCCCATAAAGCCACCTGAGCGACTGTATATTTGAGAGTTAATACCCACTACTTCACCTTCCAAATTAAATAATGGCCCGCCTGAGTTACCCGGGTTAATAGCAACATCGGTCTGGATAAAAGGCACGTAGTTTTCTTGTGGAAGATTTCTTCTTTTCGCACTAACAATACCGGCCGTCACAGAACTATCAAAACCAAAAGGCGAGCCGATGGCAAAGACCCATTCACCTACTTTAAGGTTTTTGGATGAGCCAAATTTAACAACAGGTAAGTGATCAGCTTCTATTTTAAGTAAAGCAACATCTGTTCGCTCATCACTTCCCACCAACTGCGCTTTTAATTCACGACGGTCCTGCAACCTAACGATGATCTCATCTGCGTTATTAACAACGTGATGATTTGTCAGTAAATAGCCATCGGAAGAAATAATAAAGCCAGATCCTAATGAACGCGCTTCACGCTGTCTTGGCATTTGCCCTTGTTGACCAAAAAAATGCTTCAGTAAATCACCATAGGGTGAGTTTTCAGGAAACTCAAAACCCGGAGCTAATGCGCTCAGTTGCTGGTTGACCTTCTGGGTGGTGCTGACATTAACAACGGCATCGCTATTTTTCTCAACAAGCACGGTAAAGTCAGGCAAGTTGTTGGCTGCTGAGTTATTCATTAACAATAAAAGGAAAACTGCACAATAACCACTGCGACCCAAAGCATTAACCATTACAAACTCCTTTTAAAAAGAACTATTACAGATACACATGTTATGGGGCGCAGCTAAAGCTTTTTCAATACAGTCGGTTGGATTTTTCGTACGCCAACATAATTTTTAATAAACCATTTAACGAAAAAATAACAGCACGAGAAGCCTGTCATGGCAAATAAAATCGTCAATAGTTCAGTGTCTATATTGAGTTTTTGAGCAATAAACTCTCCCAATATGGCAAACACAAATAATGCACACAAAGGAATAAAGTAAATAAGAAACGTTAGGCGCATAAGCACTTTTTCTTCGATGCCAAGAAGAACCTTGTCGCCAACTTTAAGCGATAGATCCGTAAAAAGGGTTAACTCGATTTCTTTATCCGCAAAAAAACGCGATAAAATTGATGTTGAACATAGGGACGATTCGCTGCATTTATGACAACCAGAACGTTGCGTTGTAAGCACCTTAATCGACCGTTCATCGACTGCTTGGACGATTGCCGTTTCTTCAATCATTACTGTATTCAAGTGCCATATTATGACCTATTTTTTCCAACACATGATACGGAAACTCCGCCTCAGCGCTAGTATCTCGGCTAGACGCCGTCCCCTCTGTGAGCGACCCCTAACTCAAGGTTAGGGGCTTCCTGATTCAACGATTCGCCGTAACACAAGCGTAGCGGGTGCCGGCGGTGTAAGTACAAGCGTAGCGGGTGCTGCCTGCGCCGGCGGTGTAAGTACACGTACTGAGGTCTCATAAAGGATGTAAAAAGCGTCCGTTCAATGAGTTCATCATTTTCGTTAAGAACTGAGTTATCCCTAATTTACTAGACACTTTCTAGAGTTACAATTAGCTTAACAAAGAAAGTGAATAATTATACGTGGAAAACGCTATCCAAAAGAATTTAAAATTGAAGCTGCGAAACAAGTCATAGATCACGGATATAAAGTGAGTGACATCGCCAACTTGCTTGGCGTTACAACCAAAGGCCTATACGCTTAGGTTAAGCGTTATAGCGAACCTAGTCGTGAGCGTAAAGCGCTGACAAAGCGGCAGGCAGAACTTCGGCAACTCAAAGTACCGTTAAAGCGAGTAACTGAATAGCGAGATGCGTTAAAGGAAGCCGCTATAGATACAAGTGAGCGATGCAACAGTTATACTAAATTACTGACTTGCAGGAGAACATCTGATGAAACGTATAACGCGCACATCGACCAAAGATGAGAAAGATTTAGTTTGAAACCTTTGCATAAACCTACCCAATTAACCACTGAAGCAACGAACTACACCAGTGAAAAACTAAAAGAGTCTTGGAGTCCTGAGCAAATAGTTGTGCGTTTAGGGCCTGATGGTGGAAGTAAATTTAGAGATGAATTTGAGACTACATGTGAACAATTGAATACTCCATTATTTGCATTGCCTGCCTGCAACAAGGCGGGTCGCCCAGAGGGCCAAAATGGAAAGGTTGTGTGGGACGCGCTGATAGTACTAGCTGTTATGAGTTCTATCCATTTTATGAGGAAAGCTTAACGGCATCAGCACTTAACATTGAACCAGAAAAGCACCCATGGTGTTATAACCACTATTGCCCTCACGATAGTTTGGATTTGATGGCATCAATGGCGTATTATCAACACATCAAAGAAGTCGCCTAAATGCCCTAAATATAGTGAACTCAATCAAGTGCTGGAAAAAATAGCAAGCATCCCACAAAATAGCTGTTCGATGACTACTGGTTAAAACTGTGCCTGAAAAAATAACATACGAATTACCGCTTAACGAACGTATCCGTACTTTCTTAAGGCTAGAAGATTTATTCGAACAAATGCACCATTTATCGCAACACGATGGCGAATGGCAAAATAGAGCCGAATTAAATTGCTTATTAGATATTCTCGCTATTTCCAGTAGAACTGATCTAAAAAAAGAAATAATCAAAGAAATCGAACGGCACACGAAATGTTTTATCGTTTTTTCTCAAAACCCGAAAGTAGACCATCAAAAAATAAAACAAAGTATTGATAAGCTTAGTCAGCTTAGTGACAACTTACTAGCTTCCAAAGAAAGAATTGACTACATTCTAACGGAAGTCAATTTATTAAAATGCCTAGCTCAACGAAACAGTATACCTGGCGGCACGTGTGACTTCGACCTTCCCGCTTACCATTTTTGGCTCAATAAAACGTTAAAGGTTCGCCGTGAAGACATTCATGCATGGACAAAAAATTTGGGGTCTATTAGAGAATCCATCTTTACGCTATTACAGTTTATTCGTTTTAGTGCTAAATCATCATCTGAAATAGCGCACAGTGGTTTTTATCAACAATCTTTAGAAACGATTATCCCTGTACAATTATTACGCGTTTCCACCGATATCAATGCTCGCTACTTCGCCGAAGTTAGCGGGGGCAAACATCGCTTCACCGTACGTTTTATGCAACCTCAAGAATCTGAACGACCCTTGCAATCGGACTGTGATGTTGAGTTCACCTTAAGTATTTGCCAGCTTTAATATTTCAATGCAATTGCCCTACGCGTTAGGTAGTAAAATGACACTATGATAAAAACCATGGATACGCCAATAATTAATATTGCAATTTAGTAGAGTATAGGTATTACAAGGTGTAATTACCGTAATAGGCGAAAAAAAGAGCGAGCAGAACTTAGTTTTGAAAAGTTTGCAAAATATTGTATTAAATTGAGCAACGAAGTAACGGAGAATAATGATGGCCAGTAATAGAGATACTTACAAATATCACTTAAAAGACGGGAATAAAATTTTACATACAGGTATTACTAACGACCTACAACGCC
Source organism: Cycloclasticus sp. symbiont of Poecilosclerida sp. N (assembly GCA_002101205.1). Classification (GTDB taxonomy): domain Bacteria; phylum Pseudomonadota; class Gammaproteobacteria; order Methylococcales; family Cycloclasticaceae; genus Cycloclasticus. The sequence continues at coordinate 24,314 of LWTM01000071.1, read as the reverse complement.
GCGAATCTGAACATCAACAGAATTATGGAAATAAAGTTCATATCAAACAAGTTGGTAATCGCACCACCCGTGAGGCTGGCTTCCAGTGGGAAGAGGAGCAAAGAAAAAATGGTAAGCCTGTAGGTCCATAAAATACCTAACAAATCATTCCAACCGACCGCTAACGCGGCCACTGAATTCTAGCGTTAGTACTCTAAATTTTCCTTAGTTACCATTTTGCAAAGTATCGGCAAATAAAGAACCTTCACCGTGTTCTTGTTCGTGGCACTCCCACTTTTTAAGGGTACTTGAAACGGTTGGGTCGGTAGTAACAGGGCAGTATTTTTTGTTACATTGTAGGTGTATTTTTCAACACCTTGCTTTTTAAAACCTTATCGTTTTAAAGTAACGTTCTGGAAAACATGGGAAGTAATAGAGTTTAAGCAACCAAGCCCTGTTACAGCAAGAGCATTTGAAAGCGAGTAAATCGAATGTACGCCATATATACAAGCACCACGTTCCATAACTATCATTTCTGCAACAACCTTGCTCCGTATCATTATAATGATACAATCTATAAATGAAGGAATTTATCGCATATCAAGGAAATGCTTTAACTGTTGAGTGGTTTTTTGACGAAAATGGAAATAGTGACTCTCTTGATTATTTTGAGTCTCTTTCTGATGCTCAAAAAAGAAAAACATTGATGCTTTTCAGACGAATGGGTGATTTCGGAAAAAATCACAAAAATTACCAGAAAAGGAAGAAATTTAGCACTACAGCGAATGAATAACTATGATTCAAGGGAAAACAGTGGGGATTATTATGAGGAATAAAAAGTCAACTTTTGATCGACTTATGAGTGACCCAGAACAAAAGAAAAAATTTGAAAAAGAATATGTGCAATTTCTTTTCTCAGAATTGTTACTTGAAGCTATGGATGAAGAGCATATTAGTGTAAGGGCGCTTTCTAAAGAGTCTGGAGTATCCACCTCCGTAATTCAAAACATGAGAGCGATGAAACCTACCAATATCACCATGAAAACAATGACATCACTTCTAAAGCCATTGGGATACCAATTGACAGCTACGAAAGGTGGAAAGGCTGTGGAGTTAACAGTATAAAAATGCTAACAATTAAATCCAGCGCGCCCTTTAAGCTGCGCGCTGATTTAGACGTTAGTACTTTAAATTTTCCTTAGTTACCATCCTACAAAGTATCGGTAAATAGAGAACCTTTACCGTGTTCTTGTCCGTGGCATATTCTGACCATTCAATGCTATTTGAAACGGTTGGGCAAGCAGCAACTGGGCTAAAATGTTGTAACGCTGTTATCTAATGTGTTTTAGAAAAATAGTACTTACAAAACATGATTTGTTAGACAAAAACTTAGTGTCAAAAATATTGAAAGTAACGGGCATTAAGAAACCAAGCCCAGTTATGCGCGGTAACTGTGTCAAAAAAATATTTGCTCTGGCGAGCATTTTAATTGTAGTTCTTCAATGACAACTTGCCTTAGTTCTCGGATGATTTACAGAGCACCTAATTTGGGCCGTTTGGCCAGGACGCTCACACGTCTGCCAGCATCTATCGCTTTGGAATAACGTCTGCCTCTATTTCTAGCAGTTTCCCTAGAAATTGTTGAAAGTGAGCGCCCTGGCATCCTAGCTATCGCTCGTCAGATGAGTCATATTCCTAGTTCTGTGTCGAGGCTTGACAGCGCCAGTTTCGCTGAGAATTGTACCGAACCAGGTTGCTATTCAATTACTCGTCCAATATCGCTGGAGCCAGATCATCACGCTTCAATCAAGCATCTCACGCACGTTACTACGAACTTGCTGGCTCATAACTAAACCCGCGTCATTTATGATAGATTCTAGAACGTCACCATAGGTTAATTTACCCTTATCATTTGCCCAAATGATGTTTTCGTTGTGCAACATCTCAATAAAGCCTTTAAACAACGTCTTATCAAAAAACTCTGGCGAATTTAGTCCTTTAATTTCTGACAGTTTTTCTGCGGTATTAGCGCATATTTTTTCCAACTCAAAACGCGTTAAGTTCCCTCCACCTTCGTGTTGCAAGATCAATACCGTCAGATAAAATCGTTCCAGACTTAAAGACACCCCACCTGATAGGCCATCCATGACCTCTTGATTACCCCTGCCCACTCGTAACAGACCCTTTGACTCGACAATCAAACCTTGGTCAATAAAGTTTGTAATCACTTTATTCGCCGCAGATGCTAATTGTCTATTGCCCCAGCGCATGGATAGCTCTGATTTTAGAAACGGATAAACCAGTCTGAACCAACGCACTAGTTGTTTTTTAGTGACCGATTCATTGCTCACAAAACAGCACGCTATAAAGGACGGTAAAGCAAACAAATGGATAATGTTATTCCTAAAGTATGTCATTAAAACAGCATCGCCGCTTTCTATAAACAACTGATCGACGCCCTCGCTAGATTGTCTTTTTAGCGCGCCAAACTCTTCACCATAAGAAACAATATCTGCTGCATTTAAATCAACTCGGGTGACATTATTTGAATAAGGCACCGCCTCTAGTAAGGTTAAATAAATTTCAAGCTGCTTGTTTAGCATTTCTTCATCCATTTTTTGGTCAGGTGCATTCAATAGAGTCATCGCTAATAAGGCCACTGCATTTACATGCGTTACCTCATTAATACCCGACATAATCTTTTCACCCAAATTATTAACCACTGTTGTGACCAATTTTTTATTAGCTACTGCGTTTTCATTACGCCAACTTGGGCACTCAGCTTCGATTAACTGATCTAAATGGATAGGCGAACCAAAGTTCACGTGCACCTGTCCAAAATGGCCTTTTAGCGCTTTGAATGAGCGCAACAAACCCTTAACTGATTCAGATTTTTTAGGCTTGCCGCTTAACTCATTAGCATAGGTTTCGCCTTCCACCAGTTTTTCATAAGAAAAATTAACCGGCAAAAACACAGCCGAGCGTTTACGCTCTCTTAAATAGCTTCTAACACTCATTGCCAGCAACCCAGGTTTCGCTTTTAGCTTTCGCCCCGTTCGACTTCGCCCGCCTTCAACAAAGTATTCCACCGCTGCGCCTTTATTCGCTAAATATCCCATATACGCCTCAAACACAGCGCCATATAGAATATTGCCTTTAAATGTTCTTCGTAAGAAGAAAGCGCCACAGCGTCTAATCCATGGTCCTGCAATTGGAATGTTTAGGTTAATGCCGGCTGCGACATGAGGTGGCGCAAGCCCTCGATTAAATAATACGTACGACAAGACCAAGTAATCCATATGGCTTTGGTGGCTTGGTACATACACAATTTGATGTTCGCGTGATAAACGCTCAACACGGGAAAAGTGGTGCAGCACAATCCCATCATATAATTTATTCCAAAGCCGGCCCAGTATTTTCTCCAACACAATCGCTGCGCGAATATTAATCACCGCTGCTATTTCAAGCGCATACACTTTTGCCTGTTTCTCGGCTTCCGCTCGCGATACTTTTTTTCGGCTCACTTCGCGCCCAATCGCTTGCTGAACAATGTCTGCCTTTATTATTTTATTCGCTATTTTTTTGGGTGAAGGTTGATCTGGGCCAACTGTCGCCAAGCGTGTCCTGGCGAAATGAACTCGCAACACGCGTGTTAGTTTTCGCGTTAAAAACTGCGTTTCTTGTTTGCTTTCAAGGTAATCTTTTAAAGAAACCGGATCGCCAAACCGTAAAACTGTTTGGCGCCCATTGAATAAAATCGAAAGGAAGCGTGAAAAAATATTGGAGTTACTGCCTTCATCCGCAAATAACGCACCCAACATGCTTTCTGATTTCTTCGGGCCTCGCCCCCAAAAGATAGACACCGGCACGAGAAGCACACCCTCGCCGGACACTTTCACCGCATCCAGTAACTGCGTTAAATAGACTGGCGCAGGGTCAGCATAATGGTCCTTTATACGGCCCAACGTGAAGATAGCCGCAGGCTTTGTCAACGCGCCGACTTGAAGCCCGCCAGACGGTAACGGCATAGAGACATCACGGCACACTTGCTCCAAAACAATGTGCTTCGAAAATACGTCTGAGCGAGTGACATAGCAAACTTTTTTACCTTTAAATACCTCCAACCAACTCGCATCTTTTGGTAAAACCTTAACCTTGACCCAAAAAGATAATATCCACCGTAAAAAGAATGAACTCATCACGACGCCTTATTCACTTTCATACTGGATAATACCACGGGTTTCGCAACAGGAAAATCGGCTTCTAACGGCTGACAAAGTCCATTAAAATCAAACAACTTTCTGTCTAATAATTGCGATGGCCGTATGTTTTTCATGCTGTTAAAAATCGTTTCAACACGACCCGGAAACTCTTTGTCCCACTCATTCAACATGGTCTTCATCTGCACGCGCTGAAGGTTTTCTTGGCTACCACATAAATTACACGGAATTATCGGATACTCTTTTAGCATCGCAAACTCGGCAATGTCTTTTTCGCGCGAATACGCCAGCGGACGAATCACGATATGCTTACCGTTATCGCTTTTAAGTTTTGCAGGCATCGCTTTTAGCTGACCCCCATGAAACATGTTCAAGAAAAAAGTTTCAACAATGTCATCACGGTGGTGGCCTAAAGAAATTTTATTATAACCGTTCTCTTGTGCATACGCATACAACGCGCCTCGGCGCATTCTTGAGCATAAGCCGCAGCTTGTTTTACCTTCAGGAATAATACGCTTAACGACGCTGTAGGTGTCTTGCTCAATGACGTGATACGGCACATCAATAGACTCAAGGTACTCGGGAAGAATATGCTCGGGGAAATCGGGTTGCTTCTGATCTAAATTAACCGCAAGCACATCAAAATGTATAGGCGCGTTATGGCGTAGGTTCAATAAAATATCCAACATCGTGTACGAGTCTTTACCGCCAGACAAGCACACCATAATACGATCACCATCCTCGATCATGTTGTAGTCGGCAATTGCTTGTCCCATCTCACGCTGCAGGCGTTTTCGTAGTTTATTGAAACGCAATTTCGTTTTATCGACTCTGTCCATTTGAGCATTTTACACGGACACAGCATAAGTTTCACCCGCAGACCTTAGCATTGAACCGTAATTTAAGTGTTTTCTAGTAAAACCGGCTTTTCCTTAAAAAAGTGCGCGTACAGACACTAAAGTGCTATAACAGTGAAAACAATGGCGGCTAAATATTATGCCCAACATGAGCTTACAAAAACGCACCGTAAACGCTATTAATGGAGGTAGGGAGGCACTTGTTGGTCGGCTCTCAAGTAGGCATACAAAGCGTTTCAAAGCACTTTATTGATGGCTTGAAGCGCTCAGAAGTCCTATTAGCTTGCGCAAATAACTGAGCCGAACAAATAAACTAACGCTATGGCACTTTCAAACGCAAAAAGTTGGAAACCTTACTTAGACCAGGAGCTAGAGCAGCCTTATATGCTCACGCTGAAAGAGTTCTTGCGCTTAGAGAAGAATGAACATAAAACAATCTATCCACATTCAGCAAATTGGTTTCACGCGTTAGAAGTCACGCCACTGCCTGACGTAAAGGTTGTTATTTTAGGCCAAGACCCCTATCACCAACCACACCAAGCGAACGGTCTGTGTTTCTCCGTTCAGCCAGAGGTCAAAATACCACCTTCCTTGCGTAATATTTATAAAGAATTACAAACAGATTTAAATATTTCGCACGCATTACACGGCTGCTTAAATAGCTGGGCAAAACAAGGTGTTTTATTACTCAATGGTGTATTGACTGTTGAATACAACACACCTAACGCACACCAAGGTAAGGGCTGGGAAACCTTTACCGACGTGGTTATTCGTACTGTCGATGAGCAAAATGAGAACGTCGTGTTTTTGCTGTGGGGTAGTTATGCACAAAAAAAAGGGGCTTTTATAGACACTCAAAGACACTTGGTTTTGAAAGCGCCGCACCCCTCACCTTTATCTGCACACCGCGGTTTTCTAGGTTGCCAACACTTCAGTCGGACTAACCAATATCTAGAGCAACACGGGCAAATACCCATTCAGTGGGAGTTACCAAAAATAGCTACTCCGGTGTAAGCCCAATTCCTCCTAAACCACAATAACCATCAGGGTTCTTTGCTAAATATTGCTGATGATATTCTTCTGCATAGTAAAACGCGGGGGCAGGTAAAATCTCTGTCGTTATCACACCGTACCCTTCTTCACTTAGTTGCAGTTGAAACATATCACGCATTTGTCTAGCCAATACAAGTTCCTCGTCTACCTCGTAATAAATGCCCGAGCGATATTGTGTGCCCGTATCGTTTCCTTGTCGCATTCCCTGCGTTGGGTCGTGTGATGCCCAGAAAGTTTTTAATAGCACCGTATATGTAATCACCGCGGGGTCGTATACAACTAATACCACTTCATTATGCCCTGTCTGCCCTGAGCAAACCGCTTCATACGTCGGGTTATGCGTAACCCCCGCCGCATAACCTACCGCTGTCGAGTATACCCCTTCAAGTTCCCAGAACTTATGTTCCGCACCCCAAAAACAACCCAATCCAAACAATGCCGTTTTAAAGCCCTTTGGGAAAGGCGGTTTGAGTGAATGTCCTCTTTTAACGTAGTGTGAATCAGGTACTTTCATTACTTTAAATACTCCAAACATGAACATTGTAGTGGTCAAGTGAATTTGCCCACAGTATACCGAAAGCGTTACGCGGGCCGGGCTGTTCCAACAGTTTCTGTTTAGCCCCTGCGTGAACTGTTAGTCTTTAACAACCGCAAGTGGTATATCGAGTTCTTTCGCCCACTCAAACCATTCGGTGGCCGTTTGTTTTTTCAGCTTGGCGCCGAGTGACTCGTGGCTTAATTCGGTTAATTCAAGTTCTTTTTTTAGCCTAGCACTAAAATGAGGCTCTAGTGCTGCAATAGCAACCCAACCAGATGCTGTTTCATACAGTGAATACACTGGGTTCTTACCTGCAAGCAGACCCTTTTCATGCGTTAAGCCATACGCAAGTGGCTGTGCCATATATTCAGCTGCTTCGGATAAAGCGACGAATACTTGCTGCCCATCCTCGCCTGCTTGCCTGGCCATTAAAAGAGCCATGCCTTCTAAGGCTGCACGCTCGCCCCCTGCCATGTCAGCCATTAATGTTCGTGGCATTGCGGGCGGTGCAAGCAAGCCTAATGAAGCCTGATAAGTTAAATCATGCCCGGCTTCATTTTCGTTTGGCGCAAGATACCCCACAACCGCTAAATGACTAAGTTTGGGGTATTTTTCTTGTAACGCGCTCCAACCTAAACCTAGGCGTTCTAATACTGCTGGGCGTTGCGCCGTTAGTAATAAGTCGGCGGTTGAAAGTAGTACCGCCAACGCTTCTTTGCCTTCAGAAGATTTCAAGTCAATTGTTTGTCGTTGCTGGCCTTGGTTTAAGTCCACGCACCAATTTGCACAATAAATATCTAATGGGTCACCTCCTGGCGGTTCAACCTTAATAACGGTTGCGCCGTGCTCTACCCAACGTTTAGCGGCTAATGGACCTGGGACATTTAGCGCAAGCGTGACGATGCGCATGTTAGCTAGGGGTTTAAAAGAGTTCACTTACTTGGCCTTTTTAAATAAATCAGCCGTTACCTCGCGATGAAATCCATCATAAGGTGTAGATTTTTCAGATTTTTCCAAAGGGTACATTGTTGTGTTTCCTTGAGATGCCGCACCATCAACACGAATAACAGTACCACTAATATAGTTAGCCGCATCGCTTAGTAGAAAGGCAATTGATGAGCTTATTTCAGCTTCATTTCCTAAACGTCCAAGAGGTATTGCACCTTTAAGCCTTTTAAGTACTTTTTTAAATTCGTCAGAGTATGTATCCATTCCACTTGATGCTATCCAGCCCGGGGCAACCGCATTAACTCTAACATCCGCATACCCCCACTCGTAAGCGGCTGTTTGGGTGAAGTTAGCCATACCTGCCCTAGCTGCGCCAGAATGCCCCATTCCCGGCATTCCCGCCCACATGTCAGCAACAATGTTTACAATTGATCCGCCATGTTCTTCCATGGACTGGTTAAACACTTCTCTCGCCATAACAAAACCACCTGTCAGGTTTGTGCTTACGACAGCATCCCAACCATTTTTGCTTATCTTTGCTAGTGGTGAAGGGAATTGTCCACCGGCATTATTAACAAGTCCACTGATTTTACCGTGCTTATCGATGAATGAAGCGACTAAGGCTTTAACACCCGCTTCATCACGAATATCGCAACTAGCAATATCACAAAGCCCACCGTCTTCAATAATTTCTGCTTGAACAGTTTTTAGCTTTTCTTGATTCCGACCTACTAACAAAATTTGCGCACCTAATGAGGCGAGTTCATGCGCTGTACAACGGCCAATACCGCTACCGCCGCCAGTGACTAGTATGTTTTTACTTTTAAACGCATCTGAACGCAAAATTGATTTATATCCCACCGCTTTAACTTCTCTTACTTTACGCCTAAAAACTTTTCTAATGCCGCAATATGCTCTGGTGTGTGGTGTAGCATAGCTTGATTTGCTGAACACAAATCCAAATGGTCGCTATAACTTAGCCGATCGGTAGAGGCCAGCAAACGCTTTGCAATTCTAAGAACGTTTATTGGCTTGCTGGCAATTGACTCTGCCAACGTCATTGCTTCATCAATGAGTTGATCACTGTCAACAACTTTCAGCAACAGCCCGATATCTAGCGCTTCATCTGTATCGAGCATACGTCCCGTAAAAACCAGCTCTGCCGCCCTTTGTGCACCAACAACTTTGGTGAGCAGCCAAGATGCACCATCACCTGGGATAATACCCAAATTAACAAAATTTGAAGCAAACCTTGCTTTATTAGAGGCTATACGAATATCACATAGCAAGACTAAATCAAAACCCGCTCCGACGGCCACACCATTAACGGCAGCTATCAGTGGCTTTTCAAATGCATACATCAATTTTGATAAGCGATAAATCCCTCTACGGTAGCCTTCTTGCAACTCCAGTGGGTTGCCGGCAAACATTTTTTCACGGTAAAGCATATCCTTAACATTGCCACCTGAGCTAAATGCTTTATCAACACCTGTTAATACACAAACCCTGATAGATTCATCGAGTTCAATATCTTGAAATGCTTGAACAGCCTTTTCAAGCATTTCGGGCTCTGTAATGGCATTCCTTGTGGCTGGCGCATTCATTTTAATCAGCGCTACACCATTATTTTTTGTTACTACAATTGTGTTCGACATCTATTTTATGCCCTGTACTTTTTGCATAAAATATTGTTATCACAAGCTAGCTTATGCAGCATCTGTCTGTCATCAGGGTGGGCAATGCTAATTAAGGCTAAGGCTCTTTCAGGCACGCTTTTTCCTTTAAGGTTAACAATGCCGTACTCAGTAACAATGTACATAACATCTGTGCGCGGTGTCGTTACTACTGTCCCTAGAGACAAGCCTGGTACTATTCTTGAAATACCGTTACCTGCTTTATCGTAATAACGAGAAGATAAGCACATAAAGGATGCGCCATCTTTTGATTGCACAGCACCACGCACAAATTGTAGTTGTCCACCTGTACCAGATATATGTCTATAACCCGCACTTTCTGAAGCTACTTGCCCCGTCATGTCAACTTGAAGGCAGTTATTGATTGAAACAACACGGTCATTCGCTGCTATATAAGGTGTTAAATTAGTTTCGTTAACGGGTAAACTTACACAAAGGTCATTATTATGGATAAAGTCGTACATTTTTTGACTACCCAAAGCGAAGGTGTAAGTGATTTTTCCTATATAAGTTTGTTTGTATTTTCCTGTTATCTTGCCTGCTTCAACAAGGTCAACCATGCTATCAACAAACATTTCAGTATGGATACCTAAGTCTTTAACATCTGAATGGGTTAATGCAGAACATACCGCATTAGGCATGCCGCCTATGCCAATTTGCAAACAGCTTCTGTCTTTAATAAGAGGAACAACATGACTTGCGACTTGACGGTCTACATCGCTTGTTTCTGCACTTGGTAATTCAAAAATGGCCTCGTTATCACCGACAATTACCGCATCTACCTCAGAGATATGAATGCTATTATCACTGCCCAAACAAACTGGTAATTTATCTGAAGTTTCAATAACGATTCTTTTCGCAATATCGCAATTAGCTTTGGCAAATGTATTAGACACACCAAAATTAAAATAACCCTTCTCATCCATAGTTGATGCTTTTAGAACAAATAAGTCTGATTTCAAGTATGCCCGATAAATACCGGGCCCTTCACCAAGGTTAAATGGCAAATAGCTCATTTGTCCTAATTCACACTTTTTCCTGTCATAGCCAGAACAATGCCAACTTTGAAATTCGAAGTGCTTCTGGTCCGGGTCTTGCTCTACGACTTGCCTTGCTTTAATACTCAGTGTGCCCCGCACAACAACATTACTTAAACGATCTTTTTGCGCAGCTAACGCCGCATCAAACACATCTGGCTGGGTTAAACCGAGGCCATAGTCAACCACATCTCCACTGTTGACTAAGCGGGCAACATCATCTGCATTTTTAGTTTTTTGTTGCAATAGATCTTGAAAAGACATGCATCCTCCTTTAATTTTTTGTTCTATCTTTAATTATTGTGTTTTGCCGAATTATGGCTTCATTAATGAAGCTTCACCTACAACGACTTCTTTACCTGCCACAGTGCAAATAGTATCCAAGACAACGATCTTTTTTTCCTCATTAATTGAGGTGACAGTAACTATTGTTTTAACCGTGTTACCAATGGTTACAGGCGCTTTAAATTTTAAGCTTTGGCTTAAATAAATAGACCCGGGGCCTGGCAATTTCATGGCTATTGTTGCGCTGATAAAACCTGCGGATAACATCCCGTGTGCTATACGTTCCTTAAACATGCTATTAGCCGCATATTCAGCATCGATATGCGCTGGGTTAAAATCACCCGTTACACCTGCAAACATAACAATGTCTGCCTCTGTAACTGTTTTGCTCATCGTCGCTGATTGGCCTATTTGCAATTCTTCAATACTAAAACCTTCTGACATTTTTTATCCTTTTTTAAACAACCATTCTTTTAGACACTTCTTCGAGCATCACTTCTGTTGCACCACCGCCAATTGTTTGGATACGTGCATCTCTATACATACGTTCAATGGCACTTTCTCGAATGTAACCAAAACCACCATGGAACTGTAAGCAATCATACATTACTTCATTAACAAGCTCGCAGCAAAAGGCTTTTGCCATGGATACTTCTTTTATAGAGTCTAAACCCTGCTCATCTAGCCATGCACAGTGATAAACCAATTGTTTACCTGCTTCTACGCGGGCCGCTAATGAAGCAAGCCGCTGGCGAATAACTTGCTTGTCAAACAATGCACCGCCGAATGCTTTGCGAGTTGTTACATAGTCAAGTGTTAACTCAATCGCTTTAGATGCCTCGCCCATAGATTGCGCCGCCAATACCATGCGCTCATTTTGGAAGTTACGCATAATTGAATAAAAACCTTTATTCTCTTCACCTAATAAATTCTTGGCCGGAATACGACAATTATCAAATATAAGCTCGGCGGTATCAGATGATAGCCAACCCATTTTATCCAGCTTTTTGCCCACGCTAAACCCTGGTGTGCCTTTTTCAACGGCAAAAATAGAAACACCTCTGGAGGCTTTTACATGTATATCCGTTTTAGCCGCAACAAAGAATAAGTCGCCATAGACGCCATTAGTAATGAACATTTTTGTACCATTCAGTACATACTCATCACCATCTTTAACTGCGCGGGTTCGCATTGCTGCAACGTCAGAGCCCGCATCAGGCTCTGTTACCGCAACACCCACGATTTTCTTACCGGCAATAATGTCTGGCATGTATTTAGACAGTTGCGCTTGATTGCCAAAATTATCCAAGTGTGGCGAGGCCATATCGGTATGCACCATGACGGTGACAGCAAAGCCACCAAAGGTAGAGCGTCCTAACTCTTCAGCCAAAACAACCGAACCTAATGCGCCCATTTCACTGCCGCCAAAATCAGCAGCGTAACGAATACCTAAAAAGCCCAGGTCGCCCATTTCTTGTAAAATTTCACGCGGCACCTTGCCTATTTCTTCCCACTCTTTTGCAACAGGCATAACACGTTGTTCTACAAAGCGACGGATTTGGTCGCGGAGCATATTGTGTTCTTCTGTAAAATATATTGAATGCATCGTTGTTTCCCTTAAGCCCACGGCGCTTTGCGCTTATTTAAAAACGCATCAATACCTTCGATGCCCTCGTCTGTTTCCCATGCATCCGCTAAATTCCCAATGGTGTAAATTTTGTTTTCTGCGGCGGTGTGCGAGCCCACATAAGCGATCAATTTCTTTGCTGAAGCAATAGCACCAGGGGCACACTTTAATATCAACTTCACTTCGTGTTCTATCGCTACATCTAATTCATCAGCCTCAACAGCATCTGCTAATAAACCCATATTAACTGCGTCGTTAGCTTTAAAAATACGGGCATTAAAGAAGTTCCTACGCGCATTTCGTTCACCTATACGCTTAACAACATAAGGCGATATCGTTGCGGGTGTTAAACCGAGCTTTACTTCTGTTAAACCAAAGGTTGCTGTGTTCACGCCAATGGCAAAATCACACACTGAAACCATGCCAACACCACCACCATACGCAGCGCCTTGAACCCGACCTATAAGCGGCTTTGTTAGACTGTTAAGCATAGATAACATGCTCGCCAATTCAGCCGTTTCTTCCATACGCTGTTCGCGAGGCTTATCGATATTGCTTTCCATCCAACGTAAGTCACCACCGGCGCAAAAGCTTCTTTCTGCGCCAGTTAATATTACCACTCTAATATCTGTGCTGACATTAATTTCACCACATACGGCCTGCAACTCTCGTATCAACCCCGCATTTAATGCGTTATGAACTTCAGGTCTATTTAATGTAATAACAGCAACGCCGCGCTGATCTATGTTAAAGGTTAAAAATTCATAACTCATCTTGCGCCCCTTTAGCGACAGCCATTTAAGAAAACTTGCGTGAAATGCTTAACTAACGAGTCAATACTTTGCCCTTTAGGATTATACCAAACGGATGACCAGTTCAAGCTACCTAAAACCATTAGACGAAATAGCTGTTCATCCAAATCAGGGCGAATAAAAGACTCCTGTCGACCTAAAACCATTAACTGACGCCACTGCTTCTCGTAATGTTCACGTTTAGTGTGTGCTATTACCTGAACCGCTTTTGGTATTTGCCCATTATTACGAATCGTTGTTGTTGTGTAATCTGGATGCTTCAATATGGCGGATAAATGGCCTTTAATGAACGCCCTTAACCCACTTTCAAACGTGTAATTCTCTTCCAGTTCTTCAATTTCTTCGGCAACAGTATCGCTAATAAACTGAATACTTCTGTCTAGCACTTCTGCCATTAACGCTTCTTTAGATGCGAAGTGATAATACAAACTCCCTGCTTTCATATCTGCTGCTGCGGCTATTTCTTTTAGTGACGTCGATTGATAACCTTGCCTGCTAAACATTTGAGCCGCTCTATCTAAAAGCAGTTCACGCGTTTTATCTTTTTTCAAAACAGGTTTTATTTTCGTTTGAATTCACTTTCAGCCTCAATAATTAAAAAACACGACGAAGTCGATGCGTGTTTTTAATAAAGATAACACAATTAGATATTCTAATCACTGTTAGATTCTAATTGGTATTAGAATTATTGTGATGATACTATGCGTGCATAGCAAATAATTAACAGGGGGACGTTGTGCCATTTAATATCAAAATAAACGATGAAATAGATGAGTTAAGAGATGCCGTGCGCAAGTTTGCAGAAGGTGAAGTGGCGCCGATTGCTGAAGAAACTGACCTTAAAAATGAGTTTCCTCAACACCTTTGGAAACAATTTGGCGAGATGGGTTTGCTTGGCATGACCGTCCCCGAAGAGTACGGTGGCACAGGCCTTAATTACTTATCACATTTAGTCGTTGTGGAAGAGCTTTCTAGAGCATCCGCTTCCATTGGCCTTTCGTATGGTGCGTGCTCTAATTTATGCATTAACAACCTTTACTTAAATGGTAGCGAAGAGCAACGCCAAAAATACTTACCTAAACTATGTAGTGGTGAACATGTAGGTGCTTTGGCCATGTCAGAGCCTGGCGCAGGGTCTGATGTTGTAGGGTCAATGAGCTGCCGCGCAGCAAAGAAAGGTGGGAAGTGGGTCGCTAACGGCAATAAAATGTGGATTACCAACGGTCCTGAAGCAAATGTTTTAGTCGTTTATATGCGTACAGCAGGGCCTGAGGCGGGCTCAAAATGTATGACTGCTTTTATTATTGAAAAAGACATGCCTGGGTTTTCAACGGCACAAAAACTCGATAAATTAGGTATGCGTGGTTCAAACACATGCGAATTAGTATTTGAAGATTGCGAAATTCCAGAAGAAAACGTGCTCGGCGAAGTGAATGAGGGCGTGAAAGTATTAATGAGCGGCTTAAACACAGAGCGTATGGTGTTATCTGGTGGCCCTATCGGCATTATGCAAGCCGCTATGGATATCTGCATTCCCTACGTACACGAGCGCAAACAGTTCGGTAAACCGATTGGCGTATTCGAATTGATGCAAGGCAAAATGGCAGATATGTACGTAGCGCTTCAATCTAGCCGTGCTTTTGCTTATCGCGTAACAGAACAGTACGACAAAGGTAACGACTCACGCAAAGACGCTGCCGGCCTCCTCTTATTTACCTCTGAAAATGCCGTAAAGGTTGCGCTAGAAGCCATTCAAACATTGGGTGGCAATGGTTATATCAACGAATTCCCTACGGGCCGTTTATTGCGTGATGCAAAGCTCTACGATATTGGCGCAGGTACGAATGAAATTCGCCGCATGTTAATTGGTCGCGAATTGTTTGAAGAAACTAAATAACGACTTGATATGAACTCCAAATCTGTCGTTATTGTTACTACAAAGCGCACACCGCTAGGTTCCTTTCAAGGTCAGTTTACGTCATCAAGCGCATCAGACCTTGGTAGCTTATCTATTGATACTGCAATTAAATTTAGAACCTTACGCGCTGCTTTCAAAAAAAAACCGGTACGGTAACGTCCGCAAATGCTTCGTCAATATCCGATAGCGCAGCCACACTTACTATTTTTGGACGCCGAATAGGCCAAAAAAACAAGATTTAACGACGCTTGTAAAGGTCAACGTAAATTGCGGTGCTTGTGCCTTAGCTCTCCTCGTTGGCGGTGAATAAAGCACTTTAGAATAGAAGTTATTTAATTTAAAACAAAGACTTAAAGAAGAAAGGTAAAGTAATGCCTATTATAAAATCTAAGTTAGAAACAGCCTCGCCGGAGTTTAAAGAAAACACTTCGGCGATGGGTGAACTTGTCTCGGAACTTAACGAGCGTATAACTACAGCCGCGCAAGGTGGTGGTGAACGTTCTCGAAAAAAGCACTTGGCAAGAGAAAAGTTATTACCCAGAGACAGAATTAAAGCACTGTTAGATAAAGGTAGTTCATTTCTTGAACTGTCTCAACTTGCAGCTTACGGCTTGTACAACGATGATGCACCCGCCGCTGGCATTATTACCGGTATAGGCCGCGTACATGGTGTTGAGGTGATGGTTATCGCCAATGATGCAACGGTAAAAGGTGGCACGTATTACCCAATGACGGTTAAAAAGCATTTACGAGCGCAAGAAATTGCTGCTGAAAACCGCTTACCGTGTATTTACTTAGTCGACTCAGGCGGTGCATTCTTACCCCTTCAACACGAGGTATTCCCCGATAGAAATCACTTTGGTCGTTTCTTCTACAACCAAACGCGCATGTCCGCTGCAGGTATTGCACAAATTGCGGTGGTTATGGGCTCTTGTACTGCTGGTGGTGCGTATATTCCTGCATTATGCGATGAAGCGATTATCGTGCGCGGGCAAGGCACAATATTCCTTGCTGGCCCGCCGTTAGTAAAGGCCGCAACGGGCGAAGTTGTTTCATCTGAACAGTTAGGCGGTGCAGAACTGCATTGTAAACAATCCGGTGTAACCGATCACATCGCTGAAAATGACACGCATGCTTTAACTATTGCGCGCGATATTATCAGCCACCTGAATGATACTAAAACGGTACAAGTAAAAGTACGTAAATCCGTTGAACCACTTTACCCACCCGATGAAATTTTAGGTGTCGTTCCTAAAGATGCACGCCAGCCATTCGAAGTACGCGAAATTATTGCGCGCTTAGTGGACGGTTCGGAATTCCAAGAATTTAAACCTTTATACGGGTCGACTCTAGTGTGTGGTTTCGCACATATTCACGGCTATCCTGTTGGAATTATTGCCAATAACGGCATTTTATTCTCACCATCAGCATTAAAAGGTACACATTTTATTGAGCTGTGTAATCAACGTGGCATCCCTTTATTGTTCCTTCAAAACATTACTGGCTTTATGGTTGGCAAAAAATACGAAGAAGAAGGCATCGCCAAAAATGGCGCAAAAATGGTAACTGCCGTTTCATGCTCTACCGTACCTAAGTTTACCGTTTTAATTGGTGGCTCTTATGGGGCTGGCAACTATGGCATGTGCGGCCGAGCCTTTGGTGCTCGTATGTTGTGGACATGGCCTAACTCACGTATTTCAACTATGGGTGGCGAACAAGCCGCTGGTGTTTTAGCCACTGTTAAACGTGATGCCATAGAGCAACGTGGAGAAACATGGACAGCTGAGGAGGAGGAAGCTTTTAAAGAGCCTATCTATGCGCAGTATGAGGAACAGGGCAACCCCTACTTCGCCACCGCTAGACTTTGGGACGATGGCATCATCGACCCAAGAGATACTCGCCGTATGCTTGGCTTATCGTTAGCCGTTGCTGCTAAAACATCGATAAAAGACGTCCGATACGGCGTTTTCAGAATGTAACCTGCAAGGTATCAATTATGTTTAAAAAAGTGCTTATAGCTAACCGCGGTGAAATTGCCTGCCGTGTTATTTCAACCCTAAAAAAAATGGGAATTACCAGCGTTGCCGTTTATTCAGATGCTGACAAAAATGCTCGCCATGTAAAACTTGCTGATGAGGCTTATCATATTGGTGGATCACGCCCTGATGAGTCTTATTTAATAGGTGAAAACCTTATTAAATTAGCCAAGGAAGTTGGCGTAGAAGCAATACATCCAGCCTACGGGTTTTTATCTGAAAATAGTGACTTTGCACGCGCTTGCCCTGCAGCGGGCATTGCATTTATTGGCCCAACACCTGAATCTATTGAAAAAATGGGTGCCAAAGATGCCGCTAAAGCATTGATGGAAGAAGCCAATGTACCTGTAGTGCCTGGTTATCACGGCAAAGGACAAAAACCTGCGCACCTTAAAGCTGAAGCCGATAAAATCGGTTATCCGTTACTAATTAAAGCCGTCTGTGGCGGCGGTGGCAAAGGCATGCGCGTTGTTAATTCAGCGGGGGAATTTGATGACATGCTCGATGCTGTAAAGCGCGAGTCTCTCAACGCATTTGCTGATGATCGCGTACTACTAGAGCGCTATATCAGCAAGCCCCGTCATATTGAATACCAAGTCTTTGGTGATACACATGATAACTATGTACATCTACATGAGCGTGAGTGTTCTTTACAACGTCGTCATCAAAAAATTATTGAAGAAACCCCCTCGCCTTTCCTCGATGAAGAAACCCGCACAGCAATGGGTGTAGCTGCGGTTAATGCCGCACGCGCGATTCAATACAACGGTGCCGGCACCATTGAGTTTATCGTTGGTGAAGACCGTTCTTTCTTCTTTATGGAAATGAACACGCGCTTACAGGTAGAACACCCAGTAACTGAAATGGTGACGGGGCAGGACCTTGTTGAGTGGCAAATTCGTGTTGCAGCAGGTGAAGCATTACCGTTAAAACAAGAGCAAATTACCAGTACAGGCCATTCATTTGAAACACGCGTTTATGCGGAAAATCCTAATAATCTATTTTTACCGTCAACAGGCAAATTACATACGCTTCGTTTCCCAGAGGCTAATGAAAATTGTCGCGTAGAAACAGGCGTTGAACAAGGCGATACCATCAGCGTGTTCTACGACCCGATGATTGCTAAACTCGTCGTTTGGGGTGAAACACGTGAAGTGGCTCGTGCTCGTTTGCTCAATGCACTCGGTGATTCCGGCATTATTGGCGTAGAAAACAACATCGCCTTTTTAGAAACACTGGCAACACACCCAGACTTTATCGACAATAAAATTGATACCCAATATATTGATGCAAAGCTGGATAAGATTTTAGACAGCAGTCGCGTTGAGTTACCACAAAACGTATTATTAGCCGCCAGTGTTCGCTTATTGCTCGATCAACAAAAGTCCGTAGCCAATATGGCGGCGGCTTCTGATGATTCAAACTCACCATGGTTCGACACCACTGCCTGGCGACCTAATGGTCAAAGCGAACGTAGTTTGTTCTTCTGTTATGAACAAAGCGACGATATTGAAGTGGTTGTTACCGAGCGCGAGAACCACTTTGTTTTCCATCACGAAAGTGACCTAGACGTTATTGCCCAAGAAGCAGAATACCAAGTATTACGCCTACAAATTAACGGCAGTTGGGAGCGTTTTGTTACATTAAGGCATGGCGATACTGTGTTGATTTCATGCAAGAATCGTTGGTATTTATTGACTGAAGTTAACCCATTTGCTGCAGATATTTCTGATACCGCTGGCACGTCTAATGTTATTGCGCCAATGCCAGGGAAGCTTTTAAAAGTACTCGTTTCAAGTGGCGACACCGTTATCGAAAACCAGCCGTTAGCTATTTTAGAAGCCATGAAAATGGAACATACCTTAACAGCACCATTCGATGGCGAAATAGACCAAGTATTCTGCGCACCGGATGACTTTGTAGAGGCTGACGCAACGCTGATTACATTTAAAGAAGAGTAACAATGGCTTATCCAAAATCTATTCGAATCGTCGATGTTTCACCGCGTGATGGCTTACAAAACATAAAACAGGCGGTTTCTACCGAAACTAAAGTGGCGCTCATCAATAAGCTTGAGTTAGCCGGTGTTAAAGACATTGAGGTTGCCAGTTTTGTTAGCCCAAAATGGGTGCCACAAATGGCCGATGCAGCCTATGTGTTAAGTGCTTTGGATTTAAATACTTCAACAAACTATGCCGTACTAACGCCTAATGCAAAAGGCTTTGAGCGTGCACTTGCTTGTGGTGTAAAAGAAGTTGCTGTTTTTTCAGCCGCGTCGGAAAGCTTTACCAAGAAGAACACCAATTGCACCATAGACGAGTCACTTAAGCGCATTGAAGATATTATGCGCCCCGCTCTCGATAATGATATTCGTGTACGTGGTTATGTCTCTTGCGTGCTCGGTTGCCCTTATGACGGATATATCTCAACCGAAAAAGTTTCCTATGTAACAAAAACACTTATCGATATGGGCTGTTATGAAGTTTCTTTAGGCGACACCATTGGCATCGGCACACCGCTAAAAGCTAAATTAATGCTTGAAGAGGTACTTAAAAACGTTTCAGCACAGCAAATTGGTCTGCATTTTCACGATACGCGTGGCCAAGCACTGGCTAACTTATTAGCGTGTTTAGAATACGGCATAGCATCAATAGATGCCTCCGTTGCTGGGTTAGGTGGCTGCCCTTACGCAAAAGGCGCATCGGGCAATGTATCTACAGAAGACGTTGTTTACATGCTGCATGGCATGGGTATTGAAACAGGTATTAATCTTGAAAAACTGGCTGTAGCTGGTCAATACATTACGAGCCAAATTGGCATCAGCAATAACAGCCGTGTTGGCAATGTACTTGGTTAATACGTCTAATGTCGACCCAATCCATTTACCGTCTTAAAAACTTTAAGCATACGCCAGGGGTTCATTGCTCAAGTACCTGCATCACCAATATTGCACGGTTTGATGGCAACGCTATTAGTGAGCCCATGGCTTTTGGTTTAGGTGAAGGCATAGGCTTTGTGTTTTACCAAAGTGATGAGCTATCTCCCGCTTCTCGCTTTAATGGACGTACAAGCAACTTTGAAGAAAAGTTTTATCAGCGTATTAATTGTCCAATCACGTGGCAAAAATCATGGTCACCATCGGTTATAAAAGAGTCCCTTCAACAAGGCCGGCCTATTATTGCTAAAACCTCTCTTGCTGAATTACCCTATTACGAACCTGCAGATTTTCTCGGTCACGGCGTACTTGTTATTGGGCTCGATGAAAACACTCAGCACGTAGACATTGCCGAGACCTTCTCAGTGAAAATACAATCTATTTCCATATCACAATTCCAACGCGCTGTTGAACCACAGTGCCCACCGCTTATGCACAGCTACTCCTATGCTAGCGCGCCTGTGATGGAATTTGAGCTGAACGCCGCCCTTATCAAAGGCGCTATCACATCAACAATGAAAACCTTTCTTGCACTTGATAAACCACTAGAAGGCATCACTGCTATGGAAAAAGCAGTCGAGGATATTCCAACGTGGCAATATCTTCAAGATTGGAAATGGCACGCACGATTTGCCTACCAATCACTAGAGAAAAGAGGCACAGGTGGCGGTAATTTTCGCTTTATGTATGCAGACTTTCTTGATGAAGCCTCCGCATTCATTCCAAAAATTGCAACACTAAAATTAGCTAATGAGTTTAGAATATCAGCCAAAAAATGGCAACAATTCGCAGGAATATTAAAAACCATTTTCATTGAAGGAAAACCTGAAAAGTTCACTGCGGCTACTGAAAAGCTTCAGCAGATTATGCAGGTAGAGAAAGAGCTTTGCCAATTAGTTTTGAAACAACTGTAACGTGGTACTTAAATCGCCTCGGCAAACTATTTAGAGACATATTTGATTTTTTATACAACCAATGCGGTTGAGGCTGTTCATCGCCAGTTTCGCAAGCTGACTAAAACTAAAGGCGCCTTTCCAAATGAAAATAACTTGTTGAAGTTATTGTACGCTGGCAGATTAAATACCACAACGAAGTAGACGATGCCAATCCAAAGTTGGAGTCAGGCATTATCCGAATTAGATATTTATTTTGAAGACCGCTTAAATGGCGTGCTGGATATTTAAATTAACCTGACACAGAATTTTGAACGCTCTCAAAAAAAATGAGGACGCTTTGTCCTCATTTTCCCTTGGGTTTTGTTATCTACTGACTAAAACTTAAGGTCAACACGTAACTGTATGCTGTCGTCCGTTTGTTTATGCTCGCCTATTAAGTCTAGGTTCAATCTGGAATCTATTGCCCAGCGAGCGCCTATATTATAGCCTTGCGAGTCGTTTGTCATATTTAAGCCCGCGTAAGGGGTCAATAAGCCACGGCCAAAGAATCCAGGTAGTCCGTAACCTAGCTCGGTGTTTAACTGTAGATTTCTATTGCCGTTGCTATCCTCATCGTTTGCATAGTCAGTGACGGCTGCTGGCTGCCATATTCTATCGGCAACATTGCTTGGGGTGTCGCCCCAGGCGGGTTGTAGGCTTAACCACAGACCTTGACCGCTGCTGTTAGCTTGGTATTTGACCAGACCGCTGAGCCCCCATTCTTTGTAATCTGACTCATGTGCCAGTAAACCGTGCGCACGTAGTTCCATTTCCAGCCCTTGTGGGTTGCTGTAACGGTAGCTACCTGCTAACTCTACGCCACCACCTGTCTCATCACCACTGCCATCGTCATAGCGTACTCCCAGTTCTATGGATGGGCTGATGCTAGCACCGCTGGCTAGGGTGTGGTTATGGCTGCCTTCTAATGCCATACGGTAACGATGAGCGTCTATGGACAATGCTTTGGCATCGGTTAAATCGCTTTTATCCACCTTAATATTAGATAGCGAGACCTCGCCTTTAAGGCGCAAGGTGGTGGTGCCAGACATATTTAGCCAGCTATTGCTGGATAATAAATCACCACTACCACCAAACGCTAGACTGTATAACTCGGTGTCACGGTTACTGGTTTCATCGGCGCTGGTGCCTTGCTCGCTAATTTCTACCTCGCCTTGACCATAGCCGAATGTGCCCCAGATCCGCCCGCTTTGTGATAAATCATAACCCAGATAGGGATGGATGCTGTATAGCGTATTGGTTAAGGTGCCTTTGCTATTATTTGCACTATCCGCGCGTTTATAGTCAATATCGCCTTCGCTGTAAGACACAGCGGCGCCTGCGACTAGGTTTCGGCTTAAACGGGCATCAATACCCACGCTACCACCGACTATTTCACCTTCCCAGTCAACACCAGAGACATCATCCGAAAGATTAAGGTAATCACCACTACCCCATAGCGTCATATTATTAACACCGTAGTTATTATCCCCTGCCACGTTCAGCGGTATGAGGAAAGAGGAATTATTAAGCATTTGCTTAACATCCAATTCGCTTTCCAGCACCGTGCGGACATTATTATTGATGAGCTCTTGCAAGTTTGAGCTACCGCCTAGATTAAGGCGGGTGTCTGTGCTTGCAGAGGCGTTTAATGCTTGGTCAATACGGTTGCTGATATTGTCCACTGTTATTTTTGTTGTTGCTCTGAGTAGTTGTGGTAAGACCGCGTTTAATACTTGTGTTTCGGCTGCGGCGTCTAAGCTCCGTACATTCTCAAATACGGCAAAAGGTGAAAAACTAGCTGCATCGCCACAGACGAGGTTGGGGTTGGTTTCAACCCGCTGGGATGGTAACAAACCCCACACAGCCTCAGCGCCAGTCACAGCGGCGTGATACAAGCCTGGGTTGGCTAGCTCGCCATAGGGTAGGCAGATGGTTACTGGGTTGGTTCTACTTATAGTATTACTGTTATCACCAGTCACATCAATATCCACTAGGCTGCGTTGGCTGTCTGCGACAGTCTCTTCTGGTTGAGCGGCTGGCAGGGCTTGACTATCATCAGCTAAAGTAGCGACGGTAATCGTAGCACCACTCAGTCCACTTGGTAGGGTGATGGTTGCTCTTGTGGCTTCAATATTATTGCCAGAGGTTTGCCCTAAGGTGATCACTGCCAATCCCTCTGAGTTAGTGGAGGAAGTCGCCAGCACTGTGCTAGTTGCACTGTAACTATTTGGCACGGTGATGTCCACAGCGGCGGTATCGTCTCCTGCGGTATTGGTTGCAGTGATGCGGTACATCACCACAGTGGCAGCGTCAGTTGGGGTGCCAGAGATGGTGCCGGTGGCGGTGCTAAAGATCAGGCCATTTTCGATGGCTGGGCTAATGGCATACCTAGCTACTGTGCCCCCTGTTGAGCTAATAGTCACAGGGACGATAGCAGTGCCTGCGACTGCGTTTAGTGTGGACACGCTGGCAGCAATAACTGGGGCATCATTCACCCCGTTGATGGTGATCGTTATCGTCCCTACTGTGCCATCGGCTGCCCTCACTTCGATGGTATCGGTGCGGGTGTCACCTGCAGCTAAGGCATTCACATCGGCGTGGGCATTATCCAGGGTATAGCTCCACACCCCATCTGTATCGATGCTAAAGGTGCCATAGGTGGTGGCCCCATCATTCTGGGCCTGGACTGTATTGGCATCATCGGCGTCGGTGACGGTAATGGTGCCGTCGGTGGCGGTGGTGCCATCCTCAGTGATAGACCCGGTGAGAGCGCCTGTAAAGGTGGCCGGTTGATTGGGGGTGATGGTCACAACTACCGTGCTCGGGGCTGAGTCTGCGTCGCCATCGTTGACCACAAGGCTGAAAGTGTATACACCTGCATCAGAGGCGAGGAAGCTCGGGTTTTGCCTGTTTTCAGCGCCTGCTATCAGCGATGGGGTGGCAGGAGAGGTCTGGGTCCAGGTATAGCTGGTGATGGTATCCCCTGTATCTGGGTCAGTGCCTGCGCCTTGCAAGCTCACCGTACCGCCTTCAACGACTGTGGCGTCTACGACAGTGGCCGTAGCGGTTGGGGCATCATTCACCCCGTTGATGGTGATCGTTATCGTCCCTACTGTGCCATCGGCTGCCCTCACTTCGATGGTATCGATGAGGGTGGCACCTGCAGCTAAGGCATTCACATCGTCGTGGGCATTATTCAGGGTATAGCTCCACACCCCATCTGTATCGATGCTAAAGGTGCCATAGGTGGCCCCATCATTCTGGGCCTGGACTGTATTGGCATCATCGGCGTCGTCGACGGTAATGGTGCCGTCGATGGCGGTGGTGTCATCCTCAGTGATAGACCCGGTGAGAGCGCCTGCAAAGGTGGCCGGTTGATTCTCGTTGATGGTCACAGTGACCGAAGCGGCAACTGAGTTTGTGGTGCCATCGCTGACCAC
>LWTM01000070.1 GCA_002101205.1 Cycloclasticus sp. symbiont of Poecilosclerida sp. N | reverse complement strand
AACTTCTGTATGATTTCATTCACAGGCTGTTGATCTGCATCGGCTTGCCTCCTGTGTTTAGTTAACAACTCACAGGCTACCCAAGTTTTACATCTCAAAAAGTCTCACTTCTATCTGAACCCAGACAGTGGTCTAAATAAAGCTAGAAGGTCTCATAAATGGCGCCGCCCTAGTTAAGGCTTGGCGCTGCGGTTGTTATAGGTCGGGCCTTGAGTCATCGTCCAATATCGCTGAAACCAACTCCTTGCTTCCATAAATCATAAACTAAATCTTTCTCGTCATTTGGTGACCGAGGAATCTGTTGGGGGCGCTTGCACCGCGTAGCGCTTTGGGTATATGATGCCCATATAGATAAAGTCAGGAATTACTAAAGGTGGCTTAGAAACCTTACCGTTTTAGTTGACCATTACAGATGATAGAAACTGGTTTGTGTCTGGCAAACCGTGAGCGTGTAATGATTGTGTTGTGTCGATATTTTTATTATTGTCCACTAAATGGTGCGCCCGGCGGGATTCGAACCCACGACCTTTGGTTTCGGAAACCAAAATTCTATCCAACTGAACTACGGGCACGATTTTTAAAAAAATATTATAACGCATAGACTCCTATCATAGTGTGGGCAGAAAGGGCTATGTAGCCAAAACCACTTAATATGGATGAGGGCCTTGGACTGATTTTCACTCAAAACCAGGGCGCTTAAAATGATGTTTTTAAAGGGGTATATCAGCTTTGTTTAGTAAGTAATAAAACATAGTTTTTATTTATAGATGACCAGCTAAGGTTTATAATGTAAGTTCAACTTTATATATGGAGCTAGCGCGTGAGTGAAGACAAAGCGATTTTAAATGATATAGGAAAAGTTTTAGGCGTGTTGGTTTTGGTCGCGGTTATTATCTCTATTATTGCGATTAATTTAGTGGATGAGGATACTTTTAGCATGACGGCTTTGAAAGAAAAAAAAGTGCTTAACCGTATTAAACCCCTTGGTGTAGTGGCAACGACAATAGCGGAGGCAAAAGCAGCAAGCCCGCAACTTGACGATGCCACGCCTGAAAACTTAGCGCCTATGACAGCAGAAGAAGTTTACAACAGAGCGTGCATGGCATGCCATGCTACCGGTGCTGCTGATGCTCCAATAACAGGTGACGTAAAAGTCTGGGAGTCACGTATTTCGCAAGGTTCGGATGTTTTGTTTGAGCACGCAACGAAAGGATTTAAAGGGATGCCTCCGCGAGGTGGTTCACCTCAGTTGTCTGATGAAGAAATGAAGGCGGCGATTGATTTTATGGTAATGAAAAGCCAGTAATAAGCCTTAAGACGTTTTTAACAGCCTCCTCATAAGGGCTAAGTTAGCTTGGCCCTTTTTCTTTTGTTCTTCAGGGTCTTGTTTGTTGACCGCTGCCCAATTCAGATCTTCTATAGGAAGCTCGGTTAAAAAGCGACTGGGTTCGGTGGATGTAACGTCGCCGTATTTTTTACGTTGTGAACAATAGCTAAAGGTGAGTTGTTTTTGAGCACGAGTAATACCAACGTAAGCAAGCCGGCGCTCTTCTTCTATTTGCTCATCGTCGATGCTGTTTTGGTGAGGCAAAACTCCTTCTTCCATACCAATTAAATATACGTAAGAGAATTCAAGTCCTTTTGCGGCGTGTAAGGTCATCAGCTTTATTTGGTCTGTTTTTTCTTTTGCCTCGTTCCGCTCTAAACTGTCGAACAGCAGCATACGCGAGACGATATCGCCCAAGCTGCGTTTTCCTTGGGATTTTTTAGCGCTGTTTTCAATCCATTTAATCAGTTCAAGCACGTTGTTTATTTTACGCTCGGCTTGTTTGTCGCTATTGGCGTGCGTTTTTATCCAGTCATAGTAATCAATATGCTCGACCATTTCATGCAGCAGCGCAATAGAGTCTGTGTGTTGCGTCCTGTCTGATAAGGAAACAATCCAGTCACAAAATGAACGCAGCTTACGATAAGTCCGTTCATTCAGTTGCTGCTCAAGCCCTATTTCGAAGCAAGCATCGAACAGACTAATGTGCCGCTCATTGGCGTAATGCGCTAATTTCTCAATCGTGGTGGTGCCTATCTCGCGGCGCGGGGTATTCACAACGCGCAAAAAGGCGTTATTGTCATCGGGGTTAATCAGTAGTTTGATATAGCACAGTATGTCCTTAATTTCTGTGTGAGAGAAAAAAGACGTGCCACCACTAATAGCGTATGGCAGTGATAATTCACGTAGGCTTCTTTCTAATAACCGAGCTTGGTGATTGCTGCGATAGAGGATGGCAAAGTCGGCATTACTGGCCTGTCTTTTAAATTTTGCGCACGAAATTTCTGCTGCAATTTGTTGTGCCTCTGCAAATTCATCTTTGCATTGGATGACGTTGATTTTGTTATCGCTTTTAATATTGCTCCAAAGGTTCTTTTCGTACAAATGCGGGTTATTGCTGATGAGCTGATTGGCCGCTTTTAAGATTCGTTGATTTGAACGGTAGTTTTGTTCAAGTTTGATAATCTCTAAACGTGGGAAATCATTTTTTAGCGTAAATAGGTTCTCTGGATTCGCGCCACGCCATGCGTAGATAGATTGGTCGTCATCGCCTACCACGGTGAACTGCCCAACGGAACCCACGAGTTGTTTGAATAACTCATACTGCGTGGTGTTGGTGTCTTGATATTCATCAAGTAAAAGATAGCGCGTGTTGTTTTGCCACTTTTCTAAAACAAGCGAATGCTCTTTGAATAAGGTTAAAGGGATGATAATTAAATCATCAAAATCTACAGCGTTACAAATACGGTTATATTGTTGGTATTGCTTGTACAGTGCCGCCGCAAATTGTTGCTGCTGGTCTTCTGAAATTGACATGGCTTGAGCAGGTAAAATAGCTTTGCTCTTCCAATCTGATATTTGCCATGAAAACGACGCTATTTGCGCTTTATCCAGTGGACGCTTGTTGTTTTCTAGAATGTCTTGAAGCGTTTTAACCTTGTCTTGTTCGTCAAGAATGCTGATGTTCTTTTTAAACCCTAACGTTTGGTACTCTTTGCGAATAATATCGAACCCAAGGGAATGAAACGTGGAGATTCGGATACCTTTGGCCTTTTTGGAAGAACATAATCGGTCAACACGCGAACGCATTTCTCCAGCGGACTTATTAGTAAAAGTGAGGGCGGTAATGTACTTAGCTTCAACGCCTTTATTGATTAAATACGAGATTTTTTCAGTGATAACTCGCGTCTTTCCGCTGCCCGCCCCTGCAATAACCAATAGCGGGGTCTCTATCGTTGTAACGGCTTTTTGTTGTTCGGGATTTAACTTAGGCACAGTAGAGAGTTTGGCTGAAAAAGAAAGAATTTTACAGTATTTAAAGTTTATGTAGTGCAAGACCTCGGCAGAATGTAGCGAGCGTAGGCGACTCTATTCGATGGCGGCAAAAGTGGTAAAAACAGGACGACAGCTATTTGTAAGACTCAAGGGGCATCGAACATTACTGGTGCCGGTACTTGTTGCGCTGAAGGAGTTTTAACCACCGCCTATTTAACCCAAAGCCGAACAAAGATAACGGGGTTATAGGATAAATCCACCGTGTTGTATAGAAAATCCAAAAACGATCAAAATCAGCTTGAATTAAGGACATAACCACGTATTTATGCAGAAAATATAGGACATAAAACAAAAACACATGTTTAACGATAAAATTGAGATGCTTTGCTGAGGTCTCTATAAATATAGTAGATGTAACGAATGTAAGCGAAAGTTAATCCAGCCCAGACGCATGCGCTGATATTGATGGGTGATGCTTTCGTTCGTTGCGAAAGGTCGGGCTTAGCGAGACAATCAATCAGTTACTTGATTGTGCGATGTAATGAATAGACCTTTCTAAGGCTTAGGTTAGAGTCTGTGAGTAGAAATAAGGTCAGCAATAATAGGTAATGTAGAGGGCGGTTCATTGCATAAGAGTCGCTTAATTATTTGAAAAAATATTTCAATTTAGATGTTAATTTTTTGAATAAGCCAGTGGGTTTATTAGCGACTTTAGACTCGGTAATGTTCTTAATATTTTTGCCTCGGATGAAGGCCGATAATAATTTATTAAAAGCTTTAGGTTGCTCTAGCTGTGGTGCATGTCCTACATGCCGAAAAGTGTGAAATATACAATTATTGATATGCTGCTCCATTTTCTTTAGAGACTGCAATGAAATAACGCTATCTAACTCACCGTACATAATTAATACAGGGAAATTGAAGCGTTGCAACAGGTGCTCGCCATTCCACTGTTTTAATGTTTTTAAAAAACCAGAAAATGCTTTAATGTCCATCTTAGTCGCATCATCAAGAGCTTGGTTAAAGAAGGTTTTGTTTTGGGCTAAGCGAGGCATGCTTTTTCTGAACGAGATGGAGATTAGTTTTCTCTTGAGGCCAACACGGTCTATGGATCTAAAAATATTTTTTGCTGAAAAAATAGAGTCTGATAATGAAACGTTTGCTAACGACTTCAAACCCTCTGCTGGTGCAGGTGAGACCAGTGTTAAAGTAATGATGCGTTCGGGTACTCTGCCTGCTAACTCTTGCGCGACGGCACCACCTAATGAATGTCCAACCAAATGAAACTTTTCTAATTCTAATTGATCCGCAAAAGCCAAAATATCTTTGCTGAGGGTTTTTATATCGTATCCATTATCCGTTACTTGACTCTCGCCACAGCCCCTAAAGTCAGGTGCGTAGCCGCAATAGCCATCAGGTAAGTTTTGTAGAAAAGGTTGCCAATAATGCCAACTACCAAAATTTCCATGTAAGAAGATAATAGGTGTATCTCCCTTTGTTTGGTGCTCGTAATGGAGGTTTAGTGACTCAAGTTTCAAAAAAGGCATGGCGATTAATCAATCCAGTTAAGTCTGTCATGTAAGGAGACTACGGAGCCGATAATAATAAGAGTAGGTGGTTTTGGCTTGAGCTTATCTACTTCATCGGCGATGTTTTGTAAGTCTGAAATAATCACGCGGTGTTCTGCAGTTGTGCCCTTCTGGATAAGAGCAACGGGTGTATTGCTTGGCAGTTTGCGCTCAATAAGCTTTTCAGAGATTTGTCGTAGGCCAATCAAGCCCATATAAATAACAATCGTTTGATTTGGTTTAGCAAGCTGGTCCCAATCTAGGTTGACGGTATTGTCTTTTAAATGGCCTGTTACAAACGTGCATGATTGTGCGTGATCCCTGTGAGTCAGCGGAATACCCGAATAACTTGCGCAACCCAATGCGGCGGTAATGCCTGGGACAACCTCAAAGGCAATGCCTTCATCAACGAGCGTTTCAATTTCTTCACCGCCACGTCCAAACATAAAGGGGTCACCACCCTTAAGTCGAACAACACGCTTCCCGTCGTTCGCTAAGTTAATGAGTAGGGTGTTAATTCTGTTTTGCGGAACGCTATGGTCACTGCGTTGTTTCCCGACATAAATGCGTTCCGCATCGCGGCGTGCAAGGTTCAGCACGCCCTCGGAAACAAGGCGGTCATAAACGATAATGTCGGCTTGTTGAAGAATTCTTAAAGCTTTTAGTGTTAACAATTCTGGGTCACCTGGACCGCCGCCTACCAGGTAAACTTTGCCTTTAGTAGCGCTGTCAGTTTGTTGCACTAGCAAATTTTCTAAAGCTTGTTGAGCAAGGTCGTGTTTGCCTTGATAGCTTAAGTCGGCGATAGGCCCATCGAATACTTTTTCCCAAAAGATGCGACGTTGTTTAGTGTTCGAGAAATGGTTTTTAACTTGTTGGCGAAACTTTGCAGCAAGGGCAGCCAAGTTGCCCAAGTTTTGAGGCAAGAGTGCTTCGAGTTTTGCGCGCATGAGTCTAACAAGGACAGGAGAAACCCCAGCGCTTGAGATGCCAATGGTAATGGGTGAACGGTCAACGATAGCAGGAAAAATAAAGCTGCATAGATGGGGCTGGTCGACCACGTTAACGGGTATGTTGTATTGGTGAGCCTCCGTTGAAACGCGTGCATTGATTTCTGCTGTATCGGTTGCACATACAACTAAGCTGAATGCTCGGCTGTCTCCTGCTTTAAACGTTCGTTTAATATGTTTAAGCTTGCCGTTTTTAGCGAGCATAGACAGCTCATCAGATAAACTAGGTGCGATAACAGTCACATCTGCTTGCGCGCTCATGAGCAAGCGAACCTTTCGCGTCGCAACAGCACCACCGCCAATGGCAAGACATTTTTTGCCAGCTAGTTTGTGAAAAAGAGGAAGGTAGTCCATGTTGCTACTTTAACTCGGCGTGCCTAAAGCATGTTATAAGGTGATCGTTTACAAGACCGGTGGCTTGCATTAAAGCATAACAAATAGTTGGGCCAACAAAGCTAAAGTCGCGCTTTTTTAAGTCGCTACTAAGGCGGGTAGATATATTTGTTTCATTAGGCACCTCTTCGTGAGTATTCCATTGATTGATAATCCGTGTGTTGTCGACAAACCCCCAGAGATAATCTGAAAAACCACCGAACTCTTCTTGTACCCGAAGAAATGCGATGGCATTTTTTACGCTAGCGTTAATTTTTAACTTGTTACGGATTAGTTTCGGGTCCGCGAGTAGAACATCTATTTTTTGTTGTGTGTAACGGGCGACAAGATTCGGGTCAAAGTTGTCGTACAGTTGGCGATAGTTTTCTCGGCGTTGCAAAACAGTAGACCAACTCAGGCCTGCTTGCACACCTTCTAAAATAAGAAACTCAAAGAGTTTATGCTCATCCTTAAGTGGAACGCCCCATTCGGTGTCGTGATAGAGGATGTCGAGAGGCCTTTTTGCCCAAGTGCAACGCGTAAAATCAGTCATGGTTGATGTAGGCTAATAATAGGCCAAAAATTTTTCGCCGCGTAGTCCTTGAGAATTTCATCAGGGTCAACTGCAACGGGGTGAGTAACTTTTTCTAATAAAGGAATGTCGTTGTGCGAGTCACTGTAAAAGGTACTATCGTTAAGGCTGATGCCTGTCTGTTTTAGCCAATCGGCGAGACGCGCAACTTTACCGCCCTGATAGCAAGCCTGCTTCACATATTGGCCTGTATAACGACCATTAATCAACTCGGGTTCGGTCGCTAGCATGGCGTGAATGCCGAAAAGTTCGACAATAGGCTCAGCGATAAAACGGTTGGTCGCTGTAATGACCAGTAATTTATCGCCTCTTTCTCTGTGCTTTTCTACGAGATCTTGCGCCGCAGGAATAATCCGAGGGCATATTTTTTCTTCAATAAACTGGGCGCGCCATTGGTGCAATTGTTGAAGCGGGTGCGCTGCTAAAAATGATAATGCGAAAATTAGATACTCATGTATGTCTAATTTTCCTTGGCAATAGTCATTGTAGAACTGAGTATTGGCTTTGGCATAATCATCGCTACTAACAAGTTTTTTCTCAACAAGAAATTGCCCCCATAGGTAATCACTATCATCGCTAATAAGGGTGTTGTCTAAATCAAAAATAGCTAAACTCATTGATGTGCCCTGCGATAAAAAGACAAGTCTGACATAAATTGAAGCGATTCCCAATCCTTTTGTCTAGAGAAGACCGCGCACTCAAAAAAACACGTCTATAATGATCTGTAATAAACTTACAGCATGAATAAAACAATGATTGATGATGATGGATACCGACAAAATATTGGTATCATTTTATGCAACCATGAAAACAAGCTTTTTTGGGCAAGGCGTGCAAACCAAAGCGGTTGGCAGTTTCCCCAAGGCGGCATGAATGAAGGCGAGACTCATGAAGAAGCGATGTACCGTGAACTTTATGAGGAAATTGGCCTCAAGCCGAAACACGTTGAAGTGTTGTGTCAAACACGTAAGTGGGCTTACTATGATTTACCAAAACGCTTTATACGTACAGGTAGTTTCCCTGTGTATAAGGGACAAAAACAGATATGGTTCATGTTACGGCTTGTAGGCGACGAAGATAATATATCGTTTGACACAACAGATACCCCTGAGTTTGATAGCTGGCGTTGGGCTGATTATTGGGAACCGGCATTCGATGTCGTGCATTTTAAACGTAATGTTTACTTAAGCGCGTTGACTGAAATGTGGTCGAGCGCTTTCCCCAGCATTACGTCAGATATTTACAAAAAATAACTAATAGCCGAGGAATGTTGAGCTTAAGTTGTCAGTTGCGTTATTTAAGCGAATAACGTTTGTTTGTATTTCTCCTGTGTCGTTCATCCGTAGCCCGCGATGTCGTTTTTATCTGTTCGATGCGCCTGCCCGTGAATAATACCGCCCACATTTTGCGAATCGGGCTTGATAATGGACATGACATCTAGCCATTCGCTGGCAACGGACTTTAGCTGATGATGCCGGGGCTAGCTTTCTTGTTGAGCCAGTTCTAGGACGCACAGAAAGCTTTGTTGCGTATTGACGCTCACTTATTGCCCGTCAGTCAAAGCAAACAGGTGCACATCAGATGTTTGTAAAAGGTTAGTATCCGAATCGTTACAGGCTTTTGGTGAAAATAAACCTATTATTTTAAGCCGTCAATGTTTATTAATTTCTATGCTCTTGGTGAGAGTATAGGCACTATACCTAAATCTATTGTGGTATGTGGAGTCTTGCTTAAGTCAGTTTTTTGATTAACACGTTTGAGCGACGAGTTTGATTGTAATAGCGTTGTTTCTCTTTAGGTAAGTCATCAATGGTAGCCAATTGAAATCCTTTTTCGGCAAACCAATGGCTGCTTTGCGTAGTGAGTACAAAGAGCTTATTTAAACCTTTAGAACGAGCATTATCTTCAATCATAGCCAATAAATAATCACCCCGTTCTCCTGTCCGGTAATTTGGGTGAACAGCGACACAGGCTAGTTCAGCTGTTTTTTCTTGGGGATACTCATACAACGCAGCGCAAGTTGTAACCAGTCCATCTTGCTTGATGACATGAAACTTATTAATATCCATCTCGATAGATTCCGCCGACCGATAGGCGAGCAAGCCACGTGCTTCGAGAGGTCGAATAAGCTCGATAATACCCTGAATGTCATCGATAGTAGCAGGGCTGGCATCTTCGAACGGCTGCATGCTAATCAGAGTTCCTGACCCTTGCCGAGTGAATAATTCTAGCTGAAGAGCTCCATTAATTTTTCGGTTAATTAAATGAATACGTTCAACGCCCAGTTTGCTGGCGCGAATAGCTTCTTGCAAATGTAAATGAGTGTCACTTTGTTGCTCGCATTTTTTATCTAGAAGTTCTTGTGCTTGAGTAGTTGTTAATTGTCGAATGAGCGCTTTTTTCTCAGTTAGTAGCTCCGCTCCCTCTGTCATTAGAATAAGCTTGTCGGCCTTTATGGCGGTGGCAATAGCCGTGGCTACTTCCTCGCTACGCAAATTAAACACATCGCCTGTGGGTGAAAAACCAAGGGGTGATACGAGTACGATATGTCCCGCGTCTAAGTTTTTAGAGATTGAGTTGTAGTCAACGCGGCGGACTTCGCCGGTAAACTGGTAATCAATGCCTTCAATAATGCCGCGAGGCTTGGCGATAATAAAATTTCCAGATGTGACGCGGATGTCAGAGTCAGCCATTGGCGTGTTGACCAGGCTACTCGATAGTTTAGCCTCTATGCTGATGCGAACAGAACCGGCCGCCTCTTTTGCTAGTGACAATGTTTTTTTATCAGTCACACGTAAATGTTGAAAAACTTCGCTAGAGAGTTTGCTTTCGAATAGTTTCTTTTCTAATTGAGGGCGCATACCATGCACAAGAATCAAGCGGATGCCTAAGCTGCTTAATAGCGCAAAATCTTCAATGAGAGCAGGAAACAGGTGATCTTCAACGGCGTCACCGCTGAAATTGATGACCATCGTTTTTCCCCTGTGGGTGTGGATATAAGGTGCGGTGTTCCTGAACCAGTTAACGAATTGGTGTGGGTGCAGTAATTCATCCGTCGCCGCAGGCGTTGTTTCATCGCCTAGGCCTATGTTTAATGATTCAGCGACGTTCCTTATTTTTTGTAAAGCAGAAGAAGGGATGTGTCCGCCGGTTCCGCCTTTGTGCTTCGGATAAGTCCAGCGATAAATGGTGGCAGGGTCTTTGCCGATAGCTTTAGCAAGCTGTTTGACGCCGCCAAATTTTTGAATAATAAGGTCTGCACTGTTTAACATGCAGTCATTTTAGAACAATAATTGCGAAAAACGCAAAAAAAATATACTTTATTGCGTTTAAAAGCTAGTTAATGCAAATTTTTTGTATAATATCTTGCAAAAAATTGCAATACGGGCCTATTTGTTCACTTGGGATATATTCGTTTGCTTGATGCGCCTGATCAATATTTCCCGGGCCGATAACAATAGTTTCAATCCCTAGACTATTTAAATAGGGCGCTTCGGTGCCGAAGGCAACAGATTCAGCCGTCTTGTGCATGATGGATTCAATCATATGGGTGAGTTTAGCATCAGCCGGTGTTTCAAAAGGCGGCACGCCACAAAAAATGGGTTTGTAGACAAGCTTTAGTTTGCTGCGTTCAGGTAATACGTCGCCGAGCCTTTTTTGTAGGTCCGCGCGAAGGTCTTCGATACTCATTCCAGGTAATGGACGAATATCTATTTGCGTTTCACAATGCGAACAAATCCGATTTGGATTGTCACCGCCGTGTATAGAACCGATATTCATCGTGGGTGATGAAACATCAAAAACAGGGTTTTGGTACTTGGCCTGTAATTCGTCACGCCAAGTCAGTAATTCGTTTAACACTTGCTGCATGCCTTCAGTTGCACTGGCGCCTAGGTGAGGGTTACTGGAATGCCCAGCATGTCCTGTGACGATAAGCGACTCCATCATCACGCCTTTGTGCATACGAATAGGAGTCAGCGAGGTGGGTTCGCCGATAACGGCGTATTTGGCGTGTTGTAGTTGCTCTTTGAGCAATGCTTGAGCGCCTCTCATCGAGCTTTCTTCATCAGCGGTCGCCAGTATAGTTAATGGGCGCTTAAAATCAGATGCCTTGAATTTTGCGGCTGTATCAATGGCGAACGCAAAAAAAGACTTCATGTCGGCACTACCTAAGCCGTAAAAATTATTGTCTCTTTCGGTCAGTTTGAAAGGGTCTTGAAGCCAATGGCTATGATCGTATGGAACGGTGTCTGTATGGCCGGAAAGAATCAAGCCGTCGGCACCTTTGTGGCTAGGGCCAATAGTCGCAATTAAATTAGCTTTGCCTGTTTTCTTTCCAAGCGTTTGAATGGTGACACTGAAACCTAGGTTTTCTAGCCAATCAGCAAGTAAGTGAATAACAGGTAGGTTACTTTGGTCGAGTTGCAGGTTGGTGCTGCTGACAGACTGCGTGCCGATTAAAGCGCGCATCATGTCTAAAATGTTAACGGGCTGTATCAAAGCTAGTCAGTGACAGCGCCTTCAGAAGCAGAGCGTACTAATTTAGCGTATTTTGATAAAACACCACGCGTGTAACGCGGTTCAGGTTGAGTCCAGTTTGCAAGGCGCTGCGCAATAACGTCATCATCAAGGTGCAGGCGCAGTTCATTTTTCACGCTATCAATCGTAATGGTGTCACCGTCTTCGACAATGGCAATAGCGCCGCCTTGATAGGCCTCTGGTGTAATATGCCCAACCACGAAACCGTGAGTGCCACCAGAAAAACGCCCGTCTGTAATAAAGGCTACTTTGCCGCCTAAGCCGCGCCCCATAATGGCTGATGTAGGAGCCAGCATTTCTCGCATACCTGGGCCGCCTTTTGGGCCTTCGTAACGAATAACCAGCACATCACCTTCTTTTATAGAGCCATCAATAATGCTCGCCATGGACTCTTCTTCAGAATTAAATACGCGCGCCGTTCCGGTGAAGCCTAAGCCTTCCTTGCCGGTAATTTTTGCAACGGCGCCCTCGCTTGCCAAGTTGCCGTGTAAAACAACTAAGTGGCTGTCTTTTTTAATCGCATTGTCGAGCGAACGAATAACGTCTTGATTCTCTGGGTAGGGAGCAACATCAGCTAAGTTTTCAGCCTGTGTTTTTCCGGTAACAGTCAGGCAATCACCGTGTAATAAACCTGCATCTAATAAGATTTTCATCAGCGGTTGAATGCCGCCAATATCAATCAGGTCAGCCATCGAGTATTTACCGCTAGGTTTTAAGTCTGCAACCATTGGTACGCGCTTGCCGATGTCAGTAAAGTCGGTCAGTTTTAATGTTACTTCTGCGCTGTGCGCCATGGCCAATAAATGCAACACGGCATTGGTTGAGCCGCCAAGCGCAATAACCACAGTAATGGCATTTTCAAAAGCTTTGCGCGTCATAATGTCGCGCGGCTTAATGTTCAGATCTAAGAGCTTTAAAACAGCTTCGCCAGCGTCTTTACAATCTTGTTTTTTATCAGCAAAAATAGCCGCTTGAGCAGAGCTATTAGGTAGACTCATGCCTATTGCTTCAATCGCAGAAGCCATAGTATTAGCTGTGTACATGCCGCCACAAGAACCTGCGCCAGGAATAGCTTTAGACTCAATGGCGTGTAATTCTTCATCGTCTATCTGCTCGTTTGCACGTGCACCAACAGCTTCAAAAACAGAAATAATATCTAGCTTACGTTGCTTGTGGTAACCCGAAAGAATGGTGCCGCCGTAAACAAAAATAGCGGGGCGGTTAAGGCGTGCCAAAGCGATCATACAACCGGGCATGTTCTTGTCGCAGCCGCCGATCGCAACAACGCCATCAAAGCCCTGACAGCCCACAACCGTTTCAATCGAATCAGCAATCACTTCACGTGAAGTAAGAGAGTACTTCATTCCTTCTGTTCCCATTGATATACCATCAGAAATAGTGATCGTATTGAAAATAACGCCTTTGCCACCGGCAGCATTTACGCCAACGGCTACGTCATCTGCCAGCATGTTAATGTGCATATTGCAAGGTGTGACCATCGCCCATGTTGAAGCAATGCCTACTTGTGGCTTTTTGAAGTCCTCATCCTTAAAACCAACCGCGTAAAGCATCGCACGGCTCGGTGCACGCTCCATACCGTCAACGACTAAAGATGAAAATTCTCTGCTTTTGTTTTTTTTGTCCGACATGCTGTACTCGTGTTAATGAATTTTAAAAGGGTGCCTGCCAAGAATTTTTCTTGCGCCAGCTTAATTTTGGCAAGAGGAAGCCTAAGATAATGCCAAGCAGTAAAACGCCAGCACCGACTAAGAACCAGTCTTGAGAATTGCTATTGAGCAACGTATCGTTTTCACGTTTTAGGCTTTCTAATTCACGTTCGATAGTGACCACGCGCTGCTGCAGTTGATTCCGTTCTTCAAAAATTTGAACGGCACTGCTGGAAGTTTCTCTCAATTGTTCCAACTCGCGTGATAAGGACGTGTTTGATTTTTTTAGAGAATTTGTTTCGCTATCCAAGCTCCCATTTTGTTTGTTTAATTGGGCTAATTGCTTGCTCGCCTTGCTGAACTTTGATTTAAGCGATGCCAAAGAAGCCTCTGCTGTAACGAGGCGAGATTTTGCTGAAGGCGCTTTACGTAATAATCTAGACAGTACCCAACCTTCACGTGTTTCGCTTAATTTGACGCGTGTATAGCCTGACTCGGCATCACGCTCAATAATGTCAATCTTCTTGCCGCTTTTGAGTGTTGCAATAATACGATGTCCTGCACTTTTGCCGGAACGAACCATAATATCAAGCTCGTCGGATATGTATGCTGATTCAGCCATAATGGATGTGCTAGTCAACAAAGCAATTGCTAAGAGTAATGTTTTCACTGAAAGTCCTTTAATCAATTTTGTTTTATTTCATTAAAAATTCTAGAAGCGCTTTTTGAGCGTGCAAGCGATTTTCTGCTTCATCCCAGATAACACTTTGCTTACCATCTAGCACGGTTGCGCTAACTTCTTCGCCGCGATGTGCCGGCAAGCAATGCATAAACATAGCATCTGGTTTGGCGAGCGCCATCAATGTAGAGTTTACTTGGAAGTTAGCAAAGTCTTTTTTACGTTTCTTTTGTTCTTCTTCTTGCCCCATGCTTGCCCAAACGTCTGTAACAATCAGGTCGGCATTATTGGCGGCTAATGGAGGATCGTTAAATAGCTCTACGTGACTGGCCGTTGTCGCTAGCAACTCCCGCTCTGGTTCGTAACCGGCTGGGCATGCAATAGCCAAGGTGAAATCAAGTTGCTTTGCGGCGTTCATGTACGATTGACACATATTATTGCCATCGCCAATCCAACAAACGCGTTTACCTTTAATATCGCCGCGTTGCTCAAACCATGTTTGCAAGTCTGCGAGTAATTGGCAGGGGTGAAAACGGTCGGTTAAACCGTTTATAACGGGTACGTTAGAATTTGCGGCAAATGTTGTCACTGTCTCGTGGTCATTTGTGCGAAGCATAATACCATCAACCATGCGCGAAATAACACGAGCCGAGTCCCTGATAGATTCTCCGCGGCCTAATTGTGTGTCGCGAGGTGATAAAAACAAGGCGCTACCGCCAAATTGAATCATGCCAGATTCAAATGATATGCGAGTACGCGTGGATGATTTTTCAAAGATCATTGCCAGAACTTTGTTTTTTAACGGCTCGTAAACCTTTCCTTCAGCACGCATCTTTTTTAATTCGATAGCGCGCTGAATAATGCCCCGCAGCTCGTCGGCACTTAAGTCGTTAAGGGTAATAAAATGGCGTGGTTTCATGCGCCTACTTTACAGAAAGAATAGGTTAGTGGGCAATAATTAACTTACTAACAATAGCGGAGATTCTATTGGCCTCATCATCGCTGATGGTGAGCGGTGGTAAAAGCCGCACCGTATTGCCACCAGCAACGTTAATGAGCAGTTTTTGTTCTAATGCTTCGCTAACGAGCTCTGTACAAGGCGTGGCTAATTCGATGCCTATCATTAAACCTTTTTGCCTAATGTCGACAACGTGAGAGCAGCCTTTCAATGCCTGTTGAAAGGCAAGGCGCATCTGTTCGCCAAGTTGAGTGGCGCGGCCAGCTAATTGTTCGCGTTCTAGCACGTCCAAAACGCTAAGCGCAGCAGCGCAAGCTAAGGGGTTGCCGCCAAACGTAGACCCGTGTGAGCTGGCGGTTAATAAGCCGGTTGCTTTACCGTGCGTTAAACACGCGCCAATAGGTACGCCATTGCCGAGTGCTTTTGCGAGAGTAACCACATCCGCTTGAACGTTGTTTTGTTGACTGGCTAAAAAAGTGCCTGTACGACCAATGCCGGTTTGAATTTCATCGAGTATCAGTAGCCAATCGTTTTTATCGCACATGTCACGCAATTGATTTAAATAGTCAGCAGCAGGGATGTTAATGCCGCTTTCACCTTGAATAGGCTCGACCATGACAGCGACGATATTAGCTTGTTGCTGCGCTAATGCTTCAAGCGCTGGAATATCATTATATGGAATGTGGCGAAACCCATCTGGTAACGGTCCAAAACCTTCTTTAACTTTTAGATTACCTGTCGCGGTTAAGGTCGCGAGTGTCCGACCATGAAAGCTGTTATTCATGGTAACGATGATAGAATCCTCAACACCCTTGCTATGGGCAAAGCGGCGCGCTATCTTAATAGCGGCTTCGTTTGCCTCTGCACCCGAGTTGCCAAAAAAAGCATCGTTCATACCCGTCAATTCACACAGCTTGGTTGCTAGTTTTTCTTGTTTATCAATGCAGTACAGGTTTGATGTATGTATCAACGTATTCGCTTGTTCACTAATAGCGGCGGCTACTTCGGGGTGTGCGTGGCCTAATCCGCAAACAGCAACACCGGATAATGCATCAAGATATTTATTACCTTTGTCGTCCCACAACCAAGCGCCTTCACCTTTTACAAAGCGGACAGGAAGGGATGCGTACGTCGGCATGATGTGATTTTTCATAATGATCTTCAATATTTAAAACAGTAAAGGTAACCTAATAAGGCTACCCGTTTTTGATGGCTGATATTATAATTCTCTCTATGAAAATCAGCAACTAAGACAGCTATGGATGCTATTGAATTAAGTATTTTCTCCAGCCGTATTGAGTCAGTGTGCGATGAAATGGGCGCGGTTTTACAACGTGCGGCTTTCTCACCTAACATTAAAGACCGTTTGGATTTCTCCTGCGCAGTGTTTGATGTGCGCGGCCAATTGTGCGCGCAAGCGGCTCACATACCCGTTCATTTGGGCAGTATGGCGTATGCCATGCAGGATATTGTGGGGCTGTTCAACTGGCACCCAGGTGACATGGTGGCGTTTAACGACCCCTATCTTGGTGGCACTCATTTACCTGATGTTACGTTAGTGTCTCCTGTGCATGTAGAAAGCGAGTTAATTGGTTTTGTAGCCAATCGAGCACATCATGCAGATATTGGTTCTGATACGCCAGGCTCAATGCCGCTAGCAACGAGTTTAGAAGAAGAAGGGCTTGTTATTTCGCCGGTAAAAGTGATGCGTGGCGGAGAGAAGTCGCTGGAGTTTAAAGAGATTATGCAGGCGCTAGGCCACACGATTGAATCCATGGGCGATTTTAATGCGCAAATAAGTGCTAATGATAGAGGTGGCAACAGGTTGTTATCGATTGTTCAACAAATGGATGCCGAACGTTATAAAAAAGCATTGGTGCATTTAAATATTTATGGCGACCGTTTGATGCAGCAATTATTGGCGAGCATCCCTAGCGGCGAATATCGTTTTGAAGATGTGATGGACGGTGATGGTTTAGGCGCCAAAGATATAAAAATAAAGCTGCGTTTAAGCGTGGGCAATGGTGAGGTTGTAGCCGACTTTACAGGCACAGCGGAACAGGTGAGAGGCAATATTAATTGCCCTTTATCCGTGATTGCGGCGGCGGTTTGCTATGTTTTTAGATGTTTGATGCCCGCTAATACACCAGCATGTTTCGGTGTGTATCAGCGGATTAGCATTCGCGCGCCGAAAGGTTCTTTGGTGAATGCCATTAAACCCGCCGCAGTGGCAGCAGGTAATGTGGAAACCAGCACCCGTTTGGTGGATGTAACGATGGGGGCGCTTGCTAAAGCATTGCCTCGTCGCATCGCTGCGGCAAGTCATGGCAGTATGAATAATGTCGCCATAGGCGCTAAAACAAAGTCTAACAGCTGGAATTACTATGAAACTATCGGCGGAGGCATGGGGGCCGGCGAACAATATCACGGACTGTCTGCAGTGCAAACACACATGACGAATACGCTAAACACGCCCATCGAGTCGTTAGAAATGCACTATCCATTGAGAGTTAATCGCTATCAAATTCGACAGAATTCAGGCGGGTTAGGGAAGCATCGAGGAGGCAATGGTTTGGTCAGAGAAATGGTGTTCCTGCAATCAGCGCAGCTGACGCTATTAACTGAGCGCCGACATCATAAGCCATGGGGTTTACAAGGCGGTGACGATGGGAAAAGTGGTGAGAATTTATTAAATGGCGAATGCTTAGCTGCCAAAGTAAGTGTAGAAGTAAAGGTGGGGGACCGCTTAACAATAAAAACCCCTGGCGGCGGCGGTTATGGCAAATATGTTATTAAAGCCAAGGTGTAATTCGTACGCATCGAGACCTCAACACGTGTACTTACAGCACCCGCTACGCTTGTACTTACACCGCCGGCGCAGGTAGCACGCGTGCCGGCGGTACGTGCACCGGCGGTGCGCGCGCTGACAGTGCTAG
Source organism: Cycloclasticus sp. symbiont of Poecilosclerida sp. N (assembly GCA_002101205.1). GTDB lineage: Bacteria > Pseudomonadota > Gammaproteobacteria > Methylococcales > Cycloclasticaceae > Cycloclasticus. The sequence continues at coordinate 61,378 of LWTM01000070.1, read as the reverse complement.
TGCTGACAGCGTAACTCACCAAATCGGCAATGAATTTTATTCAAATATGACGTGCAAAAACCATTCTCAACACAGCCCGAATTTTCGTTTTAGGCTCTAATTTAGAGCACTCTATACTTCATAGACCTGATGATACCGAAGTACTGTCGAAGTGAGCTAAAATAGAGCCATTACTGTCCTCTACTTACGCCTCTAATACAGGTCGCCCGAACTACCCATTCTTGTCCATGATAGCTAGGAGCGAGATACACTATTGTTGAGTGATGAGAGCACTTTATATGCGATGCCGCGTACAGGCCAGAATAAACGCAAGGTTATAGGAATAACCCTTTATCGTAGGCAGACAAAGAGCGTAATGCTCGCATTGCAGTCACTCGTGCCGAAGGAGAGCCTCCTTTTGCAACAGACAAGCGACACTATGGGATGGCACGAACTCGATTCATAGGGCTGGCTAAAAATGCCACCGTCTATGGTCTCGCTGCGATGGCGTTAAATATCCGTAAAGGCGTAAAATTGCTGACGCGGTATGGTTTGCCTTGCCTGAACTAAGTTATATAGGATAGGCTCGCCGTGTTGCATAGAAAACCCAAGAAACGATCAAAACCAGCTTAAATTAAGGACATAACCACATGTTTATGCAGAAAATATAGAACATAAAACAAAAACACATGTTTAACGATAAAATTGAGATGTTATGCTAGGTTCCCACATTAATAAGTTTAAGGTCGTAAGAAATGGGTGTTAACGAGAGAATTGAAGAGCAACTAAATAGCCACAATGTTTTGTTGTATATGAAAGGCACGCCGTATTTTCCGCAGTGCGGTTTTTCGAGCAAAGTAGTGCAAATTTTACAAGCGTGTGAAGCCGAATTTGCTTACATTAATATTTTTGATGACGATGAAGTTCGAGAAGGCTTAAAGCTGTATTCAAACTGGCCGACGTACCCGCAGCTTTACGTAAATTCTGAGCTAGTTGGAGGCGCGGATATTTTGATTGAAATGTTCGAAAATGGCGAATTAAAGACTTTGCTCGACAGCGTTACGCCTACTGAGAAAACGAATCCCACTGATTAACAATTTGGCAAAATAAACGAGCGGTTTGCTCTGCGTCGTAAAGCGCGCAGTGAGCTTGCTCGTTATCCCATTCAATGCCGGCTGCTTTAGCTGCTTTAGCTAATACCGTTTGTCCATAAGCTAAGCCGCCTAAAGTCGCCGTGTCAAAGGTGCTAAAAGGATGAAACGGGTTGCGTTTGAATTTAGTCCGCTCTACCGCCGCATTCATAAAAGCAATATCAAACGCGGGGTTGTGCCCCACTAAAATGGCACGAGTGCATTGTTGCGCCTTAACAGCAGCCCTGACGGGTGCGAATAACTTCCGCAAAGCTTCTTTCTCATCAATGGCGAGCCGGAAAGGGTGATATGGGTCAATGCCATTGAATTTTAAGGCGGCAGGGTCAAGATTTGCACCTTCAAACGGTATAACGTGTTCACGGTGAGACGATTGGATAAAAAGCCGACCGTCATCGTCCATTGCAGGTATTACTACTGCCATTTCCAATAGCGCATCCGTGGTTGCGTTGAAGCCTGCGGTTTCGATGTCGATAACGACAGGTAAATAACCACGGAACCGTTGGGACATGATTTTTTGACGAGCGTCGTACATATTATTGATAGCTAACTTTTGGAAAGATTAGGTTATAATAAAGCAACGATCATTCGGTAGCTTAAATAAAGCGACCTAAAAAATATTTGGAGATGTTTTCGATGGAATTAGTCATGGTTTTGAAAAAATGGATTGTACCTACGGCGATTATCGTGATAGCGATGCTTTCTGGCTGTGCGTCGCTGACATCACAAGAAGAAAATGACCCTTTGGAGTATATCAATAGAGGCATTTATAATTTTAATGAAAAAGCGGATAAGTACGTTCTTGAGCCTGCCGCACAAGGTTACCAGTTTATTACACCAGCTATTGTTGATCAAGGCATTACAAATTTCTTCAGTAACTTAGATGATATTGTTGTATTTACTAACGTCGTGTTGCAACTTAAATTTAACCAAGCGCTGTCTGATGGTGGGCGAGTTGTTGTGAACACAACGCTTGGTCTGTTAGGTTTCGTTGATATGGCAACCGATATGGGTATGTCAAAGCACAATGAAGACTTTGGTCAAACATTGGGTGCTTATGGTGTCGGCACTGGCCCGTATGTGGTGTTGCCGCTTTTAGGTTCAAGTACATTACGTGATGCGGCGGGTATTTACGCTGACATGTCTGTTGATCCAGTTCAGCGGTTGCATAATCCGGATGTAATGTGGACAACGATTGCTTTGAAAGGCGTGGATACTCGAGCAGATTTAATTTCGATCAAAAAGATTGCAGATATGGCATCGTTGGACGCCTATGAGTTTCGACGCAGTGCTTATTTTCAGCGCCGTGAATACTTGATTTTTGACGGCAATCCGCCGATGGATGATGAGTCTATTCTCGACGAATAGCCACTGAGATTTAAAATAAAAAGCCCCTTATAAGGGGCTTTTTATTTATTTGGGTGAAAGTAGCAAAGCGGATGGGGGGAAGTTTTTGGCTTAGGTTTGAAGCTTCCAGCTTAATGGGGTTTCTTGTCTAAAAGGTGTGAGTGTTTGTTCTCCAAACGAGTAATGTTCAGGCGCGCTCCACTGTTTTTTGATCAAAGTGATTGTCGATTTATTTCTAGGCAGGCCATAAAAATCAGCACCATAAAAACTACAAAAACCTTCGAGCTTATCTAACGCGTCCTCTTTTTCAAACACTTCGGTATACAACTCGATGGCAGCGTGGGCGGTGAAGCAACCCGCGCAACCGCAATTAGTTTCTTTGGCTTGAGTTGCATGTGGGGCGCTATCTGTCCCTAGAAAAAACTTAGGGCTACCGCTAGTTGCAGCTTTTACTAATGCTTGCCGGTGTGTTTCACGTTTTAAAACGGGTAGGCAATAATTGTGAGGACGAATACCGCTAACGAGTAAATCGTTGCGGTTAAATAAAAGGTGCTGAGGCGTTAGCGTGGCAGCAGTATTGTTGCTTTCTTCAACAAATTGAATGCCTTGTTGGGTCGTCGCATGTTCTAGGACGATGCGTAGTTGCGGAAAGTCGCGTCGAATAGCGCAAAGGTGCTTGTCTATAAATACTTGTTCGCGATCAAAAATATCGACGTTGCTATCAACCACTTCGGCGTGCACTAATAATAAAATACCGTCAGTTTGCATGGCGTTAAATATAGGCGCTAATCGCGTAATATTAGTAACGCCGTTTGATGAATTTGTTGTGGCGCCAGCGGGGTACAGTTTTGCGGCAACAATGTGCTTACTTTCACTGGCTTGTTTGATGTCGACAACGCTTGTATCGTCCGTTAAGTAAAGAACCATTAACGGTTGGAAGCTGTTGCCCTCAGGCGCGGCATCTAAAATTCGTTGCCGGTAAGCAAGTGCACGGTCAGTATTTGTAATAGCTTGAGCTAAGTTAGGCATTACAATAGCGCGTTGAAATTGCTTGGCTGAGAAAGGTACCGTTGTATTGAGTGCATTGCCATCGCGTAAATGTAAATGCCAATCATCTGGTGTGGTAATGCTTAGTTGAGTTGTCATATTCGTTTTATTTCAGCGTGCGGAGCATAAAAGTAAGTTTATTTTACATACATTGCTTGCCATAGGGCTTGTAAATCACCGAAAATGACCCAATTCAATTGGGTGTCTGTCTTTTGGACGCGCAAACAAGAGAGTATTTGGAGTAAATTAATTATGCCAATTTATGAGTACCAATGTGGCGCATGTGAGCAGCATAGTGAGTCATTACGAAAAATTAGTGATGCGCCCTTAAGAAAGTGTCCTGGGTGCGGGGAAGACGCATTAGAAAAACGGGTTTCTGCTACTGGCTTTCGTTTAAAAGGTAGTGGTTGGTACGAGACAGATTTTAAAAGCGCTAACAAGAAAAATTTAGCAGATAGTGTGTCAAAAAAAACGAACGATAAACAATCATAAAACGATAGCGTAAACTGTCTGTATCATAGTAAGGAGTAAAGTATATGCGTAGTCATTATTGCGGCGATATTAACGAAACGCACTTAGACGAGGAAGTAGAAATTTGCGGATGGGTTCATAGAAGGCGTGACCATGGGGGCGTTATTTTTATTGACCTGCGTGATCGTGAAGGCATTGTTCAGGTGGTTTATGACCCAGATCGTGCGAACTCATTTGCTATTGCTGAAAGTGTACGTAGTGAATATGTCCTAAAACTTCGTGGCCGTGTACGCCGCCGCCCAGAAGGCACAACAAACCAGAAAATGAAGACAGGACAAATTGAGCTGTTAGGCTTAAATTTAGAAGTACTCAACGAATCTAAAACACCGCCTATTCAAGTAGATGGCGATATCGATGTGAACGAAGAAACGCGTTTGCGTTACCGTTATATTGATTTGCGCCGCCCAGAAATGCTAGAAAAAATTCGACTGCGCCGTGAGGCAACATTAAACCTGCGCCGCTTTTTAGAAGATGAAGGTTTTTACGAAATTGAAACACCGTTCCTAACCAAAGCAACGCCAGAAGGCGCACGTGATTACTTGGTGCCGAGTCGTACGCACGAGAATAGTTTCTTTGCCTTACCGCAATCACCGCAGTTGTTTAAACAATTATTAATGATCGCCGGTATGGACCGTTATTACCAAATAGTGCGCTGCTTCCGTGATGAAGATTTACGTGCCGATCGCCAGCCAGAATTCACCCAATTGGATATTGAAACCTCGTTTATGGACGAGACACAAATAATGGCGATGATGGAAGCTATGATTCGCCGTTTGTTTGCTGAGGTGATTGATGTAGCTTTGCCTGAACAATTCCCAACCATTACTTATGCCGAAGCAATGGATGTATACGGCACAGACCGTCCTGATTTACGTAACCCATTAACCTTAACTGATGTGGGTGACTTAATGGCAAGTGTGGAGTTTAAGGTGTTTTCAGCTCCAGCTAATAGTGAAACAAGTCGTGTCGCCGCGTTACGCGTGCCGGGCGGCGGCTCGATTAGTCGTAAAAATATTGACGAATATACAAAATACGTCGGTATTTATGGCGCAAAAGGTTTGGCATACATTAAAGTGAATGACCGCGCTGCTGGTATGGACGGTTTACAATCGCCGATTCTGAAATTCTTGCCCGATGATGTGGTTGAAGCCATCATGCAGCGTACAAAAGCGCAAACAGGCGACATTGTTTTCTTTGGTGCGGACAGTATCAAAATTGTTAACGAAGCATTAGGCGCATTGCGTGACAAAATAGGCGAAGACCAAGGCTTGTTAGAGGGCGATTGGAAACCTGTGTGGGTGGTCGACTTTCCGATGTTCGATTGGGACGAAAAAGCAAACCGCTGGACAGCTTTGCACCACCCTTTTACAGCACCCGTTGGTGATATTGCAGCTTTACAAGCCAACCCGGGCGAAACCATCTCACGGGCTTACGACCTTGTACTTAACGGTACCGAAGTCGGTGGTGGCTCTATCCGTATTTATAAAACCGATATGCAGCAAGCCGTGTTTAATCTGCTCGGTCTTAACGAAAACGAGTCGAAAGAAAAATTCGGCTTCTTACTCGACGCGCTACAGTACGGTTGCCCACCGCACGGTGGTATTGCTTTCGGCATGGATCGTTTGGTTATGCTCATGTCAGGTGCTAGCACGATTCGCGACGTGATGGCCTTCCCAAAAACACAAACAGCCGCCTGTCCATTAACATCGGCACCAGCTATGATCAGTGATGCACAGCTGAAAGAACTGGGCATTCGATTAAGAAAGCCGCCTGTGGTTGAAACAAAATAGAATGTCTACACCTGTGCACAACATTCAAGATTACTCTTTGCTCAGTGACGAAGAATGTGATCGGCGCATCCAAACCGCGAAAGACACATTGGGCGATAGCTGTGTGATCTTAGGGCACCATTATCAGCGAGATGAAGTGTTTAAACACGCTGATGTGAGTGGGGACTCTTTAAAACTATCCGCTTATGCCGCCGATTCGAAAGCGCAATACATCGTGTTTTGTGGCGTGCATTTTATGGCTGAAGTGTCGGATATTTTGTCGCGCCCAGAACAAATTACTATTTTGCCTGACCTTGCAGCAGGTTGCTCCATGGCGGATATGGCGAATCTAAAAAATGTTGAGCGTAGCTGGACGGAGCTTAATAGCGTGCTGGTTGCAGACGAGCTGGTGACGCCTGTCACCTACATAAATTCAGCGGCAGATTTAAAAGCTTTTTGTGGTAGACATGACGGTATTGTGTGTACCTCATCAAACGCCAAACAAGTGCTGGACTGGTGTTTTAAGAAGCGTGAGAAAATCTTGTTTTTTCCCGATGAGCACTTAGGTAGAAATACCGGTTACCGTATGGGTATTCCGATGGAATACATGGTGGTTTGGGACTTCAATCAACCTTTGGGCGGCTTAACAACGGCGCAAATTAAAAACGCAAAAATGATTCTTTGGAAAGGGTTTTGTTCTGTGCACCAAATGTTTCAATCGAACCAAATTGATGATTTCAAAAAGCAATATCCAGAAACAGTTGTAATTGCACACCCTGAAGCGAATTTTGAAGTCTGCGAGCAAGCGGATTTTGTTGGTTCAACCGAAATGATCCTAAAAACCGTGCGTGAAGCCAAGCCTAATACTCGTTGGCTGGTTGCGACAGAGCTAAATTTAGTGAACCGCCTAAAAGAAGAGGTAAAAGATCAAGGCAAGCGCGTTCACTTTATGTCACCTACCGTGGCAATGTGCTCCACCATGTTTAGAATCGACCCGCAGCATCTCGCGTGGGTGATGGAAAACCTAGCAAGTGGTAACGTTGTAAACGCCATAAAAGTACAAGAAAGCGACAAGCTGATGGCGAAAAAATCGCTAGATCGCATGTTGTCACTTTTCTAATTGTATGTGTAAGTTCATAAATATACTGCACTATGTCGAAGGAGAGCATTAGTACAATATGTAATCAGGTTCAAACACATCAAGGACACAAGGAATAAAAAAACAAGTGGCCTCTGTGATAATAATCACCGTTTAAAATAATATCCATCCACGAGATGGTGACAGTTCCTACAGTTTTAGTTGACCATTACATACCGTCTTAGCGATGCGTGAGCAAAAAACTATAAGCTACGGTTTCAACGTACTAGTCAAAGGTCTAGTATAATCTCCACTTACTTCATAACGAGATATGCTCACGTGGACTTATCGACGCCTGCACTATTATTTCCAGCCATCTCATTGTTACTGTTAGCGTATACGAACCGCTTTATGGGTTTAGCGAGCGTTATCCGCGGCTTACATCGGCAGATTAACGAGTTCAATAAAGAGCTGGTTGCACGCCAAATTAATAGTTTACGGTTACGAATAAAGCTCATTATTTGGATGCAGATTTTAGGTGTTCTAAGTATTACAGTTTGTGCAGCAGCGATGTTTCTTATATTTATGGGTGTTCTCCAGTTAGGGTATGTCGCCTTTCTCGTTAGCTTGGTGCTAATGATGCTGTCACTAGCGGTGTCGCTTTACGAGTTAAAGATATCGGGGCACGCGCTCAATATAGAATTAGAAGATATTGAATCTTAGGCAGAATTAAATTTGTTTATCCTTCGCTCGGCACATTGACAATGTCTTTTAGAATGCCATTGCCGATATTATAAATCCAGCCGTGTATAGATAAATCTGCACCGCCGAGCCAGGCATTCTTAACAATGGTTGTATTGCGTAAATTGCTCACCTGTTCGATCACATTCAACTCACATAAACGGCTTTGTTTCTCAACGCCTTCTAGTTTGCTTAGTTCCTCGCTATGTAGCCGAGCAACATCTTTGATATACCCAAGCCAATTATCTATAAGGCCATAATCACGGTCATCTAAGGCCGCTTTAATACCGCCGCATTCATAATGTCCGCAGATAATAATGTGTTTTATTTTCAAAATGTCGACGGCATATTGAATAACTGAAAGACAATTTAAATCGGTATGCACAACCAAGTTTGCGATGTTTCGATGAACAAAAATCTCACCTGGTGCGAGCCGTGTGATCTGATTAGCAGGCACACGGCTATCAGAACAGCCTATCCAAAGCAGTTCTGGGGATTGTAGTTTTGATAAGCGTTGAAAAAAACCAGGGTCTTCCTTGGTAATGGATTGAGCCCACTCTTTATTATTTTCAAATAAGTGATCTAAGGTATTCATGCCGTCAGCTATTGTGTTTTTGGTACATAAATTCTACCCGAAACATTATCAAAGCTCATGATGTTTTCAGTGTTTAGCCAAGTTGTTTCAAGATATCGAACCAGATGCCAAAATAAACTGCCGTCTACTAATAACCATCTTTCCTCCCCAAAAAGAGGCTGCGTCACTACTCTAGTACTACCCTACCCAGCAAATAGTTATTGGCTTAAGAGACAACACAATGGGTGCTGCAAGCGGACAAAGTAATTGACGCGAGACATTCCTCTTACCTCGCGACCACGCTTACCTTTTACACGGCTTACTCCAAAGTAGCTTTCATCGACTTCAAGTTGTCCTGCCGAAGGAGAAAATTGGTGTTCGCAAAAAACGACTATTCGAGACCTAAAGGCTGCTCTAAATAAGTGTTAACAGTTTGCCGACTAAGCAGCGTTAATTTAGCTATTTGACTAGCGTTTAAGTCGACAGAAAAATAGCGAACAACCTCTCTAACAACTTCGCTGAAATGTGGGAACGACTAACATACTTGTTTTTCATAGTCATAACAAAATCTTAGGATCATTATTCACATGCTTACCTTGTCATGACCCTTGCGTTTTTCTACAGCCCTAAGCGACATCATGGTAATAATATCGGACTGTCGCCAATGAGGTATGAAAAGCGATATTTTGAAAATTTAGGGATTGTCTAGAAAAGCAGCGGCAGCTAAAACACCTTATTCACGAGAAAATCCTCTAATTCCAGACACCCCATAAGCCCCACTCGATCTGGCTTTTCGCAAATCTGCCGGGCCAACACCGCCCAACGCATAAACAGGTGATGCGTTATTATTGACTATCTCAGCAAAGCGCTGCCAGCCTAGTGGTTTAACATTTGGGTGTGACTGTGTTGCAGAAACCGGTGATAGCACCGTAAATAAAGCACCTGCTTTTTGTGCTGCGCTGAGCTCGTATTGTGAATGGCAGGACACAGCCGTACTCAAATCATCAGGAAATGGTAATGGTGATGAACAAAACTCATTAAAGCTTAGATGTACAGCTGATGCGTTTAAAGACAGTGCCACCTCTAGACGAGTATTCAAAAAAAGAAGCACCCCACTACTCTCACATTGCTTAAGAGCAACCTTAGCAAGTGTTTCAAACTCTTCATCCTCAAATGATTTTGCTCTTAACTGAATCAGTTTATAGCCGCGAGAAATTAAACTACTCAGCTGCTTTAGCATGACATCCGCATCACCCAATAATTCATCTACAATCGGGTAATGCTGTGGCAAACTTAATGTATCAATTATTTTTTTGTTTGCTGCTGGAAAAGCATATTTATTTAACTCGGATGCAGCAAGCCACTTTATCTGTTGCTTTTCTGCCCCGCGCGTTTCGCCTTGAAATACGTCAACTCTATGCACATCAAGATGAACCGATAAATCGCCATAATCATGCTCAATCGTCAACATTGGCTTAGCTGAAATAACAATGATGCCTAACTCTTCAAGTAACTCTCTTTTTAATGCCTGCTGTGCACTTTCACCTTCTGCGAACTTGCCGCCAGGAAACTCCCATAAGCCACCTTGATGCGCATCAACAGAACGTTGACTGATAAGAATTTCACCTGCTTTATTTGTAATAACTCCAACCGCTACTTTTAGCACCTTCGCCACATCAGCCGTTTAACTACCGTTTACGAACGGTATTCCGCATTAATTTTAACGTAGTCATACGACAGGTCGCACGTTAAAACAGACGCTTCATATTCACCTTGAGCCAAGCAAACACGCACAGTAATCTCTTCTTGGTTCATAACTGCTTGCCCCTTTTCTTCGCTGTAATCAAGAGCTCTTTTGCCGCTATCAACAATACAAACATCATCCAGATAAATAGCAACATCCTCGACTCTAATGTTATCGATATTCACGCGCCCTACGGCAGCTAAAATACGTCCCCAGTTTGGGTCACTGGCAAAAAAAGCTGTCTTAACTAATGGCGAATGTGCGATGGTATAAGCCACTTTTTTTGCATCATGCCAACTGGCAGCTTGTTCAACTTGCACTTTAATAAGCTTCGTTGCACCCTCCCCATCACGTACAACCGCTTCAGATAGAAAGGCGCACACCTCTATTAACGTTGATAAAAATACGCCATAACGCGAATCATCAATTGAGTCGATAAATGGTGTGTCCACAGCGGCTGTTGCCATTAAAACCACAGCGTCATTGGTCGACGTATCACCATCTACAGTAATGCCATTGAATGACATATCAACGGCTTCTTTAAGCATTTTTTGAAGTACACACTTAGCGATAGGCATATCAGTTGCTATGTACGACAACATGGTCGCCATATCAGGTCGCATCATCCCTGAACCTTTTGCAATGCCTGTTATTGTCACATCAACACCAGCAAGATTTACAGTGCGCGTACAACCCTTCTCAACGGTATCCGTTGTCATAATCGCTTTAGCTGCGGCATACCAATTATCCTCAGATAAATGGTCAAGCGCTGTTTGTAACGAAACGATGATTTTATCGACCGGTAAACTTTCACCAATAACGCCAGTTGAAAATGGCAATATCTCAGCTTTCTTAGCTCGTGCTAATCGGCCGAGCTCTTCGCAACATTGATTAGCTGATAGCAAACCAGCGTCACCCAAACCGGCATTAGCATTACCAGAGTTTACTAATAGATATTTTGGTACTGATTCAAGTAAATGATGTTTAGCTAGCGTAACAGGTGCTGCACAGAACTTGTTTTTGGTAAATACAGCAGCAGTTTGAGTGCCTTCAGCCAGCTCAAAGACCGCTACATCATCGTGCTCAGTTTGAGAAATTCCGGCCGATGCCGTGCCCATTCGGATACCTGATATTGCTTTCAAATTTAACGAGACTAGACCACCTACGGGCATGCGTGATAACTCCTAATGTATTTTATGCTTAACAGAATATGCGCCCATTTATCTCAGCTTTACAGTTTTCCGTGGCATTGTTTAAACTTTTTACCAGAACCACACGGGCAAGGTTTATTACGGCCTACCTTCTTATCTGAGCGTTTAAACGGTTGCACTTTATCTTCTTGATGTTCAAGATCATATTCAAGCGCATTTGAATCTGCGTGTTTAAATTCCATTTTTTGTTGTGTTCGACGCCGCTGATCAACGGCTTGAACATCTTCTTCAGCTCGAACTCGTACTTTAGTGACGAGCATGACCACTTCGTGCTTTAAAGCATCCAGCATGGATGTGAAAAGTTCGAAAGCTTCACGCTTATATTCTTGCTTAGGGTCCTTTTGCGCATAACCACGAAGATGAATTCCTTGTCGTAAATGATCCATGGCGCCTAAGTGCTCTCTCCATAGTGCATCAAGGGTCTGTAACATAACTGATTTTTCAAAGTGTCGAAGCACTTCTGCACCAGCCAAAATCTCTTTTTTCGCGTACTCGTCAGTGATTGAATTGAGTATCAGTTTACGCAAGTTCTCTTCATGTAAATTATCGTCGTCTTCCAACAACTGCTTAATAGCCAACTTACAATAAAACTCTTCTTCCAACATCTTTTGCAGGCTTTCTATATCCCATTGCTCTTCCATCGACTGCATTGGGATAAATTGACTAATAAGGTCACTAACAACATCTTCACGAATTGAGGCGATGGTTTCAGAAACATTATCTGAATCCATTATTTCATTACGTTGTTCATAAATAACTTTACGCTGCTCATTGGCAACATCATCATAATCTAGCAATTGCTTACGAATATCGAAATTATGCCCCTCGACCTTACGCTGTGCATTCTCAATCGCCTTACTCACCCAAGGATGCTCAATAGACTCACCGTCTTCAAGCCCTAATTTTTGCATTAAACTTGATACTCTTTCTGGTGCAAAAATACGCATTAAACTATCTTCTAAAGACAGGTAAAAACGACTTGCCCCTGGGTCACCTTGACGGCCAGATCGGCCTCTAAGCTGATTATCGATACGACGTGACTCATGCCTTTCTGTGCCAATAACCCGTAAGCCGCCTGCGTCTAATACCGCCTGATGCTTTTTCTCCCACTCATCATAATCGCCACCATCTTCAAGCTTCCCACCCAACACAATATCCGTACCACGACCCGCCATATTTGTCGCAATTGTAACGGACCCTAGTGCGCCAGCATTGGCTATGATTTGCGCTTCTCGTTCATGCTGTTTCGCGTTAAGAACTTCGTGGCGCACCTTCTTTTTCTTTAGGCTGTCCGCGATAAACTCTGATACTTCGATGGACGTTGTGCCGACTAAAACCGGCTGTTTACGTTCATAACAAGCTTCGATATCTTCGATAACCGCTTCATATTTTTCTTTCGCCGTTAAATACACAAGGTCGCCTGCGTCGTCTCGCAACATGTTACGGTGCGTTGGAATAACGATGACCTCTAAACCATAAATCTGTTGAAATTCAAAAGCTTCCGTATCCGCCGTGCCCGTCATTCCAGATAGCTTTGCATACATCCTGAAATAATTCTGGAATGTAATAGATGCCATCGTTTGATTTTCACTTTGGATATTTACTTTTTCCTTTGCTTCAATCGCTTGATGAAGGCCTTCTCCCCAACGGCGACCCGCCATCGTCCTACCAGTGAACTCATCAACGATAACGATCTGCCCATTTTGAATAATGTAATCATCGTCTTTTTGATACAACGCTGTAGCACGTAACGCAGCGTAGACATGATGCATTAACCCAATATTACTGGCTTCATATAGGCTCTCGTTTTCATTCAATAAGCCACTTTCAACCAAAAGATTCTCTATCTTTTCATGCCCCAATTCTGTTAAGTAAACCTGCTTGGCCTTTTCATCAATAGTATAGTCGCCTTCTTGCGTCTCAAATTCACGCTTTAAGTCTTTTACTAGGTCATTCAGCTTAACGTACAATTCACTCTTGTCATCTGTCGGGCCAGAAATAATCAACGGTGTCCTCGCCTCATCAATAAGAATCGAATCCACTTCATCCACAATCGCGTAATGAAGTTCTCGTTGAACCTTGTCTTTATTACCAAATGCCATGTTATCGCGAAGATAATCAAAGCCAAACTCGTTATTTGTACCGTAAGTAATATCTGCTGCGTAGGCTACACGGCGCTGCTCTGGGCTCATGACATTAACAATCACACCTGTCGTCATCCCTAAGAATTCGAATAGCTTACCCATCCATTCAGAGTCACGTTCTGCCAGGTAATCGTTCACCGTAATCATATGAACCCCTTTACCTGACAACGCATTTAAGTAAGCTGACAATGTCGCCACCAGCGTTTTACCTTCACCCGTTTTCATTTCAGCGATACACCCGTCATTAAGCACCATACCGCCTATCAGTTGTACGTCAAAATGACGCATGCCTAGTGAACGAATACCTGCCTCTCGAACGACTGAAAATGCTTCTGGTATCAACGATTCTAATGTCGCACCACTTTCTAAACGAGCTTTGAACTCTTCTGTTTTAGCTTTTAATGCCGTGTCATCCAAGGCTTTGATAGCCTCTTCAAAAGAATTAATAGATTTAACTGCTTTTTGTTTAACCTTAATAAGCCGGTCATTTCGACTACCAAAAAGATTTTTGACGCTATTTGAGATCATTGAGAGTGGTTTTTAATGTGAAACGAAAAGCCAAATGATACCGCAAAACGCGCTATTATTTTCAGGTAAAATTTGCCTAAATCGCACAAAAGTCCGCATAATTTCCACCAATAAACAATACATTGCTATCTAAACTAGATATTGGATCATCAACAACTAGCACTCTATCAATTGCCACATTCACACCGTTCACATAATATTTTGCACTAAACTCGTCAATAATCTGCGCATATTCATCAAGCAAAGTTGCCTCATCTTCGCCTATTTCTTTATCAAGTTCGGTTTGCACTTGTGCCTCGGTGCCGTCTAATTCACAAAGTAATAACGCCTGTGCATCCAGCGGATAACCTACCTGTGCAAAGCCCTCCGCGGCTTCAATGGCAGATTTGTCCATCATTTCTAACCCCGCAGGAATAATACCGGCTTTGATAATTTTAGCAGCGGCATTGGCGCAATCACGAACGCTATCATACGCCGCCATTACTACGCGCGCTAGTTCGGGCTTTGGGGTGAGTTTGACGGTAATTTCAGTGATAATGCCCAGCAAACCCTCTGAGCCATTCATCAGTGCTAACAGCCCGATACCCTCACCTGCACCGATTAGAAATCAACTCATCACCGTTCATTAATAGCACTCTAAGCGCCTCAATATTATGCACCGTCAAGCCGTATTTTAGGCAATGCACCCCGCCCGAATTCTCAGCTACATTGCCACCAATCGTGCAAGCAATTTGACTGGATGGGTCGGGCACATAATACAAACCATTATATTATCGAGAACTATAGAGGTATTTGCGCGGGTTGACTTTTTTACCATAGCGTAAAACTTCGAAATGCACGTGTGGCCCTGTTGAACGGCCCGTTGAACCCATTTTAGCAATCATGTCATTTTGCTTAATCACATCACCTGCTTTAACTGTGATCTCCTCGTTGTGCGCATAACGCGTCACATACCCTGAACCATGATCAATTTCAATCAAATAGCCATAGCCGCTCCTTTCACCCGCCCAGATCACTAGGCCTGAAGCTGCTGCTAGTACTTTCGTGCCCCTTTTACCTGCAATATCAACGCCGTGATGAAATGTTTTTTTACCTGTGAACGGATCTGCACGGTAGCCATAATGAGAAGACACCCAACCTTTATCAACGGGTAAGCCTGCCGGACGAACCTCTTTAGAAAGCTTCTTATTAGCCAAAAAAACACCCAGCAACTCAAGTTGTTTTTCACGTAGGGTAAGCTTATCTGCCAACATTTGAATATCGTTTAATAACTGGTCTTGTGTAAAGCTGTTCGTCACACTTTGTTCCTCAGCGCCGCCGAGTGCAGGTAGCTCATCAAAATTAAATTCTGTTGAACTCAATTTAGCTTTTTGTACCAAGTGCTCACCAACCGAGTTTAAAAGTGTTAACTGAGCCTGCATTTGACCAACGCGCAAAGCAAGATTATCAAGCGTATTACGTGTTTTCTCGCGCATCCTCTCAACCTCTGTGCGCTGCGCTAAAAGCTCTTTTTCCACCATTACAGATTGGTTTTTTAAAGTTTGGTCTATTGAAGCACTAAAAGTAAAAGAAGCCGCTAACACGACAACAAAAGTGCAAGCCAATGTGATTTTTGTTCTTTTATAATTACCAGAAAGATGGATGGTTCTCTTTTGGCCTTTTGTTAGCAGTATAATTTGCATATTCTTTAATCTTTTTACGCTTATTAACTTTATGTTTAAACAACCATTCAAAAATGACAAAGCAGCCTTGAGCGGCCTACAAAAAATCCAACAAACCCTCGTTCAACAGCGTGTGCTCTTGCGTACCGTTCAATCCGCATTAGCAGATGATTTTGCGAGACATTGCTTGCATATTACTTCTACTAAAAACAGCTCTATCTTGTATACCGACTCATCTGTTTGGGCATCTAAACTATTATATATGCGCCAAACCATTCTAAAATCCTTATCTCAGCACTTTGGTGAACCAGTCCGTACTTTAAAAATAAGGGTGCTCAGCAAACAAATAGTCCGTACTCAAAAAAGCCCTAAAAAACCTTCAAGCAATGCACTAAAGTCCTTATCTGTAGCAAATAATGCTGAAGCTTCAGATAAACTCAGTATCTCCATGAACAAGCTCATCTCGACACTCAAGAAAAATAATTTATCAAGCTGATGCCGGTAACGCCTCTATATAAGAAATAGGGAATGCATCTTCTTCAAAAGCAACCTCTTCCCAAGCATCTTCTTGAGCAAGCAACTCTCTTAGCAACTTATTATTAAGTTCATGTCCAGACTTATGTCCATGAAACTCACCGATTAAACTGTGTCCTAATAAATATAAATCACCGATGGCATCTAGAATTTTATGTTTTACAAACTCATCCTCATAGCGTAAGCCATCTTCATTCAGCACCCTAAAATCATCGACAACAATAGCATTATCCATGCTACCACCTAGGGCTAAGTTCCGTTTACGTAACATTTCAATGTCTTTCATAAAACCAAATGTACGTGCTCGACTAATCTCTTTAACAAAGGACGTTGAGGAAAAATCTACGGTTGCTTCTTGAAAACGGGATTTGAAAACAGGATGGTCAAACTCGATACTAAAACCCACTTTAAAACCTTCAAAAGGAACAAACCTTGCCCATTTATCGCCGTCGTCAATACGCACTTCTCTTTTAATTCGAATATAGCGTTTTGCTGCGTTTTGCTCTTCTATACCTGCTGATTGCAATAAGAAAACAAAAGGACCCGCGCTACCGTCCATAATCGGCACTTCGGCAGCACTTAGATCTATGAAAATATTATCAATACCTAAGCCAGCAATAGCTGATAGTAAATGTTCAACAGTTGAAACACGCACGCCATCTTGTATTAATGTCGTTGATAACTGAGTATCACCCACATTTTGCGCTTTTGCAGGGATTACAACCGGTTCATCAAAATCTACTCGGCGAAATACAATGCCAACATCAACACCCGCAGGACGTAACGTTAGATAGACCTTCTCGCCGCTATGCAAGCCAACGCCAGTCGCACGAATCACATTTTTCAGTGTCCGTTGTTTAATCATTTAAACTCCCCAAGCAAATCTTTTTGAAAAATATTAGTCCTTTTATCTCTGTATCCTACCATATCTTTACTTATTTATAAAAGATTGAACATTCACAAGCCCCTTTCCCGTACTTTAAATACCTTTGTCTAAGAGCAGCAGCATACGAACTCTTGCTTAGTCCGCTTGTCGTCTTAAAAATGCTGGAATATCTAGATAAGCAGGATCTTTTGCCCCGTCTAGCCCCCTGGCTTTTTGACTAGCCGTCCCAGCATTCTTATCACGCATAACTGTCGGGATATCGAAGTCCTCTTCTTCCAATGCTGCCACTTTAATTGGGTCTCTTTGAACTGGAACAATCGGTGTTGGTACAACTACTGACTGACCTAGACCCGTCGCTACAACAGTCACTCTCATTTCGCCTTCTAAATCAGGGTCAATAACCGTTCCTACAACTACATTTGCGTCGTCTGCTGCAAAATCTCGTATCACTTGGCCTACTTCTTCAAATTCACCAATCGACATATCCAAACTAGCTGTTATGTTAACCAGTATTCCGCGTGCGCCCTGTACATTAATATCTTCTAACAGTGGGCTGTGAATGGCTGATTCTGCAGCTTCTCTTGCTCTATTTTCGCCTTTCGCACTGCCTGTCCCCATCATCGCATCACCCATTTCTGACATCACCGTTTTCACATCCGCGAAATCGACATTAATTAAGCCTGGGCGGGTAATTAATTCTGCTATACCTTGAACCGCGCCTAAAAGGACATCGTTTGCTACTTTAAATGCGTCTAGCAGTGTCATATCTTTGCCCAAGACATGCAATAGCTTTTCATTTGGAATAGTAATTAAAGAGTCAACATGGTGACTTAATTCTTCAATACCTTCACTCGCAATTTTCATTCTTTTCTTTCCTTCGAACGGGAAAGGCTTGGTGACAACAGCGACTGTTAAAATACCCATATCTTTCGCTATCTCGGCGACAATGGGTGCAGCGCCTGTACCTGTTCCCCCGCCCATACCTGCTGTTATAAACACCATATCTGAGCCCGCAATCACTTCTTGAATGCGCTCCCTATCTTCTATCGCAGCTTGCTTCCCTACCTCAGGGTTCGCGCCTGCACCTAGACCTTTTGCGCTGTTGTTGCCCAATTGTAGAATTGTTCTTGCTGGTGTGTTCTTTAACGCTTGCGCATCTGTATTGGCGCAAATAAATTCAACACCATCAATTGCACTGTTCACCATGTGATTAACAGCATTTCCACCACCACCACCAACACCAATAACTTTGATGACTGCATTTTCTGTTTGTGCGTCCATTAATTCAAACATGTTATTTCCCCTGTTTTCGTTTATCTAAAAATCATTTGTTATTAAAAATTACCCTGAAACCAACTCTTCATCTTTGCCCACATCCCCTCAAAACCACCACTGACCTCACCACTATTAACCACACTATTTTGTTGCCCAAACAGCAACAAACCTACGCCTGTTGCATAAATAGGATTACGTACTACTTCGCCTAATCCCGACACGTACTGTGGGCAACCCAAACGAACCGGCATATGAAATACTTCTTCCGCCAACTCAACCACACCCTCAACCTTTGCACTGCCGCCTGTTAGCACCACACCAGCAGTAACAATATCTTCAAACCCACTACGCCTTAGTTCCGCCTGAACTAACATCATTAACTCTTCGTAACGCGGCTCTATAATTTCTGCCAAGTTGCCTCTTGATATCTTGCGACTAGGACGATCGCCTATACTTGGGACATCAATCATCTCGTCCTGCTGAACTAATTGAGTCAGTGCGCATGCATATTTCAATTTAATTTCATCTGCGTGCTGCGTTGGCGTCCTTAGCGCTACGGCAATATCATTTGTTACTTGGTCACCCGCGATTGGAATAACCTCTGTATGGCGGATAAAGCCATCACAAAAAACGGCTATATCGGTTGTTCCACCGCCTATATCGACCAAACAAACTCCGAGTTCTTTTTCATCTTCGGTTAACACCGATGTGCTGGATGCAAGTTGCTCCAAAATAATATCTTCTACTTCCAAACCGCATCGGCGTACACACTTGATGATATTTTGAGCCGCACTAACCGCCCCCGTCACAATATGAACTTTCACTTCAAGTCGGATACCCGCCATGCCTATAGGCTCTTTAATACCCTCTTGCCCATCAATAATGAACTCTTGCGGCATAATGTGAAGAATTTTCTGATCAGCCGGAATAACAACGGCTCTCGCAGCATCAATAACTCTTTCTATGTCTGATGCATTAACTTCATCGTCCTTGATGCCTACAACACCATTGGAATTTAAGCTACTAATATGGCTGCCAGCAATCCCCACAAATACTGAGCTTATTTGACAACCCGCCATTAACTCAGCCTCTTCTACGGCGCGCTGAATTGAGAGGACGGTTAAATCAAGGTTCACCACAACCCCTTTTTTTAACCCGCGTGATGGATTAGAGCCGATACCAATCACGTCAATTGTTCCATCAGGCATCATTTCACCGACAATTGTCGCTACCTTTGATGTGCCAATATCTAGACCAACAATTAAATTTTTATCACTATTTTTCTTCATTTTCTCTAGCCTTTTGTTGGCTCATTATTGTTGACGGCAAGTGCCTTTACAGCTTCGCTTGACCGACCAAAAACATAGCCTTTCTTCCACGTTACTGAAATACCATTTGGATAACGTAAATCTATACTGCTAGCTTGTTGCAATAGTTCGTTTTGCAAAAATGCCAACGTGTTTAACGATTTACTGACTCCTTTTTCAGGCAACTGGTGACCCGCCTTAATAAAAACCCCATTACTTAATACAACGTCCCAACTACCGTGCTTTGAAAGCACTAGCTTTTGCACAGACAAACCCAATAATTCAAGTTTTTGATCTATTTCTTTACTCTGCTGTAATACGAATTTACTTTGGCTATCCACAGCAGACAAAGAAGGCAAGTGCTCTAGTAATTCAATATTTCTCGGTTGAAACACATCGCCATCTTGGTTTAATAAAGACGTTTCATTCCATATTGCAACTGGGAATTGCTCTTTAATCGACACTACAACGGTGTCTGGCCAAACCCTTCTTATACGTGCCTCTTTAACCCATTCTATATGCGTCAATTCATCAATAATCTTCTGACTATTGATAGCAAAATAACCCGTTTGCATATCATCTGATATTGCTTTTGATATATCTTCGCGCAATAAATATCTCATCTCAGCTTCAATCCGGACGTGCTTAATGGGCATGGTGTTTGGCTGAGACATCCAATCGAAAACCTTCCACAAACCTAATGTGAGTAATAACATCAATACCATTGCTTTTAATAATGGCTTAGCACTGTCATAAACATCGGCGGTTACTGCTCTCATTTCGCCTCCTTATTCATAACCAAACTCGTTTCTAAAATACGCCAAACCAATGCATTAAAGTCGAGACCTGCTCGATTCGCAGCCAGAGGAACTAGGCTATGATCTGTCATACCAGGAACAGTATTTATTTCTAAAAATTGAGGCTGGCCAGACTTATCTAGCATTAGGTCTACTCGACCCCAACCGCTACCACCCAGCGTTTTAAATGCCTTAATAGAAAGTTGTTGAAGCTCATTTTCTTTTTCAGTTGTTAAACCACAAGGGCAATGGTAATTCGTCGTATTTGCTTGGTACTTTGCCTCGTAATCGTAAAAATCATTTGGCGTTTCTAAACGAATCATTGGCAAAGCTACTTCAGCTAAAACTGCTACGGTGTACTCACTGCCTTCAATCCATTGTTCCGCCATTACCTCGCAGTCGAAGCTAGAAGCATTTCTGAATGCTTCCCGTAACTGCTTTATATCGTTGGCTTTCACCACCCCTAGACTTGAGCCTTCCAACGCTGGCTTTACCATAATGGGGAAACTCAGTTCTTTTACACAAAACTCTATATCTGATGCGTCATTTAACGTCATCCATTTCGGTGTAGGAATTCCTGCGCCTAACCAACACAACTTCGTTCTTAACTTATCCATACCCAACGCCGAACCTAATACACCGCTACCCGTAAATGGAATGCCAGCCAATTCAAGAAAACCTTGTAATTGCCCATCTTCACCACCCCGTCCATGAATGATATTAAACACACGATCTATGTGCATCGTTTTGAGTTGCTCAAAACTAGACTCTTTCGTATCAAACGAAACTGCATCAACACCTTGCTCCAATAGAGCTGACAAAACCGCTTGCCCACTGAGTAATGAAACCCCACGCTCAGCCGCAGAACCGCCCATAGCTACAGCGACTTTTCCAAACTCTTCAGGTGTGCTGATTAAGTTCATTGCTCTAATGCCTCACCTAAAATGTGCACTTCTGTTTGTAATAAAGTGCCTTGTTTTTGTTGTACTTCTTTTTTAACAAATTCAATTAGGCGTTCAATATCTTCAGCGCTTGCATCGCCCGTATTCAGTATGAAATTTGAATGTTTCTCGGATACTTGTGCGCCACCTATTTGCTTTCCTTTTAAACCCAACTCTTCAATTAAACGCGCTGCATGATAGCCTTGTGGGTTTTTAAAGACCGAACCACCACTAGCAATCTTCGTCGGCTGAGTTTCAGCACGTTTGACTAACAATTGGCGAATTTTTTCTCTACTTTGCTGATTTCCACCCGCTGGAATAGCCAGGTAACACGCCACAAACCATTCATCTTTAGCGACTGAAACTGAGCGATACCCAACGTCAAACTCAGCGGCTTGACGCTCAATCAAATCGCCTTGCCGATTAACTAATAGAACCTTATTGACCAAGCCCCAAGTTTCACCACCAAAAGCGCCTGCATTCATCGCTAATGCACCGCCCATTGTTCCAGGGATACCGGCCAGAAACTCCGCACCTGACAGATTATTTTCCGCTGCCAATTTAGCAACCAAAGCACAAGGCACACCTGCTTCCACATATAGCATGCCATCATCTGTTTCGCACATCTGGTTCAAGCAGCCACGTGTATAAATAACAGAACCGCGTATGCCGCCATCACGAATCAATACATTACTTCCAAGCCCAAGCCATAAAACAGACTCGTCACTTGGCAGTGAGCGTAGGTAATTTTGCACATCTTCTATGTCACTAGGTTTATACATGCGGTCAGCAAAACCACCCACACGCCACGATGTATATCGAGCCAAAGGCTCCCTTTCCATCAATTGCCCGTTTAGTCGTGTTGTTGTTTGATTCATCGCTTGCATCATTTCGTTCAGGCCGCCTACTTCATGCCCACTAAGTTATTTAATTGCGCTTTTATTTTTGCACAAGCCACCCCAATATCACCGGCACCCGATGTCAGCACGATGTCATTCGGTAATATCACCTCTTTTAAAACGCTAGGCAGCTCCTCTATATCTTTAACAAAAATAGGAATTAACTTTCCTCGCTGCCTAATAGCGGCACTTAGCGCGGGGCCATCTGAACCTGCAATCCGTTCTTCGCCTGCCGAAAATACGTCCAACAACACCAATACATCTACTTCGTTCAGCACATCTACGAAATCTTCAAACAAGTCCTGTGTTCTTGAATAACGGTGCGGTTGAAAAGCCAACACTAAACGCTTATTCGGCCAACCTTCACGCACGGCTTGAATGGTTGCCTTAACCTCGCGTGGGTGATGACCGTAATCATCTATCAGCAAAGCTGAACCGTCTTGCAGCGTCACTTCCCCATTCATCTGAAAACGTCTGTCAACACCTTTAAACTGGCTCAAACCAGACGCAATCGCCTCATCAGACACGCCTAACTCGCAGGCCACAGCAATCGCTGCTAACGCGTTTAGTACATTGTGCTTGCCTGGCATATTCACCGTTAAAGGTAAAAAATCATCTCGCCCAATACGCTTTAAATTAAAGTGTGTTCGCGTCCCTTCTTGTTGCACCTCAAGTGCCTGAAAATCTGCTGAATTCTCTATACCGTAGCTCAAAATAGGCTTGCTGATAGACGGGATTAAATTGCGAATATTTTGATCATCGACACACATCACTGCTAAACCATAAAAAGGCAACTGGTGTAAAAACGATTTGAATGCTTCTTTCAGTTGATCAAAGTCACCTCCGTATGTACTCATGTGGTCTGCATCAATATTGGTTACCACGGAAATCATCGGTTGAAGGTACAAAAATGAAGCATCGCTTTCATCCGCCTCTGCAATCAAGTAATCACTCTCGCCTAACTTCGCGTTTGTTCCTGCGCTATTGAGTAAGCCACCTATTACAAAAGTAGGATCTAATTGGCCTTCTGTCATCAACACTGCTAATAAACTCGTTGTTGTCGTTTTTCCGTGCGTGCCTGCTATTGCAATACCGAACCTAAAACGCATAATTTCAGCCAGCATTTCTGCGCGAGGAATAACTGGTATACGCTGCTCAAGTGCTGCCACCACTTCTACGTTTTCTTTATTCACTGCTGTGGACGTCACCACTACATCACAACACTGAACATTTTTCGCAGCGTGACCAATATAAACGACCGCGCCTTGGTCAATAAGCCGTTTAGTCACTTTGCTTTCACGAATATCTGAGCCAGAAACATCGTAGCCAAGGTTTATTAATACCTCGGCAATACCGCTCATACCCGCACCACCAATGCCAATAAAGTGAATTCTTTTGAGCTTACCGAAACCGATATGTGCCGAATAATGCGTATCGGGCATCATAACGCCACCTCTAAACAAATATTTGCAACCAACGACGTCGCCTCTGGTTTTGATAATGAACGTGCTTTTTCGCCCATATTCGTAAGTAACTCACCATCACGCAGTAAGCTTTGTAAGGTTTGTGATAATTTTTCTACCGACAAGTCTGATTGGCGTATTAATACCGCCGCAGCCTCATCCACAAGATATACTGCATTCTTTGTTTGATGATCATCAATGGCCTGTGGCAATGGCACCAATATAGAGGGCAAGCCCATCACGGCTAGTTCAGATATTGTCATGGCACCCGCTCTGCAAATCACCACATCCGCCCATTGATAAACGGCTTTCATATCATCAATAAACTCGCGTACATCCGCTCTCACGCCGACCGATTTATATGCCTTTTTTGCGCTATGAATCGTTGCTTTTCCTGCTTGATGAATCACCTTGATAGACAACTTTTCCTGCAACCCTTTTAAAGCATTCGGAACAACTTCGTTTAGTATCGAGGCTCCCAAACTGCCACCAATGACTAAAACATTAGCGCCTGCTAGTTTTTCAACCGTCGCGTTATCAAGTAACTCTTTTCGAATCGGGTTTCCCGTAAAAATAGCCTTTGCTTGTTGGTCAAAGCTGTAAGGAAACCCTTCCAACACGCGCTTTGCTATATGTTTCAGTAAGCTATTTGTTGTTCCTGGAACACGATTTTGCTCGTGAATAACCAACGGCTTACCGTGCAACCAGCTCATCAAACCACCTGGGCCTGATGCAAAACCACCTAAACCAAGCACAACATCTGGTTGCCGTTGGCGAATAATTTTCGATGCTTGCCGACACGCCGCTAACAACATAAACGGTGCCAACAATAGGCTCATCAAGCCTTTGCCACGCAAACCCCTCACGTTTAACCAGTCAATATCAAAACCTGCATCCGGCACTACTCTTGCCTCAATGCCTTTTTTAGTGCCTAGCCAGCTGATTTTATGTCCCGCTGCTTGAAGATAGTTCGCAACAGCCAGTGCAGGAAACACGTGCCCACCTGTTCCACCCGCCATAATCATTACGCGTACTGCCATGACGAGCTCCCTTTCATTTGGTCTTCTAAGTCCAATTGCGTCTCATGGTGAACACGGCATAGCAGGCCCGCCACCATACACATAACAATCATGCTACTACCTCCATAACTCATGAATGGCAAGGTTAATCCCTTTGTAGGTAACGCTCCTATATTGACGGCAATATTCACAAAAGATTGAAGCCCAATCCATACACCTAAACCATACGCTAGCAACGAGTCGAACCTGAGGTTCAAACGCTCTGCCGCCTTACCCATCTGAAAGACACGCCAAACCAATAAGCCAAATAATAGAATCACCGAACATGAACCCGCAAACCCAAGCTCCTCGCCCAGCACAGCGAAAATAAAATCAGTGTGCGCCTCAGGCAAATAGAACAATTTTTGAATACTGCTTCCCAAACCAACGCCGAACCACTCGCCTCTACCCATTGCGATCAACGATTGCGTCAGTTGAAAACCTGAGCCCAAGTGATCTGCCCACGGGTCCATAAACGCTGTTACGCGCTCCATACGGTAAGCAGAAGAGACAATCGCTAATACCCCCAAGCCAACACCAACTAAAACAAGCACAACAAATTCGACCAATCTTGCGCCGCCCATGAACATCATGCAAATCACGCTAAAGCCAATCACAAAAGCCGCTCCAAAATCAGGTTCTGCCAGCAACAAAGCAAACACCAATCCCAATGGCAAAATAAGACGAAAAACACTCTTAATCGATGCTCTTACGTCATCAACATGTCGCGTCAAAAAGCCAGCCATATATAAAAGACAAATTAACTTAACTACTTCTGAGACTTGAAGCCTTGCCACACCCAAATTGATCCAGCGATAACTGCCATTCACTTTTACACCAATACCTGGAATGAACACTAAAACGAGCAAGCCGATCGCAATTAAGATCAAACTTGGACCACTTTTTTCCCAAACACTTAATGGCGTTTTTGCCATCAGCAATGCCATTAACAAGCCAATAACGATATGTCCTGCTTGGCGCAGAGGATAATGCCAGATATCGTCAAATACACGCTCACCCAAATGTAAGGATGCTGACACCACCATAACGTAGCCGATAGACAATAAACTAATGACCGCAAACAACATCCACCTATCTAAATAATAGTGCCCACGTCTTGGCGTAAATGACGATTCAGCCGTATTTAATATTGCCGCACTCATGAGACCAATCCTGCGACAGCTGTAATAAAACGTTCACCACGCTGCTGATAATTGCTAAATTGATCTAACGATGCACACGCAGGTGATAACAAAACCGTATCGCCTGCCTGGGCTTTTTTGGCTGCTAAGTTGACAGCCGCCTCTATACTTTCAGCAAACTCACAAGGCGTAGTTCCCCCAGCTTCTCTTTCAAACTTCTTTGCATCACGTCCAATAAGGATGATTTGCGAAACATTTTTTTTAATCGCATCTGCTAACAAACCAAAATTTGCACCTTTACCGTCACCCCCAGCAATTAGCACAATCGGCGCATTCAACCCTTCTAGCGCCGCTAAACATGCGCCTGAGTTCGTTGCTTTAGAGTCATTAATCCACGTAGCGCCTTTTATATAGGCTACCCATTGGGTTCTGTGTGCTAAACCTGAAAATTCTTTCAATGCGGTTATTTGAGCCGTTTTTGGTACCTTTAACACATCAGCCATCGCCATCGCGGCTAGAGCATTTTGAATATTGTGCGTACCTTTTATTTTCAATTCAGATACGTTTAATACCGCATCGCCGCCCTTTGAAATAAGCGCCTGATGATCCATGCCATAATGTCCAAGTTGCGGCTTATCTAAACCAAAAGAAACTCCTTTGCGGCAAGCAGATATATCCATTGGGTGTACGCTGTCGTCTTGGCGATTGACAACTGCCACGCCATTGCCGTAGAAAATACGTTCTTTCGCCACACGATAATCAACCGGGCTTTGATAACGATCCATATGGTCATCACTGATGTTCAATAACGTAGCCACTTCAGCTTTAAGCTGAGACGTTCTTTCTAATTGAAAACTGGATAGCTCCAACACATATAAATCAGCTTGCTGATCAGTTAATAAATCGAGCGCTGGCGTACCAAGGTTTCCACCCACGCGAACATCTAAACCAGCCTTACTCGCCATATCGCCTAGCAACATCGTCACCGTGCTTTTGCCATTAGAACCAGTGATAGCCGCGACGGGCGCATCTGCACAAACAGCAAATACATCAATGTCACCAAATACTGGCACGCCTCGTTCTGCCGCCGCTTGAATCTCGCCCTCATCTAAACTGACACCTGGACTCACAATAATATGCGTCGCCGCTTCAAACGCCGCATGATCGAAACTTCCTGTAAATACAGCAATATCACGGAAAGACTCTTCAACTACACTTAACCCAGGAGGCTTATCTCGGCTATCAACCACGGCCACATCAATATCATTTTTTTGCAGAAACTTAATCACTGACAAACCCGTAACACCCAAACCAATAACAAGTACACGAACATGTTCCTGGTCCAACCCCAAACAGGCTAAACCTAAGCATTTGTTGTGACGGTAGTTTTGCATCAATGCTTCCATTATCTTAGCTTCAGAGTTGATAGACCGATTAACACCAAAATAACGGTGATAATCCAAAAGCGAACAATAATCCGAGGCTCTGGCCAACCCTTTAATTCAAAATGATGATGAATTGGCGCCATTCTAAAAATTCGCTTACCCGTTAATTTAAACGAGGCGACTTGCATAATGACCGAAACGGTTTCCATAACAAACACACCGCCCATAATCATCAGCACCAATTCTTGGCGAACCAATACAGCCAAAATACCGAGCGCAGCACCCAAGGCTAACGCACCCACATCACCCATAAAAACCATCGCTGGGTACGCGTTAAACCACAAAAATCCTAAGCCAGCACCCACTATTGCACCGCAGAATACCACTAACTCACCAGCACCTCTTAAATTCGGAATGGCTAAATATTTGGCAAACTGAACGTTGCCCGACAAATACGCAAAAATCCCTAACGCGCCTGCCACCAAAACCGTTGGCATCATCGCTAAGCCATCCAAACCATCCGTTAAGTTAACTGCGTTGCTTGTGCCTACAATTACAAAATACGTTAAAGGGATAAACATCCAACCTAATTGAAAGCTCACATCTTTGAAAAACGGCACGTACAAGGTGGTTTCCATTGGCGATGTTGCCGTATAAAACAAAAAGGCCGCTGCACCCAATGCAATGACCGATTGACCTAAATACTTCTTACCCGCTGATAAGCCTTTAGGGTCTTGCAGTGCCACTTTTTTATAATCATCGATAAAGCCAACGACGCCTGTCAGTAGCGTCACTAATAACACAACCCATACATACCTATTCGTAAGGTCCGCCCACAGTAATGTGCTCAACCCAACTGCTACCAAAATAAGCGTGCCGCCCATGGTCGGCGTACCTGCTTTTTTAAAGTGTGTTTCAGGCCCGTCATCTCGAATCGCTTGCCCAACTTTATGAAATGTTAAGCGACGAATCATCGTTGGACCCACCAAGAAAGCGATAAAAAAAGCCGTTAACGTACCTAAAATTGAGCGCATCGTCAGGTACTGAAACACCCTAAAACCACTATGATATTCAGACAACCATTCAGCTAGGACTAACAACATTAGCCATCACTCCTTACTGTTATTTTCTCAACAACACTTTCTAAACCTTGTGAACGAGAAGCCTTTATAAGCACGACAACCTTTGCATCTAACTCACGCAATAAATTGTCAGATAGTTCTTCTTTGTTTAAAAAGTGTATCGCCTGCCTGTGAGTAGGCGCCGATAATTTATTAAACTCATTCACAGCAAACTTCATGTTTTCGCCCACTGCATAAAAACGTTGCACGCAACTGTCAACAATAGACTTGCCCAATTGCTGGTGAATTTTTCCGCAGTCAGCGCCTAATTCTGCAAAATCACCCAGCACCACCCAAACTGGTTGCTCTATATTTTCCAAACACGACATGGCCGCTTCAAATGATTTCGGGTTCGCGTTATAGCAATCATTAATGATCATGTTGCCAGCGACACCGACAAGTGGCTGCATGCGACCCTCAACTGAGGGTAGCTTAGATAGTCCATCACGAATATCATCAAACGAAATATCGAGACTAATCGCCGCACTAGCGGCCGCTAGAGCATTTAGTACGTTATGCTGACCCAACATATTTAACTTTATATCAAGCCTATTTTCTTGATAACGAAGCGTGAAACGGGTGACGAATTGACCGTTAACAACCGCCATATTCGCCTTATCAAGGTCCGCCCAGACATCCGCCTTAGCCGATGCACCAAAGCTGACCAACTTCCTACCAGCTAACTTTTCGCACCATTGGTTAAACCACGGCTCGTCTCTGTTTAATACCGCCGTGCCTTGTTTACTCAAACCGCTAACAATTTCGCCTTTAGTATTTGCAACGGATTGCAAGTCACCAAAGCCCTCCAAATGAGCAGCCCCTACATTATTTAAAATGACCACTGTTGGCTGAGCAATGTCACATAATTCAGCAATATCACCCCGTTTGCTCGCGCCCATTTCCACCACAGCAATATCATGTTCTAGTGTTAACTTCAGCAACGTCAACGGCACACCAATTTGATTATTTGAATTACCTTCCGTTGCCAACACCATATTTGATTGTCGCAAGATACTCGCCAGCATCTCTTTAACGCTCGTCTTACCATTACTGCCCGTAATGCCCACCACTGGAATACCCACCAATTCGCGCTGTTGTTTTGCTAGTGCCGCTAAGGCAGACAAAGTATCGCCCACTTTTACATAAGGCATATCAACCGCGATATCTGCGCTCACTAATGCCGCTACCGCGCCTTTCTCATCCGCTTGATCGACAAAATCATTGGCATCGAAATTTTTACCTTGAAGAGCCACAAATAAGTCGCCTTCTTTTATGCTCCGCGTATCCGTGCTTATCGCATTGAAGTGAACGTTTTCACCCATAAGGCTACCATTCACTGTACTGGCTAATCGTTGTAGACTCATGGTTTGCATCTAGCTTCTCCCGCTCTACATCTGAGTGCTTTTTGAGCTTCCACAACATCACTAAACGCTAGTTTTTTATCCCTTATTTGCTGATGATTTTCGTGTCCTTTTCCAGCCACCAAAATAATATCGTTTAAGCCTGCTGACATAATCACTTGATGAATGGCTTGCTCACGACTCAACACAGTTTCGACCTGACTAAAAGCAGACATACCTGATTTAATTTGAGCCGTTATCTTTTCTGCTGACTCATGACGCGGGTTATCGTTAGTAATGATTACTTCATCGGCCAGTTCAGCAGCAACAGCACCCATTAATGAACGCTTAGCTTCATCTCGGTCTCCGCCGCAACCAAAAACCAGCTTTAACTTTCCTTTGCAGTGCTCACGCAGGCTTGACAGTGCTAGTTTCAACGCATCAGGTGTGTGCGCATAATCAACTACAACTGTTATTGCCAATTTATCATTTGAAACAAGCTGCATGCGGCCTGCAACGCTGCTTATCTTTTGAACTCCTTTTAAAGCGTCCTCAAAACTCTCACCCATTGCAACTAATGCCGCTATGGTTAATGCTAAATTATCGACATTAAAACGACCGAATAGGCTTGAGTTGACACGAGCAGAACTGCCGTTTAGCGAGACATCAAATGACAGGCCAGAGTCAAGCAACTGTTCATTAGATATAAACAAACAATCTATTTCAGCATTGCTTTCGAAACGCGACACTTTTATAACCCTCACACCTTGCCGCAATACGTTTAATATTCTTTCGCTAAACGCATCATCTTGATTCACCACAGCAAATTCCAGCGAATCATATTCAAACAAAGCTAGTTTCGCCTGCCCGTAGGCCTGCATTGTTTGATGGTAATCAAGATGATCATGGCTTAAATTAGTAAACACTGCGCCCTTATACTCAACCGCGTTTACTCGACCCTGCACCAAACCGTGTGACGACACTTCCATTGCTATTACAGCAAAACCTTCATCGTGCAAACAAGCCAATTGTTGCTGAACACTAACACCATCAGGTGTTGTATTAATTGTTTCTCTCAAACTGTCAACACCCCCCCAACCCATTGTTCCAATCACGCCACAGCGCGTTTTTTCTTCAATCATCGCTTGCGCAATAAAATGACTAACAGATGTTTTACCGTTCGTGCCTGTGATGCCAATGACAGCCAAATCTGCTGATGGGCGTTGATAAAAACGCGCTGCAATTTCACTGATATGCGCACTTAAATTAGGTAGCTCAATCAAACGAACTGAAGATTGTTTTTTTAACTTTTCAACCAAAAACTCAACATCTTCCTTTGTTTCATAAACAATGGCTGCCACACCTGCATCTATCGCCTGCTGCGCATATATAAGACCGTGCGCCGCTGACCCAGAAACCGCTAAAAACAACCCATTAGGCTCAATATTCCTCGCATCAACACTTAAGCTCGCAACATATAACTCATCATCAACTTGGACGAAACCTTCCAATAAATCTTTTAAAGGCATTTGTGGAATATCTTTATATGCCGACATCATCGGATACCTCGGTCCAGCGATGCAACAATCGCCGGCTGTTCAAGATCGTCCGGCGCAATGTTCATTAACCGTAATGCACCCGTCATCACCCTAGCGAACAAAGGGGCCGCCACCAACCCACCGTAATAATCGCCTGCTTTTGGCTCATCAATCACAACAACCATCGCCAACTTAGGGTCGGTGGCAGGCGCCATGCCTGCAAAAATACCTAAATACTTATCTTCAGCATAACCACCAGCGATGGCTTTTTTAACGGTTCCCGTTTTACCCGCAACCGTATAACCATGAACTCTTGCTCTCGGAGCCGTCCCAGCCTTACTCACGACACCTTTCAACATATGCCGAACATCTTGCGCCACCGCTGGGCTGATTACCTGAACGCCATCCGAACACTGGTCACTTTTTAGTACGTCAACGGGGCACAACAAACCATCGTTCGCTATAGCCGCATAGCCCTGAGCCAGTTGTAGGGCCGACATTGAAAGCCCGTAACCAAATGAGAGCGTGGCCGTCTCTATAGGCTGCCATTGCTCATAGTTCGCCAACTTCCCGCGCGCCTCTCCTGGAAACCCTAAACCCGTCAACCGGCCAAAGCCCAAACCATTCAACATGCCCCACAAGCCTTCTGGTGGAATGCTCAGCGCTATCTTTGCTGATGCTACATTGCTTGACTTAAGCAATAGCTTGGCTAAATCCACCTCACCATAATTTCTATGATCGCGCACTTGGCTTCGACCCACCCTCATATAGCCTGGATTGGTATCAATAACACTCGTTGCATCAAACAGACCCGATTCCAAACCCGCCACTACGGTAAATGGCTTCATCGTGGAACCTGGTTCAAAAACATCTACAAAGGCACGGTTACGCATGTGGCTTGCTTGGAACTTCGAGCGATCGTTCGGATTAAACGCTGGCTGATTCGCTACCGCCAGCACATCGCCTGTTTGTGAATTTAACAAAACTAAAGATCCCGCCGACGCTTTATGCTGAGCAACCGCCGCTTTCAACTCGCGATAGGCCAAATACTGCAGCCTTCTATCAATCGATAATTGAATGTCTTGGCCTGGAATCGGCACGCGAATATCGTCAACGTGCTTAACCATTCTGCGCTTACCATCACGCAACACACGCTCCGTACCGGCAACGCCTTTCAATTGCTCATTAAGCGCTAATTCAAGACCTTCTTGGCCTTCGTCATCTATATTTGTAAAACCAATAAGGTGCGCCGCCACTTCGCCATCAGGGTAATAACGCTTGTATTCTTTTTGAAGATAGACACCCGGTAAACTCATGTCATCGATTAAAGATGCCACTTGCGGGTCCATATGACGGCGTAAATAAACAAACCGACGCGAAGCCGTCTTCTTTAATTTGCGATTTAAAGTGCTGACTTTTAACCCAAGTAGCTTGGCAAATTCTTCTTTTTTGCCACCTATCTCTAACTCTTGCGGGTTAATCCAAACTGAACTGACCGGCGCGCTGATGGCTAACACGTGCCCGCCCGCATCCATGATTTTTCCACGATAAGCAGGCAATTTGATATCGCGTAAATGAACTGCCTCACCTCGCTTTTGCAAATAGGCATTATTCGTCACCTGCAAATCAACTGTTCTATATATAAGCGCACACATCGCCAACATAAAGCACGCCAAAATGAACCGGCGGCGCCCTGCCAACTCTGGCACAACAACCTTTTGCGCTTTATCTTTAGAGTGTGGATTAACGTAATTCATTTTACTTTTACGTACACAATTTGCTCTGAAGTTGGTACCTGTAGATTTAATGTGCCGCGTGCTATTTTTTCTATTCTGTTATTTGTCGACCAAGTGTTTTGCTCTAACTGCAAACGGCCCCACTCAACACCCAAACGATCTTGCTCACGAAACTCTTTCTTCAATTGATTAAATTTCAACCGAGAATCGTATTTTACGAATACGACACTCAGTGCCGATACCATGACCATCACTAATAAAATGACTGACATATTGGTGACGCTGTGACTGCCCATTACAACTTCTCCGCAATGCGCAACACAGCGCTACGGCTACGAACGTTACTCGCTACTTCTTCAACAGATGCCTTAATCGCTTTACCAATACACTTAAAAACCGGTAACTGAGAATCTGTGGGTATCGGTAAGTTTCTCGGAGCAACAGGACCTCGCGACTTCTCGCGCATAAAGCGTTTAACGATTCTATCTTCCAACGAATGAAAACTAATGACCGCCAAACGACCGCCTTTTTTGAGTAAACTCACTGAATCGACCAACACCTCTTCGACGTCATCAAGCTCTCGATTAACTTTAATTCTAATCGCCTGAAATGTCCGTGTCGCTGGGTGCTTACCTGGTTCACGCCTTGTCACAATATTTTCGATCAATTTCGCAAGTTGTGACGTTGTTTCAATTGGGCGCTCTTCTCGCTGAAAAATAATACCCGCTGCAATCTTACGCGCAAACTTCTCTTCGCCATAGTCACGTAAAACTTTACACAAATCTGTTTCCCTAACACGGGCTAACCACTGCGCCGCAGACTCGCCTTGAGTCGTATCCATGCGCATATCTAATGGGCCATCTTTCATAAAACTAAAACCACGCTCTGCAACATCTAGCTGGGGAGATGACACACCTAGATCCAGTAAAATACCGTCAACTTCACCAAGCCACTGCCGCTGGCCAAGCATTTCTCCCATTTGCGTAAAGCTTCCATGCGCCAAGCCAAAGCGAGTATCTGTTAGTAATTTTTTCGCTTGCGAAGAATTCACTGCATCCACGTCCTTATCAATAGCAAGCAATTTTCCCTTTGCTGACAGTGTCTGCAAAATAGCCCCGCTATGTCCACCACGACCAAAGGTTCCATCGATATAAACCCCATCAGTTTGTCGTATTAAACCGCTTAACGCTTCACCCAATAAAACCGGTTTATGTAAAATATCGCCAGACATTTTAAAGAGACAACGATCCCAGTTCAGGCGAAAGTTCACCCTCTTCTGCAGTCTCCTCTTCAAACCAAATATCGCGCTTAGTCGCCCAGGTTTGATCATTCCAAATTTCGAACTTATTGCCTTGGCCGATCATCACGACTTTTTTATCCAAATCGGCAAACTCACGCAACGGTGGAGACACCAGAACACGACCCTGTCTATCAAGCTCACATTCAGTCGCATGACCAATTAATAAACGCTGCAAACGGCGCGCCTGCTTATTCAACGTAGGCAACTTAATTAACTTGCGTTCTATATCTTCCCAAACGGGCAATGGATACAATAAAAGGCTGTGTTCGCGATCAACCGTCACCACCATTTTCCCATCACAAGAAGATTTCAATTGCGCTCGGTAACGCGTAGGGATAGACAATCGCCCCTTCGCATCTAACGCCACATTATTAACTCCTCTGAACAAACCGACCTCTTATTGTTATTTCCCTTTTCTACCACTTTCACCCACTTTTTTGCACTATAGTGATAAAAATACCACTCTGTCAAGCGTCTCTCTCCCTAAATAGTTGCTTTATGAACAAACACTTAGCCGTTTTTTATAACTTCTCGGTTATTCTTCTTATAAATAAAATATAAAGACAATAAGAATCATGGTGTTGCAAGTTTTTGTTAAAGAAAATACTAAAAGAATTCACATCAAGACCACTTTAATAAGAAAACTTCTTTTACATGATAATCATCAGCAAGCATTGCCGAACGGTCTCTAACTAATTGATAAATATGAAGGGCTGACACCTAACACACCACGTGTTAGGGTTGTTATGTGTACGTAAAGAATTTTAAATTAAGCAGAAATAAGCCATTAGAGTTAATGAAATACTTTATTGCAGGTGCCGCCGCTAGATCAGCCGCTAGTTTAATCGGTATTCAGCGTAATACTACAGCTATGTTTTTTCATAAATTGCGAAAGAATATAGCTCTGGTACAGCAGAGTCGTCGTGAGCAGTTCAGTGGTAAAATTGAGCTGTATGAACGTTACTTTGGTGACATACGCAAAGCCAAACGAGCTTTTAATAGACCTAAAAAAAGCTATTAAAGAATAATTATTAGCTGTCAGCCCCAAATCTTTTTAAAGTATTTAGTCGCATATTGTGTATGCACTCCAGAAAATCGGAGCACCATCAGAAGTTTTCTAGTTCGACTTCACTAAATTACAAATGAATTGGAGTTGGCCGATAAGCCGGGTTCTGTCGTGGACAGTCATTCATCTAGGATGCACGTCACCGTACACCTCAAGCGACCTACCCAGAAGCCGTGCGAGCCACACGTCGTAACTTACGTTACCACTTCTCTATTTGGCCTTGCTTCAAGCGGGGTTTACCATCGCCGTAATACGTTACCGTATACGCGGTGCGCTCTTACCGCACCGTTTCACCCTTACCGGTCTCGAAAGACTTAGGCGGTTTTCTTTCTGCTGCACTATCCGTAGGCTCACGCCCCCCAGGCGTTACCTGGCACTTTGCTCTATGAAGCCCGGACTTTCCTCCCTGCTTGCGCAGAGCGACTGTCTAGCCAACTCCACGTGCAGTTTACAAAACTGCGCCGTACTGAGCAATTGTTATTACTCAATCATCACTATTTAATTCCAACGCTTTTTTATACAGTTCTTTTTTTGATTGCCCAGTCAATTGGACTGCCAGTTTAACAGCTGTCTTCACTGAACATTCTGCCATCAAAGTTTTTAAAGTGTCTATATCTTCTAGCGATAAGCCTCCAGATTTTTGCTGCTTTTTATTAATCCCTTCAATTAATACGACAAACTCACCTCGTTGCATGTTCGTATCCGCACTGAATTGCGCATAAACCTCTTCAACTGTTCCCGTAACGACTGTTTCATAGGCTTTAGTTAACTCTCTTGCAATAGACATGTTCCTTGATGCCTCGTAAATATCCACCACATCGGCCATGCATTTTTCAATACGGTGACTCGATTCATAAAAGACCAACGTGCCTTGTCGCTTTTGATATGTCTCAAGTACGGATTTACGCGCACAGGAAGTTCTGGGTAAAAAACCTTCAAAACTAAAGCGGTCTGTCGCAATACCCGATGCACATAGTGCTGCCGTGATAGCGCAGGCACCTGGAATAGGAACAACACTAAAACCAGCACGCTTTACTTGTTCGACCAATGAATAACCGGGGTCGTTAATCAGCGGTGTGCCGGCGTCAGATATCAACGCAACCGACTCCCCCGCGTCCAACTTATTTAATAGAGGTTTGCTTTTTCTGCCTTCGTTATGCTCATGGTAGGCCGTCATTGGCGTTGTTATAGAGTGATGGCTCAACAAAACACCACTGTTACGCGTGTCTTCTGCAGCAATCACATCAACACTATTCAACACCTCTAAAGCACGTAAACTGATGTCCGATAAGTTGCCAATCGGTGTGGCAACTATATAAAGTATGCCTTTAGTATTTGACATCGTTAACCTCGAAAATGATACTGTGGGTTCGTATTACCACTTTTAATTATGCTGTTTAAGTCGTTTATCTATGTGTTATTACAAAAATCGTTCTAACTTCCTACTAAAACTCATATTATTGGTAAGCATTACAATGATATTGCCAAATTGCGCGAGTAAACAAGCGGCAAAATTAATATGGGACAAGCAGCCTAACTCACTGTTACAACGGGCTCAAGCAGCTTTGTCGGCAGAACAATTCGCTATAGCCGCACAACTATTTACACAATTAGCAAATATAAACAAACCGTCTTTAAAAAACCGATATGTCATAGCGGCTATCGACGCTCATCTTAAGTCAAATAACTCAACCCACGCAAATGAACTGATAAATTTACTATTAAATCGCACTTCTGAGCTTACTCCTTTCGATAAGTTAGCACTCGCTGATATTCTTCTAAAGCAAAGCAAAGTGGGAGCCGTCAGTAATCTACTCATAAGCATTGAACAAAGTAAGCTAACGGTTAACCAACGTATCGATTTACACAAGCTAAACAGCTCGGCATTTTTTCAGGCTGGCAATTTAATTGAGAGTTCGCGCGAGCGTGTTTTATTGGACTCTTTGATTAAGCAACCGAGCAAAAAACTCAATAACCAAACTAAGCTGGTCGAAACTTTATCGTTATTATCACAACAAGCTTTGGAGCTTTTACGGCCTACCGTTAATAACAATATGATGGGTTGGATTGACCTTGCTATCATATTAAGGCAGCAGGTTATTCTTGACCAAAATAGCATTGAAGTCAGCACTTGGAAAAAACAACATCCATCACACACAGCCAACAACGGGTACCTTTCAGACAGCGCACAACAAACTTTAGTTAGTTTCGACGCAGCAAAAAACATTGGCGTTTTTTTACCGACCCAAGGCACATATGCTCACGCTGCATCTAGTATTAAAAAAGGCATTACCGCATCCGCTTACGCCACGGCAGATCGCCGAGCCATCAATATTATATTCTATGACACATCTTCAACACCCATAAAGGCTCTATATCATCAAGCAATTAACGACAGTGTTGACGTTATTATTGGCCCGTTAGATAAAACAAATACTGCGCAAATAGCGTCTATAAATGACTTGTCTATTCCAGTCATTAGCTTAAATAAAAATGATGCTCATCACAGCAAAAACTATTACGAATTTTCATTATCTCCTGAAGAAGATGCCACTCAAGTTTTAAGCCTCGCTTGGCTAAAAGGGCATGAAAAAGCTCTTATTCTCACGCCACAATCTCGTTATGGCAAACGCTTGGCTAATCACTTTTCAAACATCTGGCAGCGACTAGGTGGAGAGATTTTAGAAGTTCAAAATTACTCACTTAAACAGGCTGATTACTCCGTGCCCATTAAAAATTTACTGCAGTTAGATGAAAGTCTAAACCGATTTAGGCAACTTCGTCAGCGGCTTAATCTCGACATTCAATTTGAGGCAAGGCGCCGTCATGATGCGGACTTTATTTTTCTCATTGCCGCGCCACGTGAAGGCCGTTTAATTAAACCTCAACTTCGTTTCCATCACGCTGAAAACATGCCTGTTTTCAGCACCTCTAAAATTTACGAGGGCGAACTAAATAAAGTCGCGAACCGTGATTTAGACGGTATTTATTTCTGTGATATGGCGTGGCTTATTGAGCCCAAAAACAATATGGATGCCAATATAGATAGTGCATTACAGTTGTGGCCAAACGCACGTGGGCTGCATCGTCGCCTAATGGCCTTCGGCTATGATGCACATCAACTTGTCCCGCATTTAAAACGTTTAAAATCTAACGATTTCTCTCACTTTAGAGGCAAAACCGGCATCCTTTCTATGAACAAAAAAGGACAAATTAATCGCCAACTAAGCTGCGGCCGATTTAAACGTGGCGTAGTAACGTCGTTAGGCCTTGCGCCACGCCTTGAGCGTGCGCTTAATATGCCGTCATCCTATTCCATAGAACAAACCGTTGATAGAAATACCGCGCCGTTATAAAGTGTTCTCATTCAATACATTGCAAATGAACAAACCAGACTCGGCTTCCGCTTCGATGTCGTCGCAATTTCACCCCTCCCCTGTCAGCATGAGATACAATGAATAACCAACGCATTTAATGAGTTCTAACATGAGTTTACAAGAGAGAATCTATCAACATTTCACCGATAGCATTCAAACCAAACATGAGGCTGTGGAACAACTGGCCGAGCCAATTGAAGTGGCCGCACAAACAATCGTACAAAGCTTACTGAACAACGGAAAAGTACTCACCTGTGGCAACGGCGGCTCAGCAGGCGATGCGCAACATTTTTCATCTGAAATGCTAAACCGCTTTGAGCGCGAACGCCCAAGCTTGCCTGCAATTGCATTGAGTACCGACACATCCACCATCACCTCAATAGCTAACGATTACTCGTACAACGAGATATTTTCAAAGCAAATTCGGGCATTAGGTCAAGCTGGAGATATTTTATTAGCGTACACAACCAGCGGCAATTCTGGCAATGTCCTTGAGGCGATTAAATCCGCACATGATAGAGAAATGATCGTCATTATCCTCACTGGAAAAGACGGCGGGGAAATTGCTGCTCAAGCGATGCTAAGTGAAAACGATATCGAGTTGAGAGTCCCCTCAAACTCCACCGCTCGCACACAAGAAGTACACCTTGTGATTACACATTGTTTATGTGACCTCATTGATTTTCAATTATTTGGCTAATTTTTTATGAAATTTAACAGCATTTTCTTAATTTTATCTTTCCTTATATTCACGCAATTATCTGGTTGCGCCGCTGTCCATGACAGACGAACCCTAGGCTCCGTGATAGAGGATGAAAGCATCGAATTAAAGTCTCTACAAATTCTATACGGCGTAGACGAAATTAGACTCAACACACACGTTAACGCTACCAGCTATAACAGTGTCTTGCTTCTTACCGGAGAAGTTCCTACAAAAGCACTTCGTAGCGATATCGTTAACCGTCTTCGTGATTTGCCAAAAGTTCGTAAGGTCCTCAATGAACTTGTTATTGCTGCACCAAGCTCATTTATTTCTCGCGCCAGCGATACCGTAGTGACCGGCAAGTCCAAAATAGCGTTGC
Organism: Cycloclasticus sp. symbiont of Poecilosclerida sp. N; assembly: GCA_002101205.1. Taxonomy (GTDB): domain Bacteria; phylum Pseudomonadota; class Gammaproteobacteria; order Methylococcales; family Cycloclasticaceae; genus Cycloclasticus. Next base: position 21,629 of record LWTM01000070.1, on the reverse strand, counting down.
TCAGCTTAAACCATATCCAGGGGTTTGACCCAACACGCGTAAAAATCGTTTCCGAAAATGGTGTCGTCTATTTAATGGGCTTACTAAAGCAACACGAAATAACTCCCGTTATTGAAGTCGTAAGACGTGTTGGCGGGGTACAGAGAGTCGTCAAGTTATTTGAAATCACCACCTACTAACGCCAACACTTTACGCCTCTAAGCTAACTCGCATCGAAAGATCTACTGCTTGCACGTTTTTGGTTAGCGCACCGATAGATATAAAATCCACACCCGTTTCCGCAATATCACGTATTGTTGAAAGGGTAACATTGCCTGATGCTTCAAGCTTTGCAACGCCCTTGTTAAACGCCACTGCTTGCTCTAATTGTTTTAACGTAAAATTATCAATCAATAGAATATCCGCTTTTGCCTCTAACGCTTGCGCCACTTCGTCCATATTTTCAACTTCCACTTCAACTGGCACTGTAGCGCTTGCTTTACGTGCTGAAGTGATGGCTTGAGCAATAGAGCCGGCCGCCATAATATGATTTTCTTTAATTAAAATGCCATCGTATAACCCCGTTCTATGGTTCGACGCCCCACCACAATGAACAGCATACTTTTGTGCAAGACGAAGCCCAGGAATTGTTTTGCGCGTATCTAAAACGGTAGCATTTGTTCCTTCCACTGCCTTCGCATATTGATTTGCCAACGACGCCGTCGCCGACAAGGTTTGCAGTATATTTAACGCCACGCGTTCCCCCGTTAACAACCCCCGCGCTGAACCTGATAAATGACACAGCACATCACCGGCAAATGCTTGTTCGCCTTCTTTCAGTTGCCAGTTAATACTAATGCCCGCATCCAATTTTTTAAAAACAGCATCGACCCACGCTTGCCCACACACCAAGGTATCTTCTCGGGTGATAATCGTTGCTTTGGCTAACTTTTCTTCGGCAATAACAAGCGCCGTTAAATCACCATTGCCCACATCTTCGGCAAGGAAACGCTGAATATCGGCATCAATTATTTTCGAATCTATCATTAAAACTGTCCATATGAGTCAGGGCATTTCTCTTTTAATTCATAAAAAAGATGCCTCTTCGGTATAAAAAATCACCCCTAGAGAGGCTTTTATTATCACATAATTCCTAGACGATAAAAATGTTAAGCCGCGTTTGTAGTATAGTCAGACACAATATAAACGGATTTAAACACACTATATTTTTATGCAACAACCGCAGCAAACAATCAAAGAAGGGCTTCTAAAATACGCACCATTTCGAGATTCGCCAAATAAAAATGAACGGCCTGATGCCAACGATATTCAACTAATTATTGTGCATGGTATTAGCTTACCGCCCGGGACCTTTGGCAGCTCTTGTATTGACGACCTGTTTTTAAATCAATTAGACCCACACCAACATCCCTACTTTGAAGAAATCCATCAACTCAAAGTCTCTTCGCATTTATTGATTCGCCGTGACGGCAATGTCATTCAATACGTACCTTTTCACCAACGTGCATGGCACGCGGGTGTTTCTTGTTACCAAGGGGAACATAATTGTAATGATTTCTCTATTGGTATTGAGCTTGAGGGAACCGATGACACACCTTACAAACAAGAGCAATACTTAGCCCTATCACAGGCTTGCAAGTCGCTTATTCAGCATTATCCTCTGCTCTCTGAAGAAACGATTGTTGGGCATTGCGATGTGGCATCTGGGCGAAAGACAGATCCCGGCGAAAGCTTTGATTGGATAGAGTTTAAACGCTTACTCAGCCTTAGCTGAGCCATGCGCACGAAAGGTATCAATCAACATCATCACAACGCCGACTGAAATAGCGCAATCCGCCACATTAAACACTGGCCAGTGATAAACGCCAACATACACATCAACAAAATCAACCACATAACCATAGGCAATACGGTCATATAAATTGCCGATTGCGCCTCCTAAAATAAGCGATAAGGTCACCGCCATCCAGCGTTCAGAATCTTTTAGACGCGTTAGCCACACAGTTAAAACCGTAGTTGCCACTAGCGCAATCGCTACAAAAAACCAGCGTTGCCAACCATCTTGCGAGCTTAAAAAACTAAACGCCGCACCGGTGTTATGCACATAGGTGAAATTAACGCCAGGTAACAACGCTATAGATTCGTACAGATGAAAGTTTGCCATCACCCAAAGCTTACTGGCTTGATCAAGCACAATAAGCAACAACGATAAGCCTAACCATTTCAACATCTGTTTGTACGTTAAGCGAATAGGCGTTGTTCGCCTTCACCGTCTACGTTTTCGACACAACGTCCACACAATTCAGGGTGTTTCTCTGACTGCGCCACATCGTGACGGTGATGCCAACAGCGCACGCATTTGTCATGTTCACTGGCCGTCACTTCAATAAATAATTTCTCGTTATCTGTTGAGCTTGCCTGTTCGGTTTTATCAACTAATGGCTTAATTTTGGCATACGAGGTAATAAAGATGAAACGCAACTCGTCATCTAATTTCGCCAATCGTTCAAACAATTCACCTTCACAATATAAGGTGACTTCTGCATCCAGTCCTGAGCCGATTAAACCCTCAGTTCTAACTCGCTCTAATTCTTTACTCACCAAAACGCGCACATCGATGATTGGCTGCCAAAAATCAAGTTCATTCGTGTTTACGCCTTCAGACTGCGGAAAAGCATCGTAAGCGGTTGCCAAGAAAACAGATTCTTCACGTTCACCTGGCATTTCTAGCCAAATTTCCTCTGCGGTGTAACTTAAGATCGGGGCGATTAAACGCACAAACGATTCAACGATATGAAACATGGCTGTTTGCGATGAGCGTCTTGCTAAACTGTTGGCTTGCAAGGTGTATTGGCGATCTTTAATTACATCCAAATAAAAGCTACCCATTTCTACCGAACAGAAATGGTGAATGAGTTGGTGCACTTGTAAAAACTGATACTGATCATAATAAGCCAGTATCTCGTCTTGAACTTCGCGTGTTTTCTCAATCGCCCAACGGTCTAGGGGCAACATATCATCAAATGCCATGCTATCGGTTGCTGGATCAAAATCGTTCAAATTCGACAGTAAGTATCGCGCAGTATTCCTCAAACGACGGTACACATCTGAAGCGCGTCTTAAAATTTCATCCGACACAGTCATTTCGCCGCTATAATCATTCGCCGACACCCAAAGGCGCAACACATCCGCGCCCAGTGAGTTAATCACTTTTTTTGGCGCAACGACATTACCTTTGGATTTAGACATTTTCATGCCCTTCGCATCTACCGTGAAACCATGCGTGAGCACCGAGTCATATGGCGCACAATCATTCATCGCAACGGATGTTAACAGCGACGATTGGAACCAGCCACGGTGTTGATCTGAACCTTCCAAATACATATTCGCTGGAGACAGCAAGTTTTCTCGCCGTTCTAAGACACATGAATGAGTAACACCAGAGCCAAACCAGACATCAAGAACATCATTGATTTTAGTGTACTCACTTGCCTCATCACCTAGAAACTCAACTGCGTCTAATTCGAACCACGCTTCAATACCTGAGCGCTCAATCAGAATCGCCGCTTTTTCAATAAGCTCCGCCGTATTTGGGTGCAACTCAGCGGTTTCTTTATGAACAAACAAAGCAATCGGAACACCCCAATTGCGTTGACGAGAAATACACCAATCAGGACGTCCTTCTACCATGCTATTAATGCGTGCTTCACCCCAATCAGGAATCCACGACACGCGTTTAATTTCTTCTAACGCTTTTTCACGCAAATTATTTTTATCCATCGAGATAAACCACTGCGGAGTCGCTCTAAAGATAATCGGCGTTTTGTGTCGCCAACAATGCGGGTAGCTATGATTGAGTACTTCATGATGTACTAATGCGCCTTTCTCTTTCAACGTTTCAATCACATCGTTATTTGCCCCAAACACATGCTTGCCGGCAAACAGTTCTGTACTGGCTAAGAATACGCCGTTGTCGCCCACTGGATTATCGATGGGTAAGTTATATCGTTGCCCAATAACATAATCGTCTTGACCATGCCCTGGTGCTGTATGTACCGCACCGGTACCCGCTTCAGCAGTAACATGGTGGCCAACAATAAGCGGCACAACACGGTCATAAAACGGGTGTTGCAACTTCATACATTCAAGCTCTTTGCCTTTGCAATATGCCATTACTCGATAATCTTCAATGCCATAACGCAACATCGTGTCTTTCAATAGTTTTTCGGAAAGAAGCAATCGTTCATCGCCACTTTGCACCAACACATAATCAAACTCTGGGTTCAATGCAACCGCTTGGTTAGCTGGCAATGTCCAAGGTGTTGTTGTCCAAATAACGACCGAAATAGCCCCATGCCCTAACGAGCCATCACTACTGTGGAAGTGCTGAACGAACTTCGCTTCGTCTTTTACTGTAAAGCGCACGTCAATCGCTGGTGAGCGCTTATCTTCGTATTCAACTTCAGCTTCCGCTAAGGCTGAGCCACAATCAGTACACCAATGCACGGGTTTCGAACCTTTATGCAAATGTCCTTTATCGACAATACGGCCCAATGAGCGAACAATATCAGCCTCAAACTGAAAGTCCATACTCAAATAAGGCTTATCCCAGTCACCGAACACAGCTAATCGAATAAATTCTTCTTTTTGCATCGCCACTTGTTTTGTCGCATACGCTCTACACGCTTTACGAAACTCTGCTGCAGAAACTTTTACACCCGCTTTGCCTATTTTCTTTTCTACCATCAATTCAATCGGTAGGCCGTGGCAATCCCAACCCGGCACATAGGGCGAATCAAAACCTTGCAGCGTTTTGCTCTTAATGATGATGTCTTTTAATACTTTATTCACCGCATGACCAATATGAATAGGACCATTGGCATAAGGAGGACCATCGTGCAAAATAAACGATGGTTTGCCTGAAAATTTGTCTCGAATTTTCTGGTATAAATTTATATCTTGCCAACGTTTTAACGCAATAGGTTCGCGATTCGCCAAATTTCCCTTCATAGGAAAGTTTGTGCTCGGTAAGTTAAGAGTTGTTTTATAATCCATGTCTCTCTCGGGATGATTGTGTTTGATTGAAATAAATTTTGGCTTGTTTCGAGTCCATTGAGATTTGTTGCTTGAGCCGCTCTAAACTCTCAAACTTTTTCTCATCACGAAGTTTTTTATACAAACTAACACGAACGCGCTGGCCGTATAAATCGCCTGAAAAATCGAATAAATGCGCTTCCAATAAAACTCTCGTTGCATCTCCAATAGAAGGGCGTGTACCAATATTCGCAACGCCCTCATAAACTAAACCAGATTCAGGCACTATTGTAACGGCAAATACGCCACTTAGCGGACTTTTTCTATTCTTAACGCATATGTTTGCCGTTGGAAAACCAAGTTCTCGCCCTCGTTTATGCCCATGCATCACTCGACCCGAAAATCTAAAGTGACGGCCTAAATAATAAGCCGCTTTTGTCAGTTCACCGCTAGCCAAAGCCGTACGAATTAATGTACTACTAACGCGCTCACCATCTATTAGAAATGTATCTGCGCGCTGCACACGAAAACCCTGCTGCGCACCTGCTTTTTGCAAGTACTCAAAGTTACCCTGTCGATTCTTCCCAAAACAAAAGTCGTCTCCTACTATCAAGTGCTTAACATGCAGTTGATCATAAAGCATATAAACAAACTGCTCTGCCGACATGTTTGCCAAAGCTACATTAAAACGAACAAGATATAGCGTATCCACCCCTGCCTGTCTCAGCTGTTCTATTTTATCTCTTGCTGTTGAAATTCTTGCTGGCGCATCTTCGCCCCTAAAATACTCAATCGGCTGTGGTTCAAAGCACATCACGGCCGCCGCTAAGTTCAGCGACTTAGCTTGTTCGACCAGTACGCCTAAAACCATTCTGTGACCACTATGAACACCATCGAAATTACCAATGGTCAATACGCAATCATTAAACGCGTGCTTTGTATCAGATAAATATCGAATTAATTTCATTCGAGACTTACCCTTTCAAAAGCACGTGTCGTGGACGAATACCCAGCGCTAATAAACTCACCACGTACAACACCAATACAGCTAAAATTTCTGAGCTAAGGTTAAGTGCCCTATCAAATGCTCCCCATTCATACCATTGAAGTGGCGAGAAATCATAAAAATAAATAATACTCACCGCTAAATTTGCCAGCATTACTTTTAATACGAAGGCACCCCAGCCTGCTTGGGGTGAATAAACCCGTTGCTTAATTAGCGCTCTAAATAGCAAACTCGCGTTTACAAATGCCGCCAACGATGTCGCCAGCGCCAGACCCGCATGTTGCAAAAAGAACACCAACACAACACTCATCAGCATATTCGATACCACCGCAATAACACCAATTCTAACGGGTGTTTTCATATCTTGTCGCGAGGTAAAGCCAGGCACCAACACTTTAACTAAAATAAACGCCGGAAGACCGACAGCATAAGCCATCAAACTCAGTGACGCCATCTCCACATCGCTTGTCGTAAATGCATCGTATTGAAACAATGTTGTTAACATCGGCTGCGCTAAAAAAAACAGCCCTGCTGCAGCCGGCACAGCCAGTAAAACTACAAACCTCAAGCCTGAATCCAAACTTGCTGAAAACTCATCATGCTTTCCAGATATATGGCTTTTCGATAATTTAGGTAAAACCACTGTCGCTAATGCAATACCGAAAATACCTAATGGAAACTCCACCAATCTATCAGAAAAATATAGCCACGAAACACTTCCAGTGACTAAGAATGACGCTAGTAAAGTATCAAGCAGTAAGTTTATTTGCGTTACCGACACACCAAATAACGCCGGCAACATCAGGTTCATGATTTTTTTCACGCCTGCGTGCTCACGGTCAAATTTCAGCCTAGGTATTAGGCCTAACTTAGCGAGGTAAGGAAACTGAAAAGCTAGCTGTACAATACCCGCCAATAGAACACTCCAAGCTAGTGCCATAACGGGTCTATCTAACATCGGCGATAACCAAAACACTGCGACCAAAAATGAAAGGTTTAAAAACACAGGCGTTATCGCAGGAATAGCGAATTTACCATACGTATTTAGTACCCCACCCGCCATCGCCGTTAAAGAGATAAAAAACAAATAGGGAAACGTTAAACGTAGCATCTCTACAGCGAGGTCATGCCTCGAATCCGTCGCGTCAAACCCGGGGGCAAACATATAAATCAAAATGGGCGCTCCAACAACCCCAAGTAGGGTAATAAAAAACAGCACCGTCGCCAGCGTTCCAGCCGTTTTTTCAATTAGCTCTTTTAGCGCTTCAGTTGGTTTGTTTTCCTTATACTCTGATAATACCGGCACAAACGCTTGTAAAAACGCCCCTTCGGCAAACAAACGACGCATAAAGTTAGGTATTTTGAAGGCGACAAAAAAAGCATCCGTTCCTTCGCCTGCACCAAAAAAGCGTGCAATAACAATGTCTCGAATAAAGCCCAAGACACGCGAAATCATCGTCATGCTGCCAACAACGGCCGTCGATTTTATTAACGATTTACTCAGCGTACTCACTCCAGTATTTAATGCACTTTTATCCCGAGGGTTCAGCATAACATCTCAATTTTATCGTTAAACATGTGTTTTTGTTTTATGTTCTATATTTTCTGCATAAATCCGTGGTTATGTTCTTAATTCAAGCTGATTTTGATCGTTTTTTGGGTTTACTATGCAACACGGCTAGCCTATCCTATTTTCATTAAAACAGAAGAAAAGGCTTCCGTTTAACTCGGCTTTAATACGATGGTTAAAAACAACGCTGCTCGGGATGAAAAATTAGCCTGAAAAGTTGACTTTTAACCACAATCACTTGTTACTACGACTGTCATTTTTTAACATGCCAACCAGCCACCTGGGCTTTCTTTGGTTTTCCATCTTTACCATTGCAGGAACCCGACTGCATCGCTTCTATAGGTGTTGCATGCCCCATGGCACCTTCTCTGGCTGCGCCATTCACCTTGTCAATGATATTAATGCGACCCTCTTTCATGATAATGTGTTTCGCTTCAAGTTGGAGATTAATCGCGCCCAACAAGTGCTCACGCAGATCATGTTCAACTAAACGAGTTCGAAAACGCCCAATAGCCGATGTTTCTGAGCCAATTTGGTGAGCTATGCTGAGGTCTCAGATTATCCAGACGCACTACTTTATACTCTAGGCAAGCAAAAAAAAAGCGACTCATAAAGAGTCGCTAGAAGGAGGAGAACATTATTACCTTTGCAGAATTTATTAAAAAATTCTCAGCAACAACGTGATGTAAATTATATATTGCTGTGCAACATATGTCAATTTTTATTTCCCTTTCTTGTTAGCAGTAAATTATCGGTCTTATTAATTAACACGAGGCCTGCCCGGATTTATTCTATAAATACAGTCGACCTAGACCTCGCCGTATAAAACGTCTAGCGAGTGCATTACCTGGCATGATGGTTCATCAAAACCGTAGTTCGCACTTGTAGGTTCCAGGCGTTTACTGGGATTTAATTGTGTGCAGTTCAACTCGCTCAGTTTACAGCGGCCTAAAGATAAGCACCGTTGATTCAAGTGAACAACACAACCCTTATCATTACATTAAAGCAAAAGTGACCGTTGTTCACCTAGACATAACCCTTTCTATTTCCCATAGAACTCTACGGCTAGGTCAGTATTCAATACAGGGCGTGCTATTAGATAGAAATCAAAAACAAGCTGACGTTGCGTCATTTCGCTTCACAACGTCTAGAACAAAGTTAATAAAAACAGACAGACGCCGTGTTAATTATCTGCATAGTTCTATTTACTCCTAACAACCGCTAGTTTTTAGCAGTAGACTAACATGTATGAATGATGACCAACTACTACGCTATAGTCGCCAAATCATGCTTCCTTCTATAGAAGTAGAAGGGCAACAGGCTCTGCTTAGCTCACGCGTCCTTATTATAGGTATGGGTGGCTTAGGTAGCCCCGTTGGTTTATACCTTGCTGCCGCCGGTATCGGACATATGGTCATCAGCGACTTTGATGCGGTTGACCTATCGAACTTACAACGCCAAATTGCGCACAACACCAACAGCATTGGCTTATCTAAAGTTGAATCGGCTAAACAAGCTTTCGAAAATATTAACCCGTTAATAAAAATAACCGTCATTAATAAAAAACTAGAGGGTAATGATCTTTTAGAACAAGTTAAGCTCGCCGATATTGTTGTCGATTGCTGCGATAATTTTGAAACGCGCTTTGCCATTAACGATGCCTGCGTTGAAGCTAAAACCCCGTTAGTCTCTGGCGCAGCCATTCGGTTTGAAGGGCAAATTTCCGTCTTCGATTCACGCGATGAGAAATGTCCCTGCTACAACTGTCTTTATCCACGTGATGGCGCAGTTGCCGAAAGCTGTTCGGAAAACGGTGTCATAGCACCCATCACCGGCATTATTGGCAGCATGCAAGCTCTAGAGACTATTAAAGTCTTAACGGGGGCTGGCGACACATTAAATGGCCGCGTTCTTTTGCTCGACGGCTTATCGATGGAGTGGCAAAATATGCGGCTATCACGCAACCCAAAGTGCCCTACCTGCTCCACCAGCACTTAGCTAAAAGCACTGATCAGGCTCAAACACATCTCAAGGACACAAGAACTAAAAAAACAGGTGGTTTCTATGATAACAATCACCGTTTAAAATAAGGGTCTTGACAAGTTAGGCATAGATACTATCATGCGCAGCGCTGGCCTGAGTTCAATGCGTAGTTATAAGCGGCACAGAGGTTTTAAAGAAGGCCAAATTAACCATGCTTCGCCCAACACATTAGAAAGGCAGTTTGAATGTGACCACCCAAACAAAGTCTGGGGCACTGATTTCACGCATAAAGTATGAAAAGCACTATTTTGAGAATTTAGAAATTATCATAGACCCCATTCCTGATGGGCGAATAAAAACACCGCTCGCTTTGTAAGACTGTGATTTTAATTGCTTAACAACTTGAACCAAAAGTGACTCTGGGCTAGCTTTAATTGATAAAACAACACTCGGGTACGCTAAAAGGAGCAACAACACAAGGCGAAGGCGTGACAGCACCTTAGTAAAATTGACTACCTATTTATTTGAAAGAGTGAGCTATTTTTCGAATGTGACGAACCGTGTACCTGGCTTGCTTTGAAGCATTTCTTCTTTGCGTTCTTCTTCCAGAGCTAACATTTCATCTACTTGCACCTCAAGTGAAGCAACAGATTGAATATGTACTGGACTGTTAACAAATGACCCTGTATCAAAAATAACAACGGTGAATATAGCCACTGAAGCAGCTAGTGCAGCGGCAACATATCGGTTGCTTTCACGCTTAACGCGTCTCGGCGCTAACACTGTTGGCTCAGCAACGAGGGCATCTTGAACGCTCTTCAAGAAAGATTCTTGATGAACAACAACATCTTCATTTAGAGCCTCGCGAATTAGCGCATACCGATCAAACTGGTTATTCAAGCCCTGATCACTTTCAAGCGCTTTGATTAACTCGCCGGTTTCGACCGACCCTAGTTCATCATCAAGTAATGATGATATTTGTTCTTTATGTGTTTCGCTCATTGCTTATTCTCTTTAATTAAGTAAAGGGTCTAAAACCTTATCTACTGCTTCTCTTGCTCTAAAAATTCGTGAACGAACAGTCCCCACTGGACAATCCATTTCCACAGCGATTTGTTCATAACTCAAGCCCTCAAACTCTCTATAACAAATCGCTTTCTTCAACTCTTCTGGCAACGATGCTATAGCTTGTTGAATCGTTTGCCTAATCTCTTCACTCAACAGCAAATGCTCTGGTGTATCACTTTCTCTTAAACGAAACGCGCCTTCATAGTTCTCTGCATCACTTACGTCTACCTCATAGTCGCTCAACCGCCTTGCTCTCGATACTAAATAGTTCTTTGCCGTATTAACCGCTATGCGATAAAGCCATGTATAAAAAGCACTTTCGCCTCTAAAATTCGGCAATGCTTTATAGGCCTTAATAAACGCTTCTTGTGCAACATCTTGCGCCTCACTCGTATCTTTAACATATCTAGCAACTAACTGAATAATTCGCTGTTGATACTTAATGACCAGCTTATCAAAGGCTTTTTTATTACCTTCTTTTATCATTTCAATCAGTAGTTGATCATCCGCATCAGACATATACTTACCCGTTATTCTGAACAAATAATCGCTCGCTATGTTGTAAAGACAGCGAGACGTGCAAGTAGTTCAACTGTTGATGATAAAAAGCCAATTTATTAAATAATACGTATAATTTGCATCTATTTTTTTATACTATCATCTTTTAAAGCCCGTCTAATAAATAATTAATATGTCGAATAATTCATTCACTTATGATGTCATTATTATTGGCAGCGGCGCGGCAGGCCTTGGTTTAGCGCTTTCTCTTCCTGAACATCTTGATATTGCTATTTTAGCTAAATTAAGCATGTCTGAAGGCAGTACCAATTATGCTCAAGGCGGAATATCAGCCGTTCTCGATGAACTTGACTCACTCGATTCTCATCAAAAAGACACGATAAAGTCAGGCGCGGGTTTGTGCCATGAAGATATTGTTGAGTTAGTCGTATCAAAAGGAAAAACAAGCATTGATTGGTTACTGGAGCATAACGTCCAATTTTCTACGCACAACAATACTCGCTCGAAAAACAAGTTGCATCTAAGCAAAGAAGGTGGACACTCACACCGACGCGTTGTACACGCTAATGATTCCACTGGTAAAGCTGTCCAGTCGGCACTTAGCGACCAAGTTCTTGCTAGACCCAGCATTAAAATATTTGAGCACCACAATGTGATCGACTTGGTAACCTCGCAGACAAACAACAATGGTAAAAAGTATATTTCCGGCTGTTACGTTCTAGATACAAAAAAAGATGCCATTATCAGTATGAAAGCACCCTGCGTGACACTGGCAACGGGTGGAGCTAGTAAAGTCTATCTATATACAAGCAACCCAGATGTTTCAACTGGTGATGGCATCGCAATGGCTTGGCGCGCAGGGTGTCGTGTTGCCAATATGGAGTTTATGCAGTTCCATCCCACTTGTCTTTACCACCCACAAGCGAAATCTTTTCTAATTAGTGAGGCTGTTCGTGGCGAAGGCGGTTTGTTATTACTGCCGGATGGCACACGTTTTATGCCAAACTTCGACAAGCGAGCGGAGCTTGCACCGCGTGATGTTGTGGCTAGAGCCATAGATCACGAAATGAAGCGTTTAGGCATATCTTCGGTTTACCTAGATATGAGCCATAGAACAGCAAAATTCACCAAATCGCACTTTCCAATGCTTTACCAAAGATGCCTTGAATTTGGCTTTGATATGACAAAAGAGCCTTTGCCTGTTGTACCTGCCGCACACTACACCTGCGGCGGTGTTATGGCGAATAAAAATGGACTAACCGACATCGCAGGTCTATATGCCATTGGTGAGACTGCCTTCACCGGTCTACATGGTGCCAATAGAATGGCAAGCAACTCAATACTCGAATGCTTGGTTTTCGCAAAACAAGCCAGTACCGATATTGCGAAGTTCTTGCAAAACCCACCCACATCTCCCAGCATTAAAGCATGGGATGATTCTCTCGTGATTAATTCAGATGAAGCTATTGTTGTCTCACACAACTGGGCTGAGTTACGTAGGTTTATGTGGGATTACGTCGGAATCGTTAGAACGACTAAACGATTAGAGCGGGCGAAACATCGAATTAACTTACTGAAAGAAGAGATTGACGAGTATTACGGAAAGTTTCACGTAACGAGTGATTTTCTAGAATTAAGAAACCTCGTTAACACTGCGGAACTCATCGTCAATAGCGCCCTTCTTAGAAAAGAAAGCAGGGGCTTGCATTACACGCTTGATTACCCTAGCTTGGATCAAAAGAACTTCCAAAAAGATACGATTCTTACACCTTAGCCTTTAATAGCAGTTCTTTACCAGCAAGAAATGATTGGAAGAATAAAAATCAAACCAAGAGTCAGCTTAAGCGTTAGCGATTATTTTAAGTAAAGATCAAATACTGGTATGAATTTTTTCAACTATATCAGCCACGTCAGCATCCGTCGGCTTCTCACCGTGAAGCATAAAACCCAAAATATCTGGATCTTCTATTTTCAGTAATTTATCAAATGCAAGCTTTTCGCTTTTAGACAAACTATCGTAAGAGTTTTCTACGAACTGGGTAAACAAAACATCAAGCTCTTTCACACCACGTCGGCAGCGCCAAAGGAGCTTTGATTTTTCAGACACTAAGCTATTTTACGTTCGATGAGAAGCTTTTTAATTTCCGCAATCGCTTTCGCTGGATTCAAACCTTTTGGACATGTTTCTGTGCAGTTCATAATCGTATGACAACGGTACAATTTAAACGGGTCTTCTAACTCATCTAAACGCTCACCGGCGTTCTCATCACGTGAATCTACTAACCAACGGTAAGCTTGTAACAAAATAGCTGGGCCTAAATAACGGTCACCATTCCACCAGTAACTTGGGCATGATGTTGAACAGCAGGCACAAAGAATACATTCATACAAGCCATCTAACTGTGCACGATCTTGTTTTGACTGTAAGCGCTCTTTATCAGGCGGCGGAGGCGTTGTTGATTGAATCCATGGCTTAATAGACGCATATTGCGCATAGAAATGCGTGAGGTCAGGCACTAAATCTTTAACCACTGGCATATGCGGCAATGGGTAAATTTTGATAGGGCCATCAATATCGCCAATATCCTTAGTACACGCCAAGGTGTTGCTGCCATTGATGTTCATAGAACATGAGCCACAAATGCCTTCACGACATGAGCGACGGAACGTCAGTGTTGGATCAACTTCGTCTTTAATCTTGATAATTGCATCCAGCACCATTGGGCCGCAAGAATCTAGGTCAATATTATAAACATCAACCCGTGGGTTTTCGCCACTGTCTGGATCCCAACGATAAACATGGACTTCTTGTGGATTCGTTGCCCCTTCAGGCGCAGAGTAGACCTTTCCTTCTTGGACCACGGAGTTTTTTGGAAGTGTAAATTCAGCCATTTATTTATCCTCGTTAAATCTAGTAGACACGTTTTTTAGGCGGAACAACATCCACATCATCCGACAATGTGTACATATGTACAGGGCGGTACTTAATTTTCACTTTATTCTTTTCGTCAAACCACATGATTGAGTGCTTATGCCATTTATCATCATCGCGGTCTGGGAAATCTTCACGCGCATGACCACCACGACTTTCTTCTCTATTCAGTGCACCTTCAATGGTTACAGCTGCTTGAGAAAGCAAGTTATCTAATTCCAGCGTTTCAATTAAATCGGTGTTCCAAATAAGCGAACGGTCGGAAACAGACACGTCTTCAAATGATTTAATAACGTTTTTAAGCTCCTTAACACCCTCTTCCAATGATTCGCCTGTTCTAAACACAGCAGCGTGCATCTGCATGGTTTTCTGCATATTTAAACGGATTTCAGAGGTTTTTTTAGAGCCATCAGCATTTCTATATTTATCCAAACGCGTTAATGCTTTATCACAAGCTGTTGCGGCTAAATCAGGGTGATCTGAACCCGCTTCAATCACTTCAGCCGCTCTAATCGCTGCAGAGCGACCAAATACAACCAAATCAAGCAATGAGTTTGAACCCAGCCTGTTTGCACCATGAACAGATACACAAGCTGCCTCACCAATCGCCATAAGCCCTTCGACAACTTTATCTGGGTTTTTACCCTTCAATGTCACCACTTCGCCTTTATAGTTCGTTGGGATGCCACCCATGTTGTAGTGAACTGTAGGGAGCACAGGGATTGGCTCTTTGCTCACATCAACGCCAGCAAATATTTTCGCACTCTCAGCTATACCTGGAAGGCGCTCTTCAATCACTTCGGGTCCTAAATGCTCTAAGTGAAGGAATATATGATCACCGTCCGGCCCTACACCGCGGCCTTCATTAATTTCAATCGTCATTGAACGGCTCACCACATCGCGTGATGCTAAGTCTTTCGCATTAGGCGCATAACGTTCCATAAAACGTTCACCTTTAGAATTAGTTAAGTAACCGCCTTCTCCACGCACACCTTCGGTAATCAGACAACCTGAGCCATAAATACCCGTTGGGTGGAATTGAACAAACTCCATATCCTGTAGAGGTAAACCTGCACGAAGTGCCATTGCATTACCATCGCCTGTGCACGTATGCGCAGAAGTACAAGAAAAGAATGAACGACCATAGCCACCTGTTGCCATAACAGCCATGTGGGAACGGAACAAATGCAATGTGCCGTCATCCATTTTAAGGGCTAGAACACCACGACAAACGCCGTCGTCATCCATAATTAAATCAAGCGCAAAGTATTCAATAAAGAACTCAGCGTCGTATTTTAAAGATTGTTGGTATAGCGTATGAAGAATCGCATGGCCTGTTCTATCCGCTGCCGCACAAGTACGTTGCGCTGTACCTTCACCGTAGTTTGTTGTCATGCCGCCGAATGGGCGCTGGTAAATTTTACCCTCTTCTGTGCGAGAAAAGGGCACCCCATAATGTTCCAATTCAACAATCGCAGGAATCGCTTCACGACACATATATTCAATCGCATCTTGGTCGCCTAACCAGTCTGACCCCTTAACCGTGTCATACATATGCCAGCGCCAGTCGTCTTTACCCATATTGCCTAACGCCGCACTGATGCCTCCTTGAGCTGCAACTGTGTGGCTACGCGTTGGGAATACTTTTGTAATACAAGCTGTCTTCAGTCCTTTTTGAGCCATGCCGAATGTTGCCCGCAAACCTGCTCCACCGGCACCAACGATAACAACGTCATATTTGTGCTCAGTTATTTCATAATCTTCAATGCTCATTAAACTCTAGCCTCCAAGGGCGATACGCAATACAGCAATTGTCGCCGCCGTAGCCAATAAAAATAGCAAAAGGTTTGTAGCCATAATCGCAGCAATACGAACCGCTTTATTACTCACATAATCTTCATAGATAACTTGCATACCTAAAGCAGCATGGTAAAAAGCCGCCACTATCAATGAAACTATCAATGCGGCTGACCAAGGTGACCCTATGCTCTCGGAAACTGTTTGATAATCAGACATGCTCAATACAGCTACTTTATATGCAAACCAAATGGTTAATGGAATAAGCGCAACAGCAGTAACGCGCTGAGCCCACCAGTGGTGAAATCCTTTTTTTGCTGAACCTAAGCATTTTGCTTGACCCAAAGGTGTTCTTAAACTCATTTTATACCCCTGCCCCAGATGAGAACGCAACGACCCAAATCATGATGGTTAAAAAAGCAGATGTGCCAATAACAATAAAGGAACTCTTTTCGACTTCATCTTTTTCAAAACCATAACCTGCATCCCAAACCAAGTGCCTAATACCGTTTGCCAGGTGAAAAAACAAGGCAAAAGACCAGCCAAACAAAACAAGTCGTCCAATAAAACCGCTCATAAAATCTTGAGCGCCCATAAATGACGCTTCCCCGCCTGCTAGTGCCACTAGCCACCATACTAATACGATTGTTCCAGTCGTAAGAAAAGCACCCGTGCCTCGATGGACTATGGAAATCAGTGCTGATAAAGGCAACCGATACACGTCTAAGTGAGGTGACAATGGTCTGTTATTGCTACTCATATAAAACCTCGTTATCTATCCAAAAAATCAAACTGTTTATAAAGAGACCCCCAGCATAACTACTGCGCTTGACAATACAGCATTGCTTAAAGCACCTACTATTGGTAAAAATCAGCTCAAAATGCTCATTTACATTACAAAAGTAGGTCTCATGAGAATAACTCCGCTTTTTCGCTAATTTTTGCCCGCCTAAAGTGCTTACTTTTGTTGCCTTGTCTGCGCTCGCTACATTATGCAGAACCCTTTAAAAATCAATACAACGACCATTTTTTTCCCAATCTCCATAACGGGTTGGTTCAAGCCCTGGTCGACCATTGATTTCTTTTGTCTTCTTTGAGTTGTCTAATACATCTTGTTTTGGCACATCATCATCCGACACAACCGCTTTATTGGCTTCCTTAACCATCAATACTACCCCCAAAAATGATGCCCGTTAGATTAAAACATCAACACTTAATATTCAAGGTTATGTTCGGATTTAGTGCCGGTGAGACAAGTCAGGTGTCTTACATGGGTGTTGGTAATACCCTATAAACATTCCCAATTATATGCCACCTTGAGCCATATAGTTATTGTAATATTGCTGATAGACTTCAAGTCTTCGATTAACAGCCTCTGTGATTAAAGCTCCTTGATAAAAAAATAAAACTCATAACACATCGTCTCGTTAGCTCTCTCCAAACAGCCATTCCACTTCGGTTTTCTTGGCGGTAAAACAAAGAGTGGGATTTCTCTTGTTTTACAAGCATCCTCAAATTCTTCTCTAAACTCACCACCACCATCTACCTCGATAGAGAGTAATTCAAAGGGCATGATCTATCGGGCAGTCAAGAAAGCGCCCTGCATTGCGACTGCTTGTTCTAGAGTAACTACGCATAATCGTTGTTCCTGTGATGGGGCCTGTCACTTTAAATTCTTTGAAGTTAAAGCCTTCTGTGAAGCTAACGCTCATGTAATCAACCTGCATCAACTCACCAAGTTGTTTGGCTTTCACATCATAACGCCAGCGCTTTGCGTGATGCTTAAATTCGCGTATTCGCTTTGGCTTAACTTGGCCGAAATAAAACGCGATGGGGAGAATACAACCGCAGATGATTTGCTTATTGTTACCCCTTTGAATAGCTCATTTATTACTCTCTACGCCCCCTCATTAATTATTGAAGTCCCATTTTGCTGGGTGAACAACTACCCTGACAGAGGGGGATATTGAGCATATCTAATACTTCGTTTTATTTAAAAATCCCCACCCTTAGTTTCTATAGCTTTGCTATTCAGTTCAGAACTTAACGACGTGCAAACGTTCACCTCTACTATTAAGCGAGTTGGGCTTATATACAATTTAGAGTTTGCCGATACGGTTACTCAAGTTGTCCCGATATGCCCGTACATATTAGGCTGAAAAATTCCTAAGTGGAAAAGCTTAGAAGTAGAGTAATAAAGCAAGGGAAACAAGGTGTTTTTAGGTTTTATGGTAAAGATAAAGGAATATTTTTACCATAAGAACGGGAAACAGGATTAAAATCATGGCTTATGGAAGGGTCGTTATTAACAAAATTTGCTTCCCAAGGTCCTATCCCTGTTATTTGAATAATTGAGGGCGAATCTATCCAAACCGTATGTATCGAATTCCTTGCATTAATGTAATAATCTCCAGCTTTGAAGTGCTTTGCATCTTCATGTTTTGCATCCCTTCCAAATGCAACTGAAACATTACCTGAAATGATTGTGACTCGCTCATCTTTGGGGTGTGTATGTGCCCGCATAAAAAAAGTATCATCCACTTTGAAGCGAACTGTAAAAAGATCGGCTTTTTCAGGATGACCGTCAAGAATACTGATTTCACAACCAGTAGGCAAATGAGGCGGACATGGTAACCACTTAACCTCACCGTGACGCGCTATCTGCTGCACTTGACCATCAGGGAACTTCATTCCGCTAATTTCATTATGTGCGCAGCTAACTAGAGATGCAAATAGTATTAGAAAAGTAACCCTGTTGAGTTTAACCATTTTAATTTTCTCCAATAAATAATCTAATTTTCATGTCTTTTATAGCACAATACCTGGCGAATTCAACTCATAAGTACGACATTTTCATTTTCAATGAACAATTTTTAGCTTATGACCTTGTTCTGCTTCAACACTAATCACACGAGGGTTCATTTTTTACCTACTTTAAAGGGCCGCTTTTAAATACAGGTTCACCATTAAAATGGCAAAATCCTAGTCAGCCATTCGTTCGTCTTTGTGTATTTCTATCTAGGCATCTACACGTTTCTGTTTAGGCTCGGGTAGCTTTCCCTCATAATATTGCACCACTAGAACCTTCAATAATTGCGCTATCATTCTGATAATGCACATGAATATGGGGCATATGGTGTTGTTAATTATCGATTTTTTTTCTGTTTCCAGTGCTTAACACTGATTTCGACATATTTACCCCGCATAACTTGGCTCTGGTAACCGGAGAGTATTAAAAGCTTAGCCCCTTTGCGAATGTTTGCTGCCATGGCAACTGGGCCATAAACTGTCGTATTTTTAGCCTGCCCATAAACCGTGTTCTGCCAAGCCCGTAGAGTCTCTTAATACGTGGCAAAAGGACGCTCACCACCTGCTCGGGTGTCTGCAATCACTTTGTTACGGGTTTGCTCTTCTTCTGATGAAAGTTTACCCGATACCTCTTACGTTGCACTTGATCGTCGATACCATGTTTTGCTAACTTATCGCTGGTCTGTTGTGAACTATAAGGAGCATCCGCCTATAGCGCAGTTTCATCACCTAACAATAAAGTGTCACGCTCTTGAGAATCGTGAACATTGCCTGGCATCACGCTTTGGCGATGAATAAAACCATAGGTGGCCCTCTTGTTACCACGACTGTCATTTTTAACATACCAACCAGCCTCTGGGCCTTTCTTTGGTTTTCCATCTTTACTATTACCTGAACCCGATTGCGCCGCTTCTAAAAGTAATGTCTCTATTTCAGCCCACTCCAATAGTGCTTCGGTATCATTAAGGCTATGAAGTAGAGGGTGCTCTAAATCAGCGGTTGAAACGAAAAGTTCGGCCTGTGCTGAGAATGATTTTTGCATTGTTTATTTTAACAATATTCAGATTAGGATATTGAAGTTATGCAGAAATTTTTTCTTTTTATAATCATCTTTATCCGGCCCCTGCTGTCAGGATAGTTGCCCACCCGGCAAAATGGGACTAACATCCACTGCAAAAATGAAACAAATGGGAGTTGAAACTCTGGACTATGGCTTTTTAGCGGATTATTTTAGCTGCTCAAGAGGATTCTAATTTCAAAGCATTTCAGGGAGTTTGCCCTCACCAAGAAATTGATTTAGCCGATGGCGTTCATGAAAACAGAGTTTTAACGTGTAGCACACATCTTTGGCAGTTTGATTCTAAATCGGGGAAAGGTATTAACTCAAAAGATGGCCAAATTGCGGAGTACCCACTTAAAGCTGAATATGATGAAGTACTGGTTGATGTGCGGATATAACACCGTTCAGGTCACATTAAGGTAAAGGGTTAAGTGATGCCAAGTTTTAAAATTAAAATTGATGCGAAAGGCTTCGAATATCAACAAAATGAGGAAGATACCTTACTTAGGTCTGCTTTAAGGGCAGGCTTAGGTTTTCCTTATGAATGTAACTCAGGTGGTTGTGGGTGTTGTAAGTTCGAATTACTGGACGGTGAGGTCGAAGATTTATGGCCAGATGCGCCAGGATTGTCGCCTCGAGATATTCGAAAAGGCCGTAAATTGGCCTGCCAATGCCGAGCAACGTCTGACTGCACAATTAAAGTCAATTTTGATCAGCATTCGGTGCCGCAAAGCACGCCAAGAAGGGTTACAGTTAGTTTTGTTGAGTCAATAAAGTTAACCGATGACATGGCAGAGTTTGTTTTCAAGTCAAGCCTGCCAGCGTGCTTTATTCCTGGGCAGTTTGCATTGCTGTCCCTGCCGAGGGTAAAAGGTGATCGGGCTTATTCAATGTCTAACTTGCCGAATGAGGATGGTACGTGGTGTTTCATTATTAAGAAAATGCCTGATGGACGAGGTTCTAATTTTATTTTTGAATGCTTAAAAGTAGGTGACACTATAGAGCTTGACGGGCCTTATGGCTTGGCATTTTTAAAAGCAGAAATCCCCAGAGAGATCGTTTGTATTGGCGGTGGTTCGGGTTTATCTCCGATGATTTCTATAGCCAGGGCAGTTGCCACAGATCCACGGATTAATGAGCATAAACTGCACCTTTTTTATGGTGGCCGCGGACCAAAAGATATTTGTACGCCCGCTATTCTGGCTGAGTTTGGTGATGTAAAACATCGGCTTATAAGCTATAACGCTGTCTCTGACCCTGATTTGGCGGATAAAGAGGGCTGGGATGGTGCAGTGGGGTTTATTCACGAACTCGTAGAGAAAGAACTAAGTGAAAACTTGTCAGCGTATGAGTTTTACTTTTGTGGGCCGCCACCGATGACCCATGCAATACAAAAAATGCTAATGATAAAGCACAAAGTGCCTTTTAATCAGCTCCATTTTGACCGTTTCTTTTAAAAGAAGTGAATATAATTATGAATAGACACGTTGTCTAATAATTTACGGTTAAGCGTATTAGAACAATCGCCTGTTCATGATGATCAACCGGAGTCTTCGGGGCTTTTTACAAGTATTAAATTAGCTAAATATTGTGACGATGTCGGTTATCATCACGACTAGTTAGCCGAGCATCACGATACGCTAGGCTATGCTAGACCATGCCCAGAGATGATAACGCAACACAGCGAATGCGCGTGGGCAGTGGCACTGTAATGCTACCGCATTACAGTGCCTTTAAAGTAGCGAAAACCTTTAAAATATTGGAAGTTTTTCACCCCAACCGGATTGATTTGGGTGTGCCCGTGCACCAGTCGGAAACCCAGTCTCATCTGCTGCCATTTCAGCGCAAGGCA
>LWTM01000069.1:9850-77893 GCA_002101205.1 Cycloclasticus sp. symbiont of Poecilosclerida sp. N | reverse complement strand
ACTGTCCGCGCTGATCTCAATACTGAAATAGGAACTAGAACGTCAGAGGTCGCCGCTCTCGCCACTCGTCTTAGTACAGAAGAAACAGAGAGCACCTCTGTCCGCGCTGATCTCAATACTGAAATAGGAACTAGAACGTCAGAGGTCGCCGCTCTCGCCACTCGTCTTAGTACAGAAGAAACAGAGAGCACCTCTGTCCGCGCTGATCTCAATACTGAAATAGGAACTAGAACGTCAGAGGTCGCCGCTCTCGCCACTCGTCTTAGTACAGAAGAAACAGAGAGCACCTCTGTCCGCGCTGATCTCAATACTGAAATAGCAGCGAGGGGCACCGCAGAGGGCCTTCTCAGTGGACGTATCAATACAGAAGCAGAGATAAGAGAAACCGTGGATACCGCAAACGCTGCAAATCTCAATACTGAAATAGCAGACAGAACCGCCGCAGTCAACGCCCTCAATAACCGTATCGGTACAGAAACAACAAACAGAGCCGCCTCGAACGCTGCTCTCGGCAGAGCGGATGTAGCACTCGGCGGACGTATCGACGGTTTGAATCAAAAAGTAGATGAATTGGAAAGCGATCTGTCAACAGGCATAGCGATGTCCCTGGCGATGCAAGCACCATCGGTTTCCAGAGGCAAAAGCCTCAATCTATCTATCGGTGTCGGCACCTACAATAGCGAAACCGCTGTTGCCATTTCTTTTGCTAACCGTATAAATTCAACCTGGTCGATCAACGGTGGCATTGGTTATGGTTCTAGCGGGGGTGATGTTGGTGCACGTATGGGTGCGACCATCGAGTTCTAAGCCAATATTGCACAAATTCTAAACAGCACAACAACGCAATTTTGTAACTTGTTTTCTCGTTGGGCGGTTTCGTGGCTGAGAAAATGCTTATCGAACAACAAGAGATGTTAGTGAGTGAAAGTGTTTCTGATATGCGGCAACGTGAATTAGCAAGTTTAGAAAGACTGAGCGCGTTGGCCAAGGTTAACTTAAACATTCGTGATATTGAAATTACGCAGCAAAAAGCGTTGATTGAAGACATGGGGTCTCATCTAAAATGCGCGACGTTTAGATTGGACGCCATACGGATTATATTAGCAACTGATTAGTTACTCTGGGGTGTTTTTATCTGGATGAAAGCTCGTATGGAGTTTTATTCAGTCATGCAATGGTATTTGCAAATACTGCGTTTGCCTTACTAGATGATGCCACTGCATACGAGTGTTGTAATAACACCTGTACAAGTCTCGAAACGTGGCTGGTACGTATAAAATGCGGATCAGCCACGTTTGTCGTGAGAGGCCGAAGCGCTAGAAGGTTAGGCCGCTTCTTTTCTTAAAAACACCCATTGTTTGTCTGTAGATTGCTCGGCTGAAAAGGCGTAACCTGCCATATCAAACTGTTTGATATCGTTTGGATTGTCTAAACGATTTTTAATAATGTAAGCGCACATCATGCCACGTGCTTTTTTTGCATAAAAACTAACGATTTTGTATTTATCTTTTTTCCAGTCTTTAAAAACAGGCGTGATAATCGCTGCGTTTAATAACGCTAGTTTAACAGACTTAAAATACTCATTGGACGCGAGGTTAATCAATACGGGGGTTTTTTGTTGAGTGACTTCTTGGTTTATTTTTTCGGTTATTTTATCGCCCCAGAATTCGTATAGGTTTTTTCCGCGTTGGTTATTGAAACGTGTGCCCATTTCAAGACGGTAAGCTTGCATAAGATCTAAGGGCTTAAGTAAGCCGTACAAACCTGAAAGAATTCGCAAATGCTGGTTAGCCCAGTTTAGGTCGCTCTGGTTGAATGAACTAACGGACATACCCTCATAAACATCGCCTTTGAATGCCAGCAGAGCTTGTTTGCTGTTGTCGGGTGTAAACGGAAGCTGCCAATCGATAAAGCGATTACTGTTCAACACACCTAGTTTTTCGCTGATACCCATTAGTGAAGAAACATCAGAAGGGGAAAGTTTTTTTAGCTGATCGATGAGTTCAGCTGAATCATCTAAAAATTCTGGTTGCGAAAAAATAGCGGTTGACGCTGGGGTTTCGTAGTCTAGAGTTTTAGCAGGGGAAATAAGTAATAACATGATTTTTACTCGCAGTGGCCGTGTCTTACGCATTGTACAGGGAACGTATGATAATTAAATTATGGTTTGATTATGTTGCTAACGAAGGAGGGCGTGTGTCCTATTTCAAGGCCCAGCTGAATTGACTTGCAGCGCAGCATTTGTTATATTGCGTTGCAATAAATAAATTAAACTAACAGGGGTTTTGGATATGGGTAAAACAGTTGCTTTAGTAACAGGTGGTTTGGGTGGTATCGGTTCTGAAATTTCGAGAAAGCTTTCTGAAAGTGGTTATATAGTTGTTGCTACAACGTTTAACAAAGAGATTGAAAAGGCAGACGAATGGATTGCTGAGCAAAAAGAAGCAGGCTTTAATTTTCTTGTTGAAGAAGCAGATGTAACTGATTTTGAAGCATGTGGAGCGATGGTCAAGCATGTTGAACAGGCAATAGGTCCGGTAGAAGTTTTAGTCAATTGCGCAGGTATTACGCGAGACGGATTTTTGAAAAACATGGACGAATCTAACTGGGACGCAGTGTTGTCTACTAATTTAGATGGTGTGTTTAATATGACAAAAAGCGTTTTAGACTTTATGTTGACCAGAGAATTTGGCCGTATCATTAACATCTCTTCTGTTAATGGGCAGCGTGGTCAATTTGGTCAAACAAATTATTCTGCAGCAAAAGCAGGTATGCATGGCTTTACAATGGCGTTAGCGCAAGAAGTTGCACGAAAAGGGATTACTGTTAATTCTGTTAGCCCTGGTTATATTGCAACTAACATGGTTATGGCAATAGATGAGGAAATTCGTAACGACTTAATCTCTCAAATACCGATGCAACGAATGGGTAAGCCGAGCGAAATTGCTAATACGGTCGGGTTTTTAGCATCTAACCAGGCTAACTATATAACAGGTGCAAATATTCCAGTTAATGGCGGTTTGTTTACCAGTTTCTAAAAAAAAAGCAATGTTTTATTGACAGCAAGGCTGATAACATATATTACAGGATTTGGTTTTTACACCTAAATAACATGGGAGCGGTAATATGAAAGATGACTTAGTTAAACAGTGGAGTAAGTTAAGCAAAAAAGCTAACGCGTCACTAAAGAAAATCAATATATTAAATACTGAATCGATTAAGCAGTTAACTAAATTGCAGATGGATATGGTCTCAAGTTGCCTAGAAGGCGGCATAAAAAAAGCTAAAAGTGTCAGTGGTGTTAAATCTATGGCTGATTTAATGAACTTGCAATCAGGCTTGTATAAAGAGTTATCTGAAAAAGTATTAGAAAGTGCGCAACAATCTGTAAAAGTTGCAATGGAAACAAAGCAAGCAATGGCTGAATTAATTAAAGAAGGTTTAGCAGATGCTCCGACGATGATAGTTAAAGCGAGCGTAAAAAAGACGGTGCCTAAGAAAGCGGCAGCTAAACCTGCGCCTAAGAAAGCGGTAGCTAAGAGACCTGCGGCTAAGAAAGCGGCAGCTAAGAGACCTGCGGCTAAGAAAGCGGCAGCGAAGAGACCTGCGGCTAAGAAAGCGGCAGCTAAGAGGCCTGCGGTTAAGAAAGCGGTAGCTAAGAGGCCTGCGGTTAAGAAAGCGGTAGCTAAGAGGCCTGCGGTTAAGAAAGCGGTAGCTAAGAGGCCTGCGGTTAAGAAGGTGGTAGCTAAGAGGCCTGCAGTTAAGAAGGTGGTAGCTAAGGGGCCTGCACCTAAGAAGGAGGTAGCTAAGGGACCTGCGGCTAAGAAAGCAGCACCTAAGAAAGCGGTGGCTAAACCTGCACCTCAGACCGCGGCAGCTATGCCTGCAGCAAGATTAGGAATGCCTAAACCAGTCGGTCGCCCAGTGACGGAAGGCGACGCTAAAAAATAGGCAGTATAATTAAAGTAACGACGGTGCTCGTCAAGTTAAAGCACAGTCTATTTATTAAACAGAGAGCATGATGAAAGCAACGATTGAAGTTGATGCTACACCTCAAGAAATGAGAGAGCTATTGGGGTTGCCAGATGTGCAAAGCTTGCAAAAAGAGGCGATGGAAAAAATTCGAGATAAAATGCTGGCGGGCATTGAGTCGAATGACATGTCTGAATTAATGAAACTTTATATGCCAATGCCTGAACAAATGTCGGCGATGGAGGGGTTTCAGAAAACCATGTGGGATGCGATGACGCAGAGTATGCCTGTATCAAATAAGCCTAGCAAAAAGACTTAATCTAGCCAGTTCATCAGTTTACTAACAAGAGTACGCTGGGTCTTTGGGCTGATAAAGGCACCAATATGACCGCCATTTAATGGCGCCTCTTCATACAGTTTTGCCTTGATATGTTGACAAAGTGCGCGAGCCGAATCAGGCGGGACGATATGATCTTGTGTTGCGTATAAATTAAAGACAGGGCAACTGATCTTTTTTAAGCACACAGACTCCCCATTGATTGATAGTGTGTTGTTGTGTAGTCGGTTTTGTTGATAAAAATCAGCTAGAAACTCACCGGCGGCAAGTCCTGCTAAATCAGGCCCGTTGTTTAGCCATTTTTCCATGCGCAAAAAAGTATCTAGGTTCTCTTTTTTACTGACGAGATGTTTGATTTTTCTGTATTTGTCGCGATTGAGTAAAAAAGGTTTGAGTGTTTTAAATAGCTGAGCAATTAATTCGCCAGGCACATTAGCGGACGGCCCCGATAATGTATGGTTGTGTATACCGTTAGTCCAAAGCCCCAAAGAGTTATCTTTAGTATGAAAGTCTATGGGGGTTACCAATGTCACTAATTTACGAATGTTTTTAGGGTGCAAAGCCGTATAACACAGTGAAAAAACGCCACCTTGGCAGATACCCATAAGATCAATTCTTGTACGTGTTGTTTTTCTTTTAATGCGTTGAATGCAGCGTTCCATATAGCCGTTAATGTAGTCATTTAGGCTGGTGAAACAGTCACTGCTATCGGGGTACCCCCAGTCAATAAGATAGACGGGTTGGCCTTGCTCTAGCAGACGTAGAATCAAAGAACGTTTAGGCTCTAAATCAACAATAAAAGGTCTGTTTACTAAGGCGTAGGTGATTAAAAGGGGCGTCTTTTTTTGCTTAACATCCAAAGGAAAGTAGCGAAAAAGTCTCAACTTGTTTTCGCTGTATATAAGCTCTTTAGAGGTTTCGCCAACGCTCGGGGGGGGGCTCTTGCCGATTTTACTCAGGTTATCCATCAACATGACAAAATCATTTTGCCAAACATCGTCAAATTCTGTGTGTAGGGTTAGCATGATGGGGTATCGCTATTTATGTTTCGACAGTTTCAATGTTAAGTCGTGGATTGTCGCATCAGTGTGTTCTTTGTATTGTGCAAACTCAATGCGTAGCTGATGTAAACCTTTCTGTAAATCTTGGATTGATTGTTGGGAGGGTGTGCCGAATAAGTTAGACAACTGCTCACCGGCAGCCTTTTGCTTATTTTTGAGTTCATCCAGTGATTCAAAAAAAGTTTGTTGGGCCTGAATGTAACCTTCTTGCCGCCTGATCTCATTGAACGCAGCCTCTCCAGCGTTCAACCAATGCGCGCACATTTGTTCGTTAGATGTGTCGTTAGATTCGTCTTGTAAAACTTGGAAGCGTTTCATTGCTAGTTCGCTAAGTTCGCTATGCAGTGCGTCTAAGCTAGATAAGCTTTTTTGTAAGCGTTTAAAACTGTCTTGTATTTGTTGGGGCGCCTGACTAAAAAGGGAAAGCTGTTCGTTTGATGCTAAATGGTAGCCCATACCAATAATTGATTTTAGCCCATCAGGTTGAGCTGCATTGTCGGTGTTAAAGCCCAGCGTATTGGGCAAGGTCCAAAATTCCGACAAGTCTTCATTTTTATTATTAATGCTTTGCAGTAATTGTTGGTAAAAAACACCTTGTTCTTGGAAGTTTTTTAGAATATTTTTGTATTCATCGGGTAAATTGCTACCGATTAAAGTATTAAACTGTTCAAAAATATCATTCGTTTTGGAGGTCATCTGAGCTACTTGTCGTGGTCTGTGGATAGATTCTATTGAAATAGGGTAATAACGTACAGTCCAATGAGTGAGTGATTAAAGGGAATGGCCGTTTCTGGCGAAATGTTTTTAAGCGACCAATGTCTAACGGCCCACTTTAATATCTCATGCGGCCTATATGTTAGCAACTCTTTAGGCGGTTTGAGTGACAGGTGCGTTAAAACGCTTATCAGCGTTTGCCTAACAGGCGATAAAGAAACGTCTTCGGCGAAGGTTTGTTTGCTTAGTTTTGCGCCACCAGGGCCGTTAACGACGGGAATGTGCGCGTAATCAGGCGTAGGTATATTGAGAAGCTGCTGCAAGAATATTTGCCGATAGGTGCTGTGTAATAGGTCATAACCTCTTAAAACTTGAGTAATGTTCTGTTCGTGATCATCTAAGACGACGGCAAGATGGTAGGCATGAATTTCATCTTTGCGAAACATGATAAAGTCGCCGACCTGAGCTTGTAGCCTTTGTTGAGTGGTCCCTTGCACAGCATCTGTAAATGAGATATTTGTTTGTGGTAGTTTTAGCCGCACTGAATAAGCTTTGTTGGGAATGATTGGATGATTCAGACAATACCCATCGTAAATGCCGTTGCGCACGTGTCGTTCAGATAAGTCTTTACGCGAGCATTGGCAAGGGTAAAGAATGTTTTGCTGTTCTAAGGTGTTTAGTGCCTGTTGGTAGGCGTCATAACGGGACCGCTGGTAAAAAACGCTTTCATCCCACTCAAGTTGATACTGCTCAAGGGTGTGAAGTATTTTGTTGGTGTACTCAGCTTTACAACGAAAAGAGTCTAAGTCGTCAATGCGCAACAGCCATTTTCCATCGTTTGCTTTAGCTTGTAGATAGCTTGCAACAGCTGTGTATAAAGAACCAAAATGTAAAGGCCCGGTCGGTGACGGGGCAAATCGTCCTCGGTATGTTGAATCTTTTGAAAGCAAACGTTTTAAAAGACGTTGACGGGGTTTAGCACTTAACCTTTTTGTTTTTCTCTTATTTCATCAAGAGACTTGCAGTCGATACATTGTGAAGCAGTAGGGCGTGCCTCAAGGCGTTTAATGGTAATGTTAACGCCACATGACTCGCAAAAGCCGTAATCGCCAGTGTCTAACATGCTAAGGGACTCATCAATTTTTTTAACTAATTTCCGCTCACGGTCGCGGGTTCTTAATTCAAGACTAAAGTCAGCTTCTTGAGAAGCTCTGTCTGATGGATCAGGGAAGTTAGATGCTTCGTCTTGCATATGATGTACTGTACGGTCAACCTCGGTCATCAAGTCATCTTTCCACTGCATAAGAATGGATTTGAAGTGTTCTACTTGAGGTGCAGACATATGCTCTTCACCTTTTTTTGCTTTGTATGGTTTGAACTCTAGGTGACTGCCGTCTAAGCTTTTGTTTTGTTTTGTAGCCATTATTTTATGTGTTACCAAAGATTAAAAAATTTCAACGCGCATAAATATCATTTATCCAGTGAATGTGCAATATTTTTCGTTACCTCATTGTTCTTGCACACAAGTCTTACTTTAAAATATAGACCTTATTGACGATTTCTACAAAGGTTTTTTTAAATGAATATTAGAAAAGCTTCTAAGCGTGTTGAAGGTGTATCGTTTTTCTATGTTATGGATATTATGGCGAGGGTCAAAGCTAAAGCACTCGAATAAACGGGAATATTATACATAGGCAAGTGAGAGCCTGATTTTCTAAGCCCTGATCGCTTGTTGTAAAACGGATATATTTCAGCAGCTATATTGTCAAGACGCATATTTAGCCGCTTTTGATAACAACACACGAGTTCTATTATGCCAGCGTTGTGATAAATTTCAGCGACACACACAGATTCTTTTTGCAGGGTTTAAAAAAACACCTTAAAGTACGGTGATTTTCTATTTTACTTCGCTATAATTTTGTGCATGAAAAGACACGATGAAAAGACACGATGAAAAGTGGGCATTGTTAGCTTTAATCACTATTTTAAGCGCTTGCTCAGTTGTTTCGGTGGTAGATACGGTGGTTGATGTTGCTCTTTTGCCTGTAAAAGCGGGTGTTGCTGTTGTTGATGCGGCCATACCAGATGATGACTGAGTTTTTCATTTAGCCAGTTTCTTTTCCCAAGCAAGTGATGATTTAACAATCAGGTTTAAGTCGTCAAATTTTGGCTCCCAGCCAAGGGTATCGCGTATTTTTTCGGCAATAGCAATAAGTTTTGGTGGGTCGCCCGCGCGACGA
This sequence comes from Cycloclasticus sp. symbiont of Poecilosclerida sp. N, assembly GCA_002101205.1. Lineage (GTDB taxonomy): Bacteria > Pseudomonadota > Gammaproteobacteria > Methylococcales > Cycloclasticaceae > Cycloclasticus. The sequence continues at coordinate 69,569 of LWTM01000069.1, read as the reverse complement.
GGCATTTCTTTTATTGTTATAGGTGCGCTACTTTCTTGATTAATGGCATTGATGACTTCTTTGACACTAAAGCCATGGCCGTAGCCACAATTAAGCGTTGTAGATTTTCCAGAGTTTCTGAGGTAATCCAAAGCGTTTATATGTGCACACGCAAGGTCGGATACGTGAATGTAGTCTCGAATACCTGTACCATCAGGCGTAGGGTAGTCGGTTCCAAATACGAATAGCTTTTCGCGCTTGCCGACAGCAACCTCAGCGGCTACTTTTATTAATAAAGTGGCGTTTTTAGTGGATTGGCCAATTTGTCCATCAGGGTCTGATCCTGCAACATTGAAATACCGTAAAATGACGTGATTAAGGTCGGTGGCTTTTGATAAGTCGCGAATCATTTGTTCGCTCATCAGCTTGGAATTGCCGTAAGGATTGATAGGGGCTTTTGGCGTTTGTTCAGAAGCAAAGCCCGTTTCAAGTTCACCGTACACAGCAGCGGTTGAACTGAATATAAAATGTTTAATACCGGCATCAGAACAACATTCGAGTAAGTTACGTGTGCAACCGGTGTTGTTTTGGTAATACTTGAGTGGGTTTTCTACAGATTCCGCAACAATGGTGTGCGCGGCAAAGTGAAGAACGGATTCAACATTGTATTTTTCTAAAACATCCAGAACAAGTTTTTTATCACCGGTATTACCTTCGATAAACTTTCCGTGTAAAACAGATGACTCGAGGCCGGTGGATAAATCATCTAAGATGATAATGTTTTCACTACGCTCACCGAGCAATTTAACAACATGGCTGCCAATATAACCCGCGCCACCGGTCACTAAAATAGATGCTTTTGTCATAAACTATTACCTAGTAATTGAATGCTAACCGTTTGACCTTTCTTTATGTCGCCACTGTTTTGTTCTAGCACAATAAAGCAATTGGCCTTAGACATAGAACTTAATATATGTGAGCCTTGTCTGCCAGTGGGTTTAACGATAATTTTTCCATCGATGTTCTCGGCAAACCCTCGTTGGAACTCCACCCGTCCAGGGTGTTTTGTGATAGTTTCAGTCGTCGTCGCCTGTAATATGAGACCGGCTTGAGTTGTTGAGTGCCCCATAAGCTTTTTTAAAGCAGGTGAAACGACTTGTTGAAAGGTCACCATAACGGAGACAGGGTTACCCGGAAGGCCAAAAAAATGGGTGTTATTAATGCAGCCAAAAAGCAAAGGCTTTCCGGGTTTTATAGCGATTTTCCAAAGATTAACGTTGCCGATTTTATCGAGTACATTCGTTATAAAATCGGCGCCTCCAACAGAAACACCGCCGGTGGTGATAATGACGTCACATTGTTTAGAGGCTGAATGAAGCGCCACTTCAACGGCTTTTGCGTTATCTGGAATAACGCCCATATCGATAGCTGTAACGCCGGTTTCTTCAAGTAGCGCGTGCAAGGTATAGCGGTTGCTGTCATAAATTTGACCGAGCTTTAATGCAGAGCCAATGGAGGCGAGCTCATCACCGGTCGAAAAAAAGCCAACGGTCAACGACTTGAAAACTGCGATATCAGCTATACCGCATGAGGCAAGTAAACCTATATCAGCAGGGCCTAAAGCCTTGCCCTTAGCGAATAAAGTTTGACCCCTTTTAGTGTCATCACCCATGTTTCTGATGTTTTCTTCGTGTTTTGGCCAATGTTTGACGTTGATGGTATCTTCACACTGGGAAATATTTTCTTGCATCACGACACAATCGCAATCTGCGGGCACATAAGCGCCGGTGAAAATTCGCACACATTCGCCTTGCCCGACGAATCCTGTGTAGGGTTTTCCAGCCCAAGATGTTGCAATAACATTGAGTGAGCTCTGTGCAAGGTCGGAAAACCGTAAGGCATAACCATCCATTGAAGAATTTCTAAAACCAGGTACGTCAACGGTTGAAATGATGTCTTGGTATACAACACGATGGAGTGCTTTTTTAAGCGGCAAACGTTCGTAACTGTCTTGTTTTGATAAAGCGTCTTGTATCTGAACAAGGGCTTCTTCAAGCGTTAACAATCTATCTGTTGTGCGAAAGTCAGCCACGGTTAAGCCGCTAGGAAATTGTTGATAACAAAGTTAGCAACTTGCTCTGGATTGTTGATGTCGAGAAGGGGTAGGTGAGTGGATGGTTCGCTATTGCTGGCAATGGCGATAATAGAGCTATCGTTAACGTGTAAAAAAGGTGCGCTTAATTCAGTTCTATGCAGCTCAATTTTTGGAAACCGCTCTTGCTTAAAGCCCTCTACAATAATGAGGTCAACGGAGCCCTCTGGAAAGCAATGCAATTGTTCGGCTAACGTGGGCTCGCTAGATGATAGTTCACAGATTATGGCGCGGCGGTGACTGGATACCAGTACAACAGGCGATGCTCCAGCTTTTCTCAAGCGATAGCTATCTTTGCCTGGCTGGTCTACATCGAAGTTGTGGTGACTGTGTTTGACCAGGCCAACTTTAAGGCCGCGCTCATTCAAAATGGGAATCAGACGGCTTAATAAAGTGGTTTTGCCCGTGCCGCTATTCGCAGCAAAGCCAAGAACGGGTGGCGAGAAAACATCACTCACTGAGTTGAGTACCCAAGTCGATTAAAAGTGCGAAGCGTTAACCCATAAATGAACGTAAATACTCGCTACATAACCTAATGCAATAACGGGCGTCCATTTAAGGTGTGAAGCGAAGGTGTAAATGCCTCGTGCTTGGCCCATTAAAGCGACACCCGCAGCAGAACCAACGGATAATAAACTACCGCCAACGCCGGCCGTTAGTGTCACAAGTAACCATTGTCCGTGAGACATTTCAGGCTGCATCGTTAACACGGCAAACATCACCGGAATGTTATCAACGATAGCCGATAAAATGCCGACGATAACATTGGCGGTTGTTGGACCGAGTTGGCCGTACATGGCTTCTGAAACCAGGCCTAAGTAGCCCATAAAGCCAAGCCCGCCAACCGCAAGAATGACACCGTAGAAGAAGAATAAGGTGTCCCACTCTGCGCCAGCAACTTTGGCGAATACATCGAAGCCTTCAGGGTTATTACTATGCGGGTGAGTCGCTTCAAAGTCCACACCTTGACCGAAACGATCTTCGGAGTAGTCAGCCTCCTTGTGCACAGTTCTTTTTAGGTAGTAACCAAAGAATTTCAAATACGCCAAGCCCGTCATCATGCCGATAGCGGGTGGTAAATGTAGAAAGTTGTGGAAGCTAACAGCCGTGATGATAGTCAATAAAAACAAAACAACGATAACGACACCGCCACGTTTCATTTTTAATTTTTCGCCATCAACAGGGTCGGGTGAGCCGGCAGGGATGAAAAAGTGCATGATAGCGGCAGGAATAACATAGTTAACAACAGACGGTAAGAATAGCACGAAGAACTCAGAGAATTGAACGATGCCCTTTTGCCAGACCATGAGGGTTGTAATGTCCCCAAATGGGCTAAATGCGCCACCAGCGTTGGCACCAACCACAATGGCAACGCAAGAAATAGCAACAAATTTAGGTTCTTTCACGCCCACAGTTAAAGCAACGGTACACATAATCAAAGCGGTTGTTAAGTTGTCGGCAATCGGTGAGATGAAAAAAGCAAGAATACCAAGTAACCAAAATAAAACTTTGTAACTAAAACCTTTTTCAACTAACCAGCCTCTAAGTACGTCAAATACACCGCGTTCGATCATGGCGTTGATGTACGTCATAGCAACAAGTAAGAAGAAGAATAACTCAGCGTACTCAAGGAAATTATGCCTGACAGCGACTTCAGCAGCATGATCGTAACCGTGCTGCTGATAGACAATAGCAATTAAAATCCAAATAATCCCAGCGGCTAAAAGAACAGGCTTGGATTTTCGTAGATGTAATTGTTCCTCAAAAATGACCAAGATATAAGCTGCAGCAAAAACAGCCAGTGCGAGATAACCAACGGTATGGCTGGTTAAATCAAGCAGTTCTTGTTCACCAGTAGCGGCAGAAAAAGCCAGCGTTGGTAAAAAGATAATAAACAAAAAGCTGGTGAATCGAGCGATGAAGTTCATACTGGAAATCCTTAAAGTCGGTTGATAAAATAACAGTGCATTGTAAAGTCAATATTATAGTATTAGGTGATAGCTGTGCAATAATCTAAACTTATCCCAATCCTAGATAGAAACCTCTAAAACGAACAAAGCCTTGGCCGTATAATGGTTAGCAACAAAAACCCCCATCATCCATTCGGTGCAATAACTCAAGGCTTACGACTATCTTACCTTATAAACGCGGTACAACGAACGATCGATTGCTCTCTCGCGCAGGTTTATTTGGCCATAGGCCCATTATATGGAGCCGCAGAGCGTCGCAGAGCGCATTGACGCATACTTTCCACAACCTAAAAACAACCGTGTGTGTGGCCCTCGGCGTTTCCGTACACTCTTTTGTATTGAAGATGATGAGAAAGCCTTTCGCTCGGTGATTAAAAGAAAAGGCCTTAAAGGGCAGATAGGTCTGACTTATCATCACAAAACAACTCACAAAGGTGAGCTATGGCGGTTATATTTACCGTGCGATTGCCACTGGCGGGGACACGCTCAATGATAGTCAGCTTATTCATTGGTATAACCAACGGGCGAGAGTAGCGAGAACCGCATCAAAGAGCTAAAATTGGATTTTGGTGGCGATGTTTTGCTATGCTCAGACTGTAACACCAGCGCAGTGTACTTTTTAATCAGCTCACTTTCTTTTAACTTGTTTGCCCTAATGCGTCAATTATTACCAGAATAGTTGGCGCAATATCGAGCTGAGACCATGCGCGGGCGACTCTATTCGATGGCGGCAAAAGTGGTCTAAACAGAACGGCAACTATTTGTAAAACGCAGAGAAAAACATCGAACATTACTGGAGCAAGTCTTGTTGCACAGAAGGAGTTTTAACCACCGCCTATTTAACCCAAAGGCGAACAAAAATAACGGATTTGTAGCAGAATAACTCAGTTAAGCACTGATTGCCGACGATAAGACGCAGAGGAACAGATTTTTGGCTCAATCTCTTTGTCATATTCGCTGCATCGGTTAAAAAATGAGGCTTAAAAAAGCTTATAGGTACTTTTGAAATGCTGACTTAAGCCCTATCTGAGATTTTGGGGTTGATTTAATTTGTGTGTGGTGTTTTACTGCATACTAATCGCAACTATGGTTCGTATTCTTACGAAAAATTGAATCACCCAACAGTCAAATTACGGAGTTTAAGAAAATGTCTGCACAACCATTATCTCAACAAATATCTACCCCACACGCAGCTCACGGTCTTATTGCCGCTACTGCGTTACTGCTATCGGTTTTTTTATTCAGCACTAGCGCACAGGCAACCGCAATCGCTGTTCTCGTAGCACCGACGACTGCTAACGAGGGTGATACAGTAATCTTAGACGGCAGTGGCAGTAGCGACTCTGACGGCGGCGTTCTAACTTACCAATGGCGGCAGAGCCAAGGTTTTGACCTGGCAGCAAACATTCCCTTGACCTTGAGTGAGAGCGGCGATACGGCAACTTTTATAGTACCAGAATTGCTTGCTGACGCCAGGATAGGGTTTACTTTTAATGCCATAGATAGTGATGGGAACTTTTCCATACCCCAGGCCGTAACCATTGACGTAACAGCAGATAATGATGCCCCGATTGCCCGTGCGGGCGCCGATCATGACGGCATTTATCCCCAAGGTGCAACCGTTACTTTGGACGGTAGCGCCAGTAGCGACCCCGAAGGCGAGGATCTTACTTATGCGTGGAGTGTTATTATCAACGGTGAGTCTGTATCATTTTCTACTTCTGTTGTAAACCCAACTTTCACTGCACCGCCGGGAAGTGGCACTACTAACATCATTTACACGTTCAACTTGATAGTTACCGACGAAACAGGTGCGATTTCGGAACCTGATAGCGTAATGGTTACAGTCGGTAATCCCAGCATAGGAGCACCACCCGAGGCTAATGCGGGTATTGAACAGACCGGGATTGTCAAAGGTGCCACAGTAAGCTTAGACGGGACTGGTAGCTCCGCAGACGGCGTGAAATTTCTGTGGACGCAGGTAAATGATGGTGCGCCGAGGGTAAGCTTGAGCGGTGACACGGGACTGAGTCCAACCTTCACGGCGCCGCTCGATATTAGCGTAGATACCACGCTAACCTTTAGTTTAGTCGCCTTTAATGCTGCTGATGTCAGATCAGCACCTGCTACAGTGAATATTGTCGTCCTCGCTGTTGACCCAAGCGTAGCAGCGCCATTGACACTAACCGCACCAGCCAATCAGGTTTACGTAGCGGGTATAGGAATCACCAGGTTAACACTACCCGAGGCAACGGGTGGTGGTGATGTCGCCAGTCGCGAGTACAGCCTAACGGGCACTTTGCCGACCAGATTACTGTTTACCCGATACAGCCTAAGCCTAACAGGCACCCCAGACAGCACGGCAGAAGAGGCAACCTTAACCTATACCGTAACGGACCGTACAGGAGCAAGCAGCAGTGCGACTTTCACCGTGAGTGTGCCAAACACTTACAATGCTCAGAGAGTAGTAACGGCGACTTCCGCTACTAACACAGACGGCTTGGCAGAAATCACCTTAGGGCGAACGGTTGGTGATACTGCTGTTGATATTGAAGCCACAGGTGGAACCATCACTCTACCAAGGGGACTGAGTGGCGCTACGGTTACCGTCCTTAGGGCTGAAAGGGACGCGCCAGACGTGCCAGACGCTCAACCCGATGAGACAGTCGCGGGCACCCTACGTAGCCTAGTGGATATTGATGTGACTGGTATCAGTAATAGCAACCCTGTAGCCATCTGCCTACCTCACGGCGGCATAGCCAACCCAGGTTTGTATCACGCCGCTGGGACTGGCACTGAAGCTGCTTGGGAATTGTTACCATCCCAGCGGGTTGAGGGCACCCTCGTCTGTGGCAATGCAGATAGTTTTTCACCTTTCGCCGTAATTAGCAATGCACCTACCGCCTTAGCCCTGCCGGAGCCAGAGCCAGCGAATCAGGTTTACACAGAGGGTATGGCAATCACCGCCTGATACTACCCGCGGCAACGGGTGGTGATGGCAGTTACACGTACACTCTAGTGGACGGGACAAACGACTATGTTAGTACGACGGTGAATGGATTAATGTTTGACCGAGACCCTAGGACCCGCACCCTATCAGGCACCCCAGACAGCACGGCAGCAGCGGTAACCTTAACCTATACCGTAACGGACGGTGCAGGCGCAAGCATCCCTGAGACTTTCACCGTCACCGTCACCGTCGCTACCGCCTTAGCCCTGCCGAAGCCAGCGGATCAGGTTTACGTAGTGGGCGCAGCAACCAACGTGATACTACCAGCGGCAACGGGTGGTGATGGCAGTTACACGTACCGCCTAACGGGCACTTTGCCGACCGGATTCTCGTTTGCCTCAGGCACCCGCACCCTATCAGGCACCCCAACCAGCACGGCAGCAGCGGTAACCTTAACCTATACCGTAACGGACGGTGCAGACGCAAGCAGCAGAGCGACTTTCACCATCACCATCGCCGATACGACTGCCGAAACACAAGTATTAAACGCGGTCTTACCACAACTGCTCAGAGCAACAACAAAAATAACAGTGGACAATATCAGCAACCGTATTGACCAAGCATTAGACGCCTCTGCAAGCACAGACACTAGCCTTAATCTAGGCGGCAGCTCAACCTTGCAAGAGCTCATCAGTAATAATGCTCGCACCGCGTTACAAGACGGCTTGGATATTAAGCAAATGCTTAGTAATTCCTCTTTCCTCATACCGCTGAACGTGGCGGGGGATAATAATTACGGTGCTAATAACATGACGCTATGGGGCAGTGGTGATTACCTTAATCTTTCGGATGATACCTCTGGTGTTGACTGGGAAGGTGAGATAGTCGGTGGTAGCGTGGGTATTGATGCCCGTCTAAGCCGAAACCTAGTCGCAGGCGCCGCTGTGTCTTACAGCGAAGGCGATATTGACTATAAACGCGATGATGAGAATGATAGTGCAAATAATAGCAAAGGCACTTTGACCAATACGCTAACCAGCATCCATCCCTATCTTGGTTATGACTTATCACAAAGCGGACGGATATGGGGCACATTCGGCTATGGTCAAGGCGAGGTAGAAATTAGCGATAAAATCAATACCGTCGAAACCAAAAGCAGCCGTGACACCGAGTTATACAGTCTAACCTTTGGCGGTAGTGGTGATTTATTATCCAGTAATAGCTGGCTAAATCTGTCTGGCACCACCACCTTGCGCCTTAAAGGCGAGGTCTCACTGTCTAATATTAAGGTGGACAAGGGCAACCTAGCTAATGCCAAAGCATTGTCCATAGATGCTCATCGTTACCGTATGGCGTTAGAAGGTAGCCATAACCACACCCTAGCCAGCGGTGCTAGCATCAGCCCATCTGTAGAACTGGGAATACGCTATGACGACGGCAGTGGCGAGACAGGTGGTGGCGTAGAGTTAGCAGGTAGCTACCGTTACAGCAACCCACAGGGGCTGGAAATGGAACTACGTGCGCACGGTTTACTGGCACACGAGTCAAATTACAAAGAATGGGGGCTCAGCGGTCTGGTCAAATACCAAGCTAGCAGCAGCGGTCAAGGTCTGTGGTTAAGCCTACAACCAGCCTGGGGCGACACCCCAAGCAATGTTGCCGATAGAATATGGCAGCCAGCAGCCGTCACTGACTACGCAAACGATGAGGATAGCAACGACAGTAGAAGCCTACAGTTAAACACCGAGCTAGGTTACGGACTACCTGGGTTCTTTGGCCGTGGCTTATTGACCCCTTACGCGGGCTTAAATATGACAAACGACACGCAAGGCTATAATATAGGCGCGCGCTGGGCAATAGATTCCAGATTGAACCTAGACTTAATAGGCGAGCATAAACAAACGGACGACAGCATACAGTTACGTGTCGACCTTAAGTTTTAGTCAGTAGATAACAAAACCCGAGGAAAAATGAGGACAAAGCGTCCTCATTTTTTTTGTCTTGTTCCCACGCTTCGCTGCGACGGCACATAATTGGAAACGGGGCACTATCAACGAACTCATGTAAGACACCTGATTGGTGGTTTTGGGTTGATTTATGCAAAGGGCGCTATTAAAAAGCAAGCGGGTCATGAGGCCTCAAAAAAAAGTATTTCATATCACAACGAAAAAGTGTTTAATTCATAGTTATAACCATCACGTGCACTCGGACTGCCGTTAGCAATATTACATAAAAAACATATGACAAAGTTAAATCAAATGAAATGTGAAGCTTGTGATGCAAGTGCTAAACCACTTTCGCCAAGTAAAATCGAGTCATTCATGCAGGAAGTGGGGGAGTGGAGTCTTATTCAAGATTCTGGCAAACAAAAATTACAACGTGTATTTCATACACATAATTATGCAAAATCCATTGCCTTTACTAATGCAATAGCTCAACTAGCTGAAACGGCAAACCATCATCCACTTATCATCGTAGAGTATTCGACTGTTACAGTTGAATGGTGGAGTCATAAAATTGATGGACTACACAAAAATGACTTTATTATGGCTGCCAAAACTAGCGACTTATTATAAGAAACCATATAGCTAACAAGAAGGCCACCTATGGTTTTTCTGTTCATACCGGTGTTGATGAAGACGGTTTATTCATCGCTAAAGCGTCACTCTAGGCAATGTCCATGATAGTTAGGAGTGAGATACACTATTGTTAGATGATGAGAGCACTTTATCTGCGGATGCTGCGTACAACTGCTCAGAAGAAACGCAGGGTAAACTGAACTGCTTCAACGAAAATCTAAGAAACGATTAAAATCAGCTTGAATTAAGGACATAACTGCGTATTCATGCAGAAAATATAGAACATAAGACAAAGACACGTGTTTAACGATAAAATTGAGATGTTATGCAGAGATTCCTTATTATTTGAACCAGTGAAATACTTGTTTGAGCACTGCGCAACTTATCGATTAAAGTTAAATCACCAAGTTAGTACCCAGCTTAATACACACTAAATTAAAGGCTTCTTGTTATTCTTCTTGAATAGCACCTATAATACAGTTGGTTTAAATCCAAATATCGGAAAAAACAATGATTTTCCTTAAGCTAAAAATAGATAATTTTTATATGTTTAAGGATACGGCGTTTGATTTCACCTATCCTAAAAAAATAAAAGACTCAACCTTAGAGGGTGAGTTTTTAGATGACTTCCCAAATATAAAATTCAAAAAAGTCTGCATTCTTATGGGGGCAAATGCCTCAGGTAAAACATCGCTTGGAAAAGTAATGTGCTTTATCAACAATTATTTACTCGGTAGAGACCTTAAAGGGGTTCCCGAAACAATATGCGATAAAGAAAGGAATGCCAGCGTTGAAGTAACCTATGTTTCCCCAAGCGCGCACAAAATTTATAAACTAATAGTTGAGTTTGATCACGATAAATTGGTTTCTGAAAACTACAGTGTATGCAAATTAAAGAAGAGTTATACGCTTGAACAAACATTAGCCGAAATAGAAAACTCGCCCCCTACGTTTACCTATAACCAAGAAGAAATGCATGGTATTGAAAACCCTGGGTTTAAATCTGTTGCACGCATGTTAGGCCACGAATTAGATGGTGAGAGCGTTTGGAATTATACATACAGTGAGTTTAATACCTCAATAAGACTTGTTCAACGAGCACCAAACATTAAGCTATTAGAAGCTATTTTCAAAACATTCGACCCATCAATAACACGCGTCAATAAAATCAAAGGGAGCATCAAAAACTCTTTCATTGTTAAATTTGTTAACGATGACGAAATTATCATTGAAGATGGAAAAATAAATACTCCCCAACGGTTATCTAGAGGCACTATAGAGTCTATTGATATTGCTCAACTTATTCACTTTATGATATCGCAAGGTGACGGAACATTTTTTTTGGATGAAAAAATGGCATATTCACATTCTGAAATGGAAGTAGCCATTCTTAATTTAATGATTCAAGCGTTAAGCTCGAACGCTCAATTATTTTATACAACACACAATTATGACATCCTAGAAATGAACCTTCCTTCGCATAGCTATATGTTTTTGCGAAAAGACCCTTTTGTAAAAGTAGCCCACCCTGAAAAAATGGGCTACACCAAAAACGACCGAAATCTACTGGGTTATGTGAAAAATGATGTTTTCAATACGCTTCCTGATACAACAAAAATTGAAACCTTATTGTAATGAAAAAGGCACATTATTTTTACGAAGGAGAAACTGAAGAAAAACTCCTACGACACTTACAAAGCAAAAAACATTTAAAACCTGGGCGTTTAAGAAAATATAACCTGTGGGAGACTAAGTTCAATTTAAGAAGAGTTATCAATACAAACGACCATTTATTCTTTTTTATTGACACAGATAAAACCACCTGTTTATCTATATTTACAAAAAATATAGTTAGCCTAGAGCCTTACAATATTTGCCTTATGGTTCAACATAAAACCTTTGAGGATGAGCTTTGTTTTGCCTGCGGTAAAAAAAGTAACCGTGCCTTATATAATGACTTTTATCCTGAAACAGGCGCTAAAGGCTTCAAAAAAAAATTCATTAAGGAAAATAGCCTCGACGGAAAACTAGTAGCCAATAATTTTGACCATAAAAAACTTTGGTCAAGAAAAACAGATTTTGATAATTTTCTAGTAAGTAAAGGAATTTCAATTAAGGCCCTTTACAGCATAAAAGCAAGCCCTCTCCTGTAATAACATGAAACAAATAAAACAGTTTCGCTAAGCATTAATAACATTACAATTTAGAGACACCGCGGGTGTTATCGACGCGTTTTCTATTTTACCCCTACAGGTTTTAATAATGGCCGCACACGTAACGAAGCAGGCGAAAATAACGGATCGTGCAAGTTATTTACATGTGCTCAGTTAAATAAGTTTACCGAGCCACAAACGCTGGCTTTATTTGGTGAATTTTGCCGTGCTGTATTAGCAACGCCTGTAGGTAATGAGCATCAAAACACCCGTAACTTTATGCAAGTGGGCTGGGCTGGTTTCAATTTGACAACAAACCGAAAGAGAGTAAATCTGTGACCGACTTATCCTTTAAATCACTGTCCATATCACTAGAGCAAGTTAAAAACCTAGCCTCTTTGGGGTATAAAACCATGACGCCCGTACAGGCACAAAGTTTACCGTACATTCTAAAAGGCAAAGACATTATTGCCCAAGCCAAAACAGGCAGTGGTAAAACAGCAGCCTTTGGTATTGGTTTGTTGAATAAAGTTAACCCGCGTTTTTTCGGCATACAAGCCTTAGTTCTTTGCCCCACACGTGAACTTGCAGACCAAGTGGGTAAAGAGATTCGTAAACTGGCGCGTAGCGTGCCCAATATTAAACTGGTGCTATTGTGCGGCGGCAAACCCTTTGGTCCGCAAGTCGGCTCGCTTGAGCATGGCGCACATATTATTGTTGGCACACCTGGGCGCGTTCAAGATCACTTGAAAAAACGCACGCTAAAAATAGACCAACTAAAGACTCTGGTTCTAGATGAAGCCGATAGAATGTTGGACATGGGCTTTAGTGATGTGATGGAAGAGATTATCGGCAAGACACCTAAATCGCGCCAAACTTTATTGTTTTCAGCAACATACCCAGATGAAATTAAACAAATGTGTCGCTCTATTCAGCGCGATCCAATCACGGTAACTGTTGAGTCAAATCACGAACAAAATATTATCGAACAGCTTTTTTATCAAGTGAAAAAACACGAGCGTAATAATACGCTATTAGGCTTATTTCAACACTATCGACCCAATACCGCCGTTGTTTTTTGCCACACCAAAGCGCAATGCCGTGATGTTGCCGAGTTATTGCAAAAAAATAACATTGAGTCACTTGCCATTCACGGTGACTTAGACCAGCGTGAACGCGACCAGGTACTCGTACGTTTTGCTAACAACAGTTGCTCTGTGTTAGTTGCTACTGATGTTGCCGCCCGTGGTTTAGATATCAAATCCATCGGCTTAGTGATTAACTATGAACTACCACGCAACCCAGAAATTTATGTGCACCGCATCGGGCGAACAGGGCGCGCGGGTGAAAAAGGCATCGCAATGAGCCTGTTTGTTGAACACGAACAAATTCGTGTTGACGCTATTGAACAATATCAAGGCAAGCCTTGTTTAATCGATAGCCCGGTCTCGCTTGATTTGGATACTAGTTATAAGCTTTACCCCCCCATGGCCACCATTCAAATAGACGGTGGCCGTAAGGATAAAATTCGCCCCGGCGATATTTTAGGCGCACTGACCGGTGATGCTGGCTTGCAAGGCGCGCAAATCGGCAAAATAGATATTTTTGACCGTTCAAGCTATGTAGCTCTTGAGCACGAAGCCGTTCGGCAGGCGCTTAATTATTTAGCTAATGGCAAAGTAAAAGGCCGACCACGAAAAGCCCGCAAGGTTCGTTAAACACAAGAGTCACACCCTATGCTGCGGATGCACATTTTCCTGTTATAATGGGGGGATAACTGGCGAACGACTCTTGATACCCAACAACTTTTAGTCCTATATTCTTATGTTTCAATTAATTCTTTCTCGCACGCAAAGCTTAAAAAACGACCTTCTTTCAGGCCTTACTGTGGCTCTTGCGCTTATTCCAGAAGCAGTAGCCTTTGCCTTCGTTGCCGGCGTTGAGCCACTTGTCGGTTTATATGCTGCCTTTATGGTTGGGCTTATTACCGCCGCTATTGGTGGCCGTCCCGGTATGATTTCTGGTGCGACCGGGGCATTAGCCATTGTTATGGTTAGCTTAGTTGCCACTCACGGTGTTCAATATTTATTTGCTACCGTTGTGTTAATGGGAATTTTACAAGTGGCAGCGGGCCTCTTTAAGCTGGGTAAGTTTATTCGCCTTGTCCCGCACCCTGTGATGCTTGGCTTTGTAAACGGGCTGGCGATTGTTATCTTCTTAGCTCAATTACAGCAATTCCAATTTTTAGACCCAACAACAGGCGAGCTCGCCTGGCTACAAGGCCAGCAAATGGCCAAAATGCTCGGCATGGTTGCACTGACCATGGGCATTATTTACTTCTTACCTAAACTAACTAAAGCCATCCCTTCATCATTGGCTGCCATTGTAACCATCGTTGTGCTGTCTATTGGTTTGGATATAGATTTACGCACTGTGCAAGATGTTCTTCAAGATATGACCGGCAACCCTCTGGCTACTATTGCCGGCGGCTTACCGCAATTCCACATCCCCAGCGTTCCATTTGATCTAGAGATGTTGAAAATAATTTTCCCTTATGCGCTTATTCTTGCGGCGATTGGTTTAATTGAATCGCTATTAACACTCACATTAATTGATGAAATGACGGAAACACGCGGTAAGGGCAACAAGGAGTGTATCGGTCAAGGCGTTGCCAACGTAGCCACTGGCTTTTTTGGTGGCATGGGCGGTTGCGCAATGATTGGTCAAAGTATGATCAATATTAACTCAGGCGGTCGTGGGCGCACATCCGGTATTGCCGCTGCACTCTTCTTGTTAGCCTTTATTCTAGTCGGCTCATCCCTCATTGAAATGATCCCTGTTGCTGCGTTGGTTGGCGTTATGTTTATGGTCGTTTTAGGCACATTTGAATGGGCGAGTTTCCGTCTACTCGGCCGTATACCAATGTCTGACACCCTAGTCGGCATTACCGTTGCCGTGGTCACGGTGCTAACCGATTTAGCGATTGCCGTGGTGGTTGGCGTCATCATATCCACGCTGGTTTTTGCCTGGAAACATGCCAAGAACATGCATTTTGACATTAAAGAAAGTGATGGCGTTAAAATATACAAACCAATCGGCCCTTTGTTTTTTGCTTCTATCCATAATTTCCGGGAACACTTCACACCTGCGAATGACCCACAAGAAGTTATCATTGATTTTGCACGCTCTCGCGTCTCTGATCATTCAGGCATTCAAGCCATCGATGCACTCGCCGAACGTTATATGAAACGAGGCAAAGCATTACACTTACGTCACTTAAGCCCTGAGTGTATCAAGCTGTTACATCAAGCAAGAAAGCTGATTGAAGTAAATGTAATAGAAGACCCTAAGTACGCGATTGCCGATGATGAACTGGACTCTTAAACGTTAAAACGATGCCTGTACGCACTTAATGATACCGTAGTCGTACTCTTTGTCTAATGCCTCATAAATGAGTTTGAGGCGCCCTTTGGATTCATCCTCTAGCGATTCGATCGTCATGATGATTTCTTGATACTCGCTATATTCTAAGTCCAGCACGTCTTTTACATCGAGCAAACCCGCTTCAATCGCATCGGCTAAATGACCGTACACATTGTTTTGTTTCAGTTCACGTTGCTTCGCAATGTCCTCAATTGTCATGCCCGTTTGATACAATATCAATGTTTCATTCACCGTGGCACTCAGGTGATTATTGAATAGTTCATCTAACGGGTATTTAGCGATTTCAGCAAGAAACCTTTTCCCATAACGTTTAATTTTTTGCTCACCCACGCCGCTGATATAGCGCATATCGGCAAGAATTATCGGACGCTTCTTTATCATTTCCTGCAAAGTGGTATCGTGAAAAATAACATAGGGTGGCACACCTGCCTCTTCTGCTAACTGTAGACGTAAAGCGCGCAAAGCTTCCCACAACGGTTCGTCTTGTGGGCGAGCAGGTTTTTTTTTGCTTTTTTCTTTACTAAGACTTTCTTCTTTTCTCTGTTTCCTTAGCTCTAATTTTTTCTCACCCCGTAATACAGGACGACTCTGCTTGGTTAGTTTGAGTGAACCGTGGCTTTCAGCCTCCACACTGATATAACCTAAGGCAATCAATTGTCTAAAAACTGTTCGCCATTCTGTCACTGATAATTCTTTACCTATACCAAAGGTGCTCAGTTGGTCGTGGCTGTTTTGCTGAATACGTCCGTCCTCCTTGCCGCGCAGTACATCAATAATGTAATTCACGCCAAAGCGCTGCCCTGTACGGTAAATGGTGGATAAAACTTTTTGCGCCGCCTCGCTGCCATCCCACTTTTCTGGCGGTGAAACGCAATTATCACAAGCACCACAAGGTTTATCTAAAGCTTCATCGAAATATCCCAACAAGGCTTGTCGCCGACAGGCAATCAATTCGCACAACCCTAACATGGACTCTAATTTAGAGTGCTCAACCCGTTTATGCACCTCATCGGCTTTGGAGTTTTGTAAAAACTGACGTAATGTCAGCACGTCTTGTAAACCATACGCCATCCATGCATTAGCGGGCTCACCATCACGCCCCGCACGGCCGGTTTCTTGGTAATATGCCTCTACGCTTTTGGGCAAGCTCAAATGCGCCACAAAACGCACATCTGGCTTATCGATGCCCATACCAAAAGCAATAGTAGCAACAATAATCACACCGTCTTCACGCAGAAAGCGCTGTTGGTGCTTTTGCCGAACCTCCTGCGACAGACCAGCGTGGTAAGGCAAGGCTATTCGTCCCTGTTCACTCAGCCACTGGGCCGTTGTCTCTACTTTTTTACGTGAAAGGCAGTACACAATCCCTGCATCAGTTGCATGGTTCTCTTGTATAAAGCGCCACATACGTAGCTTTGGGTTATTGCCTTCAGAAATCGCATAATGGATATTCGGCCGATCAAAGCTGTTAACAAAAACACGCGCATTTTCTAATTGTAATTGCGCAATAATTTCTGCCCGAGTTCGCGCGTCAGCTGTTGCCGTTAGTGCAATACGCGGTATTTTTGGGAAGCGTTCATGCAACAGCCGCAATTGTTGATATTCGGGGCGAAAATCATGCCCCCATTGCGATACACAATGCGCCTCGTCAATAGCAAACAAGGCAATATGGCAACGGTCTAGTAGCAACAACATCCCTTTATTGAGTAAGCGCTCTGGCGCAACATACAATAAATCAAGCTCACCATTTAATAGTTGCAGCTCAACCGCGCGCGCCTGTGTAACTTTAAGCGTTGAATTTAAAAATGCCGCTTTAATGCCTAACTCTTGTAAAGCATCAACTTGATCTTGCATTAAAGCTATCAACGGCGAAACAACTATCGCGGTCCCCTCACGCAGCAGTGCAGGGATTTGATAGCACAAAGACTTACCACCGCCCGTTGGCATAAGCACAAACGCGTCACCCCCATTGGAAAGTACGTTAATAATCTCATCTTGTGGCGAACGAAATGCATCGTAACCAAAGGTTGTTTGTAAAATTTCTTGTGCTGATGTCACGGAAATAATGCCCTTCAAAAAAAGTAATTATCGCATAAAGCGGCCGTTAATTGATGAAACGGTATAATGTCTTGTAAATCACCTATTGATTTATTTTCTGCCCATGCTGAAATTAACCAATGTATCACTACGCCGTAGTGCTAACTTATTATTTGAAAACGTATCCCTCACGGTACATAACGGGCAGCGGGTAGGCATTAGTGGCGCAAACGGTTGTGGAAAATCCAGTTTATTTGCGATGGTGTTGGGCAAACTACAGGCTGATACCGGTGACTTTTCTATCCAAGCCGGCGTTGTTATTGCACACGTTGCACAAGAACTCTCGGTGACCGAGAAAGCGGCCATTGAGTTTGTGATTGATGGCGATGCTGAACTGCGCGATATTCAAGCTAAATTAGTCATGGCTGAGCTACAAAACGACGGACACCGCAGCGCGGAACTTTATGCCGAACTAGAAACGATTCAGGGCTATGCGGCACAATCACGCGCGGCCATTTTGCTCAGTGGCTTGGGTTTTAAAACAGCCGAGTTAACTCACCGTGTTGCCAGTTTTTCGGGTGGTTGGCGCGTGCGCTTAAATCTTGCTAAAGCGTTAATGTGCAGGTCCGACATTTTGCTGCTAGATGAGCCCACCAATCACTTGGATTTAGATGCGGTAATGTGGCTGCAAGACTGGCTACAAAGTTACGCAGGCACTTTGTTACTTATTTCACACGATAGAGACTTTTTAGACGCTGTTGTGGACAATGTCCTGCATTTCGAGCAAAAAAGTATCGCCTTATATACCGGTAATTACTCACAATTTGAACGCGCACGTGCGGAACGCTTAGCCCAGCAACAATCAAACTTTGAGCGACAACAAAAAGAGCGCGCACATATGCAAAGTTTTGTTGATCGCTTTAAAGCAAAAGCCACCAAAGCAAAGCAAGCACAAAGTCGGCTAAAAGCACTAGAACGTATGGAGCTTATTTCTGCTGCACATATCGACTCACCATTTCATTTTGAGTTTTTTAAGCCGCAGCGTGTTTCAAATCCGCTGCTTAAAGTTGAAAAAGCGACCCTCGCTTACGGCGACAATATCATTTTAGATGGTGTATCACTGTCTATAAAACCAGGCGACAGGCTCTGTTTACTTGGCCCTAATGGTGCCGGTAAATCCACACTGATTAAATTGTTAGCAGGGGAAAGCAAGGCGTGTAGCGGCACTTTAGAGGCTGCAGAAAGCCTAAAGGTTGGCTACTTCGCCCAGCATCAGCTTGAACAGTTAGATAGCTCAGCAACACCTCTATTGCATTTACAGAGGCTTGATAAAAGAGCGACTGAACGTGACCTAAGAAACTTTCTCGGTGGTTTTGGTTTCCATGGTGACAAGGCATTAGATACCGTTGCGCCTTTTTCAGGTGGCGAAAAAGCCCGTTTAGCGCTCGCCATTTTGGTATATCAAAAGCCCAATCTCTTATTGCTCGATGAACCGACTAACCACTTAGATATTGAAATGCGCTATGCGCTTAGCGCTGCATTACAAGAGTTTACAGGTGCAATGCTGATTGTTTCCCACGACCGGCATTTGCTGCGCACCATCACTGACCAATTCTTATTGCTCGCAAACGGCAAAGCGACGCCGTTTGATGGCGATTTAGATGATTATGCTGACTGGGTTAAAAACCAAGCAAAAGTGAGCGAACAAAACCTCTTAACAAACCAAAGCACCTGTTCAAATAAAGAACGAAAGCAGCAAGACGCTAAAAAAAGGCAACAACAAAAGCCCTTACGTGATGCACTAAAAAAAGCCGAAAAACAAATGGATAAGCTCTCTGCCGAGCAGTTATTGCTAGAAGAAAGGTTGGCCGATAATGAGATCTATAGCGCAGAACAAAAAACAACGCTCAACACCTTATTAGAGGAAAAAAGACGGCTGGATAACACGTTAGAAGCCGCTGAAGAAACTTGGCTAGAAGCGCAAGACGCACTCGAGGGATAACTGATATGACAACACAAAATCAAAAAGACCCTTTACACGGCTTAACGCTAGAAAAAATAGTTCTAAGCCTTGTTGAACATTATGGCTGGGAGCGCTTAGGGGAGCAAATCAATATTCGCTGCTTTACCAGCGATCCTTGTGTTAAATCAAGCCTGAAGTTTTTGCGTAAAACACCGTGGGCAAGAAAGAAAGTCGAAACTTTATATATCGCTACTCAAAATAGCATTTGGAATAATCCATCGTAATCAGTTTAGTTAAAATCCCCGTTTAACATAATGGGCGTTGGCGAAAGGTATAAAAAGCATATGCGCAGCAATAAGGCTCAGCGCAAACAGCGAACTTAATTTGTCTACTCAGTAAAAACCGTTTGCGCATCAAACACGGGGCCATCGACACACACGCGCTTCATCGCTTCGCCTGTCTGTGTTATTACTTTAACCACACACCCCGCGCAACCACCTACAGCACAGGCCATGTATTCTTCGAGTGATACCTGACACGGAATACCGAACTGTTTCGCCAGTAACGCCACAGCCTTTAACATAGGTGTCGGACCACATGAATATATTGCAACTTGTTGTTTTTCGTCTTCATTTAACGCCCTTAGCCAATCGCGTGCAAGGTCGGTGATATACCCTTGGTACACGCCGCTGTAGCCTTGTAAGCTCGCCAATCTGCTAGGAACCCTCCATTGTTCAAGTAATGCTAAGCTACTACTTACCTCATTAGAAACACCTAGCACGGGCAAAGCTGATTTTTCTCGCTTAAAGGGAAAGGGAACTTCGGAGCCCATAAAAACGGTCGCTTCAATACCACTTTTTTGATTCTTTATCAGTTCCGCTAAACAAATCATCGGGGGGATCCCCACACCCCCACCCAATAAAAGCGCTTTGGGCCTTTTTTTATTCAACTCAAACGGGCGACCAATAGGGCCCATCAGATTAACGCTTTCCCCCACCTTACGTTTAGCTAAAAGCGCTGTACCATCACCCACTGCTTTGTATAGAAGCTCCACCCAGCCCTCCACCAGCGACACACGCATAATAGATAGTGGTCTGCGCATTAGGCGCTGCGGGTCACATTGAATATGTACAAATTGCCCAGGCAAAGCGTCCCTCGCACATTTAGGCGCATAAACACGTAAGATAAACTGTTCTTCATCAAAAGCTTGCCGCTGTAAAATCTCTCCATCTTCGATGAATATGGTATTTCTGCTATTTTCTTGCATTACTTTCCGAAAACTAAACGGCCATTAACCAATGTGTGCGTTACTCTTCCTTTCATTTGATGCCCTAAATACGGCGTGTTTTTTCCACGGCTATATAAACTGTCTTCGCTGACCAACCACTGTTTTTCTGGGTCAATAATACAAACGTCTGCTGGCGCCCCTTTTGATAAACAACCCGTCTGTAAACCAAGTATTTTTGACGGGTCATACGACAATCTGTTCACCAATTGCGACAAGTCGATTAAACCATCTGCAACCAGTTTCAGCATAAGTGGCAACACCGTTTCCAGACTTGAAATACCCGTTTGTGTTGAAGGGAAGGGGGCTTGTTTCGCTTCAAGCTCATGCGGTTGATGCCCAGAGCTAACACAAAATACTCTTTTCGCTACACCGGCTATTAGCGCATCTTTGTCTTTAACTGTGCGTAAAGGTGGCGAAGTATGATAATTCGCATCGAATGTCCCAACATCTAATTCCGTTAGGTGTAACTGATGCGCGTGAACGTCGGCACTGATAGTATGATTGCTTTGTTTGCGGCCAAGCATAGCCACTGATCGAGCGGATGATACGCCGGTTAGATGGACCCGCGCGCCGGTTTCTTGCACTAACTCTATAATCTGTGAAATAGCCACCGTCTCTGCTGACACGGGAATACCCTGCAAGCCTAGCTTTGCACTGATGGCGCCATCATGGATACAACCATCATCTTTAATGGCGAGGTCTTCAGGCTTGAGTATCACCAATAAATCATGCGTACTGGCATATTGTAAAGCACGCCTTAAAACCTGACTGTTGATATTGCTCTTAGGTGCTTGGCTTAGCGCAACACAGCCTGATTTTTTAAGCGCGTACATTTCGCTGAGTGTCTCACCTTTTAGCCCAACGGTTAGGGCGCCTAATGGTAATACTTTCGCAAATCCTGCGGCTTCCGCTTTATCTAAAATAAGCTGGACAACCGATGGCGTATCTAAAATAGGTGACGTATCTGGCAAACAACACAGTGAGGTATAACCGGCCGCCACCGCCGCTTTCATTTCGCTGCTAATGGTAGCTTTATGCTCATAGCCTGGCTCTCTTAAACTGGCGTTTAAATCGACAAAGCCCGGCATGACCAATTTGTTTGTCGCATCCACGGTAACATCCGCCATAAAGCCTTTGGGCTGTTCACCGACTTGTTGGATTTTACCGCCTGCGATATAAACGTTTTGTACGCCGTCGCATTCGTTTTTGGGGTCGATAACGCGCCCGTTTTTAATAATTATCTGCATCAATCACCGTCCTATTCGGCCCTAATGTCAACGTCATCACTGCCATTCGAACAGCAATTCCATTCGCGACTTGTTGCAAAATAACGGAGAGCTTGCCGTCGGCAACAGCCGCGTCCATTTCAACGCCACGGTTAATCGGACCTGGGTGCATCACCATCACATCTGGTTTTGCATAGGCTAGTTTTTCCTCTGTTAAACCAAAGCATTGGAAGTACTCATGCTCACTAGGTAACAACGCTCCGCTCATGCGTTCGCGTTGCAAGCGTAGCATGACAATCACGTCGACACCTTTGAGGCCCGTTTTTAAATCACCATAAACATGAACACCCAAAGAGTTTGTATCGCTTGGCAATAACGTTTTAGGCGCAATAACCCGCACTTCTTTTGCCCCTAAGGTGTTGAGCGCATGAATTTGTGAACGCGCCACGCGTGAGTGCAAAATATCGCCAATAATCGCTACTTTGAGATTCGTGAATTGTTTTTTAACACGTCGAATTGTGAACATATCTAACATCGCCTGGGTTGGGTGCGCGTGTTGCCCGTCGCCTGCATTGATAACGCTGACGTGCGGCGCAACGTGCCGTGCGATAAAATGCGCTGCACCGCTGTCGCTATGGCGTACAACAAACATATCCGCGTGCATGGCCTCTAAATTACGAATGGTATCAAGTATACTCTCGCCTTTTGCAGCAGCTGACGTCGCTATATTTAAATTAATGACATCCGCAGATAGCCGCTTAGCCGCGAGCTCAAAGGTTGTTCTTGTGCGCGTGCTGTTCTCGAAAAACAAATTAACAATCGTCTTTCCACGCAATACGGGTACTTTTTTTACAGCCTGATTGCCAACACTAGAGAAGGATTCTGCTGCATCCATGATCTCAATTAGGGTGTCTTTTGATAGGCCTTCGGTAGTTAGAAAATGGCGGAGCCGTCCCTGTTCATCAAGTTGTAAACGGGAACTATCTGGGGCTTTGAAGGACGTACTAGCAGGTTGCTTGCTAGGGCTCATATCAGTCAATCCGGTTAGTTTCGAGCGCTAAAGGCACGGGTCCTGTCAATTTTACCTGTTTTTTGGGTGATAAATCCAGTTTTAAGCCGACAATGTCTGCGTGCAACGGTAATTCTCGCGCACCTCTATCGACTAAAACGACCAATGTAACACTGTCAGGACGGCCATAATCGAATATCTCATTCAACGCTGCTCGAACTGTTCGCCCCGTAAATAACACATCATCCACCAAGATAATATGCTCGCCTTCAACGTCGCACGGCATTCTACTCGGCTTAACTTTCGGATTGAGCCCAATGCGTGTAAAGTCGTCTCGGTAAAATGAAATATCAATTTCGCCCAACGGTTTCGACAGCGCTAATTTCTGATGCAATTTTTCTGCAATCCACAAACCGCCCGTATGTACGCCGATCATTAACGGTTTGTCGACACCCTTTTGTTTCATTTGTGATGCTAAGTCATCCGCCATTGCGTCAACAATCGCGTTTATAT
Organism: Cycloclasticus sp. symbiont of Poecilosclerida sp. N; assembly: GCA_002101205.1. Lineage (GTDB taxonomy): Bacteria > Pseudomonadota > Gammaproteobacteria > Methylococcales > Cycloclasticaceae > Cycloclasticus. The sequence goes on along the minus strand of LWTM01000069.1, from coordinate 46,306 downwards.
CAATAGATACTAGGTCTGTTTGCATACTTATTTTTCCTGTTGTTTGGTATTTAACCAACTTTGTAAGATAAGCTTAGCCGCTAATTGGTCTTGCACTTGCCAGAGCTTATTCGCGCTCACGTGCACTTCATCAAATAACAACTGTTTGGCTTCAAAGGTTGTTAACGCTTCATCAAACAATTCGACGGGGCAGTGGTAGCGCCCCTCTAATTGGCGTGAGAAACGAACCATTTTCGGCGTTACCTCGTTGTCTTCGCCATCGTCTTTGCGCGAAATGCCCACCACCATTTTCGCAGGCTTCCATTCCTCTATTAGCTTGCTAATTTCATCCCAGCCGATTTTTTGCTTAACCGCGCATACCGTTGTTAATGGATTGGCCAAGTTTGTTTCAGTATCACCAACAGCGACGCCTATTTTTTTAACACCGTAATCAAATCCAAGGCAAACGGCCATTAACAGTGCCCCGCATCGGTACTCATTAAACTAATATCAACACCTACTCTATGCCCTGCCAGTTCCCAGCGTTGAGTCAACGGTTCTTCAAAAATAATGTGTGCTTCGGCTTCGCTATGCAGCCAGGCATTACGTTGAATTTCTTTTTCTAACTGTCCTGCTTCCCAGCCAGCATAACCCAATGCAACCAACCATTTTTCTGGGCCGCGATTTTCTGCAATCGCCTCTAGAATATCTTTCGAACTGGTCAAGGCAAATTCTTCATTTACTTTCAGCGTTGAGTTCCAATTCCCCACGGGCGAGTGCAACACAAAACCGCGCTCAGGTTGAACCGGGCCACCAACAAATAACGCCGTTTCCGCCACCTCAAGGCTCAATGCTTTAATGGATAACTGATCAAAAATCGCGCTCATTTTCATCGAATGTTGCTTATTGATAACAAGCCCCAATGCACCGTATTTATCGTGTTGGCACAAGTACGTGACCGTCTTAGAAAAACCATCACCTTGCATACTCGGCATAGCAATTAAGAAATTGTTTTTTAAATAGTTTTTTACTGTCATATTCATCTATTTCCGAGTGTTATCTCATTCGTAAAGCACCCTCATTTAAAAACTGCCAGGTTCTCGTCACCACTAAAACACCCCTTTTTTTTTGCAAGTTGATAGACAACGGAGCAAAGGGTGCGGCTAGTTTAACAATATTGGTTGCTGCGTCATCAATAATTTGATGTTCTGAACTGCGATTAATTATTAGACGACAATTAGCTTGGCCGATTCGCGACAACTAGCATGGCTGGTTCGGGTAAACTTCAGGCGTGTTTAATCATCAAGAAATTTTTTATGGCTGGAACCCTCATAACCCCAGAACAGGTTAATTTACATATGTCTTATCGTAAGAACCCTAAACAATCACAAGCACGCTCAGCCGCTAACGCTGGTTTGCGTTGCCGGTGAGCGGGGCAATGATCATGCTATTCTCATAGCTCCGATTAGCATCGATATAAGACGGCTGTTTACCTTCTCGCAGGTCGTGTTTTTTTTGAGCCACTGGCGGCTGATTTAGCCGACCCTTTAATTCGGACCCTGATTTGTTTGACTCGCTTCACCTGTTCGCGTATTGATCTGTCGAGAGTTAGCGGCCAGGAGGCCTCGACTCGCGGCCTAATTGCGTCCTTAGAGCCGCTCAGGGCGACAATAACTAATTTCTAAGCCATTGGCCTTACTAGAGATAAAAGAGGCGGCTAAGAGCGTTTGGCCAGGGGTCTGGCTTTCCTAGAATGGAAGATAAACTTCATATTCTCATAATGGTGCGCTTTCGCAATGCTACCGCCGGTTTTACTGTTTGATTTTTTATTACGTTATCGCGTTGGATTCGTGTGGGTGATTAACGCCATTTAGACTGTTATAAATTTCTGGCATATCGTGTTTGAATTGCTTGGGGTTTCCGCAATGAGAAATCCTTTTTTCATTAGTTCATCAATATCATTTTTTTACGTCTGCGCCGCGCGCTAACCATTTACCGTCGTACGGAAGTATGTTCCCCATTTTTCTTGCGAGTTTGCATAGCACGTTGAGCTGAGATTTGTTTTTATCTGAGAGTTTAGAATACTCATAATAATCTGGAAGTTGATTATAGAGGTCATCGCAATGATTAGGTTTGTTTAATTGAGTGTTTTTTTCTCTCGTCCCAATTCTTAATTTTTATGTATTTCCTATTTAGGTATCCAGTTATTCGATATTTTCATTCATTTTATTGTGAGTTGATGTTAATATAAAACTAAATATAGTGCAAGTTTATCCAGTTTTTTTTTGCTGTTTTGCTTGATTTACCTACTTTTTTTTTAGTTTAGCCGTCTATCCCCATGTTATTGGTATATTAAAACGACATACCAAAAATGGCGTTTTTGGCGTTTTTGGTATGCTAAAGTCGACATACCAAAAATGCCCGTTAAGATTTTTCATTATTGACACGATAAGCCCCGTTTTTGGTATTCGTACCATAACGTGAAAACCCCCGTTATGGTATTCGTACTATTAGCAGGAAAAGCCCCAAAACGCCCGTTATGGTATTCGTATATAACGAGCAAAAACTGAGCTAAATCAGCCAAAACACCCCGTTATGGTATTTTCACCATAACGCGAAACCCCCCGTTATGGTATTCGTACTATTAGCAGGAAAAGCCCCAAAACGCCCGTTATGGTATTCGTATATAACGAGCAAAACTGAGCTAAATCATCCAAAACACCCCGTTATGGTATTTTCACCATAACGGGCAAAACCCCAAAAACCCCCGTTATGGTATTTTCACCATAACGGGCAAACCCCCGTTATGGTATTCGTGCTATTACTGGCAGTCCTCACAACAATGTATATCAAAGCGTTACAACATTTCATAGTAACCGCAGGTAACTTTGGCAGGTAAACCTTACCAAAATACGATAACAAAGCGATAATAAAACGATAGCAAAATAACAACCACTTTTGCTATTTTATTGACTTAATTTAAGCACCCATAAACGCCTCACCCAAGCGTTATAATTAGGCCCTAAAATATATCGGTAATCAACGCTTAAAATACGCTTATCATTATATTAAACACGCAAATAAAACTGAACTTTTAGTCAATAATGCAAGTGTTCAATCTGTAGCAAAACAAGCCCGTCTTTCAAGAAATACCATATGTAAATACTGTCGTCTAATAAGACAGCCTGTTAGCTGTGGGAAAACAGCTTAGCCAATATGATTTCAATGAAATACAAGGCATAACAGCGCAACAAGTGCAGCAAAAAATTAATCACCTTGATTGGCTTAGAAAAGGGCACAACCTTCTGATTTTCGGCGCGAGTGGGCTTGGAAAGACACATATAGCCGCCGCTATTGGGCACGCCCTTATCGCAAAATCAATACGGGTTAAGTTCACAAGTAGTACGGCGTTAGCCCAGCAACTGCAAAAAGCACACGAAGGGCTTGGCCTTGGCCTTGAATCAGAGCTTAAAAAGCTAGATAAATATGAATGATTGATTTTAGACGATATCGGCGTTCACTTTGAGCCGGAATATGCAATCGGCTATGTCAAGAAAACTGATCGTGAAAGTCAGGTGCTATTTGAACTAATAGCCCACCGCTATGAGCGAAGCTGCCTATTGATCACAACAAACCAGGCATTCAGCGAATGGGGCAGCATATGTTGGTGACAACATGATGACCGTTGCCGCAATAGATCGTCTAGGCCACCATGCTGATATTTATAAAATAGTAGGAGGCCGTTACCGCAAAAAACACGCTTTAAAACCGAATCCCAAAATCGACCAAGCTAATTGACGCAGACCGGACAAGCTAGTTGACGTTTGATAGAAAAACCAAGCTTTGAAAAGGTAACGTCAAACCACGCTAACCCTCAATATTTCAATTAAGCATCCCTACTCAACATTAAACGCATCAGCCATTAGTTGTTGCTCACTACGACTAATTTTTAGTCTGTTTGCCACAGATTCCCACTGGGCAACACTCATCAGCACCTCTTCTTTAATCTGCTCTGCTTGCGATTTGCTAAGTTGAAAAAAGGCGATAACCTCCATCGCCAGCTCATAACTGAGGCTATTGTCATCATCACTAATATTCAAGTACAGACCATTCGCCGGTGTAACAGGGTTAATATCGTACGCAGGTGAAAGCAACCAGCCGCCATTGCTGTAGATAAAACCATGATTTCTTAAATGGTCATCCGTATTTGATACCGCAATATTAAAAACAATACGTCGCCATAGTTGAGCTAGGTCGGCCCTCGTATTAGCACCGTGTTCGGTAAGAAACTGTGCTAACTCCAAATAACTCGCCTCATAACCCCCATCGTAATAACCTAACTGCGTCATAGCCGATGTGAAATGCAACCGGCTATCAGGCCTTCTGTCAAATCGTTTGGTTAAAAAAGTATGGTGATGGCTATTAAATTTTTCCACTCGGCATTCAGACATATTTACCTCTGCATCCATTGCCAGTTTGTATGTCACAAACTCCCATGCAGCAATATCATGTTCATCACCTCGGCTGGGGAACTTGGCAATCCATAGCCCGTTATCCTCATCAACCACATTGGCTTTTGGTCGCGCACCCCCTAAAGACGACCCTGGCGACATCAACATGTTTAACCACTTCCAATATTCAGGGTTATCAATATCAACATTTTCTTCAACCTGCTGTACTGCATATTCCAAAGCCCTTATAGAATACATAGGCGAAGCAGCTAACTTTTCATCATTATCTAAAAACACACCGTTCAAATCACGTTTAAACCGCAATGCGCCCAAACGATACAAGTCATGCACGCCCAGTAAATAGTCCACCTCATTAAGCACTTTCGGACGGAGACCCTCTTGACGAGCAATTACCGCCTCGCGCCGTTTCATTAACAACCTCCCCCACCGATCAGGGCAAGAGTCCAAAAAGGTTCGAAAATCATTAGATCCCTCACAGTGTTGCTCACCAGAATACAGATTTAGGCTTGGGTCTATCTTTTGTGCATAGGGAGACTGCAACCAACCCGCGGCGTAGCTAAAGCTAAAATGCTCTTTATTTTTAATGACTGAAGATCGCAAAGTACCAACAAGAGCAGGCTCATCAAATGTTTCCCAACCAGCAAAAACATAAACTTCCGTATTCATGCTAACGCCCTCCTCGTTTATTCAGCAGCTTAATGTCCTGAAGCTTACGCCCCAGATCATCATCACTAGCTACCTTAGTAAAACCTTCAGTGAGGCCAAGTACCGCGAGTACCCCCAGATAGTGACCTATAGAAACGCCAGAATTACCTTGCAATACTCTACGAATGGTCAAGCGGCTTAGCCCCGTTCGTTCAGAGATTAAAACTTGTGTGAAACCACGCCTTTTACAGGCAAGCTTTATGTTCTCGCCAAGCTGCTCTAAAACCTTCTGGTTTTTAGGGAAAACAACAGCGCTACGTTTTTTATCTATCTTAATCATAGGTCACTATAAATCACAGACAAATATATATTGATAATTATAGTACCAATTAATTAAAATTTCAAATTTTGCAGGGCTAGCTCTTAAAATTTAGGGTTTCAATACAAGTTGAAAGCAGCCAAGACCTTGCTATCAGGTTCGTTAACCGGAGTCCATGAACCATCAGCTAGATATGCACAGCAAACTCTGTACAGTTAATGCCAAATACATTATTGAGCCGGTTAGATATTGTGAATGTTGATAAACCAAAAGCTGAACACCACTCGGCTATCATTAATAAAAGCATCGCTAATTTTTCAGTGAAAATAGTACTCACCCATCACATATGCCAATTATTGAATAAGCGAACTGGAAATGGTTTGAAAAGCATTACTCATCGCCAAAAGTGGCAAAGACAGCCGCATATAAATGGCTTTCATATCGACTACTAACACCAAGCAAGCAACTGCTTCACTAGATATTAAAAACATTACAAAGTAACGCAAAGTAACACAAAGTAACGCAAAGTAACGCAAAGTAACGCAAAGTAACACAAAGTAACGCAAAGTAACGCTAATCATTTGATTTTATTAGTTATTAATTTCAAAAATTCGCGAAAACCGCCTTATCCTGTAAAATGTAATCGTAACCCAAATGTGGGGTAGGATGAGGGGTAGGACAATGGTTAAAAAGGTGCGAGAGTTAACACCGGTGGCAATTAGAACTCTTAGCGACAAAGGTCGTTATCTAGTCGGTGGGGTTTCGGGCTTATATTTACAAGTTAGACCACCTGCGGGAAAGCCTTAGGTTCTTCGAGCGGTTATTGGCGAAAAAAGACGCGATATCGGCTTAGGGAGCTTTCCAAACATCCCATTAACCGATGCTCGTATAAAAGCCCGTCACTTTAAAGAGTTGATTTTGTCAGGCATTGACCCTGTTCAACAGCCTGTTCAGCTAAATGTTCTGGCAGGGCTTTTTCGAAGTTATGCTGTTTACTCGACAAGCTGTGTCGCTGGTACGCTTGTGATTTTATTTGATGAATCAGCACATTACGGCCCCAGCCCATTTCCGCTGTTACACGCAGATAATATTTACGCTCTGCCGAGTCTTTCACCTTAGCCATTAGCTCAAGGTGGTGCCCCAAGGAATTTCTGCCACAGCCTGTGGCAGTTTTCATACTCTTGATATTCAAGGTGAAACTGGCGCATTTTCCAAAGATTACGGGCAGAAAAGCCACTACGTCCATCAAATAGCTGTTTAAGGTCCGTCGATAGTTGCTCGACCACCGACTTGCCCCAATCTTGAGAGGCCTGCTTCTCTACAATGCTTTTTCCCAACGCCCAAGAGAGCTTAATCAGTTCTGAATTGGTCGATTGAGCAACACGAATACGGGTGTTACGAATAGTCGCAGTAATATCATCAAATGCCTGATGCATCATTAAGTCGACTAGATATCGTAACTGTTGAGAAACCAAGTGCTGAACACGACCCCGCTATCATTAATAAAAGCATCGCTAATTTTTTCAGTGAAAATAGCATTCACCCATCACATATGCCAATTATTGAATAAGCGAACTGGAAATGGTTTGAAAAGCATTACTCATCGCCAAAAGTGGCAAAGACAGCTGCATATAAATGGCTTTCATATCGATTACTAACACCAAGCAAGCAACTGCTTCACTAGATATTAAAAATATGTAAGGATAAAAAGCATCACTTTAAGATTGTGAGGTAGAACGAGGGGTAGAGCAGAAAAAAGCACGTAACCCCTTTATTCATAAGGCTGATTGGCGGAGAGACAGGGATTCGAACCCTGGATAGGGATAAACCTATGCCGGTTTTCAAGACCGGTGCATTCAACCGCTCTGCCATCTCTCCAAAATAGTAAGCGGTTATAGAAAATAACGATTAAACATTTACTTTCAAGCCGAGCATGTTACTTACATATGACCATCTTTTCCAGCATATTTACTAAAGGACTTGAATAATTATTAAACTTAAGTACGATTGAACTAAATCTGCCTACGGTAATCCCATGTGGCAGGCATGTTAATTTTAATGAGGTGTAAAGTTGAATCAATTTAATCAATCTATGGCGCGCAGTGAAGCGAGCATACTAGCAACTAATAAAGTCTTAAAAAATACGTATACGCTGTTAGCGATGACGTTAATCTTCAGTGCAGGAGCCGCCGCCCTATCAATGCGCATGAATCTCCCACACCCAGGCATAATTATAACGCTTGTGGGTTATTTCGGTTTATTGTGGCTAACAACCAAATTTAGAAACAGCGGCATGGGCATTGTTTGTGTCTTTGCTTTAACTGGTTTTATGGGCATGACATTAGGCCCTATTCTAAATATGTATCTAGATGCTTATTCTAATGGCCATCAATTGATTATGACTTCGTTGGGCGGTACTGGCGTTATTTTCCTTGGGCTTTCAGGCTACGCATTAACAACAAAGAAAGATTTTAGCTTTATCTCTGGCTTTTTAATGGTTGGGATTTTAGTGGCTTTCCTTGCCGGTATTGGCGCAATGGTCTTTAGCATCCCCGCTTTATCATTGGGCGTTTCTGCTATGTTCATCATGTTGATGTCTGGCTTGATTCTGTATCAAACAAGCGCCATTATTCACGGTGGCGAAACAAACTACATTATGGCGACGGTTTGTTTGTATATCAGTTTGTTTAACTTATTTACAAGCTTGCTGCATATTCTTGGCGCAGTGAGCGGCCGCGATTAGTAGCCATTAGTGACACATAAAGAAGCCCCTTCTCGGGGCTTTTTTTATGTCTGCTTTAGGCAGTGATTATTTCCAAGCCACCCATGTAAGGCACAAGCACTTCTGGCACTTTAATAGACCCGTCGGCCTGTTGGTAGTTTTCCATCACCGCAATCAATGTACGTCCTACGGCTAAGCCTGATCCATTAACCGTGTGAACAAGTTCAGGCTTGCCTGTTTCTGGGTTTCTCCAACGCGCTTTTAGGCGACGCGCTTGAAAATCAACAAAATTACTACACGAGGAAATTTCACGGTACGCAGATTGACCCGGTAGCCATACTTCAAGGTCATACGTTTTTGTGGAGGAAAACCCTGTGTCGCCAGAACAAAGTAACATAAGCTTATACGGTAGCTTTAAGGCTTGAAGAATTTCTTCTGCGTGTTGAGTTAACTCTTCAAGCGCTTGCGCTGATTCATTTGCTTTAACAATTTGCACTAGCTCAACTTTTTCGAACTGATGCTGACGAATCATGCCACGAACATCGCGCCCATAGGCGCCCGCCTCGCTTCTAAAACACGGTGTATGGGCGACAAATTTAAGCGGCATGTCTTTATCACTAATAATTTCATCACGCACTAAGTTCGTCACTGGTACTTCGGCGGTGGGTATTAAGTAGTAAGGCGAATCATTCCCAATTTTAAATAAATCTTCTTCAAACTTAGGCAGCTGCCCTGTTCCCCGTAAGCTTTCTTCGTTGACTAAATAAGGCACATACGTTTCACGATAGCCATGTTTATCTATATGCGTATCCAACATGAACTGGGTTAAAGCACGTTGTAGTCTTGCTAAAGGGCCGGACAGTGTGACAAAACGTGAACCGGCTATTTTTGCGCCTGCCTCAAAATCAATACCGCTCAGTGATTGGCCTAAATCCACATGGTCTTTGGCTTGGTATGAAAATTCGGGGATTGCGCCCCATTTTTTAAGTTCGATATTTTGCTCTTCATCTTTGCCTGTAGGTACGTCGTCAGACAAGATATTGGGCAGTGACGCTTGAATGCTTAGCAATTTCGCTTGGACGTCATTTAGTTCGGCCTCAGCCGTCTTTAAATCATCGCCTAGCTGTGAAACATTATCGAGCAGGGGTTGTATGTCCTCGCCCTTCGCTTTGGCTAGACCAATGGCCTTAGCGCTTTTATTACGCTCACTTTGTAGCGTTTGCGTTTTAACTTGAATCTCTTTGCGCTTCGTTTCAAGAATGTTCAATGCATCAACGTCTAAATCGGCGCCGTGTCGCTGCATGGCTTTTTTAATCTCGTTGGGGTCGTTTCTTAAAAGTTGGGGGTCTAGCATGGTGCTTTCCTATTTTTATTGATTTTAGAGCTGAATTGAACGGAACCGCTTTGTTTTCCGCTTCAATAAAACTGATGCTCTTTGGGCATGAAACAATTACAATGCGCGCGCTATTTGTAGCCCGCACCATGCTGCTAATACGCACAAAATAACGCTAGCAAGTATATTAATAATGGCTTTGAACAAATCGCCCTGTTCCATCAATTGAACCGTTTCTATTGAAAAAGTGGAAAAAGTGGTGAACGCACCTAAAAAACCAACCAATAAAATCGCTTTAACGTCAGGTGAAACAGACAGTCTCTGTAAAAACAGTTCATACAACAGGCCCATAAAAAGTGAGCCAACAATGTTAACCACGAGCGTCCCGTACGGGAATCCGCGGCCTAACCACGTGTGAATTCCACTCGACACAAGGTATCGCATTAGTGCGCCTATTGAGCCACCTGCGGCAATCGCTAGAAGTTGCGTCATAACATAGTTACTAAATTTGTTCGATTAAAGCCTGTATTTTACGGGCATCTGGGGATTCAATCACCCTTTTTCCCGTAACAATCTCCGTTATAAGCGATACGGACGTCACATCAAAAACGAAGTTAAGCGCATCAACCCACGATTTGCTGTGGTTTGCGGGCAATATTTCCGTATGATAACGGTGTTCAATCATAATACCGTAGCCTGACTTTACCTTAACATCAAGTGTTGTCGTTGGCGCGGCGCCATCAACTTCGCACCACGGTCATTCGTTAAAACAGCTAATGAGTACGTGCCTATTTTCTTGGTTATATCAAGGTTCATACAAATATTGCCTGCATCGACGACGACGTAACCGGCACGCCCTTTTGCATAAGCGATGCGGCAAAACACTGTCAGTAATTAAAGCGGCGAGTACGCCACGTACAGCCATGTCTTTTTATTGTGAGATACAACCCTTGCGTACTGTCTATATGTATATATACTTCCTGTTCAGGTAGCTGTCACTGGTGCTTGTGAACGCGCGCCGTTATCATGCTAAGTGACCGGCTAAAGAGTGTCATATAACAACGTTTTTTTATAATTTATGTCAGCAAGCCTTCAAATTAATGCCCGTTGGATTATAACGGTAGATGCTAACGATAGGGTATTGCATCATCATGCCATGATTATTTTGGATGACAAAATTATCGATATTTTGCCACAAGATGAGGCGCTTAAATATGACGCCGCCGAGGTTATTACTCTAGACGATCACGCCTTAGCACCGGGTTTTATCAATGCCCATACGCACGCCGCCATGAGCTTGTTAAAAGGCTTGGCTGACGATTTAGCCTTGGATGAATGGCTTAGTGAGCATATCTGGCCTGCTGAGTCCGCGTTGGTGGACCAGAATTTTGTACGCGCCGGCTCTGAACTCGCTATTGCCGAAATGATTAAAGGCGGTACGACCTGCTTTAACGATATGTATTTCTTTATCGATGAAACCGCATCTGCGGCTTCGCGCGCTGGAATACGGGTCAATATTGGTATTCCAATTATAGACTTCCCAACGCGTTGGGCAAAAGACTTAGATGAATACATCTCTAAAGGCTTATTGGTCAAAGACCAGTTTCGTCACGATGCGCTGGTTAATTTCTCATTCTCACCGCACGCGCCCTACACGGTGTCAGACGAGTCTTTTCAACGAATACAACCGCTCATGAACGAGCTGGGGCTTTCTATGCATATCCACGCACATGAAACGGCCAGCGAGGTTACCGACTCCTTTGAAGTGTACGGTAAAAGCCCATTGAATAGGCTCAATGATTTAACGCTACTTGGCCCTAACTTAATGATGGTACACATGACCGCCTTAAACGGCGAAGACATTCAATTGCTCGCTAAAAATGCCGTTCATGTCATACATTGTCCTGAGTCAAACTTAAAGCTCGCCAGCGGTTTTTGTCCGGTTTCTGACTTGCTTGACGCCGGTATTAATGTCGCTTTAGGCACAGATGGCTCAGCTAGTAATAATGATATTGATATGCTCGGTGAAATGCGCAGCGCTGCCTTGTTAGCTAAAGGGGTAAGCGGGAAAGCCGACTGCCTTTCAGCTCATGAAGCCCTTCGTATGGCGACGATAAACGGTGCAAAAGCACTAGGGCTAAGTGAGGCGATAGGCTCGCTTGAAATTGGCAAACAAGCCGATCTGTTTGCGATTAATTTAAATTGCATTGAAACGCAGCCCATTTACGACGTCATCTCTAGCCTGGTTTATTCCGCTAATCGCTCGCAAATTAGCGACGTTTGGGTCGATGGCAAAAGACTTATGCACGATCACGTGCTAACGACAATAGACGAACTAAGCGTGCTTGAAAGGACAAAACAATGGCATCAGAAGATTGCGCCGTTTCATCATTTCGTTAGTAAAAACGGTGTAAAATAAGCAGATGACTCAAGCTCGAAAAAACGCAACGCCATCAGAAATAGAAAAGTTTAGCTCTATGGCCTCCCATTGGTGGGACCCTGAAGGCGACCTTAAAACACTTCACCAAATCAACCCGCTTCGCCTTAGCTTAATTGATAAAACCGTATCACTTAACGGCAAAGAGATTTTAGATGTTGGTTGTGGTGGTGGTATTTTGTCTGAATCGATGGCGGTAAAAGGCGCGACTGTTACGGGTATCGATCTAGGAAAAGACCTTCTAGACGTGGCCGACCTTCATCGCTTAGATAGCGGTGTATCCGTGAATTATCAGCTCACCAGCGTTGAGGACTTTGCAGAACAAAAAGCGAATAGTTTTGATTGCGTCACCTGCATGGAATTGCTGGAACACGTGCCGGATCCTGGTTCAATTATTAAAGCCTGCGCCGCGCTTGTGAAGCAGGATGGCTATGTGTTCTTATCAACCCTAAACAGAAATCCAAAATCGTATCTGTTATCTATCATTGGCGCAGAATATGTTTTGGGTATGTTACCTAAAGGCACGCATGATTACGCTAGCTTTATCAAACCCTCTGAACTGGCTTTATGGGCTAGACAAGCGGGCCTGGAGCTTATCGATAGCCGTGGCATTGAGTACAACCCCATTAAGCGGTCCTTTTCTATGACGCATGACATCAGCGTTAATTATATTTGTGTTTTTAAGAAACCTAGTCAGCACCGTTAACTTTTTTGATGCTTGAGATTAGCCTATCGCGTGTAGACGCCGTTTTGTTCGACCTAGATGGCGCATTAATCGATACTGCTCCAGATTTAGCCGCTGCATTAAACGCGGTACTTAAAAAAAATAATCGTAGCACTTTGCCCTATTCGGCTATTCGCCCTACCGTTTCAAACGGTGCTAATGGGTTAATAAAGCTGGGGTTTGGCGATAGTCTCAGTTCTGAACAACACGAAAAAATCAAAGCCGACCTCATCGCCTATTATCAACAACATATTGCAGATAAATCCCGTTTATTTGAAGGCTTAGATAGCGCTCTTTTGCACTTAGAGCGTAACAACATACCTTGGGGCATTGTGACCAATAAGCCTGAATACTTGACGCGGCCGCTACTTAAAAAATTATCTTTGCTTGATAAATCCAGCTGCGTCGTCTGTGGTGACCAAGTAGCTAACTCTAAACCGCACCCAGAACCCATTTTTTTAGCCTGCAAACAGTTAGACGTTATGCCAGAAAATACTCTTTATATCGGCGATGCTGAACGCGATATACGCGCAGGACGACTTGCTGGGTTGAAAACCATTGCCTGCGCTTATGGGTATATCCCTGATACAGAAGATATAAATGCGTGGCAGGCCAATACCCTCGTTGAAACACCACAAGAACTATTAGCATTACTCACATCCATCCGCTTAAAAGGACAGTCAATATGAACGATATTTTATTAATTTTAGGTGGGCTAATGGCTGGTTTTATCGCCACTTATTTATTTCTGCAGCGAGCCAATGCCCGTCTCAAAAACAGCTTAACAGAGCTCGAAACACGCTTATCAATAGAAAAAGAGTTAAGTGAAAAAGCAAAAAGCAGTGAGAAAGCCTTGACAGCAAGCTTTCATGACAGCTTTTCTGCCCTTTCAAGCCGAGCGCTTAGAGAAAACAACGAAGAGTTTTTAAAACTCGCGCGTGAAAACTTCAGTAAACAGCAAAACACGGCCGAATCGCGCCTAAACGAGAAAGAAAAAGCCTTTGACGAGATTGTCTCGCCCATTAAAGAGATCCTTAAAAAAACCGACACACAGCTTAAAAAGCTCGAAAGCGACCGGCAGCAAACTTACGGTTCCATCAGTCAATTTTTACAAAATATGACGGAAACCCAGAACCAACTTCAAGGTGAAACTCGAAACCTTGTACAAGCGTTACGTCGCCCTGAGGTGCGTGGACGATGGGGTGAGTTAACTTTAAGGCGCCTCGCGGAACTGGCCGGTTTAGTTGAGCGATGTGATTTTTTTGAACAAGAACACTTAAACACAAGTGACGGCGCTATGAGGCCGGATATGGTTATTCGAATGCCTGATCAACGTGAAATTGTTGTCGATGCTAAAACGCCTTTAGACGCTTATTTAACGGCAACCGAACAAACCGACGACAAAGAACGTAAGATTTTTTTAGTCCAACACGCCAAGCAAGTACGCGGTCGAGTTAAAGAATTATCAAAAAAAGCCTATTGGGCACAATTTAAAAACACGCCCGACTTTGTTGTCCTGTTTATACCCGGCGATCAGTTCCTTAGCGCGGCTTTAGAACAAGATCATTCGTTATTAGAAGATGCGCTAGCGCAACACGTTATTCTCGCTACACCGACCAGTTTAGTCGCTCTACTACGCGCCATAGCCTTTGGTTGGCGCCAGCAAGCAACCACTGAGAACGCTGAGGTCATCCGAAAGCTGGGCGAAGAAATGTACTCGCGTTTAGCAACCTTTGTTGGACATTTAGGTAAAGTCGGCAGCTCTTTGGATAAAAGTGTTGATCATTACAATAAAGCCATTGGTTCTTTGGAAAGGCAGGTATTTCCTAATGCTCGTAAATTTAAAGACTTAGGCATTGAAACACGTAAAACATTACCTCATGTAGACTCCATTGAAAAACTAACGCGCCAACACACAAGCATCGATGTTAAAAAGCATGAATAAAACAGTGGATATACCTGCGACGGTTCCCACAAATCACCCGTTTGAACATTGCGTATATCTTATTACCGGCGCTACAGGTGGCCTTGGAAAGGCGTTATCCTTGCAGCTAGCTCAACACGGCGCGACGGTCATTCTAACCGGGCAAAATAACGAAAAACTCGACAAGCTATACGATGAAATTGTACAAGCACGCGGGCCCTGTCCCATCATTATTCCTTTTAATTTAGAACAAAAAGACGACGAAGAATACGAAAAACTTATTCATTCAATTTATAATAAATTCAAAAGGTTAGACGGTATAGTTCATTTGGCTTGTTATTCAGGAGTCATAGGCCCTCTTGCCAGCCAAGACAGTGCTTCATGGCAAAAAACACAGCAAATAAACGTCAACGCAGCGATGACGCTGAGCAAAGCTTGCCTGCCACTTTTACAGCAAGCTCCAAGGCCCTCGATCACCTTTGTCTCAGATTCTTCCGCGCGACAAAGCAAAGCTTATTGGGGCGCTTACGGTGTATCGAAAATCGCGCTTGAAAGTTTATCGAGCATACTCGCCGATGAATTTGAAGGTACCTCGATTGTCAGCAATGTCTTTATTCCAGGCGCAAGTGTTTTGCCCATCAGAAAGAAAACCCACCCTGGCGAAGAAAACACCGGCCTTTGTTCCGCAAAACAGGTAGCAAAACGCCTATTACGTGTTATCGCCAGCAGACAATCCGGGCAATGCTTTGCTTTTCAGCCTTAATAAATATGAACCATTGTATCTAACTGCCAGGCTTGTGCCGTACAGCGTCTAACTTATTGTAAACGCATAACGCTCTTGTGCAATGGTCTATTATGGGCCCCGTAACAGACACAAAAGCGACGACTCCCCTATTTTAAGCGCGATTAAATCATCAAAAAAAGCTTAGCTGCATGATTAATGGCACTACCTGGCACCCGCAATTGTTCTCAAAACTTCGATAAACCGCTCAACCTCTTCTAGGGTATTTTGTTGCCCTAAGCTAATCCGTATGGCGCTTAGCGCTAATTTATCTTCATAGCCCATAGCTTTAAGCACAGGTGAGGGTTCTTTGCTGTTACTTGAACAAGCAGAACCGCTAGATACGGCGATAGATTGTTGATCGAGTTGCATCAGTAGCATTTCGCCGTCTATGTTCTCGATGACTATTTGACTGGTATTGCGTAGCCGTTGCGCCGCTTGGGCAACAATGCTTAGCCCCGTTATTTTTTCCAAACCTTCTTCAAGCGTACTTTGTAGCATCAGCAGATGTTCGCGCCGCAGGTCCAGTTCGAGCATGGCAAGTTCTGCGGCTTTACCGAAGCCAACAATTCCAGCGATATTCTCAGTCCCGGCTCTATAGCCGCTTTCTTGACTGCCGCCTTTGAATATAGGGTTTAGGTTGGTTTTTCCGTCATGTATCAATGCACCTGTCCCTTTGGGCCCATACATTTTATGCGCAGATAAGGACATTAGGTTCGAGCCACTTAACGCGAAATCGAGCGGTATTTTCCCTGCTGCCTGTACGGCGTCGGTATGGAAAATGACGTCTTTTCCAGCGAGCGCGTGAGTTAACTGACGGATATTTTGAACCACGCCGGTCTCATTATTCGCGTACATAATGGACACAAAGCCGTTTTCTAGCGGCAAGCTATCCGATTTTATTAGACCTGATGGGTCAACGGGTATTATCTTTAATGCACGTAAGGCCTCTATAACTGAGGGGTGCTCTGTTGCGCCGATAAACACATTTTTCTTATCCGCCGCCATAAGGCAGGCCAAGTTATTAGACTCTGTGCCGCCGCTGGTGAAAATCACTTGCTCTGCATTAGCATTAACAAGCCGCGCGACCTGTTCCCTTGCTTGTTCAATCGCCGTTTTAACCGCCCTTCCGTGCCGATGCAAACTGGATGGGTTCCCGTAAAAAGTCGTTAAAAAGGGCATCATCGCCTCGAGTACCCGGGGGTCAAGGGGTGTTGCTGCATTGTGGTCAAAGTAAATCATGACATATTCACTGGCTTTACTTAATTATTCAGCTTTCTTCTCTACGCACGTTGAACCGGTTCCATCATCAACGGGCTCGCTGCTTATTTCTTCAAAGCCGCCGCCTACACCGCCGCCTAATGCTTTTATTTCACGACGCATTTTTTCCATTTCTTTATCCACGCTATGGATGTGCCCCAACATGCCATTGATTGCGACAGCGATAGGGTCTGGCATTCCTTGAGAGGTGCCATACGCGTCGAAACCGATTTTCTTAGCCATCGCTTCTTGCTCAGCGCTTGGTTGCGTAGAATCAGTGCTCACGACGCGGCCAGGTATGCCAACAATCGTGGCAGCCTCAGGCACATCTCTTATAACAACCGCATTCGACCCAATCCGCGCATTATAGCCAATATCAATAGGCCCCAATATTTTTGCGCCAGCGCCAACCACAACACGGTTACCTAATGTTGGGTGTCGCTTACCTTTTTGCCAGCTCGTACCGCCTAAGGTAACGCCCTGATATAAGGTGCAATCATCACCAATAATGGCTGTTTCACCAACAACGATGCCCATTCCGTGGTCAATAAAAAAACGCTTACCGATCACCGCACCTGGATGAATTTCTATACCGGTTAGCCAACGTGAGAAATAAGCGAAAAACCGTGAAAGGAATTTTAGATTATTGCGCCATAAGCAATGATTAAACCGGTGCAACAAAATCGCGTGAAAACCAGGGTACGTGGTTATGACTTCAAGTTTATTTCGAGCCGCGGGATCTCGGTCAAAAACAATATTGATATCTTCTTTTATTTGATTAAACATACGCAATGACTAATTTTAAAGGCTAAACACATTCTAACGCAGTGGCATAAAGACAGGGATCTTTTATTTCCACCTATCGCCTCTTAATACCATCAATCTTATTATTAACCGCCGTTAGAATGCCTCTTAAAATATTCACCTCTGTACGGTTAAGCTCTGAGCGGTAAAAAATACGTCGGATACGTTGCTGCAACCTTTTTGTTTTATACAATTGAAGGAAATCTGTTTTTTCTAGTGTCTTCAATAAATGATTAAAAAAACCTTCGAATTCTTGGCTAGTAGACGGCCTATCTTCCATTTTAGGCGACTCAATGAGCTGTTCACCCATAACGGCTAAATATATTTCATAACTGAGCACTTGCACCGCAGAGGCAACATTTAAAGAACTAAAATCAGGGTTCGTTGGGATATGTAATAAATGATGGCATAGCTCTAATTCCTCGTTCGTTAAACCAGAGTTCTCACGCCCGAAAACCAACGCAACACGGGCCGTCTTAGCGGCTGCAATCAATAATTCACAGCCCCTTTTCGGTCCCACTTCAGACCAACCCAAATGTCTTATCCTGGCGCTTGCGCCTAACACAAGTTCACAGGGCTCCAGAGCACTTTCTAACGTAGAATAAACGCTGGCTGTCGCTAATATATTATCGGCCCCAGAGGCGCGAGACGTCGCCTGTGCACTGGGGAATATTTTCGGCTGAACCAATGCTAAATCAGATAAGCCCATATTTTTCATCGCGCGGGCTGTGGCCCCTATGTTGCCGGGGTGAGAGGTTTGCACTAATACTATCCTTATATTTGACAGTATCGCGTTGTTTACGTCGACATTCAAAAGACATTCTCCTGCTGTATCTGTTATCCTTACGCTAACTCAAGATCTGGGCAAAATCATGCATCCAATGTTAAACATCGCCATTAGAGCAGCAAGGCAAGCAGGCGATATTATAATACGTTCTGCTGATTCTATTGATGTTCTTAAGATTACCGTTAAGAGTAAAAATGATTACACCACGGATGTTGACCGGCGTGCAGAAGAAGAGATTATCAGCGTCCTATCAAAGGCCTATCCCGAACACGGCTATTTAGCTGAAGAGTCAGGCTCTTTCAATGACGATGCAGAATATGTGTGGATTATTGACCCATTAGATGGAACAGCTAATTACATGCACGGCTTTCCACACTACGCCGTCTCTATCGCTTTAAAAAAAGGCAACGTCATCGAGCAAGCGGTTATTTATGACCCTGTTCGGCAAGATTTATTTACCGCAACCCGTGGCAAAGGCGCTTCACTGAACAACCGCCGCCTCCGTGTGAGCGGGCAAAGAAGAATAGACGGGGCTTTTTTAGGCACCGGGTTCCCCTTTAAAAATAGCAAAAATATCGAACCGTACCTGGATATCTTCCGAGACATTTTCTCATCTACGTCTGGCGTTAGACGCGCAGGCGCCGCCTCTTTAGATTTAGCCTACGTTGCCGCAGGCAAGCTAGATGGTTTTTTCGAAATTGGTTTGAAGCCTTGGGATTTCGCAGCAGGACTCCTTCTCATTCAAGAAGCCGGTGGCGTAGTGACGGATTTTTTTGGTGAACACGGCTATTTTGAAACAGGCAATATTGTTTGCGGTAATCCTAAAATGCACGCCGCATTACTGGATAAAATAGAATCCCACGTTTTAAAAGTAATCGGCTAGCTAAAAAGCTAAAACATGACTTAAGGAATCTTATCTAATTCGTCTTGGTCCACCTTAACAACGATCATATCCGCTTTAGTAATGCCTAATGCTAAAGTAATTGGACTTGCGACGTAGATAGACGAATACGTTCCAATCACTACGCCAACAATCAACGCGAGCGCGAAATCATGGATTATTTCGCCGCCTAAGAAGAACAATGCCACTAAAACCAATAGCGTCGTTAATGACGTTATAATCGTTCTATTAAGCGTTTGATTCAGTGAGATATTAACAACGTCTGTTGGTGAGCCTTTGCGTAATTTTCTGAAATTCTCTCTCACACGATCAAACACCACAATCGTATCATTCAAAGAATAACCAATCACGGCCAAAAGAGCAGCTAAAACGGTCAAGTCAAACTCAAATTGAAACACCGAGAAAAATCCAAGCGTAAGAATAACGTCATGTCCTAATGCCGCTACAGAGGCTAAGGCAAAGCGATATTCAAAACGGAAGGTGACGTAAATAAGAATACAAATGAGAGCGTATAATAGCGCTAAACCACCGTCTTCGGTTAACTCTTCTCCTACTTGTGGACCGACAAACTCTGCGCGTCGCAGTTCACCGTGTTGAGAGAAACCTGCGTTCACAGCCTCCAATACTTTATTGCTCAACGCCGCTGCATTTAAGCTATCATCGGGTAATAAACGTATTAGCACTTCTTTTGAGGAGCCGAAATGTTGAACAACAGTACCTTCAAAGTTAGCGCTTGTTAGCGCGGCTCTTAGACTCTTTAGTTCCACAGGTTCTGGGAAACTCAGCTCAACTAATGTGCCGCCGGTAAAGTCAATTCCTTTTTTTAGCCCTTGCGTTGCCAAAGACCCAATTGCAATAACCAGTAATAGCGCCGATAAAACCGCCGCGATAGCGCGCTTGCTTAAAAAGTCTATTTTTATTGTGTTTTGCTCACTCATGATTAAATTCTCAGTCTGTTTATTTGACGGTTACCGTAGGTTAAATTCACTAAAGCACGTGTGCCGACAATGGCGGTAAACATGGAGGTTAAAACACCAATGCTCAGTGTGATGGCAAAGCCTTTAATTGGCCCTGTGCCAAAACCGAACAGAATAAGCGCGGCAATTAGCGTGGTGATATTTGCATCGGCAATCGTTGCAAAAGCTTTTTCATAGCCCGCTTGAATGCTCGCTTGTGGCGAATTACCATTTTTAAGCTCTTCTTTTATACGCTCAAAAATCAATACATTAGCATCGACGGCCATACCGACTGTCAATACGATGCCGGCGATACCTGGTAGCGTTAAAGTCGCTTGCAACATCGATAAAACAGCAATAATAAAAACCAAATTGGTTGCCAACGCCATATCAGCGAATAAGCCGAACGTTTTGTAATACACCGCCATAAATATCAACACTAAGACAAAGCCAATCATCACGGAGTTAAAGCCCATGTCGATATTATCCTGACCTAAACTTGGACCGACGGTCCGTTCCTCAACAATGTCAACCGGCGCCGCTAAAGCACCCGCTCGTAGCAACAGCGCCAAATCGCGCGCCTCTGCTGAATTGTCTAGACCCGTTGTTTGGAAACGATTACTGAAATGTCCACGAATAGTCGCCACATTGATGACCTCTTCGACCACTGTTTTATAGCGAACAGGCTTTCCATCAACCATTTCTATCTCTGTTCTATTTTCAATAAAAACAACCGCCATCGGTTTACCAATGTTCTCGCGCGTCGTTTTACTCATTTTCTTGCCGCCAGGGCCGTCCAATGTCACAGAGACCATCGCTGAACCTGTCTCACCTTCGATGCCAGACGATGCGCCAATGATTTCATCACCCGTCACAATAATTTGCTTCTTAAGAAGCACCTGCCCGCCCTGTCTATTGCGGTAAAGTTTTGAGCCTAAGGGAACACGACCTGCAATAGCAGACGACACGCTGTGCTCACCATCAACTAGATGGTATTCAAGCGTTGCTGTTGCGCCTAGAATTTCTTTTGCACGCGCCGTGTCTTGCACACCAGGAAGTTCAACAACAATGCGGCTATCACCTTGCTGTTGTACAATAGGTTCTGCAACGCCGAGCTCATTAACGCGGTTTTTCAACGTGATGATGTTTTGCTGCAGTGCGTATTTTCTTACGACCTTTCGCTCCTTATCAGACATATTGGCGATAAGAGTCGGTGTTGCAGAGGTATTGCCCTCTGCCACAAACTCCCAGGTCTCAAACTTATCGTCTAATTGACTAAGCGCCGCGTCATGGACCTGTTGATCGCGGAACTTGATGCGTATATTCCCTTTATCGATAACAACACTGAGGTATCTGAGCTTGTTTTCTCGCAAGTGTTGACGGATATCAGTCGACGCTCTAGAAACAGCTTGTTTTTCCGCCGCCGCCATATCAACTTCCAGTAAGAAATGCACACCACCGCGTAAATCCAAACCTAGATACATAGGCGCCGCATAGAGCGAACGTAACCACATTGGCGTTGCCGGCGCCAGGTTCAGCGCCACTATATAGCTATTGCCTAATTTGGCTTTAATAATATCCGATGCTTTTAACTGCTCCTCTGTATTGCTAAAGCGCAAAAGAATCTGGCTTTCAGTTAATTCATCTTTCAACGGCTCAATCTGTTCCCCTGATAACTCTTTTTTCACATCCGAGAGTAGCCCATTATTGATAACCGCGCCACGTAGCGGTGAAATTTGAACGGATGGGTCGTCGCCATATAAGTTAGGCAATGCATAAATACAGGCAATGACCAGCACGATGACTATCAGCAAGTTTTTCCAAACAGGAAAATGATTTTTCATACGAACAACTCGTTTAATAGTTTATTTTTTACTTTTAGTAACTGACTTATACGTGCCTTTAGGCATAACGGATGAAATAGACGATTTCATCACTTGTACTGACATGCCTGGGCCTATTTCAAGCGTAATGAAATGATCTTCAACGTCCGTGATTTTTCCTAAAACGCCGCCACTCGTTACGATTTCGTCACCTTTTTTCGCGCCCTCAACCATCACTTTATGATCTTTATTGCGTTTTTGTTGCGGACGAATTAAAAGAAAGTAAAAAATAGCAATCAAAGCTACGGGGAAAATTAAACCCTCAAAACCTAGCTCACTTGCTCCTTGTGTTGCGGCTGTTGCTTCTTCTGCGGCTATCGCGTTTGATACTAAAAAATCTAACATGTACTCTCCTTAAATGGTTCGTGTAAATTCAATCGGGTATTATGCCATAGCGTTTGGCTTTTTGCTTTGCTCGTGATAGAAATTAGTGACCAAATCAAGCAAATTATCGTCTTCAATCGCCTTTCTTAAGTCTCGCATTAGATCTTGGTAATAATGCACGTTATGAATCGTGTTTAATTGCGAACCTAAAATCTCTTTACACTTATCTAAATGGCGCAAATACGAGCGCGAATAGTTTTTACAGGTATAGCACTCACAGTTATCATCAATCGGTCGCGTATCAAAGCGGTGCTTTCCATTGCGTATTTTGACCAGGCCCGTGCGAGTGAATAGGTAGCCATTTCTTGCGTTTCGCGTTGGCATCACGCAATCAAACATATCAATGCCTTTTAACACGGCCTCAACTATGTCCTGTGGTTTACCAACACCCATTAAATAGCGCGGCTTATATTCAGGCATTTTAGGCACGATGTGCTCTAGTACGCGCTCGCAGTCATCTTTCGGTTCACCCACCGACAAGCCGCCAATGGCAAAACCATCGAAACCTATTTTTTCAAGCTCTTTTAGCGACTCATCACGCAAGTTTTCATACATACCGCCCTGAATAATACCGAATAATGCAGAGGGATTATCCCCGTGTGCATCTTTACTGCGCTTAGCCCAGCGCTGAGAAAGTTCCATAGAGGCTCTGGCCTGTTTTTCTGTGGCCGGAAATGGCGTGCATTCATCAAATATCATCACGATATCAGAACCTAGTTGACGCTGCACTTGCATCGACTCTTCGGGCCCCATAAAAACCTTGCGTCCATCAACGGGGGAACGAAAATGCACACCGTCCTCCGTTATTTTGCGCATTTCATCCAAGCTAAATACTTGAAAGCCACCAGAATCTGTCAAAATAGGCTTTTGCCAATGCATAAAGTCATGTAAGCCGCCGTGCGCCTCTATCGCCTGTGTGCCTGGCCTTAGCATTAGATGGAAGGTGTTACCGAGAACAATTTGCGTGCCCGTGCCCAATAATTGCTCAGGTGTCATCGCCTTGACTGTGCCATATGTGCCCACCGGCATAAAGGCTGGCGTTTCGATTGTGCCACGCTCAAAGGTTAAACGCCCTCTTCTCGCTTTCTTGGCCGTTTTCAATAAATCAAATTTCATCCTATTCGCGCTCATCTTGCATATTGCTTAAAAACATCGCGTCACCGTAGCTAAAAAACCGATACTTTTGCTCAATCGCATAACGATAAACCGCCTGCATTCTTTTATAACCTGAAAAAGCACTCACCAACATGAGTAAAGTTGATTCTGGCAAATGGAAATTTGTCACCATAGCATCCACTATTTTAAAGCGGTAACCAGGCTTAATAAAAATATCCGTATCCCCTTTGAAAGGTTTTAATTCATCACCCATCGTCGCGGCTTCTAAAGAGCGCATGGCTGTTGTACCTACTGCAATCACACGCCCGCCTCTTTCTTTGGCCGCTTTGATTTTCGCCACCACATCGCTCGTCACCGTTAACCACTCTTTATGCATAATATGGTCTTCAAGGTTTTCCTCACGAACAGGCTGAAAAGTGCCGCTGCCCACGTGTAAAGTCACGTAAGCAGAATCAACGCCTTGCGCCGTTATCTGCTGCAATATCGCCTCATCAAAATGCAAGCCCGCTGTTGGCGCGGCAACTGCGCCTGGTTCGCGGCTAAAAACGGTTTGATAACGCTCAATATCCAGCGATTCATCTTCTCTATCTATATAGGGCGGTAATGGGACGTGTCCAATCGCGTCGAGCACTGTATGAATCGGATCAATAAAGGTTAGTTTAAACAGGTCGCCCTCACGTCCATTGACAAGACATTCATAGCCTTTATCTAAAACGATTTTGCTATCCGCCCTGGGCGATTTACTACAACGAATATGCGCTAAAGCGGTTTTATCACCCATCACCCGTTCCAGTAAAATCTCAAGTTTTCCACCCGTTGTTTTATGCCCAAACAAACGCGCAGCAATCACGCGTGTATCATTAAAAACCAATAAATCATTCGGCTTTAATAAGGATGGCAAAGAAGAAAAGACCTGGTCGGAAAATCGCTTCTGTTCAACAACCAATAAACGGCTATCTACGCGTTTATCCAATGGATAGCGCGCGATTAATGCATTCGGTAGCGGGTAGTTAAAATCACTCTTTTTCATGGCGATGGATATTAACAGGAAGCCCGAACATCAGCGAGCGTAAAAGCAGTATTAGCTGAATAGAACGGATATGTCCTGGGATAAATAATTCCATAGAGTTTCAATATGAAACTGTCTATAATGCCCATACTTAATTTGGCCGGGGTGGCGGAACTGGTAGACGCGCCGGATTCAAAATCCGGTTTCTTCGGAAGTGCCGGTTCGATTCCGGCCCTCGGTACCAAATTTAAGACAGAACCTATATCTTTAAAGGCTCACCCCTCAAAAACATCTAACTTTGTGAATACCCTGACTTTGGTAGGTAACCTATACTGTTATTACCATACATAGGGGTCAGGAACTATGAACTAACAAGCTCAACGAGATATATCGAGAAAGTTAAAAGCTCTAAATCATAGCTTAAGTCAACGACAGGTGGAAAGAGCAAATTAAAGCCCGTAAGAGTGAACCTGATTAGCTTATTTTTATCTGCGGGCTTTTTTGTGCCGCGGACTCAACTCGCTAGTGCAATTGTTGGGTTAATCCCAACTAACACTTGATTGCGTGTTTTAAAGTCCGGACATTTTCTTTGGGCAATCATTTAGTTTGTCCATGGCCCTTTGGACGCTGTGCGCTGTCATACCGTCAAAACTGGAACCCTTTGGAGCGTACTGACGAATTAAACTATTTGTGTTTTCATTTAATTCGCGCTCCCATGAATGATATGGATGCGCAAAATAACGCTCAGCGTCGAGTTCGTACGCGGCAGCCTCGTGAAAAGCGAACTCCTTACCATTATCATACGTTTAGGTTTTGACTAGAGCGGCCACGGCTTCATCGCGTCAACAATGCAGGGGCTCATCGATACTGACACGGTGTTTAATCTGGCCGCGATTATCAGGCCGACTGTAACGTCTTTTTCTCTTTTTCTCTTTTTCTGGCAGCGCAAGTGGCGGCATAGGATTCCTCCAGCCTTTTTTGAGTAGCATAACAATTTGCTACCACGTGGCTTCTGAGTGTAATTGATTAGCAATCTCCTTTGGCGAGAAAATGGCTCGAATGATACTCGGTGCCCACCTCTGTAAAAACTGCACTTACGAACTGAATCTAAGAATAAAAACAAGGTGTTTTTATGGTAAAATACAGGAATACTTTTAAAAAAATATAAAAAGTGGGGGGGGGATTAGGATGAAATTTGTAGATTATGTAAAGGTCTCAACTATTACATTTATAATTGCGAGTTTTTTATCGGGATGTGGTTATAACACCGCTGTAAAAAATTGGAAAAGAGCAATTTTCCCAAGTGACGTTACAGTCGAAAAATCTGCATTTGATGGCGTGGAAAAATATAGCACTACTGGTTATGTTTATCCAACTAAAGACAAAGAACCTGGGTTTTTAGGTTTTAATCCTCCAGTATTTTCATTGGAAGCGATTTACACTAAAAATATGAACAATCATATTCATTTAGGTATAAAAATAGATGATATAAAAGCCATACAATCTGTAGATTTTAATATTGACGGAACAAAAACAATATTTGATCAATTCACAAGCTCATTTACTGATATACAAAAAACTGGAGGATATTATTCATCTTCTAAGTGGTTTAAGGTGGATATTGCTTTTATTAAAACACTGTTAAATTCAAAAGACGCCAAAATAAGATATACAACATTTAATCGCTACAGTGTCGGTGACTTTCATTATGATTACACCCAGCAAGGAAACACAGCAAAACACGCTCTTAGAAATCTATTAACAAAAATTAATAAATTGTAAATAATGGAACAGTGGGGTACTTTTTAAGTAAAAACAATTGCTTATGAGCGCGGATTCAACTCGCTAGTGCAATTGTTGGGTTAATCCCAACCAACACTTGATTGCGTGTTTTAAAGTCCGGACATTTTCTTTGGGCGAACATTTAGTTTGTCCATGGGCCTTTGGACGCTGTGCTTAGTCAACCCTTAAAAACTACTCAACCATTTGATTTATAACAATGAACCCATGAATATTTTCTCCGCTGCCTGATATGGCGGAATTAGATGAACACGCTCGGCATCATCAAGTCAACCAGCCTTACTTTCCAAAAAAGCATCTGTCATCCAGATAACTGTAAGCAAAAAAACTACTGATTCTTATCAATCAGCTCTTGTACACCATATACAGCCCAACCACTTTCTGTTAATAGCTTTTTATCACTTATATCATCTGAAATCAGAACACACTCTTTGTTCCGTTTCCAGGCTAAATCTAGCACAACAACTACACTATTCATTACACTAGTGTATTCGTATCCCACATCAGGAATTTCAAGCGAATTTTCTTTATAGATTGACAGAAGTCCATGCGTCGCTTCATCAGCAAGCGCAAAGACTCTATCCCATGACTGCCCTGGTGAAACCCCTTGCTCTCGTCTCAAACGGGTTATCAATGCCATTTCTTTATGCCAAACAAACATATGGCTGTGGTCCACCTGTTTACGATGACAGTCCTTACATAATGGCTCTAAGTTACTTATTGCATTATCACTTTTTACGCCATTTTTATGATGCACATGTAGCAAAGATTTTTCTGTTTCTAAAACCACTCCGCATGAATTACATTTGTACCCACAGTCACGCCGTATCTTTTTACTCAACTCAACCCAATCTGCTGAGTAACTAGACGATGCAGTCTCTGCCATACGTTGAGGCATATGAGAAAAAAACGAACTATACGTTGTAAAAAACTTTGTTAATGAAAATGAAGAAAAAACCTTGTTCTTAATAGTCCAGTTACCTCTCGACGAATACCCTTGATACCTTATATTTGCCAAACAGTTTTTACAGACAGATAATTCAGCCTCTCCTTTCAGGTTCTCACCAGTATCTTTATCTACGCCGTGAATTTTAAAAAAACCACCAATGTTATGTGTCGCAACATAACGCTCAAATCTGTTTTTTTGCCGCATTACAGTTAATGTTATACACTCTGAAATATGAAATTTCTTACCTAAAGAACCATCTTCAATCGCTTCATTACAACGCCAACCATGATCTTGAATATACAACAGAATCTGCCTACCTTCATACTCCAACAGACCATTGGTAGTAACGACCTCATCTAATGGAAGCTCATAACCCCCATCTAAGGCAACATCAATTGGATCGATAGGCTTTATAAAGATAGATTCTAAAGCAACCAGTTCAGCGCCCATTCTTTTACGTGCATCTTCTAACCCAGAAAGATCAATCTCTAAACGCATACCTAAAATTTAAGAATCTTGCGAATCTGTATTTCGGCGTTTGTCTGTATTCTAAAGCTTACACGTCGTGATCTTTTCACATCTTCTTCCCCAGATTTATTTTCTATTAATCGAGAAGAAGAATACCCAACAGCAGCCAAATGCCTTTTTGCCCACTTTTTATCGTTTGCTATTTCTGGTAGTTCATGTACATACCGTAGTACCGAACGCGTTCGCCCTTGTGATAAACGCATATTCTTGAAATAAGCTTCATCCGAACTTGTACCTTTATTCCATACACTACTCGTATGCCCTTCAATAACAACTTCATTAATGCTTGACTTAAAGTTAGTAATGACTTCATGGTAACGAGGGTAAAAATCATTCAGTATTTCTTTAAACCTTGGCTTGACATCCACCTTTCCTCTGTCAAACAACACATCAGGTGACTGAAAATTAAAGGACAACGTATCCTTATCAATTGTCGCATCCCACTTGGCTAGTTCATCTTTAAACTCATTATTCAATGCTTCATAAATAGCCACTTGATTTTGTTGATAGGCAACAGCCACTTCTTTTATTTGATTCTTCTCAATGAGAGCGTTACGCATTAAAGCAATAGCAATAAATAAAAAAACCATCATTAAGCCCGCCATCAAATCTGATACAGACATCCACTGAGATTCATCATGACCGCTTTGGTCACTAGACCTACTTCTCAGAAAGTTTTGTTTGGCGCTCAATTATCAAACCTACCAGATTCACCAACAACTTGATGCATATTATCAGTCAACACTTTGTAATCTGAA
This sequence comes from Cycloclasticus sp. symbiont of Poecilosclerida sp. N, assembly GCA_002101205.1. Taxonomy (GTDB): domain Bacteria; phylum Pseudomonadota; class Gammaproteobacteria; order Methylococcales; family Cycloclasticaceae; genus Cycloclasticus. The sequence continues at coordinate 17,835 of LWTM01000069.1, read as the reverse complement.
GTGAACTTCTGAGTAATGGATGTTAAATGCTGACCCATAACACTCAAAACTTGTCCTAACTCTTTTTCAAGCGCTTCATCCATTGCGGTAAGTTGCTTATTAATATGATCCTCTGTCCTTTGTAAAGACATGGTCATCTGTTCCGCCATCCCTTGAACAACTGACTCAGTGACGCCTGCTTGCTGGCCTAATGTATTTTCAATACTCGATTGAAGCTGCTTTCGCATCTCTTCAATTCCTTGCGTGGTTTCTTGAAGCACTAGACTATTTTGTTGCAATAAGCTTTTACCTGTTTCTTCAAAGCTTCCTATAATTGATTTGGATCGCTCATCCATATCAGACAAGGTAACGCTCAGTTTTGATTGAATATCATCTACACTTTCGCTCAATGCAACTCTTATATTTTCACTGTTTACAGCTAAATGATCAGAGGCAGTAATTAAATTAGCGTGAACACCTGATACTTTATCTTCAAATTCAGCCGCTCCTTCTTGAATCACTTTCCGCACTGAGTCTGCACTATCTGCAAGTCCAGCCGCGACACTATTGGCACCTTCATCGAACCCTTCTTTAAGTCTATCCAAGCCTTGCTCTGAGGTAACAGAGAGTCTTTTCAGAAGAGCCTCTGACCTCTCATTATGCGAATTCAAATAATCACTAGACTTATCTAACATCACTTTATAGTGCTCACTAGCTCCTTCTACTGCACTATTCAAATCAGTAACGGTCTTATCAATTTGCGCATGGATTTCAGGAACAGCTTCGACAGCCTTATCACGAACTGCCTTAAAGGCTTCCAAGTGGCTTGATAATTCGCTTAGTTGATGTTGATTAACTTCAATTATTGTTTTCAACTCCGACATTGTTGCAGGGATTTTCTCAGACTCTCGGCTGATATGTTCGACCGAAACCTCTGTTTTAGTAATCGCTTCAACACCTTGCGCATATTGAGCGGCCATTTGTTCAAGTTGAATTCTGTAACCCTCCTGCCACTCAACTAGTTTTAGCACTGCGCTATTTAGCTCTTTGAAGTTTTCCCCAAATTGCTCTGTTAAATTCTTATTGAAATCCGAAATCACTTCTTTTAATGCTTCAATTACTGTTTCAGTCGCGCTTCTTGATAACATGTCAGCGAAGTCCTGCATTTGGACCCAAAGCTTCTCACTAAAACGGTTGAATGAATCTTTTTGCTCGCTCGATAAGGTTTCGATCTTAGACAATGCCTCCAAGGAAGATCGTTGCTCATTGATTAGTGTTTTTGCGTTTTCATTTGAGTCCGATCTAAGAAGTTTTATTTGGCCTGTCAAACTTGAAGTTTCATCACCGGCAATAGCTGCATGTAAGTTGACTAAATGTTCACTTTGTGAATTTATTGCTTTTAGTAAATCTGAAGCATCTACATCCTCCACGCCCTCACTGGCATTAGCCGTCTCAAATGGGTGAGTTAGCATCACTTTTACAATCAATGCTACGCCAATACCTACAAGACTGGTCATAAAGGCCGTTTTTAAGCCATTCAAGAGCTTCGGTATGCTTTCATCAATGTTTGCTGGATTAAAAAAATATAACCCAATAACGATACCTGTAAATGTTCCCAATATCCCTAACGAAGTAAGTAAGCTCGGAGCATATCTTACAAAAGCTTTAGAACGTCCCATACGGGCCAACACAACAGTAACAACAGCAATAACAATTATTGAAATTACAAAAAAATCAGTTATTTGCTCAGCACGAAACTGGATTAAAAAACGGGTGAATGACTCTGACATTCTATGTCTCCAAAATTATTTTAAGTTGGTTTTTTAATGGTGAAAAAGTTAAGAAAACCCGAAGCCTTTAAACTTACCAGACAGGTTCCAAGCGGCTTTATAAATAGCTTCTCTAGCCTTCTCTGTAACAGAACTACTCGCACTGCTTACAAGCCCAGAACCATAAGCCCTCGCGACAACAAATAAGGTTTTAGCCACAAGCCACGTTGTGAAAACAGGTACTAACCTAGATACTTGAAGGGCTGTAATAAACGAAGTAGTTCTAACAGTTGACCATTTAGCAGTAGAAGCATCGCCTCTTTAATCTTCTCTTTCTCAGCTTCTTCGGTTGCTGCAAAGTACTGCTTTAATAATGGTGTCATGTTAATCGCAAGGCTTGCAATGGTCAACTAAACCTGTAAGGTTTCTAAGCCACTTTTAGTAAATTCTGTCTTTTTTGTGCTGGCGTTATATAGCCAATGGCAGAATTGATTCTTTTGTTATTGTAGTATCGTATGTAATGCTCAACGGTTGCTACAACTGCGTGATGATTGATAAACGATAACCCATTCAAATATTCACTTTTTAAGGTTCTAAAAAACCGTTCTTGAACAGCATTATCTCAGCAGTTTCCTCGTCGGCTCATACTTTGAGTAACGCCATGAAGCGCAAGCGTTTGCTTAAATACACTCGCATCGTACTGTACACCTTGATCTGAGTGAAACAGCAAGGCTTTCGTGTTCGGTTGCTTTAATGCTACAGCATTCATTAATGCTTGCTTGCCAAGCGCGGCATCTGGCGTTTGTGATAAGGCATAACCCACGGTTTCTCGTGTCCCTAAATCAAGCACAGTGGCAAGGTAACTCCAGCCTTGATAGTTTCTTATGTAGGTGATATCACCAACCCAATGCGTGTTAGCTTGCTGCTGATTGAACTGTCTTTTCAGTAAGTTCGGAATGTTAGGGTTTTGCTTACCACCTTGATAGTAATGTGGCTTTTTAGGATGCTTAGCCACTACAGGGGGTGATTTTGGATTAATCGATGCTAACCTTCCACTTTAAACAACTTATTTTGCTGAGAAAGGGATAATATTTTATATTTTTCAATATCAATGCTTTCAGGTAGTTTATCTTGCAGAACTGGCACTATATATTGGCAATTGATATTGGCAACCATTTCAGTAAGCAGTTGTGATATTTGATTATCGTGAATATTTTCAATTTGGTCATGCAAAATAAAATGTGGAATGTGGATGCCATTATTATCCGCAAATTGAATATAAGCTAAATCAAATGCAGCGATCTGCCCCTTTTTCTTTCCAGTACCTAAGTTACCAGCAATACTACTAATATCTAACAAATAGCCTTTATCTGTTTTATTCGAGCTAAGTATGAATTTTTCAGCATATAGTTGATTAGACATTTCCGTAAAATACAAATTGAAATTCGCTATTCGCTCTTCAATCAGTGCACCTTTTTCACTGATCTTTTGATTGATTACACCTAGTTCCCTTGTAATGTTTTTTAGCTTACTGGCAGAATCCTGTAATATTCTTTTTTTCTCTTCAACAGCGCCTTTGGCCTCATGGAGTGTATGTAATTTAGAGCTAATTTCCTGTAGGTCATCTATCGTATTTGATTTTTTTAGTTTTTCGGAATAGTTTTTTTCATCATTTAATAATGCGGAACTCTTATTCTGTAATCCCTTTAATTTAGAGTCTAAGTCTGGTAGTTCTTTGGTGATGTATATTATTTTTTCCTTAATCATCCTATTATGAAAGCCGACTATATCTTCAAATGACTTTTGTAAATTAGGAATCAGTGATTTTGCTTTTTTATAAAAACTTGCAATTTTTTCATTATCAACCACCGTTACCTCTTGTTCCAAATCCTTTTTGCTTTCTAAGATTAGGAATTTCCTCGTCTCCAGTTGGCTTGTTGTAGAGGCTCAGTAATAATTGCTTCTTTTAATGCTCTTAAACTTGGCCGTGGAACAGACAGAGCCAAATGTTGGGGGCTTTTAGAGCGGTTTTCTTCTCGATGTGATTTGTTGGCAGTACAGGAAGTAATGGATGAACTTTCTGGTATTCGCCGTTTACATGAATCTCTTGGGAGAAGCTTTAAACTTATTGTCTCTGATACTACAGGTGCTTTTCCTGGTGCAAGGGGGCTACGTGAGCGATTAGCTTTTGTATATCGACCTTCTCGGATTGAACTAAAGGAGTTAGTGTCCGATATTACCTATGATCGCTCTGTCGTAACGGCTTCATTACGTAAAAACATAGATCTTTGGAAAGACTTTTTTGATGACCTTGATCGTAAAATGAACGTAGAAAAGAGCAAGGTAAAAAAGCTAAATCACTTGGTGATTTTCCTCACCCTACATTTTTAACGTTTATTCGTACACCGTACTGTGCTTCTTTTTCAATTCGTGGAAAGAATGGTGCAGACCCAATTGAGTTTCTAGGAGTGAATGCACATACATTGTATGGAAATAGTAAAGAAGAGCGAAATCGCGAATTCTTTGCATTATTGGACTGGATTGCTCAAAGAGCTAAAGCTTCAAAAAGAATGTATTTTAAAAATATGATTTTGATGGCTGACTTGAATATGGAGTTCGATGATGCGGAAAACAAATATTCTGATATTTTGCAGCGGTTACACCAGCTTGAGAGTAATTTACTAGCGGGTCAAAATGCGGCAAGGGTTAATTTCCCCTTTCTTGAGGTTCACCCTGATGAGGTTGCGTTATTTCATACCAACGCTAGGAAAAACCAAACATTTGACCATATTGCTTTTTTTATTGATCGTAAGGAAAAGGGCTTACCAATTGGAAGTTTGAACAAGGGTACAGGGAAAGTTAGTATTAATGGTTATGACTACGGTGTTTTTGATTTTGTTGAACTCTGTGCTCAAGCAATATATGAGACAAATTTTCATTTGTTATCGCCATTCAAAAGAAAGGTTTTATTGAAAAATGTTAAAGCTGATATTTCTGACCATATGCCAATATGGGTTAGGGTTCCAATCCCAGGGGCTTAGTTTATCTTGGGGTGACAAGTGCGGCGAAAATCGCCGCAAAAAATAAATGTGGTAAACAATCAAAATGCGTGTTAGTTTAAGCTCATGTATGAAATGCGGCGAAAACTGCCGCATATAAGCTTAGAGGAAAACCATGTCCGCGTTAACACCTAAAAAACAACTGGATAAGCTTCTACCTTACAACTCGATTGCTACAAGGCAGTGGTTAGCATCAAAGGGAATGACGAGACATGCAATAGACAACTCGCTTAAAAGTGGTAAATTAAAATCACTAGCAGTAGGTGTTTATTCTCGCTTAGAGTCAAGGTTATCTTGGCAGAGCATAGTATGTTCGTTACAGTCGATGGCAGACCTCACAATATGTGTTGGGGGCTTAACAGCACTGAATCAGCAAGGGTTTGCTCATTACTTAAGTACAGCGCCAGCCAATACAGTTCACCTTTATTCTGAAGGACTACCTCCGTCTTGGCTAAAAAAAATTGATAGCAATACAAATTTTATATGGCATGGCACTAAAACCCTGTGGGGAGAAAACTTGTTACCAACGGATGCACTCTATAGAGAAATAGAGTGGCAGCAAGGCTTGCCAGCGTTAAAGGTATCTTGCCCAGAAAAAGCGTTTATGGAAATGATGGTGGATGTACCTAAGAGCGTCAGTTTTGACCATGCGAATGAAATAATGCAAGGAATGACAAGCTTGTCTCCGAACAAACTAGAGGAACTTCTTAAAACATGCCGCAGTATAAAGTGTAAGAGGCTGTTTTTATGGTTTGCTGCAAAGCTAGGGTATGCCTGGTTTAATAAACTGGATCTTTCAGGGGTTGATTTAGGGTCGGGGAAACGCGTTATTGCGAAGAAGGGGAAACTTGATAATAAATATTTAATAACTGTGCCGGAACATTTGTATGGATAGCGGTAATATTTATTATAAACAAGTCCAGTTACTTGTTCAGTTATTGCCACTGGTCGCGGAAGAAGACTGTTTTGCTTTAAAAGGCGGTACAGCCATAAACTTATTTATACGCGAGTTACCGCGTTTGTCAGTCGATATTGATTTAGTCTACTTGCCCATGCAAGACCGTAAGGGGGCGCTTACTGGGATCACAGCTGCACTAGTACGAATCAAGCAGCGTATTCTTCAGGCCTTACCAAAGGCTAAGATAGTCGAAGCTTACAAAAATAAGCCTGATGCTATGCGTCTAGTCGTGTCGCACAACAACGTGCAAGTAAAGATAGAGTTATCTCCTGTGCTGCGTGGAACAGTGTTTGAGCCTCAAATAATGAGTGTTTGCACAAAAGCAGAGAATGAATTTGGTTATGCAGAAATTAAAGTAGTTTCATTAGCCGACCTTTATGCGGGGAAAATTTGTGCAGCGCTTGACCGACAACACCCTCGTGATTTATTCGATGTTATGGGCTTGCTAGATAATGAAGGTTTTACCGATGACATTAGAAAAGCGCTTATTGTTTACATCATTAGTCACCCTTCACCGATAGTTGAGTTATTTGATATTCGATACAAGGATATTGAGCAGCTTTATCAAGGTGAGTTTCTCAATATGGCAGAAGCCCCAGTCGCTTTAGCAGAGTTAGAGTCAACGCGAGAACAACTAACTGAATTAGTTAGAACGACATTACTAGATGATGAGAGAGAGTTTTTGCTTTCATTTAAGGCTAGAGAACCAAAATGGGGTTTGCTCGGGCTTGATGGAGTTGAGAACCTGCCCGCAGTAAAATGGAAAATGATAAATCTGCAAAAAATGTCTAAGGACAAACATAAAAGCGCATATCAAAAGCTAGAGCGTTGCTTAATTAATAGGGAAAAATAATTAATGACATCTAAAAAAGATTTATCTGAAAGGGATATTTGTACAAAGTTCGAGAGTGTACTGAATTCTGTGTAATTGCTTATCATTAACCCCCTAAATAGAAGGATAAGTAGAAATGAACAGAGAAGAATTACAAGCGATAGCCCAAGTGGCCGCGAAAAATATCAAGACACCAGAAGATCTCAACGAGTTTCAACAGATACTCACTCGAATCACGGTGGAAGCTGCGTTAAATGTAGAACTTGATGAACATCTTGGCCTTGAAACAGAGCGCGTTCCTGCCCTCCAAAATAGTCGTAATGGCTATACACGCAAGAGGCTGCAAACAGAGATAGGTCAATTTGAAGTTGATACGCCACGTGATCGTGGCGGGCGCTTTGAACCCCAATTGGTGAAAAAGCACCAGCGCCGTTTCACCTCTATGGATGACAAGATTCTTTTTCTCTATGCCCAAGGCATGAGTACGCGGGAGATTGTCACCACGTTCAAAGAGCTTTACGGCGCGGATGCGTCACCGACTTTAATCTCCAGGGTGACAGATGCCGTCATTGAAGAGGTTGTTGAATGGCAGTCTCGCCCTTTGGATGCAGTGTATCCGATTGTTTATCTCGATTGTATTGTCGTCAAAATCCGCCAGGATAAACGCGTCATCAATAAGGCTATTTACCTGGCTTTAGGGGTCAATATGGAAGGGCATAAAGAGTTACTGGGTATGTGGATATCAGAAAACGAGGGTGCAAAGTTTTGGCTCAATGTCCTAACTGAGCTTCAAAATCGCGGGGTAAAAGATATTCTAATTGCCTGCGTTGATGGCTTAATAGGCTTCCCTGATGCCATAAGCAGCGTCTACCCAAACACCCAAATTCAACTTTGTATCGTACACATGGTGCGCAATAGCATGAAATATGTCCCTTACAAAGATTACAAGGCCGTTTCCACAGACCTTAAGCGTATCTACCAGTCTAACACCGAACAAGAGGCTCAACAGGCGCTGTGCCAGTTTGCGGAAGACTGGGATGATAAATACCCTCAAATTAGTCGCTCATGGCATAAGCACTGGGAAAATTTGAATACTTTATTTATGTATCCTCAGGATATCCGTAAGGCCATCTATACCACCAATGCCATTGAATCACTGAATAGCGTTATTCGTAAGGCTATCAAGAAGCGCAAGCTTTTTCCAAGTGATGAGTCCGCACAAAAGGTTGTATACTTGGCAATTCAACAGGCATCAAAAAAATGGACGATGCCGATAAGAAACTGGAAACCTGCCCTCAACCGCTTTAGTATTGAGTTTGAAGAGCGCTTGAAGGATTATATTTAATTCTGGCAGTTACACAGAAATATTTACAGTCTCTCTGTTGCTG
>LWTM01000069.1:0-9761 GCA_002101205.1 Cycloclasticus sp. symbiont of Poecilosclerida sp. N | reverse complement strand
GTTAGGATGAAATTTGTAGATTATGTAAAGGTCTCAACTATTACATTTATAATTGCGAGTTTTTTATCGGGATGTGGTTATAACACCGCTGTAAAAAATTGGAAAAGAGCAACTTTCCCAAGTGACGTTACAGTCGAAAAATCTGCATTTGATGGCGTGGAAAAATATAGCACTACTGGTTATGTTTATCCAACTAAAGACAAAGAACCTGGGTTTTTAGGTTTTAATCCTCCAGTATTTTCATTGGAAGCGATTTACACTAAAAATATGAACAATCATATTCATTTAGGTATAAAAATAGATGATATAAAAGCCATACAATCTGTAGATTTTAATATTGACGGAACAAAAACAATAATTGATCAAATCACAAGCTCATTTACTGATATACAAAAAACTGGAGGATATTATTCATCTTCTAAGTGGTTTAAGGTGGATATTGCTTTTATTAAAACACTGTTAAATTCAAAAGACGCCAAAATAAGATATACAACATTTAATCGCTACAGTGTCGGTGACTTTCATTATGATTACACCCAGCAAGGAAACACAGCAAAACACGCTCTTAGAAATCTATTAACAAAAATTAATAACTTGTAACTAATGGAACAGTGGGTTACTTTTTAAGTAAAAACAATTGCTTATGAGCGCGGATTCAACTCGCTAGTGCAATTGTTGGGTTAATCCCAACCAACACTTGATTGCGTGTTTTAAAGTCCGGACATTTTCTTTGGGCGAACATTTAGTTTGTCCATGGGCCTTTGGACGCTGTGCTTAGTCAACCCTTAAAAACTACTCAACCATTTGATTTATAACAATGAACCCATGAATATTTTCTCCGCTGCCTGATATGGCGGAATTAGATGAACACGCTCGGCATCATCAAGTCAACCAGCCTTACTTTCCAAAAAAGCATCTGTCATCCAGATAACTGTAAGCAAAAAAACTACTGATTCTTATCAATCAGCTCTTGTACACCATATACAGCCCAACCACTTTCTGTTAATAGCTTTTTATCACTTATATCATCTGAAATCAGAACACACTCTTTGTTCCGTTTCCAGGCTAAATCTAGCACAACAACTACACTATTCATTACACTAGTGTATTCGTATCCCACATCAGGAATTTCAAGCGAATTTTCTTTATAGATTGACAGAAGTCCATGCGTCGCTTCATCAGCAAGCGCAAAGACTCTATCCCATGACTGCCCTGGTGAAACCCCTTGCTCTCGTCTCAAACGGGTTATCAATGCCATTTCTTTATGCCAAACAAACATATGGCTGTGGTCCACCTGTTTACGATGACAGTCCTTACATAATGGCTCTAAGTTACTTATTGCATTATCACTTTTTACGCCATTTTTATGATGCACATGTAGCAAAGATTTTTCTGTTTCTAAAACCACTCCGCATGAATTACATTTGTACCCACAGTCACGCCGTATCTTTTTACTCAACTCAACCCAATCTGCTGAGTAACTAGACGATGCAGTCTCTGCCATACGTTGAGGCATATGAGAAAAAAACGAACTATACGTTGTAAAAAACTTTGTTAATGAAAATGAAGAAAAAACCTTGTTCTTAATAGTCCAGTTACCTCTCGACGAATACCCTTGATACCTTATATTTGCCAAACAGTTTTTACAGACAGATAATTCAGCCTCTCCTTTCAGGTTCTCACCAGTATCTTTATCTACGCCGTGAATTTTAAAAAAACCACCAATGTTATGTGTCGCAACATAACGCTCAAATCTGTTTTTTTGCCGCATTACAGTTAATGTTATACACTCTGAAATATGAAATTTCTTACCTAAAGAACCATCTTCAATCGCTTCATTACAACGCCAACCATGATCTTGAATATACAACAGAATCTGCCTACCTTCATACTCCAACAGACCATTGGTAGTAACGACCTCATCTAATGGAAGCTCATAACCCCCATCTAAGGCAACATCAATTGGATCGATAGGCTTTATAAAGATAGATTCTAAAGCAACCAGTTCAGCGCCCATTCTTTTACGTGCATCTTCTAACCCAGAAAGATCAATCTCTAAACGCATACCTAAAATTTAAGAATCTTGCGAATCTGTATTTCGGCGTTTGTCTGTATTCTAAAGCTTACACGTCGTGATCTTTTCACATCTTCTTCCCCAGATTTATTTTCTATTAATCGAGAAGAAGAATACCCAACAGCAGCCAAATGCCTTTTTGCCCACTTTTTATCGTTTGCTATTTCTGGTAGTTCATGTACATACCGTAGTACCGAACGCGTTCGCCCTTGTGATAAACGCATATTCTTGAAATAAGCTTCATCCGAACTTGTACCTTTATTCCATACACTACTCGTATGCCCTTCAATAACAACTTCATTAATGCTTGACTTAAAGTTAGTAATGACTTCATGGTAACGAGGGTAAAAATCATTCAGTATTTCTTTAAACCTTGGCTTGACATCCACCTTTCCTCTGTCAAACAACACATCAGGTGACTGAAAATTAAAGGACAACGTATCCTTATCAATTGTCGCATCCCACTTGGCTAGTTCATCTTTAAACTCATTATTCAATGCTTCATAAATAGCCACTTGATTTTGTTGATAGGCAACAGCCACTTCTTTTATTTGATTCTTCTCAATGAGAGCGTTACGCATTAAAGCAATAGCAATAAATAAAAAAACCATCATTAAGCCCGCCATCAAATCTGATACAGACATCCACTGAGATTCATCATGACCGCTTTGGTCACTAGACCTACTTCTCAGAAAGTTTTGTTTGGCGCTCAATTATCAAACCTACCAGATTCACCAACAACTTGATGCATATTATCAGTCAACACTTTGTAATCTGAAGTGAACTTCTGAGTAATGGATGTTAAATGCTGACCCATAACACTCAAAACTTGTCCTAACTCTTTTTCAAGCGCTTCATCCATTGCGGTAAGTTGCTTATTAATATGATCCTCTGTCCTTTGTAAAGACATGGTCATCTGTTCCGCCATCCCTTGAACAACTGACTCAGTGACGCCTGCTTGCTGGCCTAATGTATTTTCAATACTCGATTGAAGCTGCTTTCGCATCTCTTCAATTCCTTGCGTGGTTTCTTGAAGCACTAGACTATTTTGTTGCAATAAGCTTTTACCTGTTTCTTCAAAGCTTCCTATAATTGATTTGGATCGCTCATCCATATCAGACAAGGTAACGCTCAGTTTTGATTGAATATCATCTACACTTTCGCTCAATGCAACTCTTATATTTTCACTGTTTACAGCTAAATGATCAGAGGCAGTAATTAAATTAGCGTGAACACCTGATACTTTATCTTCAAATTCAGCCGCTCCTTCTTGAATCACTTTCCGCACTGAGTCTGCACTATCTGCAAGTCCAGCCGCGACACTATTGGCACCTTCATCGAACCCTTCTTTAAGTCTATCCAAGCCTTGCTCTGAGGTAACAGAGAGTCTTTTCAGAAGAGCCTCTGACCTCTCATTATGCGAATTCAAATAATCACTAGACTTATCTAACATCACTTTATAGTGCTCACTAGCTCCTTCTACTGCACTATTCAAATCAGTAACGGTCTTATCAATTTGCGCATGGATTTCAGGAACAGCTTCGACAGCCTTATCACGAACTGCCTTAAAGGCTTCCAAGTGGCTTGATAATTCGCTTAGTTGATGTTGATTAACTTCAATTATTGTTTTCAACTCCGACATTGTTGCAGGGATTTTCTCAGACTCTCGGCTGATATGTTCGACCGAAACCTCTGTTTTAGTAATCGCTTCAACACCTTGCGCATATTGAGCGGCCATTTGTTCAAGTTGAATTCTGTAACCCTCCTGCCACTCAACTAGTTTTAGCACTGCGCTATTTAGCTCTTTGAAGTTTTCCCCAAATTGCTCTGTTAAATTCTTATTGAAATCCGAAATCACTTCTTTTAATGCTTCAATTACTGTTTCAGTCGCGCTTCTTGATAACATGTCAGCGAAGTCCTGCATTTGGACCCAAAGCTTCTCACTAAAACGGTTGAATGAATCTTTTTGCTCGCTCGATAAGGTTTCGATCTTAGACAATGCCTCCAAGGAAGATCGTTGCTCATTGATTAGTGTTTTTGCGTTTTCATTTGAGTCCGATCTAAGAAGTTTTATTTGGCCTGTCAAACTTGAAGTTTCATCACCGGCAATAGCTGCATGTAAGTTGACTAAATGTTCACTTTGTGAATTTATTGCTTTTAGTAAATCTGAAGCATCTACATCCTCCACGCCCTCACTGGCATTAGCCGTCTCAAATGGGTGAGTTAGCATCACTTTTACAATCAATGCTACGCCAATACCTACAAGACTGGTCATAAAGGCCGTTTTTAAGCCATTCAAGAGCTTCGGTATGCTTTCATCAATGTTTGCTGGATTAAAAAAATATAACCCAATAACGATACCTGTAAATGTTCCCAATATCCCTAACGAAGTAAGTAAGCTCGGAGCATATCTTACAAAAGCTTTAGAACGTCCCATACGGGCCAACACAACAGTAACAACAGCAATAACAATTATTGAAATTACAAAAAAATCAGTTATTTGCTCAGCACGAAACTGGATTAAAAAACGGGTGAATGACTCTGACATTCTATGTCTCCAAAATTATTTTAAGTTGGTTTTTTAATGGTGAAAAAGTTAAGAAAACCCGAAGCCTTTAAACTTACCAGACAGGTTCCAAGCGGCTTTATAAATAGCTTCTCTAGCCTTCTCTGTAACAGAACTACTCGCACTGCTTACAAGCCCAGAACCATAAGCCCTCGCGACAACAAATAAGGTTTTAGCCACAAGCCACGTTGTGAAAACAGGTACTAACCTAGATACTTGAAGGGCTGTAATAAACGAAGTAGTTCTAACAGTTGACCATTTAGCAGTAGAAGCATCGCCTCTTTAATCTTCTCTTTCTCAGCTTCTTCGGTTGCTGCAAAGTACTGCTTTAATAATGGTGTCATGTTAATCGCAAGGCTTGCAATGGTCAACTAAACCTGTAAGGTTTCTAAGCCACTTTTAGTAAATTCTGTCTTTTTTGTGCTGGCGTTATATAGCCAATGGCAGAATTGATTCTTTTGTTATTGTAGTATCGTATGTAATGCTCAACGGTTGCTACAACTGCGTGATGATTGATAAACGATAACCCATTCAAATATTCACTTTTTAAGGTTCTAAAAAACCGTTCTTGAACAGCATTATCTCAGCAGTTTCCTCGTCGGCTCATACTTTGAGTAACGCCATGAAGCGCAAGCGTTTGCTTAAATACACTCGCATCGTACTGTACACCTTGATCTGAGTGAAACAGCAAGGCTTTCGTGTTCGGTTGCTTTAATGCTACAGCATTCATTAATGCTTGCTTGCCAAGCGCGGCATCTGGCGTTTGTGATAAGGCATAACCCACGGTTTCTCGTGTCCCTAAATCAAGCACAGTGGCAAGGTAACTCCAGCCTTGATAGTTTCTTATGTAGGTGATATCACCAACCCAATGCGTGTTAGCTTGCTGCTGATTGAACTGTCTTTTCAGTAAGTTCGGAATGTTAGGGTTTTGCTTACCACCTTGATAGTAATGTGGCTTTTTAGGATGCTTAGCCACTACAGGGGGTGATTTTGGATTAATCGATGCTAACCTTCCACTTTAAACAACTTATTTTGCTGAGAAAGGGATAATATTTTATATTTTTCAATATCAATGCTTTCAGGTAGTTTATCTTGCAGAACTGGCACTATATATTGGCAATTGATATTGGCAACCATTTCAGTAAGCAGTTGTGATATTTGATTATCGTGAATATTTTCAATTTGGTCATGCAAAATAAAATGTGGAATGTGGATGCCATTATTATCCGCAAATTGAATATAAGCTAAATCAAATGCAGCGATCTGCCCCTTTTTCTTTCCAGTACCTAAGTTACCAGCAATACTACTAATATCTAACAAATAGCCTTTATCTGTTTTATTCGAGCTAAGTATGAATTTTTCAGCATATAGTTGATTAGACATTTCCGTAAAATACAAATTGAAATTCGCTATTCGCTCTTCAATCAGTGCACCTTTTTCACTGATCTTTTGATTGATTACACCTAGTTCCCTTGTAATGTTTTTTAGCTTACTGGCAGAATCCTGTAATATTCTTTTTTTCTCTTCAACAGCGCCTTTGGCCTCATGGAGTGTATGTAATTTAGAGCTAATTTCCTGTAGGTCATCTATCGTATTTGATTTTTTTAGTTTTTCGGAATAGTTTTTTTCATCATTTAATAATGCGGAACTCTTATTCTGTAATCCCTTTAATTTAGAGTCTAAGTCTGGTAGTTCTTTGGTGATGTATATTATTTTTTCCTTAATCATCCTATTATGAAAGCCGACTATATCTTCAAATGACTTTTGTAAATTAGGAATCAGTGATTTTGCTTTTTTATAAAAACTTGCAATTTTTTCATTATCAACCACCGTTACCTCTTGTTCCAAATCCTTTTTGCTTTCTAAGATTAGGAATTTCCTCGTCTCCAGTTGGCTTGTTGTAGAGGCTCAGTAATAATTGCTTCTTTTAATGCTCTTAAACTTGGCCGTGGAACAGACAGAGCCAAATGTTGGGGGCTTTTAGAGCGGTTTTCTTCTCGATGTGATTTGTTGGCAGTACAGGAAGTAATGGATGAACTTTCTGGTATTCGCCGTTTACATGAATCTCTTGGGAGAAGCTTTAAACTTATTGTCTCTGATACTACAGGTGCTTTTCCTGGTGCAAGGGGGCTACGTGAGCGATTAGCTTTTGTATATCGACCTTCTCGGATTGAACTAAAGGAGTTAGTGTCCGATATTACCTATGATCGCTCTGTCGTAACGGCTTCATTACGTAAAAACATAGATCTTTGGAAAGACTTTTTTGATGACCTTGATCGTAAAATGAACGTAGAAAAGAGCAAGGTAAAAAAGCTAAATCACTTGGTGATTTTCCTCACCCTACATTTTTAACGTTTATTCGTACACCGTACTGTGCTTCTTTTTCAATTCGTGGAAAGAATGGTGCAGACCCAATTGAGTTTCTAGGAGTGAATGCACATACATTGTATGGAAATAGTAAAGAAGAGCGAAATCGCGAATTCTTTGCATTATTGGACTGGATTGCTCAAAGAGCTAAAGCTTCAAAAAGAATGTATTTTAAAAATATGATTTTGATGGCTGACTTGAATATGGAGTTCGATGATGCGGAAAACAAATATTCTGATATTTTGCAGCGGTTACACCAGCTTGAGAGTAATTTACTAGCGGGTCAAAATGCGGCAAGGGTTAATTTCCCCTTTCTTGAGGTTCACCCTGATGAGGTTGCGTTATTTCATACCAACGCTAGGAAAAACCAAACATTTGACCATATTGCTTTTTTTATTGATCGTAAGGAAAAGGGCTTACCAATTGGAAGTTTGAACAAGGGTACAGGGAAAGTTAGTATTAATGGTTATGACTACGGTGTTTTTGATTTTGTTGAACTCTGTGCTCAAGCAATATATGAGACAAATTTTCATTTGTTATCGCCATTCAAAAGAAAGGTTTTATTGAAAAATGTTAAAGCTGATATTTCTGACCATATGCCAATATGGGTTAGGGTTCCAATCCCAGGGGCTTAGTTTATCTTGGGGTGACAAGTGCGGCGAAAATCGCCGCAAAAAATAAATGTGGTAAACAATCAAAATGCGTGTTAGTTTAAGCTCATGTATGAAATGCGGCGAAAACTGCCGCATATAAGCTTAGAGGAAAACCATGTCCGCGTTAACACCTAAAAAACAACTGGATAAGCTTCTACCTTACAACTCGATTGCTACAAGGCAGTGGTTAGCATCAAAGGGAATGACGAGACATGCAATAGACAACTCGCTTAAAAGTGGTAAATTAAAATCACTAGCAGTAGGTGTTTATTCTCGCTTAGAGTCAAGGTTATCTTGGCAGAGCATAGTATGTTCGTTACAGTCGATGGCAGACCTCACAATATGTGTTGGGGGCTTAACAGCACTGAATCAGCAAGGGTTTGCTCATTACTTAAGTACAGCGCCAGCCAATACAGTTCACCTTTATTCTGAAGGACTACCTCCGTCTTGGCTAAAAAAAATTGATAGCAATACAAATTTTATATGGCATGGCACTAAAACCCTGTGGGGAGAAAACTTGTTACCAACGGATGCACTCTATAGAGAAATAGAGTGGCAGCAAGGCTTGCCAGCGTTAAAGGTATCTTGCCCAGAAAAAGCGTTTATGGAAATGATGGTGGATGTACCTAAGAGCGTCAGTTTTGACCATGCGAATGAAATAATGCAAGGAATGACAAGCTTGTCTCCGAACAAACTAGAGGAACTTCTTAAAACATGCCGCAGTATAAAGTGTAAGAGGCTGTTTTTATGGTTTGCTGCAAAGCTAGGGTATGCCTGGTTTAATAAACTGGATCTTTCAGGGGTTGATTTAGGGTCGGGGAAACGCGTTATTGCGAAGAAGGGGAAACTTGATAATAAATATTTAATAACTGTGCCGGAACATTTGTATGGATAGCGGTAATATTTATTATAAACAAGTCCAGTTACTTGTTCAGTTATTGCCACTGGTCGCGGAAGAAGACTGTTTTGCTTTAAAAGGCGGTACAGCCATAAACTTATTTATACGCGAGTTACCGCGTTTGTCAGTCGATATTGATTTAGTCTACTTGCCCATGCAAGACCGTAAGGGGGCGCTTACTGGGATCACAGCTGCACTAGTACGAATCAAGCAGCGTATTCTTCAGGCCTTACCAAAGGCTAAGATAGTCGAAGCTTACAAAAATAAGCCTGATGCTATGCGTCTAGTCGTGTCGCACAACAACGTGCAAGTAAAGATAGAGTTATCTCCTGTGCTGCGTGGAACAGTGTTTGAGCCTCAAATAATGAGTGTTTGCACAAAAGCAGAGAATGAATTTGGTTATGCAGAAATTAAAGTAGTTTCATTAGCCGACCTTTATGCGGGGAAAATTTGTGCAGCGCTTGACCGACAACACCCTCGTGATTTATTCGATGTTATGGGCTTGCTAGATAATGAAGGTTTTACCGATGACATTAGAAAAGCGCTTATTGTTTACATCATTAGTCACCCTTCACCGATAGTTGAGTTATTTGATATTCGATACAAGGATATTGAGCAGCTTTATCAAGGTGAGTTTCTCAATATGGCAGAAGCCCCAGTCGCTTTAGCAGAGTTAGAGTCAACGCGAGAACAACTAACTGAATTAGTTAGAACGACATTACTAGATGATGAGAGAGAGTTTTTGCTTTCATTTAAGGCTAGAGAACCAAAATGGGGTTTGCTCGGGCTTGATGGAGTTGAGAACCTGCCCGCAGTAAAATGGAAAATGATAAATCTGCAAAAAATGTCTAAGGACAAACATAAAAGCGCATATCAAAAGCTAGAGCGTTGCTTAATTAATAGGGAAAAATAATTAATGACATCTAAAAAAGATTTATCTGAAAGGGATATTTGTACAAAGTTCGAGAGTGTACTAAATTCTGTGTAATTGCTTATCATTAACCCCCTAAATAGAAGGATAAGTAGAAATGAACAGAGAATAATTACAAGCGATAGCCCAAGTGGCCGCGAAAAATATCAAGACACCAGAAGATCTCAACGAGTTTCAACAGATACTCACTCGAATCACGGTGGAAACTGCGTTAAATGTAGAACTTGATGAACATCTTGGCCTTGAAACAGAGCGCGTTCCTGCCCTCCAAA
>LWTM01000068.1 GCA_002101205.1 Cycloclasticus sp. symbiont of Poecilosclerida sp. N | reverse complement strand
GGTATCGAGGTAAACCTTTATCAGAACAAGAGCAGGCCCGCAACAAAGCCATTGCGGTCACCCGAGCAGGTGGTGAGCGACCCTTTGCCACGTATAAGAGACATTATGGGCTTGGCAGAACACGATTTATGGGGCTGGGCAAAAATGCAACCGTTTATGGTTTAGCTGCCATGGCTGCGAACATTCGCAAAGGAGCTAAGTTCTTAACGCTCTACGGTATACCAGAGCCAAGTTATGCGGGGTAACTGTGTCAAAAATCAGGGAAAAGCACTAAAAACAGGCATGAAATCGATTTTTTAGGCATTAAATGACCTAAAAACAGCGTAATTGACGGAAAAATAGGAGCGGTCTCATGAAGGTGGATAAAGTTGTTGGTTACACCTCCAGCACACGTACTGAGGTCTCGTAAAGAAAAAAGCATGTTTTATCAAACACAGCTTGAGCCATGGGGTCTGCCATTTATAAATGCAGATATCTTAGTCAAGCACCTGTTTCCTGAGTAAGCAGAACAACATAGCTATGAAGTAGCCAGAATTGCAGAAACAATGCGTTTAGAGCTTTTTCAACGAGGGCGTACATTTTGTTTTGAAACAGTGTTTTCACACCCGTCAAAAATTGATTTTGTCGCACAGCAAAAACAAGAGGCTATGAAGTGAGCCTTATTTTTATTCACCTTGAAGCGGTGCTCCTCAATCAGGTGCGAGCCCCTCAACGAGTGAGCGAAGGAGGGCATAATGTACCCAAAGACAAGGTTAACAATCGAATTTCTTGGGCTGTAAAATATTAAACAGATTTTGCCTCTTATGTGATTGGTGTTATTTATTGGACAATTCACGATTAGATAGTTCTTTTCAACAGATAGCAGAAATAGAGGGTAACAGCAGGTAATGGTTAAGGTTGACTTTTTTCCTGAGTGGATAAAAGCTATGCAGACCGATTGGCTCAGCTAAAAACGATGAAAATGACCAAAGTTTTTTAAGCTCTCTAACAAAACAATAAAATCAATAAGTTACAGCAGACCAATATTTCATTGGTCTTTTCGCATAAAAAGACCTAAATAACTGTTGTAACTCTTTTTTTTGTGCTTTATGGTGCTGTTCACTGCCGCACAGGCAGCTTAGAAAAGAATCGACGCGAAATAACTACGCCACCTTGGGTTCACTGCCGCACAGGCAGCTTAGAAAGTCCC
Organism: Cycloclasticus sp. symbiont of Poecilosclerida sp. N; assembly: GCA_002101205.1. Classification (GTDB taxonomy): domain Bacteria; phylum Pseudomonadota; class Gammaproteobacteria; order Methylococcales; family Cycloclasticaceae; genus Cycloclasticus. The sequence continues at coordinate 68,262 of LWTM01000068.1, read as the reverse complement.
CAGTCCACGTCGGACGCGCCTTCACGCGTTCACTGCCGCACAGGCAGCTTAGAAACTGCAGATGCTGCCGGAAACGTCATCTTTGGTCGTTCACTGCCGCACAGGCAGCTTAGAAAAAGAATTTTGAAATTATCCGACAGGCGTCGAAGTTCACTGCCGCACAGGCAGCTTAGAAAGTCAATAAAAGCCTGTCGAAACTCGCCACGGAGTTCACTGCCGCACAGGCAGCTTAGAAAATGCGCTTTGAAACAAGGTCAACGAGGCTGCCGTTCACTGCCGCACAGGCAGCTTAGAAAGTGCCCTTTTTGTATATCGTCTGCTCTAGTGAGTTCACTGCCGCACAGGCAGCTTAGAAACATAGCGCGCACAGAGGTCGGCACGTTCGACAGTTCACTGCCGCACAGGCAGCTTAGAAAACGGCGCATCGGCGTTACCCAAATCGCTGCCGGTTCACTGCCGCACAGGCAGCTTAGAAAAGTCGCTGCAATTGCGCTTGGCAGCTCAGCGGGTTCACTGCCGCACAGGCAGCTTAGAAATTGTAAAAATTGCTCATACTGTTATAGATGCAGTTCACTGCCGCACAGGCAGCTTAGAAAGCACGCTATAAAGAGCTGAAAGAAAAGTTAGAGTTCACTGCCGCACAGGCAGCTTAGAAAAGCAGCATACAAAGCTAACGCTTCATTATCTTGTTCACTGCCGCACAGGCAGCTTAGAAAAGCATCGGCCGATAGCTCCCATCATTTCCATCGTTCACTGCCGCACAGGCAGCTTAGAAAAATCTCAAATGACTTCGACAGCGTGCTCCGAAGTTCACTGCCGCACAGGCAGCTTAGAAAGTATGTGATCATACTGCGAACTGCTTTTTTTAGTTCACTGCCGCACAGGCAGCTTAGAAAAGGCGAAAGAGATAGTCGCGGTACTATCCGAGGTTCACTGCCGCACAGGCAGCTTAGAAACTTCAAACGGCAAGAGAGGAGGTAGTCCTTGCGTTCACTGCCGCACAGGCAGCTTAGAAAGTACTCAAGCCCGTTCATGCGGCAATAACGTGGTTCACTGCCGCACAGGCAGCTTAGAAAATGAAAATGCTGGCGGAGGATGAGTGGGAGGGGTTCACTGCCGCACAGGCAGCTTAGAAACGTCCAATACTGTTAATGCGCCCACATACCGGGTTCACTGCCGCACAGGCAGCTTAGAAATGCATAATGAGCAGAGCGTCTAGGTTTCATGCGTTCACTGCCGCACAGGCAGCTTAGAAATTTACTCTCTATAAAATCACACATCTGGTTTCGTTCACTGCCGCACAGGCAGCTTAGAAAATTCGACACGGAGCGGTTATTTATCAACACGAGTTCACTGCCGCACAGGCAGCTTAGAAATGATGCGCGTATGACACCAGTAACCGTGATATGTTCACTGCCGCACAGGCAGCTTAGAAAAGAAAGATATAATGATATGCGATGAAATGGCAGTTCACTGCCGCACAGGCAGCTTAGAAACACAAGACCTGCAAAACATCTGATAGATCTTCGTTCACTGCCGCACAGGCAGCTTAGAAAATAAGCCATGAATGCTTTGTCAGTATCGACGTGTTCACTGCCGCACAGGCAGCTTAGAAACAAGACGGACTGACGTAACGTTGCAGCTTAGTGTTCACTGCCGCACAGGCAGCTTAGAAATTTCCCTTCAAGTTTTTGACTTTGCTTCGGTGGTTCACTGCCGCACAGGCAGCTTAGAAACCAGAACGCAGGTTTAGAAGAGACGCTAAACAGTTCACTGCCGCACAGGCAGCTTAGAAATGTCTTTGCGCTCATAAACTTTGTGCACATATGTTCACTGCCGCACAGGCAGCTTAGAAACTTAGTTCTCGCGCCTTCTTTTGCGGCCAGCAGTTCACTGCCGCACAGGCAGCTTAGAAATGCAATTAACCCTCGCCGAGGGCTAATTACGGGTTCACTGCCGCACAGGCAGCTTAGAAACATCATCTTCCGCGATCCTTCTTGCGATAAGAGTTCACTGCCGCACAGGCAGCTTAGAAAACAAAAATGCGATCGTCTTGTCTTTCTTTACTGTTCACTGCCGCACAGGCAGCTTAGAAAACTTCAATAGGAATCTGGCCAGGCGAGTTAAAGTTCACTGCCGCACAGGCAGCTTAGAAAATCAACTTTAGCCGACTTTCTCGAATAAAGTAGTTCACTGCCGCACAGGCAGCTTAGAAAGCAATGCCAGGCTGGATGATAGTTAGCTGGATGTTCACTGCCGCACAGGCAGCTTAGAAAAGAAGGATATAATGATATGCGATGAAATGGCAGTTCACTGCCGCACAGGCAGCTTAGAAAAGTTCAGTTCAATACCCCCTGTGTCTTTAGTGGTTCACTGCCGCACAGGCAGCTTAGAAAACTCAAAATAAAACAGCTCAGCATGACCAGACGTTCACTGCCGCACAGGCAGCTTAGAAAAGTATCCCGTATCAATATGTTTACCGTATCTCGTTCACTGCCGCACAGGCAGCTTAGAAATTGAGGTCTTTTGGTCATCAAGCAGCGCGCGAGTTCACTGCCGCACAGGCAGCTTAGAAAATCTAGAGCATTCTCCAGCTCCAACGCTTCCGGTTCACTGCCGCACAGGCAGCTTAGAAAAAGAGATTGATACGGCCGCACTGACGGGCGTTGTTCACTGCCGCACAGGCAGCTTAGAAATGTTACTAGTGAATGAGCGTTGCTTTGATATAGTTTACTGCCGTACAGGCGGCTTAGAAAACTCGCAGCACAACATCGATAGATGGGGCGAGGTTCACTGCCGTACAGGCGGCTTAGAAAACGAGTGGTCTTAGCTTTATTAGCTAAAATACGTTCACTGCCGCACAGGCAGCTTAGAAAACAGACACAATGAAACACATCCACACCCAGTCGTTTACTGCCGTACAGGCGGCTTATGTCAACAACGCCCGAAAACTGAACCACTCCATCAACTGAAAAGTGATCCACTGTATTTTATTGGACTGATTAAGCCCGCTTGCTTCTTTTCTTTTAGGCGATAACTGTCTCCTTTAATTTGAACAATATGTGAGTGATGTAAGATTCGGTCCAGTAGTGCAGGTGAGTGCGGTCAGCGGGCATGTAGCCCGACTACGGTCTAAAGCCTTGATGCTCCATACGGGCAGGCTGCGCACATCTGATAGCGCATCCAATATATTGCTCGATTTCTTTAATACTCCCTTTTGGCACGTCAAGGCTCTTCGCTAATTGACCCCACTGAGAAAGTGAGTCACTAATATTTAGCAGCATTTCGGCAACCTCTTTTTTGGGAATGGAGGCGAGATCAGCCACAGTTGCGATCGCTTTAAAAGAAATGTCTTTTCCTTGGCCGCTAATAGCCATCGAATGTTGCCCACTTATTCCTTTGTTAAACGTGATGTCGTAATTAGGCGATAAACGCCACTGCCCATCTTTTATAATAAAGCTAAAATTCTTTGTGTGATCGTCTTTGTTGCCACTCAAGACGTTAAAAATCATACGAAGAAGAAGCTCTCTCGTATCCGCTTTTGTCTCTACTGTCACCAACCGATGGGTCACCTTCATTAAAAGCTGGTAATCCGAGTCCGGCACTCGAAAATTAGTGCCCACAAGTCCTGCAAAAGTGTGCATGTGCACTCGCTGATTGTCGGCTCTATCGAAGCGCTTACACGCAAAATAACGATTATCTTTTGTGGTTATTAGTTTTGTTTCAGGGAAGTTAATACCCGCATCCTTAGCCATCAATGAATAAGCATACTCAATACTACCCTCAGCGCTATCGACCTCACTTGCACCGTTTGGAAATTTCACAAGCCAATGCTCAAACCCGTCTGGCAAATTAGCGCCTGTCATGGCATTGCCTTTATCACAAAGACCTACAACGACTTTTGGCCTTGCGCCACAAGGCGATCCTCCGGCAATAGCTAGCTCACTGATAACGTGATCAACCGTCCCGTTGTAAACTTTAAGGGATTCACTAGCGAGTAAATCAATCGAGACAAGCTCATCATGCTTTTTAACACCTAGGCCTAGCTCATAAGAAAGCGCGCCCATCGCTTTATCGCTGATATAAGCTAGGCGATCAATAGGAGAAACAGTTGACACCTCAATACCGTTTTCTCTGAAATATCGATCCATTAAAAGTAAGCCCCAGCCGTCAGGCAGTGAATCGGCAAACACACCATGAAGCCCCTCAAATGGCCCTGCATTAGCTACTTGAACTTCGTCAGTTAACTTCAAATGGAAAGGGGATACATTAATATTTAACGCAAGAAAAGACGGGTTAAACTGGAAGTAGCTTAACCCGTCTTTGCAGGCCAGCTTACCCATATCAATAGGTGATGGTAATCCGTGATAAATAACCTTCATACTGCACCACTTTTCTCAGTTGCTTTAGTGGCTAAACGACTGAGTGGTTTGGTTCGGTAGACCACTGAAGCCATCACCCTCGGCCTCGTTGTCTAGGCTTAGGCTTCTCGATTTCTTCGATGGAGTGGGGTAACGATTTAAATAGATCAGTAAACTTCGAAATATCACCGTATACACCACACAGAGAAACGAATTGCATAAGTGATATTTTCGAGGTGGACTCAAACTTTCTAATTGTAGAAGAAGGGACGCCGCTAAGCTCTGCTGCTCTTTGTCGAGAGTGATTGCGGTTTAGCCTGGCCCGCCTAAAGTCTTTTGATAGTTTCTGAAAAGCCTCACTGGGAAGCAAGGCATCAATCTCTAGTAATGACACAATAATATCCTTTAAGTCTATAAATTGCACTTAAATGATGCCATAACATCAATAATAATTCAATTGCATCATTCGTATTAATCTCAAAGTCTAAATACAAGCTCATCTTTATCACCACCGACAGCCGACAGCTGCAACCGAGAAACCGTTCGTACAAGATAGTCTTTAAAACCATTGACTTATAGGGTTTGCTTAATAACCTTTGGGTCAATGAACCGAGACATCTGATAATCAAATTCCTCTGAAAAGACAATCTCCTCCATCTGGTGCATATTCCGGTGAAAGTGAACACCTATTCTGGTTTTAGCGTGAACACGTAAATTCAGCGTATTGGGCTGTTAAAACCTCATCATGGTTTAACTAAGGCAAGACGGTAGAGCGTAACGAAGCCATGGCTCAACTTATTACCATGAGCCATCATCTTAAGACTGGAATGAATATTTTTAAGCAAATGCGAAGTTTGGGGGCTTGTTACGCCTAATGAGTGGAAAAAGCTTAATTTCGCTTCACCGCGTCTAGAACAAAGTTAATAAAACAGGGCAGACGTCGTGTTAATTACCTGGGCATTTCTATTTACTTCTAACAGGGTGATGATTTTTACTTGACCTTTAATGTAAGGCTAATACAATGTTCAACCTTAAAGCGCCTGTAGCTCAGCTGGATAGAGTACTCGGCTACGAACCGAGCGGTCGGGCGTTCGAATCGCTCCAGGCGCGCCATACATGTAAGTAAAACTAAGCAGCTAGGATGTTTTATCTAGCTGCTTTTTTGTGCGTGTTTGATAATGTTTTGAATGCTGTGGAAATAGATATGTTAGACGACCATTAACCTGTCCGGTCAGGTGACTATTCGACGACAATTAGCTTGGCCGGTTGAGTGTATGCGGCGATAAGTTATGTTCACCCATTTTGGAGGGAATAATTTGTCTGGTAAACACGTCGTTTCAGCAGATTATATGGGGGAAGGCCGATATCAATAGCGTTGTTCATAGTGGTGATTGGCGCGGCTATAATAGACTTGTCGATTTTGGTTATAAGAAGCATTTAAGAAGCATTTTAGAGTGCATCATGGCCAAAATAAGCTTGCTAGGAGTACGAGTCATATCAATGGAATTGAGTCGTTTTAGGCTATATTAAAATACGATTATTGACGTTTAAAGGAATGGATAAAGGTATATTCAATTTACACCTAAGAGTGTGAGTTTAGACTTTATAATCGAGAGCAAGGGCTATACAATATGTTACTCAAAATGTTCAAAAAAGAGCCGCTGAACTTGGCAAGACCCTTTGCTGTCATGGCTCTTTAATGAATATAGATTTCTTGATAAACATACAATATATGGTGGTTTTTTAAAATAAGTAGCACATCATGTTGAGTTTCTATTTGTTTTCTTTTAACCTAATCGGGCAGGGGAGAGAGGGTCTTTCCTGTATAAAAATAAAATAACAAAGCTGCAAAGGGGAAGTATGAGTACAGTCAAGTTAGAAGTCATAAAAGAAAGCCAATCGGACATTGAGTTTCAATCTGCATCGCTAGATATATGGGAGAAAAAGTATTGTCTTAAAAGACAAAATGGTTCGGCCGTCGATGCAAATATTGAGGCGACGTATGATCGTGTGGCGACAGCTATTGCAGATGTTGAAAAAACAACGGATAAACAAGCATATTGGCATAGTCAATTCGTTTGGGCATTAAAGCACGGTGCTATTCCTGCTGGTCGAATTATCTCTAATGCAGGTGCTAGTGCATACAAACCGGCAACATCAACTATTAACTGTACAGTTTCAGGTTCAATTAAGGACTCTATGGACGATATTCTTGGAAAAACCCATGAGGCGGGATTAACGCTTAAGGCAGGTTGTGGTATTGGTTATGAATTTTCTACGCTGCGGCCTAAAGGTGCTTATGTGTCCGGAGCTGGCGCTAACACATCGGGCCCGTTATCGTTTATGGATATCTTTGATAAGATGTGTTTCACAGTTTCTTCAGCAGGTGGTCGCCGCGGGGCCCAAATGGCAACCTTTGATATCTCTCACCCAGACGTGCGAGATTTCGTTCGTGTAAAGCGAGAAGATGGCCGCTTGCGCCAGTTCAACTTATCGTTATTGATTACGGACGATTTTGTGCAGGCCGTAAAAGACGATGCAGAATGGCCATTGATGTTCCCATTGTCTGAAAAAGAACTAGCATCCGGTGAAATAGATTTAGATGACCCGAAGACAGTAGTTTGGCGTGAATGGCCTATCACAGAAGGTTATAAAGTAAATGATAATGGTTTGGTTGCTTGTCGTGTTCACAATAGAATTAAAGCGCAACGTTTATGGGAAGCTATTATGGCGTCGACGTATGATTATGCCGAACCTGGCTTTATCTTGATTGACAAAGTGAATGAAATGAACAACAACTGGTTTTGCGAAAATATTCGTGCAACTAACCCTTGTGGTGAGCAGCCTTTACCAGCGTATGGTTCATGCTTGTTGGGGTCAATTAATCTAACGAAGTTTGTACAGAACCCTTTTACAAAAAGCGCTAAGTTTGACTGGGATAATTTTCGAAAAACAGTCAGTATCTTTACCCGTATGCTAGATAACGTTGTTGAAATCAATGGGCTGCCGTTAGAAGGTCAGCGTGAGGCGATTGAGAATAAACGACGTCACGGCATGGGCTTCTTAGGCTTAGGCTCTGCGTTAACCATGATGGGTGTTCCATACGGTGAAAAAGAGTCGGTTGCGTTTACCGAGGAAGTGAGCAAGCAACTCGCTATAGCAGGCTGGGAAGCGGGGCTAGAGCTTGCTAAAGAGAAAGGCCCTGCACCCATCATGGACGAAGACTTTGAGGTAACCAGTGGTATGCTTCGAAAACGCCCAGAAATGCTTGAAGATGGCTACAAATTAGGCGATGCGATTAAGGGTCGCGTTTTACACGCACGCTATAGCCGCTATATGCAACAAATAGCAACGGTCGCGCCGGAACTTGTAGAGCAACTTGCTAAAATAGGTGCGCGTTTTACGCATCACAGCTCAATCGCACCTACTGGGACCATTTCGTTATCATTGGCGAATAATGCCAGCAATGGTATTGAACCGAGTTTTGCGCATCATTATGCTCGTAATGTTATTCGTGAGGGCCGTAATGCGAAAGAAAAAGTGGACGTGTTTTCATTTGAACTGTTAGCGTATCGCACATTAATTAACGAAAAAGCGATGCCGTATTCAGACGTTGCAGGTGAAAAATTACCGGAGTATTTTGTAACGGCAGAAACGATAACACCCAAACAACACGTTGATATTCAAGCGGCGGCTCAAAAATGGATTGATTCATCCATTTCAAAAACAGCGAATGTGCCGACCGATTTCTCGTTTGAAGAATTCAAAGATATTTATCTTTATGCGCACGAAAAAGGTTTAAAAGGATGCACAACATTTCGCTTTAACCCAGATGTATTCCAAGGCGTGTTGGTTAAAGAGTCAGATTTAGAAAACACAACATACCGTTTCACACTCGAGGATGATTCAACACTTGAAGTGAAAGGTAATGAAATGGTTGAATATGAGGGAGAGTCGCATACCGCTGCTAATTTGTACGACGCCTTAAAAGAAGGCTACTACGGCAAATTTTAATTCAGCAGTTTATGATTGGGAGATAGAATAATGACACAGAAAATATCACAAAATATTACGGGTTATGAAGTAGTAAAGAAAGAGACGGAAAGTGCTGAAGGAATTGTTGGGTCAGCTGATGAACTCAAAAAGAGCAACATTATTCAAATGCATGAAAGTCTAGCGAGGCCAGACATGCTATTAGGTTCAACGTACAAGATTAAAACGCCGTTATCCGACCACTCGCTATACATCACCATTAATGATTTATTGCTGAATGAGGGAACGGATCACGAACAACGCCGTCCTTTTGAAGTGTTTATTAACTCAAAAAACATGGATCACTTCCAGTGGATTGTTGCGCTAACCCGCATTATGTCCGCTGTATTTAGAAAAGGTGGCGATATTACATTCTTAGTTGAAGAGCTTCGTTCAGTATTTGACCCAAGTGGTGGCTATTTTAAAAAAGGTGGTAGGTTCATGCCGTCTTTAGTAGCGGAAATTGGTGATGTGGTTGAGTCACATTTAAAAATGATCGGCTTGATTAAAACTGAAGAGATCAGTGAGCATAAACAAAAAATCATGGATGAAAAACGCGCTCAATTTGAAGCGAATAAAAAGGCATCAGGGGCTGAAGAAAGCGGTTCTAGCACATTCCCAGAAGGCTCAAAATTGTGTGGAAAGTGTAGTACCAAAGCGATGATTAAGATGGATGGCTGTTTGACTTGTTTGAATTGTGGAGATAGTAAATGTTCTTAATGGTTAAAGCTATGTAACGATACTATCCAAGGCCATTAGTTAATATGGTTTCGTAAAAAATGGTTAGCCCCTGTGTTACATAGTAACTCAGGGGTTTTTGCTTGTTATCCTTCAAAAAACCAATGATTTTATAAAAAAACACCTGATATGCACGGGAACATGTACGCGCTTAGAACTATTGATAGTCTAACTTTAGAGGGTGGAGAGGTGCAAAAGAAAAAATGATTCCGAAAGGCAGTGTTAGTTGCATCACTACGGTTGGACAGGTTCTTATTAGCTTGATAATTTAGCTCTCAATTCTTGAGGGCTAAATCTTTTAAGAAAAAACATTACTTTTTTCTTAAAAGATTGGATGCTTCATGAATGCAATCTATTGAATATAAAGTAATTTACAGAATATATGGCCACGGTAGGGGTTGGGCCGTTACCGCAAATGTACATTATCCAGTGACATTTTCAGATAAGTATTTACGCCCTGTGGTTCGGCTTGAAATTGGGCCGCTTGCTTCGTGGCTATCTTATGAGGCATATTCAATAAAACCTTATGCTTTAGAAGTATTCCCTTATCGTCCTCTCGATAGTTTGGGTTTGGTGACGCTAACGGCGCATTATCGACACATCTAAAGAGGCCGCCTAAATGTCCTCGGTGTAGGAATCCGAACAATTCATTTACAGTGAACCTATATAGTACTAAAATAGTCCTATATGCTTAGAGTCAGTAAATTAACAGATTATGCGACAGTAGTTTTGACGCACATTGCTCATCAACCGGAGGAGTTACACGCCGCGTCAGACATTACGTACGCGACGGGTGTCGCCTTACCGACGGTTAGCAAAGTTCTCAAGCTTTTATCAAAAGCTAATATTCTGACGTCTCAGCGCGGCTCTAAAGGTGGCTATTTGTTGGCGAATAAGCCTGAAGAAATTGATGTTGCGAAAGTTATTACTGCTATAGAGGGGCCCATAGCGATGACCGAATGCGCAACGCACAATGGCGCGTGTGAGCAGGAGTCTTTGTGTGAGATTAAGGGCAACTGGAACATGATTAACAAAGCTGTCTATACGGCTTTAGAGGCGGTGACATTGGCTGATATGGTTGCGCCGACTCGCCAGCAAGCTGTTGCGGTGAGTATGCCGATGAAAGCACAAGAAAATGATCTAAAAGTGGAGAACTAGATGGCATCATCTAATGAAAATTTAAAAAACATGATAGGTCAACAGTATAAAGATGGCTTTGTCACTGACATTGAGTCTGAATCGTTCCCGCCGGGTCTGAACGAGGACGTTATTCGCGCTTTATCGGCGAAAAAGAAAGAGCCTGAGTTTTTGCTGGAATGGCGTTTAGAAGCGTACCGCCATTGGTTGACGATGGAGCACCCTGAATGGGCGTTTGTTGAGTTCCCTAAAATTGATTTTCAAGAGATCAGTTACTACTCTGCGCCTAAAAGCATGGAGGATGGACCTAAGAGCTTGGATGAGGTTGATCCTGAGCTTATTAGTACTTACAACAAGCTTGGCATTCCGCTAGAAGAGCAAATGCGTTTAGCCGGTGTTGCGGTTGATGCGGTATTTGACAGTGTATCTGTTGCGACAACGTTTAAAGACAAATTATACGAAGCAGGCGTTATTTTTTGCTCGTTCTCGGAAGCAGTAAAAGAGCACCCAGAATTGATTAAGAAATACTTAGGTACGGTTGTATCGCAATACGATAACTTTTATGCGGCGCTCAATGCGGCGGTGTTTAGTGATGGTTCGTTTGTGTACATTCCAAAAGGCGTGCGTTGTCCTATGGAGTTATCAACGTACTTTAGAATTAACGCGGCGAATACGGGGCAGTTTGAACGTACCTTGATTATTGCTGATGAAGGCAGTCATGTAAGCTATTTAGAAGGCTGTACAGCACCAATGCGTGATGAAAATCAGTTACACGCAGCGGTTGTTGAGTTGATTATTCTGAAAGATGCGGAGATCAAATACTCAACGGTTCAAAACTGGTACCCAGGTGATGAAAATGGCGTTGGCGGTATTTATAACTTTGTAACCAAGCGTGCGCAATGCCGTGAAGAGAACGCAAAGGTATCTTGGACCCAGGTTGAAACAGGTTCTGCCATTACGTGGAAATACCCAAGTGTTGTGCTGCAAGGTGATAACTCAATCGGTGAGTTCTATTCTGTTGCGTTAACGAATAACTACCAGCAGGCGGATACTGGCACGAAAATGATCCACCACGGTAAAAACACGAGAAGCACGATCATTTCAAAGGGTATTTCAGCTGGGCATGGCCAAAACACGTATCGCGGTTTGGTAAAAATTGGGCGTAAAGCTGAAAATGCACGCAATTACACACAGTGTGATTCGTTGCTAATGGGTAACCGATGTGGCGCACATACGTTTCCGTACATTGAAACAAAAAACCCAAGTGCAACCATTGAACATGAAGCGTCCACATCAAAAATCAGTGAAGATCAGTTGTTCTACTGTATGCAGCGCGGTATTTCAGCAGAAGATGCGGTCTCTATGATTGTGAATGGTTTCTGCAAGGAAGTATTTAAAGAATTACCCATGGAGTTTGCGGTTGAAGCACAAGCCCTGCTTGGTATTAGCCTTGAAGGTAGTGTTGGTTAAGTAAATTTAAATTATATTTAGGAACAATAGAATGTTAAAGATTCAAGATGTACACGTAAGCGTTGAAGGTAAAGAAATTTTAAAAGGGATTAACCTAGAAATAGGGAAGGGCGAGGTGCACGCGATTATGGGACCAAACGGTTCAGGCAAAAGCACCTTGTCTTATATATTAGCTGGCCGCGAAGGCTATGAGATTACTCAAGGCAGCGTGTTATTTAATGGCAAAGACTTGCTTAAAATGAGTGTAGAAGAGCGTGCTTGGGCTGGTGTTTTCTTGGCGTTTCAATACCCTGTAGAGGTGCCTGGCGTGAGCAATATCTACTTCTTAAAAGCGGCGTTAAACGGTATTCGTAAACACCAAGGTTTAGAAGAGTTAGATGCGATGGACTTTATCTCTACTGTGAAAGGCAAAATGAAAGAGTTAGAGATAGATGAAAAGTTCTTATACCGTGCGGTTAACGAAGGCTTTTCAGGCGGAGAGAAAAAGCGTAACGAAGTGTTACAAATGTCTGTTTTACAGCCGTCTATGTGTGTGCTCGATGAGACGGATTCAGGCTTAGATATTGATGCCTTACAAATTGTAGCGAAGGGTGTCAATCGTCTGCGCAGCCCAGAGCGTTCATTCGTTCTTATTACGCATTACCAACGTCTGTTAGATTACATTAAACCTGACTTTGTACACGTGCTAGCGCACGGCAAAGTGGTTAAGTCAGGTGGGCCTGAGTTAGCACTTGAGCTTGAAGAGCAAGGCTATGCTTGGGTTGAAGAGAACAAAGCGAGTTAATGATGTCTGCAACACAATTACCTAGCGAACATTACGCCTGCTTGTTGGCGAACGGACAAGCCGATTTAATTGGCCAAGACTTAGACTGGCTAAAGCGTTTACGTCTTAAAGCATCTGAAGAGTTTAGCGGTGCGGGCTTTCCATCGTTACGCGATGAAGAGTGGCGCTATACCAATATATCGCCGATTGAAAACAGGCAGTTCACCCTAGCGGATAAAGCGGGGAAGGTTGACGGCGCTTTTTTAAGCGATGTGTTATTGGATGGTTGCCATCATTTAGTGTTTGTAGACGGCTACTTCCAAGCTGAACACTCTTGTATTGAAGGTTTTTCAAAGGGCGTGATCGTTTCCACTATTAGCACGGGCATAAGCGAGCATGAAGGGCTTATTCGCTCCTTGTTTGACTCTGTTGTAGAGGCACCAACATCGGGTTTTACTAACCTTAATACAGCACTGTTTACAGATGGCGCGGTTATTTCAATTGAACAGAATGTAAGCATCGAAAAGCCTATTCAGTTGGCTTTTATCTCATCAAAAGAAGGTGCGTTAACGCTATCTAATAGCCGTAACTTGATTCTTGCTAAAGCAGGATCTAAAGCAACGATTATTGAAACGTTTCACGGTGCGAAAGCTACGAGTTATTTAACAAACGTTATTACCGAAGTAGTGGTAGAGCCTAACGCGAGTCTTTCACACAGCCGTTTACAAGCAGAATCTCTACAGGCTTACCACGTAGGTGGTGTGTATACGCGTTTGGATAGCAATGCTATCTTTAAACAATATAACTATACCTTTGGCGCGGCGTTATCGCGTTGCGAAGTACATACAGTTCTAGGTACAGCGGCGGGTTGTGACTTAGATGGTTTATTCATCAGCCAAGACGAGCAACATATGGACAACCATACGCGCGTTAACCATGCGCACCCTCATGCGGTGAGTAATGAGTTTTATAAAGGCATTTTAGGGGGTAAGTCTAAAGGTGTTTTTCAGGGACGAATTATTGTTGCTGAAGATGCACAAAAAACCGATGCGAAAATGAGCAATCGTAACTTGTTGTTATCTGACCGCGCGGAAATAGACAGTAAGCCACAACTGGAAATTTATGCCGATGATGTGAAGTGCGCGCATGGCGTTACGGTTGGGCAATTGGATAATGCGGCTATATTCTACTTACGCTCTCGTGGCGCGAGCGAGCAGATGGCAAAAGATATGTTAACGTTTGCATTCGCGAATGAAATGGTTGACCGTGTTGAATTTAACCCATTAAAAATCAAAGTATTAGAAGAGATTATTAAACGGTTTCCTCAGAAAGGAATGAAAATAGAATGGCTATAAATACATCAGTAGAAAAAGTACAGGACTACGATGTAGAGGCGATTCGCCGCGACTTTCCTGCGCTTGATCAACAAATACATGGCGAGCAATTAGTCTATTTAGATAATGCTGCGACCAGCCAAAAACCGAAATCGGTTATCGACAGTATTGTGCAATATTACGAAAACGATAATGCGAACATCCACCGTGGTGTGCATACGCTGAGTGAACGGGCGACGTTATCGTACGAAAATGCGCGTAAAACCGTACAAAAGTTTTTGAATGCGCAAACTGAGAAAGAGATTATCTTTACGCGTGGTGCAACAGAGGCGATTAACCTTGTTGCTCATGCGTTTTTAGAAAAGCTTTCAGCCGGTGATGAAGTGCTTATTACAGCGATGGAGCATCATTCTAATATCGTTCCATGGCAAATGCTGTGCGAAAAAACAGGCGCGACTTTAAAAGTTGCACCGATTAACGATAAAGGCGAGTTGATTCTAGAAGAATTTGAAGCTCTGATCAGCAGAAGCACTAAGTTTAGCGCTATTTCGCACATGTCGAATGCATTAGGGACGATTAACCCGATCAGGCAGATGATTGACTTACTGCACCAGCACGATATTCCTGTATTAGTTGATGGAGCTCAAGCGATTCCGCACATTGCCGTGGACGTACAGGCGTTAGATTGCGACTTTTACGTATTCTCTGGGCATAAACTGTATGCGCCAACAGGTATAGGTGCTTTGTACGGCAAAATGGAGCGACTCGAACAGGCGTCGCCATACCAAGGCGGTGGAGATATGATCAGCGTTGTGACGTTTGATAAAACGGTTTACAACAAAATACCGTATAAATTCGAAGCTGGGACACCGAATATTGCGGGCACCATTGGCTTAGGCGCTGCGATTGATTATGTGAGTAGCATTGGTGTTGACGCCATTGCTGCGCATGAAAATAGCCTGCTTGATTATGCGGTGGAGCAGTCTAAACGGATTGGGAAATTGCGCATTATTGGTACAGCCGATAATAAAGGTGCGATTATGTCGTTTGTTTTAGACGGTATTCACCCGCACGACGTTGGTACGATGATGGACCGCCAAGGTATTGCAGTAAGGGCAGGGCACCATTGTGCTATGCCCGTCATGGACTTTTTTGGTGTACCTGCTACGGCCCGCGCGTCATTTGCCATGTACAATACGCACGAAGAGGTCGACGCCTTAATGGCTGGAATAGAAAACCTAATAGAGATGGTCGGCTAATGCTTGATGATTTAAGGGACCTGTATCAAGAAGTTATTTTTGATCACAATAGAAACCCAAGAAACTTTCGGAAAATGGACGATGCGGACCGTCAAATAGATGGTTTTAACCCTTTATGCGGCGATCGTTTAACGTTGTTTATAAAACTGGCTGGCGGCAAAATCGCAGATGCCAGCTTTCAAGGCGAAGGTTGTGCTATTTCAACGGCTTCAGCATCGTTAATGACAGATATTGTGAAAGGCCAAACGGAAGAACAAGCGCAAAAGCTATTCGGCTTGTTCCATAAAATGGCAACCGGCGAATCTGTGAAAATGGACGACTTAGGTAAGCTGGCTGTTTTAGCTGGTGTGTGTGAGTACCCTGCACGCGTAAAATGCGCCACCTTACCCTGGCATACGCTAGATGCGTTGCTACACGGCGCAAAAGACCCTGTTACGACAGAGTAAGCCTTTTAGCCATGCGCGAACTGAACCCAATAAACAGAAAAATTGCCGACCTTAAAGAGCGTACAAAATCGCTTAGGGGGTACCTTTGACTTTGAGGCAAAGGACGAGCGCTTAGTTGAAGTTTTAAGAGAACTTGAAGACCCGCAAGCATGGAATAATCCAGCAAATGCGCAAGCTCTAGGCAAAGAACGCGGGCAATTAGAACTTGTTGTTCATACCATCACCGAACTGACGGCCAGCTTGACTGATGCTGGGGATTTGTTGGACATGGCGATTGAAGAAGACGATGACGATACCGTTGGAACGATTGAAGAAGAGCTTATTCAGTTTGAAAGCAATGTTGCTAAGCTTGAGTTTCAGCGTATGTTCAGTGGCGAAATGGATGCTAATAGCGCCTTCCTGGAAATTCAATCTGGCTCAGGTGGAACAGAGGCTCAAGATTGGGCTGAAATGATTCTGCGTATGTATCTTCGTTGGGGCGAGCAACATGGTTTTAAAACAGAGTTAATAGAAGTATCTGCAGGTGATGTGGCGGGTATTAAAAGCGCGACCATATCAATGCAAGGTGATTATGTTTATGGCTGGTTAAGAACAGAAATTGGTGTACACCGCTTAGTGCGTAAATCACCGTTTGATTCAGGTAATCGCCGTCATACATCATTTGCTGCTGTATTTGTATCGCCAGAAATTGATGATGATATTGAAATAGATATTAACCCAGCTGACTTACGCATTGATGTGTATCGTGCCAGTGGCGCAGGTGGTCAGCACGTGAATAAGACCGAATCAGCGGTGCGCATCACTCACGTTCCAACGAATGCGGTTGTACAGTGCCAAAACGACCGCTCACAACATAAGAATAAAGCCACCGCTATGAAGCAGTTAAAATCTAGGTTGTACGAGCTTGAAATGCAAAAGAAAATGGCAGATCGCAAAGAGCAAGAAGACAATAAATCGGACATTGGCTGGAGCAGTCAAATTCGCTCTTATGTATTAGACCAATCAAGAGTTAAAGATTTGCGCACAGGCGTTGAAACTGGCAACACCCAAGCAGTGCTCGACGGAGCATTAGATCAATTTATAGAAGCGAGCCTAAAAAGTGGAATATAAGCTATGAGCGAACAGAACAAACCCGCACAAAATGAAAACAAATTAATTGCTGTACGGCGTGAAAAACTGGCTAAAATCAAGGAACAAGGCAACGCTTACCCAAATGATTTTAGACGCGAGCATTATGCTGAGCCGTTGCACCGGCAATACGCCGGGTTTGACAAAGAAACCTTAGAAGGAAAAGCGATTAGCGTTTCTTTAGCGGGTCGCTTAATGGCGAAACGCGTGATGGGTAAAGCAAGTTTTGTACACGTGCAAGATATGACAGGGCGTATGCAGTTGTTCGTTCAGCGCGATAGCCTACCAGAGGGCCACTACCAAACCTTCAAGGGTTGGGATATTGGCGATATTATTGCCGTTGAAGGTGTGCTGTTTAAAACCAAAACAGATGAGTTATCTGTGCGTGTTTCAGCGATTCGTTTGCTTACCAAATCACTGCAACCATTGCCTGAAAAGTTTCATGGGTTAACCGATCAAGAGCAGCGTTACCGTCAGCGCTATGTAGACCTGATCATGAACGAACAGTCCCGTAATGTATTTAAAATACGCAGTAAAGTTGTAGGTTTTATTCGCAATTACTTATCAAGTAAGAACTTTATGGAGGTTGAAACACCGATGATGCATGTTATCCCTGGTGGTGCAACAGCGAAGCCTTTTGAAACGCACCATAATGCTTTAGATATGGAGCTGTCTTTACGGGTAGCGCCTGAGCTTTACTTAAAGCGTCTTGTGGTTGGTGGCTTTGAACGTGTGTTTGAAATTAACCGTAGCTTTAGAAATGAAGGTTTATCAACGCGACACAACCCAGAGTTCACGATGCTTGAGTTTTATCAAGCCTATGCCGACTATAAAGATCTAATGGACTTAACCGAAGATATGTTGCGTACATTGACGAAATCGGTTCTTGGTTCAATGGTTGTGCATTACCAAGGTGAAGATTACAGCTTGCAGCAACCGTTCAGACGCATGTCTGTTATTGAGTCTATTTTGCATTACAACAGCGATATAACGCCAGAAGACTTAGCAACAAAAGAAGCAGCGCTTAAAATTACGGAGCGTTTAAAAATACCTGTCGAAGACAGTTATGGCCTAGGTAAAATTCAAATAGAAATATTTGAAAAAACCGTTGAAGAAAAACTGCACGAACCCACGTTTATTACTGAATACCCAACCGAAGTATCACCATTGGCACGTCGAAGCGATAACGACCCATCTGTTACCGACCGCTTCGAGTTTTTTGTAGGCGGGCGTGAAGTGGCTAATGGTTTTTCTGAGCTTAATGACTCAGAAGATCAAGCAGAGCGCTTTAAGCGACAAGTAGAAGATAAGGACGCAGGTGATGAAGAGGCCATGCATTATGACGCTGACTATATACGCGCATTAGAAATTGGTTTGCCACCCACAGCAGGTGAGGGCATTGGCATTGATCGTTTAGTGATGTTTTTAACCGATTCAGCCTCTATTCGCGATGTGATTTTATTTCCACATATGCGCCCAGAGGCATAGTTATTGAATAAGCCTTAAGGTATGTCGGTATTAGAGTTTTTTGCGCCCTGGGAGCTATCGCCTGTCTTGGTGATCTTTCTATTAAGCCTAGCGGCTTACTATTGGTTAGCTATGTGTAAAACGCTAGAAGAGCAAAAGGGCGCTAAGTATTATTGGCAAGTATTCAGCTTTTATACCGGCGTATTGTCTATCTACATCGTCTCGCACACGTATTTAGACTATTTATCGCAATACATGTTCTGGGTACATCGCTTTCAGCACTTAGTGTTGCATCATTTAGCGCCTTTGTTGATAGTGCTTGGTGGCGTAGGTATTATTCGAAAAAGCTTGCCGCAATGGCTTAAAGATTGGCGCAAACTACCCGTTGCCATACGCGGTCCATTTGAATGTAGCTATCAGTTCATCCAACACCCAGTAATAGCGCCGTTAGTCTTTGTCGGCTTAATTTACCTGTGGTTGATACCCAGTATTCACTTTGCAGCAATGCTCAGTGAATCCTTGTACTACCTGATGAATTGGTCGATGCTGATAGATGGTTTATTGTTTTGGTGGCTAATTTTAGGAACACACTGGCAAGGCGAGCCGAAAGGCTTTGCCGTACGCCTTATTATGCTTATAGTTGTTGTCGTCCCTCAGCAGCTTTTAGGCGCGTACTTAACCCTTAGCGGCGAAGTCATTTACGATGTGTATGAGGTTTGCGGTAGGGCGTGGCCAATCAGTCCAATGGTGGATCAAATATACGGCGGTGTCATTACATGGATACCCGCTAGTATGATGAGTGTCTTAGGTCTTGTTTTGGTGCTCCGCCGCCGTTTAATTTATCAAAAGAGAAAAGACAATGAAACTATTTAAAGCGCTGAGCGCCGTACTCATTATATCGTTCTTATTAGCTTGCACCAAAAACGAACCCACACGGCTAACCAATATCTCAGGCTTAATACCCGATTTAGAATTTGAACTAACCGACGAAAATAACCAAGCCGTAACAGCGAAGGATTATTTAGGTTCAACCGTTGCAATTTTCTTTGGTTTCACCTCATGTCCAGATGTCTGTCCAACAACAATGCATCAATTCGCCAGCATTATTAAAAAAATTGAAGGTGCAGAAAAAGCGATTAAAGTCTTATTTATCTCCGTTGATCCAAAGAGAGATACGGCGGAAAAATTAAAGAAATACACCGATACATTGGGCGCAGCTTTTATTGGTTTACGTGGCGACGATAGCCTGATTAAAGAGATGACAAAGCGTTACCGTGTAACATTTGGTTATGGCGATGAAGATGCGCAAGGCCATTACGATGTATCACACAGCGGCGCGATGTTCATTTTCGATACACAAGGAAAAGCCAGGCTACTCGTTACGCAAGGAAGTTTATCGGAAGACATAGCCATCGATTTAAAGAACTTAATTGAATCAGAACTATAGACAAGAAAAAGACCTGGTCAGAAACGAACTAAGTCCTTGTTATTCGATGGTGCCTAGGGGCGGAATCGAACCGGCCATGCTAGTTGTCGCGAACCGGTCAAGCTAATTGACGTTTGATAGCAGCCAGCATCTTGCAGCGTTAGGGACTGTTTTTTAAGTAGCGCTATGGCTAAATCTAAAGTATTGCTCATGCTGAAAATAGCTCTTGGTAATGGTCAATTTCAAAGCCAAGTTCTAAGCCTTTGTTGGTACGAAGAATAGGGCGCTTAATAATAGCGGGGTTTTCTAGCGTGATGCTTAGTGCGCCGGCTTTGTCGACGTTGTCTTTTACATAGTCAGGTAACTTGCGCCATGTTGTGCGCGCTTGTTGACCATCGCTTGCCAGTCTAGAGCAGCTTCTAACTCATTCAGTAAAGCGCTGTCTAAGCCGTCTTTAGCCTAAGCGATCAAGGCCTAGCGAAGAAATGTAAGAAACACAATATTCCACGACCTCCTATGGGTTACTGGGCAAACTGGAGCATGGTAAAGCGGTTGCGAAATTGCCACTTCCAGATGACACAGGTCAAAGATTAGATTTTATTTAGTTAAAACTCAGGTTTAAAAGTTCGGTTGCTGATTCTGTATTGAATATTAAAGAGGGTCCATTGAGTAAAAGCAGCGCATTTAAAATCCCAAAGCGCGTGCAAAGTTATCACCCATTAATAAGTGAGTATAGAGAGCTTAAGGACAGCAAAAATCTGGACATGTATGGACGCTTAATCTTTAGAAACCCTTCTATTGGTCTAGCTATAAAAGTGACGCCCGGAACGTTCAATCGTGCTTGCTTGTTTCTGCACGGTATTATCAAGATGTTTGCTTCATATGGTTGGGAACTGCAAAAGGATGCTGGGCATTGGGGCGATAGTAATAAAGCCACCTTTGTCTTTGAAGGTGAAAAAGAGTATGCGCCAGATTCTGGGCACTCAAAGCCCGGTTAGATGGTAAGTTGTAATTGGGAGGATGGTTGTGATATCGGGGTTGAGCTTAAGTCGGGTGCTATCTATTTTGTTTCAGATGGCCAGCTTAGTGTTAGCTATTGCGATGAACGACGTCCTAAGTTGACGGTAGGGGACTTTTTTGAAAGGGTTAGTCTGTTAGTAAGGCTTTGATATAAATATGTGCTCCCCGACGGGACCGAACCAATGATTCAATGATTAACAGCGATAAGGCGCCCAAACTGAATTTAGAAGTTACACCTGAAATATGATGCAATAAAAAAGACCTAGTCCAAAATGAACTAAGTCTTTGATATAAACGGTGCCTAGAGCCGGAATCGAACCGGCACGACCGTTAAAGTCGCGGGATTTTAAGTCTTGCCCTAAGCTAATCTTCTGTTTCTACGAGTTTTAACTTAGAAGCTCAAGTTGATACCAACGCCAACCATTAGCTCATAATCTACTTGTGCTTCAAGCTCCAAAGATTCCAAATTGCCGTCGCCACCAGGCTCAGTACCACCATTAAGGGCTTTGTAGAATGCTACAGTCGCAGGGCGACTACCAGTACTGTACTCTTCGCCAAAGGCATATGCTGCATAGGCATCCATGCTTATTGTTTCTGTTATATTATAACCAACACCAACAGTGATCGTGTGCTGCCAAATAACAGGTAGTAATGAAACTTGTAGTGTTTTAACAACTTCAGCAGTGAAAGGAACTGAGCCGATTGTAGCAAAACTGCCTATAGTGTCGTTAGTTTCATTCAGCAGCATGTTTTCTGCAAAGCTATAACCAGCTCTGTAAGCCCATTTACCAGACTTGTATTGTGCGCCTAATGCAATAAGGAATTGATCGTCATGCACGTCCTGATATGCTTCTGCGTTAGCCCAATTTTTCCAAATCACATCGGCTTCAACTAATAAGCCATCGGCTAAAACATCATCAAGTGCTATACCAGCAATTATTTCCAGAGGTTGTTCTAAAGTTAAATCTTGATGCACACTACTGTCTCCGTCATTATGTAATATATTTTTAAAGTTATATCTCACAGGGCTTTTAACAGTTAAGCTTGACATTATTCCGTTATCAATTGCGTATGTCGCGCCAATGCTTCCGCCAAACCCAATATCATGTACAGAAGATGTTGTACTTGCTGTTCCTAATTGAGCTAAGCCAAAGCCAACAGTAACGGAGGCGCCAATAGATAGTTTTTCAGATGCTTGGTATGCAGCAGCTAAATTGGTATTAAGCGAAATCAATTCAATGACGAAATCAACGTCGAATACTCCGCTCGATGTAAAACTAACAAGGTCATCGCGGTAATCGACGCCTTGTAAAGCGTCAACCTCAAGACCTGTTCCTAGTACTAAATTGGGAGTAACTTCATATGTGAAGCCGAAGTCAGGGACAATATAGTTGTCGGCATCGCTATGAGCGGTATTTGACCATCTAACGTCGCCTGTGCTTACTGTAGAGGTTTTTGCCTCCACTGCTTGCAATGAAAGCAACGAAGCGCCAAAGTTCATATTAATACCTTTGAACTGCGTTAATGTTGCTGGGTTACCAAATACAGCCGCTGATGCTTCTTGTGGCATTGTGTATGCTGCGCCAGCCATGCCGCCGGCACGTGCTTTTGCGGTTAGGTTAAGATCAGTACCCGTATTGATCGCCATTGCGCCTGTTGATGCAACGAGAAGGCCTAAACCTGCTGCTACGCCAATGGCTAATTTTGTTTTTTGAATATTCATAAGGTTATCCCCTTTATAGTGGTTTATTTTGCGGATGGACGCTAATCCTTCCATTAACTTTAATTAAAGATACTAATTTATAAAATTAGTGCGAGAATGTTAACACTTTGTGGCAAAAAAGCAACAAATAATTATTTTGGGCTTAGACCCCGCCCTGTAGGTGAGGATTCATCCTTACGCCGAGCAACGAGTTTCGAAATAGCGCCAGTAAAGGATAACTTGGACGGCCTGCGTTAGAGTCATAGAACAAGGCGAGTAATGTTTCTATTTCAGACCATTCCAATAAGGCTTCTGTGTCATCAAGACTATGAATAATTGAAATGCTCATCTTGCGCTCCTTTAATGGAAGCGTTCAAGAGCGAATTCCACGTAAGGTGATACAGGTGTGATTTTAACTTTATCAGGCTTAAGTCAGTTTTAATGACATTTAAAGAAACAAAAACCTTATGTTTCAAAGAATTATGATGGTGCCTAGGGCCGGAATCGAACCGGCACGACCGTTAAAGTCGCGGGATTTTAAGTCCCGTGTGTCTACCAATTTCACCACCCAGGCCATCAAATTGAGCACGAATTTTAACCTATGATGGAATGTAAAACGAGCGGAAATTTAAAATTTTAAGTGTTTTTTTAAACGGCGCCTACCACCATATTTGATATGTTAGGTGTCACCCCCGTTTACTGTTCACACTTTATATTATTTTTGCTAGTGTTAAATAAAGTAAGCTAACCCTTATTACATAATGAGGGGTTAGCTTTATGCGTTTGTTTAACTATGGCGCGAAAGGACAAGAAAAACCGGGGATACTTGATGCTAATGAAAAATTTCGTTCTTTAGATGGTGTTTGCGAGGTTATTTCATCTTCATTTTTGGCGAACGGCGGCCTAAATCAATTAGAAAGCATTGATGTTACCAAGTTAGCTATTATTGATCGCTCAGAACGAATTGGTGCGCCGCTATTAAGGCCTGGCAAAATCATTGCCGTTGGTCTTAATTACGCCGAGCACATTAAAGAAACGGGTTCTAAAGCGCGAGATGAGCCCGTCTTTTTTAGCAAAGCAACTAGTTCGTTGAACGGTCCGTTTGACCGTATAGAACGACCAAAGGGTGCTACGCAGGTTGATTGGGAGGTTGAGTTAGTCGTTATTATTGGTAAAGAGTCTAAATATATTACCGAGGCTGAGGTGGAAGCACACGTAGCGGGTTTTTGTACGGGTATTGACGTCTCAGAACGCCATTTTCAGAAAAACCGTAGCGGACAGTGGTTAAAGGGGAAAAGCGCTGATACGTTTGCCCCTATCGGGCCGTATTTTGTGACGTTAGATGAGTTTAAGCAGTACGCATCATGCAATCTTCACTTAGAGGTTAATGGTGAGCGAAAACAATCGAGCAATACGAACGCAATGGTTCATTCCGTTAAAAAGCTGGTCAGCTATATTAATGAATTTATGAGTTTGCAGCCGGGTGATTTAATTTTTACGGGCACACCTGAAGGCGTAGGTATGGGATTTAATCCACCTCAATTTCTTAACGAAGGCGACGAAGTGGTGGCTGAGGTGGATGGGCTCGGTGTTCAAAAACACACGATTACTGATTACTCGAGTTAACGGTCACGTTGCAAAGGCCTTTCTAAATTGTACGCTTGTTGGATTAATTGAGACGTCTGCATAACGTAGCGAGCGCAGGCAAGACACCAAAAGCAGACGTTTTAGGCGAGGCAAAATTGGGAAAAGCGCAGTTTACGGGTGTCAATAAGCATTTTGAGCCGATTTTTACCAACAAATAGGCGCCGTAAGCGACGCCGTATTGTCTAGTGCAATCGTTCTGCTGAGGTCTCTAATTTATAATAGTTGAAAAAAAGCCCTAGTAATCACTAGGGCTTCTTTATCATTACTTTAAACTTATTCCTCTTCTGGCGGCGGGGCGGGTTCTTTTTCCTGGACAGGCTTGCTTTTTGCCTCTGGTGTTGGAGCCGTTGGCGTGGTTTCTGTTTTTCTTATCGCTTCAGAATTACGTCTTCTTCTGCGAGGCTGGCGCACGCTTGACTTCTCAGCAGCGGGTTCTTTTTCAGGGACGCTCTGCTTTTCAACGGCTGGTTTTTCTTGTTGCGCTACATCCATTGTTTGTAACTGCGCGGGTGCCGTTTTTTGTATTGGTTCTTCAGACGGCGCAGGCTTCATGCTTTCATTGGTTGGCACCGTTTTATTAACCGCTTCTACTGCAGGCGCGTTACTGTTTTCATTGTTAGTTGTATTAGTGCCTTGGTTTTCAGGCGAGCGACGAGGCCTTCTACGCCTACGTGAGCTTTTTGGCTTATCACTTGTATCGCCATCTGTTTTAGCAGTTTGATTAGTTACGTTTGGCTTGTTCTCAGTTTTATTCTGATTATTTTTTGCTTTTGATTGATCCTGAGCGTTATCTGGCCGGGCGTGCTGGTTTTTATTTCTATTTTGTTGATTTCTGTTTCTGTCCCGATTTCTGTTTTGGCCTTCACCACCTTTGGACCGTTGCTGGCGACTTTGCTGAGGCTTCCTATTGCTATTTCGCTTAGGAGCTTGTTTTTTCGTTCCAGCAACAGGCTTTGACGCTGGAATAATTTTATTCAATATGCGCTTTAGAAAACCGTCAGGTTTCAGCTCATCTTTGGCAGCGTGGCTTGAGCGTTGCGTTGCTGGCATAACGTTTTGTACCGCCGCTTTTTGTTCTGTTATTGGCTCACGTTGATATGGTTTCACATCTCGTTTGTCTTCTTGGGGGGCACGCTCATGGCTGGCAGATGTGTCAGCTTTTACTTCTTCGGTGCGAATGCGTTCTATTTCGTAATGTGGTGTTTCTAAATGTTTATTTGGAACAATAACGATAGAAACTTTGTGAGTTGTTTCAATTTGCGTAATTTCAGAGCGTTTCTCGTTTAAAACGAATGTTGCGCAATCGATTGGGACTTGAACAACAACGCGAGCCGTATACTCTTTCATTGCTTCTTCTTCTAGGATACGAATAATAGAGAGAGACAATGACTCAACACTACGAATAGTCCCTTGGCCATGACAGCGAGGGCACGTAGGTAAACTAGATTCTGTTAAGGATGAATGTATACGTTGACGAGACATTTCCAATAAGCCAAAACGAGATATTCGGCTAAGTTGAATGCGTGCTCTATCGTGTTTCATGGCTTCTTTAATACGATTTTCAACCATGCGTTGGTTCTTGCTCGGGCCCATATCGATAAAATCAATAACGAATAAGCCACCCATGTCGCGTATGCGAAGCTGCCTGGCAATTTCATCTGCAGCCTCTAAATTAATGTTCAGGGCCGTTGTTTCAAAGTCTGCGGCTTTAGTTGCACGAGCTGAGTTAATGTCGATAGACGTTAATGCTTCTGTTGGATCAACAACGATAGAGCCTCCCGACGGAAGAGGGACTTCTCTGCCATAAGCCGTCTCAATTTGGCTTTCAATTTGATAACGGGTAAACAAGGGGACGTTGTCTTCATACAACTTAACGCGCGCTAGATATTGCGGCATAATTTGCTGCATAAAGTCGTGGGCTAAATGATAAGAGCTAGCGCTATCGATAAGCACTTCATCAATGTCTGCGCGCAAATAATCACGAATCGATCGAATAACAAAGTTACTTTCTTGGAATATCAAGTAGGGTGCTTTTCGGTCTTCTGAAGCACGACTAATAGCGTCCCATAATTGGGTTAGATAATTTAAGTCCCATTGCAGTTCTTCAACTGACTTTCCTACACCCGCGGTACGGACGATGAGACCTATTGTTTCAGGGATTTCAAGTTGATCAAGGACCTCACGCAAGGCCGTTCTATTATCACCGTCTATACGGCGAGAAATACCACCAGCACTTGGACTGTCAGGCATAAGCACTAAATAACTGCCGGCCAGACTAATTTGTGTAGTGAGTGCGGCGCCTTTGTTTCCACGCTCTTCTTTTTCAACCTGCACAACAATTTCCAAACCTTCTTTAATAAGGTTTTTATCTTTGATGTCATGGGTATCTAGGCCAATGGCTTGGCCGGTTATTTCTTTGAACGGAAGGAAACCATGGCGGTCTGAACCATAGTCTACAAAAACGGCTTCTAAGCTACGTTCTACGCGGGTTATAAGCCCTTTGTAGATATTTGATTTCTTCTGTTCTCTGCCGGGGACCTCAATATCAAGGTCATATAGCTTTTGTCCGTCGACGAGTGCAACTCTCAGTTCTTCGGCGTGAGTTGCATTGATTAACATTCTTTTCATTGTACTGTTTTCCTGATGCCGCACTGTGCACAGAAATAATAAGTTTGTGAGATGTTGAAAATTGATTCATTTCTTAAGTCGTTATCTTTAAATTCTTTTGTCTATTTTAAAAATATTAATTTCTCACGAAGTCAGACAGGGTTTGTAATAGGCCTTTTAAGCGTTTATTGCTGTCTGCATTAAAATTCTGTTGTTAGTGGGCAATTAAAAATCGCTCATCATGGGTTGAGCAAATAAAACCCGTTCGAATGCTGGTTTAAACCGATGCATCCATATTCCGCTGTAATACTGGTTTAAGCGAATTTCTTCTTTGCCGCTTAAACGAAACTTTTCAGTAGCAAATAAACGTTTGAATAGCCTTGTTCATAGACAACCGTTATTATGATTACTACAGGTTTAATAAACCTATTTAAAGTCAATTAAACCCCCCCAACTATAGCAAGTTAATTAAACAACATCAATAAGATAACCTTTAAAGTTAAAAAGCCATGAAAACACAGTCGTATGATCAAGTCAGATACATTGAAGTAGATGAGAACTCTGAGGGGCAAAGAGTAGATAACTTTTTGATGGCGCAACTGAAAGGTGTGCCAAAAGGGCATATTTATAAGATTATTCGCCGTGGTGAGGTACGCATCAATAAAGGCCGTATAAAGAATGTTTACCGTTTAAAGCTGAACGATTTAGTCAGAATCCCACCGGTAACGCTGGTTGAAAAAGATGAAATTGCGCCAGCAAAGTGGATGATGCAAAGTCTTGAGCAACGCATTCTTTTTGAAGACGATGATTTGCTGGTATTGAATAAACCGTCAGGTATAGCGGTTCATGGTGGTACGGCTAATAGCCACGGGGTTATAGAAACTTTACGTTTCATGCGTAAACAAGAGCGTTACCTTGAGCTAGTTCATCGGTTGGATAAGGCGACTTCTGGCTGCTTGCTGATTGCAAAAAATAGAAAAATGCTCAACGGCTTGCAAGATTTACTGCGCAGCAGGAATATAAAAAAAACATATACTGCTTTGCTGTGCGGCACGATTCATCAAAAATCCATCAGCGTTAAGGCGCCTTTACAAAAACGCACGCTAGGCAATGGCGAACACCGGGTTCGCGTGCACCCAGAAGGGAAAAAGTCAGAAACGCTGTTTGAGAAGATAAAGCGCTATAAAAATGCCACATTGGTATCGGTATCACCTGAAACTGGCCGCACACATCAAATTCGCGTACATGCCAAACATTTAGGGCATCCTATTGCGGGTGATGAACGTTATTCAAGTCCGGCGCAGTATAAAAAATACCGTGAGCAGGGCTTGAAACGACTCTTTTTGCACGCCAGCAAGCTGAAATTCAAACACCCTTTAACCGACAAAGTAATAAGCTTTGAAGCGCCTTTAGACGAGGTGTTAGAAGGCTTTGCTAAACAACTGTGATGAGAAACTACGGTTTGATCGTTTTTGATTAGAACGGGACACCCGCCGATTCTATAGACTGGATTGTCGGCTGTGTTCAATTCGTTACAAGGGAACAAAAAATAACTGAACCGGCTGAACAAGCTGCGAAGATATTGTTGAACTTAGCCTATCAAATGCAATACTCACGCTTTTTTCAAATATATCGAAGAAAGATAAAGCTACGATGATCGCTTCGTGTAGGTTGATGTGCCTAATAAAAAGCACCTCAACGAATGACTTTCTTTCAGCTGCTATTAAAGTATTAGAAAGGTTGAAAAAAATGGGCGAAAAGCTAGCCATAGCTACAGGGAAAGGGCGTAGCGGTCTAGACAGAGGGCCGAATGGAGCGAAGTGTGTTCATTGTTTGATTACTTAAGGTGCACGGAGACGATGCCATCAAAACCAAATCCGAGTATGCTTTTTGATATTATCGAATCATCTCATATTGATGCAGGCAGAACGCTAATGATTGGCGATTCAACATGGGATCTCAATGATGCGAACAAAGCGGGTGTCGACAGTGTTGGCATCACAAAGGGCACTCATTTATGCAAAGAACTTGAGCGACATTCCCCTGTAGTGTGTATAAATAGACTAATGGAACTCATCGAGGGGTAATAATGGCATTGTTTGGAAAAAGTAAAGTGGTGCAAAATGATCAGCAATGGGAGCGCTCTGTGCTCGAAAAAGTAGCGCTAGCATCTGTTGTTGAACAAAGAAGAGCAAGACGTTGGGGTACTTTCTTTAAACTTCTATTTTTAAGTTACATCATTCTAATTAGCGTTTTTGCCATGTCGCCTACAGTTGGGATATCGGTTGTTCCAAAGGGCTCACACACAGCCGTTATTGATATTAAAGGCGTGATTATGGCTGGTGGTGAGGCTGACGCCGAAAACATTATTAAAAGCCTGAACGAGGCTATAAAAGACAAAAACACTAAAGGTGTTATTCTTAGAGTAAACTCACCCGGCGGGAGCCCCGTTCAATCTAGCTATGTGTATAAAGCTATTCAGGGTATAAGGCAGGAAAACCCCGATATTCCTATTCATGCGGTCGTGGAAGATTTATGTGCTTCTGGCGGTTATTTTATTGCCTCAGCCGCTGATAAGATCTTTGTTAATGAATCTAGCATTGTTGGTTCAATTGGCGTTGTGATGAATGGTTTTGGCTTTACAGAGGCTATGAAAAAACTAGGTGTCGAGCGCCGTTTATACACGGCGGGTGAGCATAAGGGTTTTTTGGACCCTTTTTCTGATGCTAATCAGTATGAGCAAGCGCACATAGAAAGCATGCTGAATGACGTCCATCAAGAGTTCATCGAGGCTGTAAAAACCGGCCGAGGCGAGCGTTTAAAAGACAACCCTGATTTATTTAGCGGGCTTGTTTGGGCGGGGGTCGAAAGTATTCAACTGGGGCTAACCGATGGCATTGGTAATGTGCAATCGGTTGCAAAAAATGAGATTGGCGAAGAAAATATTGTGGACTTTACTGTCGAGCAACCTCTCTTTGAAAAAGTAGTAAAGAGTATAGGTGTTGCTATGGCCGAATTTACGGCTAAGCTATCGTCAATGAGCGGTAATAAATTATTCTAGCGTTTATCACTTAGCTAGACTTCATACAAACGACGGTTCATCAGAGCGTTAAGTATTCTAGTGGCGTTTATTCGCCCCGGTTCAAGTATCTAAGCGGTTGCGTATACACTAGAGGCTTGCGTGCATTTTGCTGATGTTGTGTCTCTCTAGTGTCTAGGCGTGGAGAAACACGTAAGCCCCGTTACCTTATGAATTGTTTCTTATGTTTTTCGCTAACGCTTCTGCGCAACCTGTGTAACTTGCGGGTGTCATTTCTAACAATGATTGTTTAGCTTCAGGGGGTATGTCAAGCGTTTTGATGAAAGCTTGTATAGACGCTTGGTCAATACATTGTCCCCGGGTTAGCTCTTTTAGTTTTTCATAAGGCTTTTCAATGCCATAACGTCTCATCATTGTTTGGATAGGTTCTGCTAAAACTTCCCAGTTAGCATCCAAATCAGCCAGTAATTTAGCGTCGTTAATCTCTAACTTAGAAATGCCTTTTTGTAATGACTTAAAAGCAACCAAGCTATGCGCTAAAGAAGCACCAAGATTTCTTAATACGGTTGAGTCTGTTAAATCACGTTGCCATCTTGAAATCGGCAATTTTTCCGAAAAGTGGTTCATCAGCGCATTAGCAACACCAAAGTTGCCCTCAGCATTTTCAAAATCAATCGGGTTTACTTTATGCGGCATGGCGGACGAGCCAATTTCACCTGCAATGGTTTTTTGTTTGAAGTAACCAACAGAGATATAACCCCAAACATCGCGCGAAAAGTCAATCAAAATGGTGTTCACACGAGTTAGTATGTGAAAGTACTCGGCAATATAATCGTGTGGTTCAATCTGAATAGTGTAAGGGTTAAATGTTAAGCCCAGCGACTCAACAAATTCTTGCGCGAACCTGGGCCAATCAATATTTGGGTAAGCACAGTAGTGCGCATTGTAGTTGCCCACAGCACCGTTAATCTTACCCATAATCTCAGTATCTTCTAATTGAAGTAATTGGCGTTGTAAACGCGCTACCACATTGGCAAACTCTTTGCCCATGGTGCTTGGTGAAGCGGTTTGGCCGTGCGTTCTAGATAATAATGGACTACAAGCGTAATCGATGGCTTTTGCTTTAATATCATCAATAACGTTCGCGATAGCAGGCCCCATCACTTCATCGCGACCTTTTTTTAGCATTAAGGCGTACGATAAGTTGTTAATGTCTTCAGAGGTGCAGGCAAAGTGAATAAATTCGTTCACGGCTAATAACTGTGCGTTAGCAGCCGTTTTCTCTTTTAAGAAATACTCAACCGCCTTAACATCATGATTAGTGGTGCTTTCAATATCTTTAACGGCTGCGGCATCGTCTAAAGAAAAATCACTGACGATAGCGTCTAGCATTGCATGAGTTGCATCTGAAAAGTCAGGCACCTCAGCAATCTCGTTACTTTTAGATAATGCTTGTAACCAGCGAACCTCGACGGTTACCCGGGCCTTTATTAAGCCAAATTCAGAGAATATTGGCCGTAGTTCGTCTACTTTGCTGGCGTAACGTCCATCAACCGAGGAGAGCGCATTTAATTTATGTAATGTCATGATTTGAATATTTAAAGTTTATCTAAGATGTCGAGTCTATTATACCGCCACCCAGGCATATTTCGTTATCATAAAAGACGACTGATTGTCCCGGGGTGATGGCGCGTTGTTGTTCGTCAAATTGCACCAGGCAATCGCCTTTATCATTTATGCTAACGAGACAGGCTTGATCTTGCTGGCGGTAGCGAGTTTTAGCGGTACAACGAAAGTCAGATGATGGCGCTTGCCCGCTAACCCAGCTAAGTTGCGAGGCATTTAATGCATCGGTTTGCATTAAGGCGTGGTCGTGGCCTTGAGCGACAACCAATATATTGTTAACTAAATCCTTTTTAACCACGTACCAAGGTGCTTCGCCTGCGGTTTTAACGCCACCAATACCTAAGCCTTTTCGTTGCCCTAGGGTGTAATACATCAAACCTTGATGTTCACCGACTATTTCACCTTCAGACGTTTGCATCTCGCCTAGTTGAGTGGGTAAGTACTGTTGCAGAAAGTCTTTAAACTTTCGTTCACCAATGAAGCAAATGCCGGTGCTGTCTTTTTTACGGCTGTTCAAAAACCCCGCTTTTTGCGCTATCTGGCGTACGGCGAGTTTTTCCATATCACCGATAGGGAAGAGGGCGCGGCTTAATTGAGCTTGCCCCAACGTGTATAAAAAGTAACTTTGGTCTTTATTACCGTCCAAACCCCGTAGGAGTTGGAGTTGGTTATTATCTTGGGCTACTATCTGCGTATAATGCCCAGTAGCAATGTAGTGTGCGCCGAGCCCCGTCGCATAGTCTAAAAAAGCTTTAAATTTAATTTCTCGATTGCATAGGATATCGGGGTTCGGGGTACGCCCAGCCGCGTATTCTTTTAGAAAATCTTCGAACACATTATCCCAATACTCGGCGGCAAAATTAACGGTTTTAAGCTCAACGCCCAGCTTATCGCAGACTTGTTGTGCGTCGTCTAAGTCTTCCTTAGCGGTGCAATACTCCGTGCCGTCGTCCTCATCCCAGTTTTTCATGAATAAACCCGTCACGTCGTAACCTTTTTCAAGCGACACGAGGGCGGCAACAGATGAATCAACGCCGCCCGACATGCCGATCATTACTTTGCCATTAATCACTTGAATATATCTTTTAAAACAAAAGGTTATAGAGGTTGCTTTATATAACACTTAACTATATTTAATGGGTAATATTTACCCGCTAAATAGTCGTCAATGCTGTCTAAAATGGCGGGGCTTCTCAAACGTTGTTTATCCGCAAGGATCCCCTCATACGTCATCCAGAACGCACGGACAATGCCAGCGTCAAGGTTAGTTTCAATTGTTTGGTCGCAGACCGAGCCTGAAAAGTTCGCTCTGAAATACGTCGTCTCGTTATCGCCGTTATGCCACAAAAAAAAGCCAATAACCGTATCTGGCGTAAAGCGGTAGCCTGTCTCTTCCAGTATTTCTCTAATAACAGCGTCCTCTGAGCTTTCTTCGGGTTCTAAATGCCCCGCAGGTTGATTTAAAAGGGAATTATATACTTAAACCTACAAGCGTACCGCCTGTGGTGCTAGTCTTGTAAGGGTAAGTACAAAACATATTAAACCCCTTCCTCTAATCGCCACTTTTACTGTCAGCACGCGTACTGTCAGCACACGTGATTTTTCTCAATCTTAGATGGCTTTTTATTCTCATATTTAATCTTACCGCCACTGCCAGCGCGCGCGGCGACCGTAGGGAGCACCGCCGGTCAGTGCCGGCGGTGCACACGTGTTGACAGTGCACATGTGTCTATTGTCATCGCTAAAATACTTATACCCGTGATAAAACACATTTGAAAGCATATTTATGGTGATTTTGTTCTCATTCAAAGTTTTTTATCTTGGAACATATCATAATCAGAGACCTCAGCACGTGCAATGGCAAAGATGGAAAGCCGACAAAAGACCCTGACGCGGGTTGGCCTGTTAAGAATGATAGTCGAGGCAACAAAAAGTCCACCTATGGTTTTTCTGTTCATACCGGTGTTGATGAAGATGGCTTTATTCACCGTCAACGTGTGACACCCGGTACAGAAGTCTATCAACACCACCATGGTGCAGAGCTATTGGCATGTTGGGCGCTTGATTGTAGAGGATGAGCAACAGGGCAAGGCACGGGCGGCGTATGGTAAACAGCAACTGGCGCAGCTGACTGAAGTGCTCAGCGATGAGTTTGGTAAGGGATTTGATGCCAGAAACTTGCGAAATATGCGGCAGTTTTACCAAACTTTTCCAATTTGGAACGCGGTGCGTACCGAATTGAGCTGGACGCATTATCGACGTTTAATCAGAATAGAAAACCAACAGGCAAGGGATTGGTATATCAGCGAAAGCATCGTCAATCATTGGAGTGCTAGAGCCTTAGATAGGCAGGTTAGTAAGCTTTACTATGAGCGCTTGCTTTCCAGTAAAGAAAAAGCGCCCTTGCAGCAAGAGGCGGCAGAAAAATCCCTCGCGCTACAGGTCGATACCAAGGATATTTTAAGAGACCCTTATATTTTTGATTTCTTAAACCTACCCGACCAAATCTTGTTTGAATCGGATATAGAGCAATCGCTGATTGATAATATTCAGCAGTTTCTATTAGAACTGGGCAGGGGCTTTGCTTTTGTTTCCAGACAGCAACGGCTGCAGGTAGAGGAGCAAGACTTTTATATCGACTTGGTGTTTTATAATTTCAAGCTCAAATGTTTTCTGCTGATTGATTTAAAACTGGGTAAGCTGAGCCATCAAGACGTGGGGCAGATGGACACCTATGTGCGTGTTTATGATGCGTTTCATAAGCGGGAAGATGATAACCCGACCATTGGGCTTATCCTTTGCAGTGAGAAGTCTGAAGCGGTGGCAAAATACAGTGTTTTAAGTGATTCTAAACAGCTGTTTAGCTCAAAGTATCTACCCTTTTTACCTACAGAAGACGAGTTGCGATTAGAGCTTCTTAGAGAAAGACGGTTAATTTTAGAGAATAGTGGAGAGGGTGAATGAGCACCTTAGATAAACATAAAGAGACCTCAGCACGTGCACTGGCGTGCTAGGCTGACAGACTGCCGGCGTGCTAGCGCTGACAGTGTAACCCAATAAATCCGCATTAATTTTGTTATAATGCATCATGCAAAAAAATCATTCTCAACACAGTCCAATCTCTTCTTTTCAACCGCTGACTTAGACCATCCTATTCTTCATAGTCTTGATGACACAGAAGCCTTGTTGGAATGGCCTGAAATAGAAACATTGCTCACCTCAAGCTATGATTCTAACACAGGTCGTCCCGGTTACCCTTTACTGACGCTATTTCGAAGATTGCTGCTTGGCGTATGGTATCAACTATCCGATGTGCAGTTAGCCCAGTGTTTATACAGGGACTTATTGTTCCGTAAATTCTGCCGTTTGGAACTTGGCGGTCCTGTTCTAGAAGCATCGACTATAGGGCGGTTTAGAACGCAGTTGGTTGAACACGGTCTATGGAGCCGATTGCTAAGTGAGATCAATTGTCAGCTTGAAAGTAAAAAACATCATCATGAAAGAGGGTCGCATTAATATTATTGACGCGACACCTATAGAGGCAGCACCTTATTGTTAGGTGATGAGAGTGCACTGTATGCGGATGCTGCTTATAAAAAAGAGCGGGGTTGGCTGAATTAAGTCATTGCCGAAAAATTAAAACAAAGACCGCAAACCAATGAGCTAAGTCGCGCGATATCCCCATCGTGATGGTAAAGGAATAACTAATCCCTTCAGTTTGCCCAAGTAGTAAAGCTTTCAACTTCCTCACGTCTTGTTCTATATTGGTTAACTGGTTTAGAGTCATCGGGGTAACCTAATGAAAGTCCGCATATCAGATCAAAATTTTCAGGCACGGCTAAAATACCTTTCACAACGTCAGGGTAGTCGCTAGTTGACGCTTGAGGACATGATCCTAATCCGTATTCACGCGCTGTCAGCATGATGCTTTGATAAAACATGCCCATATCGAACCAAGATCCTTTGCCCATGATCTTATCTATAAAAAAGAATAACGTAACCGGTGCGCCAAAGAACCGGTAATTATCGAGCGCAGCCTTTATTCTTTTGTCTTTATTTTCGCGCCCAATGTCTAATGCTTTGTATAAATCCATACCGCATTGAAAGCGGCGGGCTTTGAATGGTTCTACCCAAACCTCAGGGTAATATTGATAATCAGGGCTAGGTTTTTCGCCGTTCTTTTGAGCATCTAAAAAACCTTTAGTTATGGCGTCTTTAGTTTTGCCCTGAACTACGATAACTTTCCAAGGTTGTGTGTTTGTACCAGAAGGTGCCCACCTAGCGGTGTCTAAAATGCTTGTGATAATGTCTTTAGAAATGGGCTTATCTAAATAGGCTCTAACAGAAATACGGTTCGTAATTGCTTCGCTTACATTCATAATGTTTGTTTAGCACTCAATAAATTGGTATGTTTGGATTTAGGATTAATTGTACGATACAATAATCTAATAGTCGTTAGATTTTAGTCGGTTTATTAAAAAATAAGTAGGGTACTTTTTATATGAAAATTTTAGTCGGTGTGAAGCGTGTCGTTGATTTTAACGTACGCATACAAGTAAAACCAGATGGTTCAGGCGTTGCAACAGATGGCGTAAAAATGAGCATGAACCCCTTTGATGAAATAGCGGTTGAAGAAGCCCTGCGCATAAAAGAAGCGGGTAATGCTGAGGAAGTTATTGTCGCAACGATTGGCCCTAAAGCGTGCCAAGAGCAGCTAAGGACAGCCTTAGCAATGGGGGCTGATCGCGCCATTCATGTGTTAACAGACGAAGAAATTCAACCATTAACCGGTGCACGGATTTTAAAAGCACTGGCCGATAAAGAATCACCAAAAATCGTAATGTTGGGCAAGCAAGCCATCGATGATGACAATAATCAAACAGCGCAGATGTTAGGCGCTTTATCACATTGGCCGCAAGCGACATTTGCATCAAAAGTGAAGATAGACGGCGACACAGCAACTGTGACGCGTGAAGTCGATGCGGGTCTTGAAACACTATCGGTCGATTTACCGGCTGTTATCAGTGCGGATTTACGTTTAAACGAACCGCGTTATGTGAAGCTGCCCGACATTATGAAAGCGAAGCGCAAGCCGTTAGAAGTTATCGAGATAGCTGATTTAGGCGTCGAAGTTGCGCCGGCCGTTAAAGTCTTAAAAACAGTAGCACCTGCAAAACGCGAGGCAGGTATAAAAGTGGAATCCGTTACAGAACTGGTCACGGCATTAAAAGAAAAGGGGTTAATCTAATGAGTAAAGTATTAGTTATTGCCGAACATGATGGTTCAAATCTAAATGGTTCAACGGCTCGTGCTGTTAGCTGTGCGAGTGATTTAGGCTTAGACGCTGTAGACGTTGTTGTTTTAGCAGCAGACGGTAGCGCGGTTGCTGAACAAGCTGCAAAAATCACTGGTGTTAGCACTGTTTTATTGGTTCAAAACGCAGCAAATGAAAATGCGGTTGCCGCTTTTCTTGCGCCACAAATTGAAGCGTTAGCAGTGGACTACAGTCATGTGCTTGCACCTAGCACAACATTTGGTAAAGATTTAATACCGCGCGTTGCAGCGCATTTAGGTCGCCCACAAATCAGCGATATTATGCGTGTAGAAAGTGCAACAGTATTTGATCGTCCCGTATACGCAGGTAATGCAGTTGTAACGGTTGAAGCACCTGAAGGTTTAGTTATTGGTACCGTCAGAACAGCCTCTTATAAAGCAGCCTCAAATGACGGTTCAGCCAGTGTTGAAACACGCAGCGTTGATGTTGCCTTACCCTCACATACACGCTTTGTCGGCCTTGAGTCTGGCGGCGGTGGTGATCGCCCTGATTTACAAGCAGCTGTAAAAGTTGTTTCTGGTGGACGTGGTGTAGGTAGTGAAGAAAACTTCAAAGTTATTTATAGCCTCGCAGATAAATTAGGCGCGGGCGTTGGCGCTTCAAGAGCCGCAGTTGATGCTGGTTTTATTCCAAATGACCACCAAGTGGGTCAAACAGGTAAAATCATTGCGCCCGACCTGTACATGGCCTTTGGTATTTCTGGAGCGATTCAGCATTTAGCCGGTATTAAAGACGCTGGAACTATCGTTGCAGTTAACAAAGATGCGGATGCACCAATCTTTGAGGTTGCCGACTATGGCTTAGTGGCTGACTTGTTTGAGGTTATCGAGGAGCTTGAAAAAGCACTATAAACTTGAATACATAAATACAAAAGAGTGTCAGTAACTGTTTACAGTGCTGACACTTTTTTATTTCCAATAAAAGGGGAAAAGTGATGGAAAGAGAATCAATGGAATTCGACGTTGTCATTGTTGGTGCAGGGCCCGCAGGCTTATCAGCGGCATGTAAATTGATGCAACTGGCAGAGCAAAGAGAGCAAGAGTTAATGGTCTGCGTGATAGAGAAAGGCTCGGAAGTAGGGGCGCACATACTATCAGGTGCAGTGCTAGAGCCAACCGCCATCAACGAACTATTCCCTAATTGGAAAGAATTAGGTGCGCCTTTAAATACGCAAGTAAAGGGCGACGATGTTTATTATTTAACCGGTGAACAGAGGGGCGTAAGGACGCCTAATTTCCTCATCCCCAAACCAATGCATAACGATGGTAATTATATTGTTAGCATGGGTAATGTTTGCCGCTGGTTGGCAGAGCAAGCAGAAGGTATGGGCGTTGAGATTTTCCCAGGTTTTGCCGCATCGGATATTCTATATAACGAAGATGGTAGCGTAAAAGGTGTATTAACAGGGGATATGGGCATAGCCGAAGATGGCAGTGAAAAAGATAGCTATATGCCAGGGATGGAGCTATTAGCTAAACAAACTGTTTTTGCAGAAGGTTGCCGTGGGCACTTAGGCAAGCAATTAATGGAACGCTTTGATCTAAACAAAGATGCAGATCCGCAACATTATGGCTTAGGCATTAAAGAGGTTTGGACAATTGACCCTAAAAAACACCAAGAAGGCCTGGTTGTACATACAGCTGGTTGGCCGTTAGATAACCATACAGAAGGTGGTGGTTTTTTATACCACATGGAAAACAACCAAGTATCACTTGGGTTTATCGTTGCGTTAAATTATACCAACCCACATTTAAGCCCGTTTGATGAAATGCAACGCTGGAAATCAAACCCAAAAATCAGCCAGTTTTTAGAGGGAGGCGAGCGCGTATCTTATGGCGCAAGGGCTGTGAACAAAGGCGGTATGCAATCTGTGCCTAAATTAAGCTTCCCCGGCGGTTTGTTAGTCGGTTGTGATGCGGGTTTCTTAAACGGCGCAAAAATCAAAGGCAACCATACAGCGATGAAGACAGGTATGTTAGCCGCAGAAACGATTATAGAATCATTAAAAGTGGGCGAGGTAGCCAATAAAGAACTGGGCTTAATGGATGAAAAATACAAAGCATCTTGGGTATTTGACGAGCTACATAAAACCAGAAATTTTGGACCCGCGTTACATAAGTTTGGCACCTTATTAGGCGGTACGTTCGCTTGGTTTGACCAAAATATATGCGGCGGTAACTTACCGTTCACATGGCGCAATACAACGCCAGATCACGCAACATTAAAACCACTAACTCAAAGCCATGTTATTAATTACCCAAAACCAGACGGTAAAGTCACATTCGATAAGTTATCGTCCGTTTTTTTATCTAGTACCAACCACGAGGAAGACCAGCCTTGCCACCTTAAGTTAGCTGACGCGGGTATACCGTTAAGCCAAAACTTACCCCTGTACGACGAACCTGCGCAGCGTTATTGCCCGGCAGGCGTTTATGAAGTTGTAAAAGATGAAGAAGGTAACGACAAATTCCAAATTAACGGTCAAAACTGTGTTCATTGTAAGACCTGCGACATTAAAGACCCTGCACAAAATATTACGTGGGTAACACCTGAAGGCGGTGGCGGACCTAATTACGGAAATATGTAAAGCATAGCTCAGCCATTAGAGTTTATTTTAAAAGCAGAAAATCAAGTATTTGCTGCTTTTTTATGCCCCTCAGACATCCCTTAACAGGGACGTCGTTTAGTCAAAACATCCATTCAAAATGGGAATAAAAAACGGTGTTACCATGTTATTCAACATGATTACCCACCTGTAGAATTAGAATAAAGTTGCATGAACCGTTTATTGAATTATATAAAGTGCATTGATTCAGGAAGTCCAATCAATTTGAGAGCCTTTTTTAAGCTCGTTGATAGCTTGAGATTAACGCATCGTAGAGAAGCGCAAGATGTAGACGCGACTAAGCATAAAGGTCAGCTTTACATTATCACCCGAATAAATGATGCTCTTATCAGCGAACTTCGCGCTCTAGCTATAGAGAATGGAGGTAGTCGGGCAGCGGCGGCTATTCAAAACAGAAGTCACTCGGTTAATGTAAATGGCTCGTTTCTATTAATAAGAGAACAATTTGCAAATCCCGTGGTGGTTATGATGGATGCTGCCGGTCAGTATGACTGCCCTATCTGTCAATCAGAACAAGCTCTGGTCATTGAGAACAGGCAAAACTTTATTGACGCCGATTTGATGATTAGTTTTCTTGAAAAACACACCGCATTTAAACTGATGCCGAAGATGAACATTATCTTTTCTGAAGGAAATGAAATATCCAATGCCTTACATAAAAACTTCTTATCACAATATGACCGTATCCACCTTTGTATGGATGTTGATTTAGGCGGTTTAACCATTGCCAGAAACTTAATGTCGTTACTGCCAGATACTCAACTTAAATTTTTAGTACCTGATGATATTACTGAAAGGTTGGATAAAATTATTGAGCGTGAACAGACAGATTATATTGAAAATGTGATAAAAATTGGCTTATCAACACCGGCGCTTGCACCTTACGCAAAACTAATCAAAGACAAGCAAAAAACCTTAGAACAAGAGAGTTACCTACATGAATAACGATTTAGTTGGACAGAGTATATTGGCAGAAGAGTATTTATTAAATCGGCTGGTTTACGTTAATTCGGCCAATCATGCATATTCTGAACTTATGTTGAACACGCATATGGCAATGTTTGGGAACAATAATGTTGGGAAAACAGCCAGCTTGGCAGGAATGAAATTATTGCTTTTTCCTGAAGTGGATTTTTACCACTGCGAAAGCAAGTTTAAGTTCAAAGGAAAAGAGGGCGTTTACTCAATGGAAGAGTCGTTTGACTTCTATTTCCCTGATGCGCGTTCTTTTATTATTTTAGAAGTAAATAATCCAGAGGGCGGGTTTTGCATGATTCTCTACAAGACGAACAATTATGGTTATGGGCGGTTTTTTATTCCTGTTCCATACGAGCAAATGCGAGCGTTATTTTGGGATACAGAAGCCAGCAAATTTACCGACAATATAAGTGTTGCCGAGCTTAGTAAATTCACTAAAAAGCATGCTGGGCAACAATTAAGCGATGCTAAAGAAATCACCAGTTTGATGTTTTCTAGCTACCGTGATGTACCTGCTAGAAAGCGTTTTTGCGTCCTGCCATTAAAGGATGATAGACCGAGTTCAATTGATGCGTTTCGAAATATTTATCAGTTAGCGTTCGAGGCAGGTAGCCTTAAATCAAACACCTTGCCCAACGCTATCGCTGCGTTATTAGAAATGGGGCGTAGCCGCGACCAAGAAAGGCTAGATGCTAATTTGACCGTATTAACCGAGCAACATAGCCAACTTTATCAACAGGGTGAATGGTTACAAAAAATAGCCAATACCAAGCCAGATTATGACGCTGTCCAAACACGATATAAGTTAGCTACTGAGGCGATGACTGATTACTCTATTCTCTATCATTCAACCCATATGGCACTAAATTTAGCTAAGCGAAGCCACAGGCCTAATCAACAAAAAATCAGCCAAGATTATCGGA
Source organism: Cycloclasticus sp. symbiont of Poecilosclerida sp. N (assembly GCA_002101205.1). Classification (GTDB taxonomy): domain Bacteria; phylum Pseudomonadota; class Gammaproteobacteria; order Methylococcales; family Cycloclasticaceae; genus Cycloclasticus. The sequence goes on along the minus strand of LWTM01000068.1, from coordinate 27,197 downwards.
GCAAGTTAGCTGATCTAAATACCATAAAAAAGGAATTATCCACTTGCACTAAGGATGCGAATGAAAGTAAAGGCGCAGTGGAACACATAAATAAACAATTAGAAAAGAAACAAGGTTCGCTGGTAAAGGCACAGTTACTAAAGGCTCGATATGCTGGTATGGATAGAGCCGAGATATTAGAGATACTTCGGGATGAGTTAAGCGCTGAAGAATATAAATTAACAGCACTAAAAGAACAGGGTAGTGTTGCGGAATTATTAAAAACGAACCTTGATGAACAACGCCAATTAAAGGAAGGGATAAAGAGACTAAAGGGGTTGGTGGCGGATAATAAATCGTTAATATTTAATCAATTAGCTAAGCCAGAATTAGCAAGTATTCTTGTGGCTATCAATCCTCTCTTTTCAGAGGCATCGGCAACATTAAGTGATGCGAATAAATCTGCTATTTTAGATTTTACTGATTTATTCCAGCAAAATAATGCCGGTTACCTTAGGTTTTTAGGCGAAGCTTTTGGTAAAACCAAAGTAACCCCATTCAACTTACAAAAAAAGCAGATTGAATGGGAACAAACAATCATTAAACGTGAAAAGAGGCTTGAATATGTTGATAGTGAAATAGATGTTCACCGCAAAGTCACCAGTAAGAAAAATATAGATGACCTAATTAAAACAGCAGAGAAAAATATTGAACAAAATAAGACCGAGATTCAGTCTATCGAAAGCCTGAGTACCCTAGAAGGCGATATTAGCGAATTAAAAGAAGAAGTTTTAGCTGAAGAAAAAGAGCTGAAAATTAATGCTAATAAGATGGACGAACTTGGTACTCAGCGTGAAACGCTTCGGGGTGAAGAAGAGAAGCTAAGTAGACAGCTAACACGATTAAAAGCCCAAGAAGACGAATTTAGCGTCATTGAAAGCCACCTAAACCTTGCAAGGCAGCTGGTTGTGCCTGTTTCAGTAGATGTTGAGCCAATCAATAATGAATCACTCAATGTAGATTGTGCGATTAAGGCTCAGCAAAAATCAAACGAATACAACAAGCTGTTAAATGATTTTAAAAACAAATTTGATGCTTTAGCCAGAGACTTGCCACACCCAGATATAGACACGCATAAAGAATTTCTTAAATTGGCTGATTATGATCAAGCCATTCGGATTTACGGATCGGCTTTTGAAACGCTCGATTATAATCTAGGCAAGCAAAAACATGCCGTACAAAGCCACAACCAACTATTTAATAACCAGATTAGTGAAATTAAGGGTTCAGCGACCTTATTAAACAACTTTGTTGCCGATATTAATAAAGAGCTCAATGGCAAAGGTGTATCTAACCTGTTAGAAATAAACCTACACCTAACACTTAACCCCGCTTTTTTATCGTTAATGTCGGTGCTAGAAAAACATGATATTCAAGGCGATGCCTTACTAGAACCGCAACTTTACGAATCTCTAAATAAATTTGTTGAAAAGTTCTTTAACAAGAAAAGTCGCCGTCTAAAAATGGCAGATATCATCGCAGAAATAAATTACCACTATCAACTAGAGTCAACGGGTGATGTGGTGACTAAAAGCCAATCAGGTGGTACAACTAGCGTTATTACCGCGTTTGTTCTTGCAGTGTTATTAAAGCGTATCACACCACCGTATGTTCAGCTACAAATGCCTATTATTGTGGATGAAATTAGCACCTTAGATTCAATTAATACCGATTCAACCATTGAACAAATTTCCGAGCACGGCTTCTCAATATTCTGCGCAACGCCCAGTTTTTCCGCCTCTGTTAGCCAGAAAGTTGGTCGATGGGTAATGATTGATCGCTCAATGATTCAACAACCCATGGTGCAAAGCTGCCACCTTAATATATTGCCCGAACATGTAGAGTCTTATGGAGACGCCGAAGGATGAAGCTGAATAGAGAAATATTAATTGGCGCGATTATTCGCCACCAAAAGGTGTTTTTCAATATGCTTGATTATATCGACCAACATGATGGCTCGCTAGAAATTCCAGAGCAAATGTACATTAATGATTACAACCGTGTTATTTGCGTGGGCGAGGGCAGTGATGGCCTTCACCTGAATATTTCCACACTCGTTGAAAATGGTATTTTTATTCATCACGATAAAGACAGCGGCATGATTACACTTGAGCGCGTGATTGTTGATTTACTCAGGTTTCTTGATATTAAAAGAGCAAAAGAACTAACCGATGCCGATTTTGAGCAAATGCGAGCGCAATTGGTCAGCGCCGTTAATCATGTCATAGCGCAACCATTAGATTCGCAACCGTATATTGAGGCGCTGAGTACATTTAACAATTTAATGAGCGAAATACATTCTAAAGTTAAAGAGAATATTTACGCGTTAACCGCTCAAGTCGATTCATTGGCGCAAGAATATAAATTATACGACTCAGGATCACAGCAAATAAGCGTATCCGACCTGTATAATAAAGTATCGAGTTTATACGACAGGTTTGTACTGCCATGTTATGAATTTATAAACCCATCTATGGACATGGTGCAAACAGAATCGTTTTCCAAGTCGGTTCAAGCGCTAATTGATTACTATGCCGGTGGCGAAATAAAGCGCTATGACATGGCGAATAAAATTCATTTGAAAAAAACTGTCATCACTAGTTATTACAAAGATATTGCCTTATTAACAAAAAAGCTGGAACAGTTTTCAAGCCATCTTAAAAAAGACAGAAGCTACTTTTTAGCCATGGAAAGCGCCTATAGCGAACTGCTCGAGAGCATCAAACCGTTACGTCATGGACGCAAGAAAAACAAGCACTTAACGGCGCATTCTAATATATTTAATCATCATAGAACACTCGACGGTTTAAGCAGTCAAAAGCAAAAATTCTCCAAAAGGCTCACATGGAATAGTCAAACGAAATTGCGCTTTAAAGAATACCTTATCACGGTTCAAGAAAAAGATATTAGACCCAAAGCCACCACCCTAAGACCTTTAGCCGCTACCAATAAACTGGATCAAGATCGCCTAATGCGAATAAGCAAAATACTGTGCGATGCACCGAGTCAAACCAACATTCCCAACGTACATGCCTATATTTTCAAACTGCTGAACGAATCACTGAATGACTTCAGCTTATTAGACATTCTCTACGGCATAGAGGCGATACTGCCAATGTACCAAACCAAACTGCCAAACAAACTCACGCAATGCAAAATGGACGATGGCATTCACTATCTTGACTACCTGCAAATAGAATATAACAAGGAGCCGGCCAATGTATAACGCAGCCACGAGCCAACGCATCTTTAACGAACTGATGAACGGTAGAATCATCAACAAAACCAGCTTAGATAATAGCAACAGCTTTACCGAAAACCCATTATTCACCGAAATAATAGACAATCTTGATGACTATCGAACCCAATACAAAATGTCAGGCTACGAATTTGTAGAAAGTTCCTGCTATATCTACATTCGAGAACGTAACGCTGATACAAACAGCCTAAAAACGGATATAACCATGAAAGCCTGCGTGCTGCTGCTATTAATGGGCAAATATCTAACCGAAAACAACTATAGAATCAGCAAGCTAATAGACCCAAGCGGCGGGTTAACCGAGGCAGACTTTGAGGGAATTCAAGACATGCCAGATACCGCAGAGATACTCGAAAAATCGGCTATGAAACGAGACTTTAGCGCCTCAATAAAACCTATATTAGTAGAGCGCAACATCATGCTACAAAAAATAGGCTCAAACGCCTTTATTCTGTCAGATTCAGGTAAAGCTTTTTTTGATGAAATTGTGGATAATTACCAAGGTTAATTAATGGCCTTACAGTGTGTATACCTAATATGATGCTCTTAAGTCTGTTACAGACAAAGTTTTGATAAACTAAATAAAAAAGCAGGAAGCTAAACAGTGCTAGAAGCCGAAACACGTGAATATATTGACAAGCAGCTAAAGAGCTGTGGTTGGGTTATCCAAGATAAAACTCAACTAAATCTCTTTGAATCGTTAGGCGTTGCCGTGCGTGAAATGGACACAGACAGCGGTCCTGCCGATTACATGTTGTTTATAGAGGGCAAAGCCTGCGGCATTATTGAAGCGAAGAAAGAGGGCGCAAACCTTGGCGGTGTTGCGGAACAATCAGCACGTTATGCCACATCCCATAGCAACTATGTAGAACGCTGGGTAGAAGACGACCAGCCGTTACCCTTTTTATACGAAGCCACCAATCAAGAAATTCGTTTTCGCGACGAGCGAGACCCAAAACCGCGCTCACGGCCCCTGTTTCATTTCCATAAACCAGAAACCTTTAAAGAATGGCTAGAAGAGGGCAGAAGCCTGCGCTCAAGGCTAGCAGAGGATTTACCTGAGCTAAACACAGAAGGTTTACGTGATTGCCAAATTGACGCTATTCATGGCATTGAGGGCAGCTTAAAACAGGCTAAACCTCGCGCGCTACTACAAATGGCCACAGGCTCAGGTAAAACCTATACCGCTGTTAAACAGGTGTATCGCCTAGCTAAATTTGCCAAGGCAAAGCGTGTTTTATTTCTAGTTGATCGTGGCAACTTAGGCACCAATGCAAAAGATGAGTTTGAACAATTTGTCATCCCGAATGATGGCCGTAAATTCACCCAACACTACAACGTCAACATACTTGGCCGTGCAGGCATAGTCGAGGCCAGCAAAGTAACCATATCCACCATTCAGCGCATGTACTCACAGCTAACAGGGCAAGAGCTAGATGATGAGGCAGACGAGCACTCAGGCTTTGAAGTGGAAACCAGCAGCGTGAATAAGCAACCGCGCCCCGTTACCTACAACCCAAGCATTCCTATTGAAGCGTTCGACATTATCATTATTGATGAATGCCACCGCTCCATCTACAACCTATGGCGACAAGTGCTTGAATATTTTGATGCCTTTTTAATCGGCCTAACCGCCACGCCCACCAAAAAGACCATCGGTTTTTTTAATCAAAATATGGTCTCTGAATACACCCATGAAAACGCAGTCATTGATAAAGTAAATGTAGGTTACGACATCTACCGCATCAAAACAGAAATGACCGAAAAGGGAAGTACCCTAGAGGCAGGAACTGCCGTACAAAGGCGCGATAGGTTCACCAAACAAAAACGGCTAGAAATACTAGACGAAGAAGAAAAGTGGGAAGCCGCGCAGCTCGACAGAAGCGTCATCGCACCCGACCAAATTCGTACCGTCATCCAAGCCTTTAAAGACCGTTGCCTAAAAGAGTGTTTTCCAGAGCGAGAATTTAACAACGGCAAAATGGCATGGGTTCCCAAAACACTCATCTTCGCCAAAGATGACGACCACTGCGACCGCATAGTCAATACCGTGCGAGAAGTGTTTAATGAAAGCAACGCCTTCTGCAAAAAAATCACCTACAAAATAGGTAAGCGCGAAGCAGAAGAGGCCATCAAAGCCTTCCGTACAAACCCCCAATACCGCATCAGCGTAACCGTCGATATGATCGCCACCGGTACCGACATAAAACCGCTCGAATGCGTTATGTTTATGCGCGATGTAAAAAGCCAATCTTACTACGAACAGATGAAAGGCCGTGGCACACGCGTACTCAGCATAGATGAGCTACACAAAGTAACCCCCGATGCCCCCGGCAAAAGCCGCTTTGTACTGGTTGATTGCGTAGGCGTTACCGAAACCGACAAAACAGAAACCCGATCGCTAGAAACAAAACCCAGCATCTCCACCGAAAAACTCATGCAACAAATCGCCCGAGGGGATCGCCACTCAGACACACTGCGCGCACTGGGCAACCGCCTAATACGGTTAGACCTAAAGCTAAGCGACCAACAGCGCAAACAAGTATCCCAACTGGCCAGTAAACCACTTGCCCTAATAGCCGGTGAACTAATACGTGCAACCAATGAAGACAAACTGCTAGAAACCGCAAAAGCAATAAACAACACAGCAGAAGCAACGCCCACAGAAGAACAGGTTCAACAAGCCTTCAAACCAGAGGCAAACGAACTAGTAAAACCCTTCCACCAACCTGCCTTGCGCGAGCTAATAGAAACCCTACGAAAAGACAGCGACCAACTCATAGACGACAGCGCAGACGAAATAGATACAGAAGGCACCGGCTACGATGTAGAAAAAGCCGAAGGGCTCATCAACAACTGGCAACAATTTATAAAAGACCATCAAAACGAACTCGATGCCATACAACTCATCTACCGGCAACCCTACCAAAAGCGCCACCTAAGTTACGACATGATCAACCAACTGGTAGAAAAGATAGAACAACCGCCATACCACATAGCCCCCGTAGAAGTATGGAAAGCCTACGAGCAGCTAAAAAAAGCCAAAGTAAAAGGCGCAGCACCCCACAGCAAACTCCCCGTATTGGTTAGCTTACTAAGACTGGCAACCGGCATAACCGATGTGCTAGAATCGTTCACAGAGATAGTCAATAACCGCTTCGAAAACTGGCTACAGCAGCAAAACAAAGAATTCACTCCAGACCAATTAGCCTGGCTAAACAAAATAAAAGAGCAAATCGCCCAAAATGCAGAAATGACCGTCGAAGATTTTGAATACACACCCTTCAACCAAGAAGGGGGGTTGCTAAAAGCAACCGAGCTGTTTGGCAAAGAGCTACAGCCAATGATTAATGAATTGAATGGGTATTTGATAGCATAAGATGGCATGGTGAGAAATGAACAATAAGCAAATAGAAATATTCCAGTCCGAAGATGGCCATTCCCAAGTTGAGGTTCGCTTTGAACAAGAAACCTTATGGCTTTCGCAATCACAAATGGCTGAGCTATTTGAAAGGGACAGCGATACAATTAGCCTGCACCTAAAAAATATCTATGAATCAGGAGAGTTAGAACAGTTAGCAACTACCGAGCAATCCTCGATAGTTCGGCAAGAAGGCAGACGCAAGGTTAAAAGAAAGGTCATGTTTTATAATTTGGATGCCATTATTTCCGTCGGTTATCGAGTTAATTCATTAAAAGGTACTCAATTTCGCATTTGGGCAACCCAGCGCTTACGAGAATATTTAACCCAAGGTTACACCCTCAACCAGCAACGTTTTGAGCAAAATGCCAATGAGCTAGAAGCGATGTTATGCCTAATTAAAAAGACCGCTCAATCACAAACTATTACAGCCGAGGTGGGTACAGGCCTAGTGGAAATAGTCCGCCGCTACACCCAAACCTTTTTATGGCTGCAACGTTACGATGAAGGCCTGTTAATAGAGCCACAAGGCCAGGCAGGTGGTGTATTACCCACCGAAATCGAAGTAAAACAAGCCTTAGCAGAATTTAAAACTAGCCTCGTACAACGAGGCGAAGCGACAGAGCTATTTGCCAAAGAACGCACCGATAGCATAGCCTCGATACTCGGCAATCTTGAGCAAACAATATTTGGAGAGCCCGCCTACCCAAGTATAGAAGGCAAAGCAGCGCACCTTCTGTACTTTATGGTGAAAGACCACCCCTTTACCGATGGCAATAAACGCAGCGGAGCATTTCTATTTGTAGACTTTTTACATAGAAACAATAGCTTACTAAACAAGCAAGACCAACCGATCATTAACGATACTGGATTGGCAGCGCTGACACTACTGGTTGCCGAGTCGGCACCTGAACAAAAAGAAACCATGATTCGACTGATTATGAGTATGCTAGTGAGGTAAAAGTAATGTTGATAAACAAAATAAAAGAACAAATCGCCCAAAATGCAGAAATGACCTTCGATGATTTTGAATACACACCCTTCAACCAAGAAGAAGGAGGATTGCTAAAAGCAACCCAGCTGTTTGGCAAAGAACTACAGCCAATGATTAATGAATTGAATGGGTATTTGATTGCATGAGTGAGGAACTCCTAAAAGAGTTACCGAGTGGCTGGGTTTGGTCAAAACTTGGTGATGTAGTAACTAAGGTAATTGGAGGAGGGACACCCTCTAAAAATAATCCGCAGTATTGGAATGGCAACATCCCGTGGCTTACTGTCAAAGATATGAGAACAAGGCGGCCTGCCGATGCAAAGAACCATATTACGGAGGAAGGGGTAGAAAAAAGCTCAACAAATATTATTCCTGAAGATACTGTAATTATCGCGACTCGGATTGGCTTAGGGAAGGTGGTTCGTGTTCCATATAAAGCAGCAATTAACCAAGACCTAAAAGCACTTATTCTGCCCCCTGACGTACAAAAAGGTTATTTAGAATACTGGTTCGTTTCTAAAGCTAATCATTTAGAAAGCATAGGTTCAGGTACAACTGTTAAAGGCATACGGTTAGAACAGGTAAGAAATTTAGATTTTCCACTAGCCCCACCCGAACAACAAAAACGCATCGTCGCCAAAATCGAAGAGCTCTTCTCCCATATTGATGCAGGAATAGAAGCCCTAAAAAAAGCCCAAAAACTCCTAAAACAATACCGCCAATCCGTCCTCAAAGCCGCCGTTACCGGCGAGCTAACCAAAGACTGGCGCGAACAGAATAAAGGTAAATTAGAACCAGCAAGCCAACTACTCGAACGCATCCTAAAAGAACACCGCCAAAAATGGGAAGAACAACAGCTCAGAAAATTCCAAGCCAAAGGTAAAATGCCTAAGGATGATAAGTGGAAGGAGAAGTATAAAGAGCCTAAAAAACCAGCCTTGCTTGTGGATTTAGAAAACCCAAATGAGTGGGAGATGGCATCAGTTGATCAGGTTGCCGAGATTTGGTTGGGTAAAATGCTAGACAAAGGGAAGCATGCTACGGGGGAGAGTATTCAATACCTTAGGAATATCAATGTAAGGTGGGGAAGAATTGATACGGATAATTTATTGAAAATGTTTTTTAAGGAAAGTGAATTAAAAAGATATGACTTGAGTGCTGGTGATGTTTTGGTCTGTGAAGGAGGCGAACCCGGAAGATCGGCAGTATGGGAGGGTGGGGTTACTCTGAAGTATCAAAAAGCATTACACCGCGTACGTTTTCACCTTCCGTTGATACCGCAATACCTAGTTTATCTTCTTGAATATTTTGCATCAACTGGTTTGTTGCAAAGATATTTTACTGGAAGCACAATTAAACACTTCACTAAAGAATCATTTACCACCTTGCCATTCCCTTTGCCTTCAATATTAGAAATGGAACAAATGGTGTTTAGGGTGGAGGAGAAGCTGTATTCAATAAACAAACTGGAAGATGAGCTAGATATTCAGTTGCTAAAAGCTGAAAAAAATAAGCAATCAATACTGGCTTCAGCTTTTAATGGTAGGTTTAATTAAATGGATAAATATAAAGCGATTGATTTGTTTTGTGGAGCTGGTGGACTGACTTTAGGCTTGATAAATGCGGGGTTTAAAGTTATCTCTGGTGTTGAAAACTCGGAACCAGCTATAAGTACGTATAAGTCTAATTACAGTGACCATAAATTGTATGCGGAGGATATTCGAGAGCTTAAACCTGAAAAAGTAATGAATGATTTGGGGTTGAGAGTTGGCGAATTAGATTTATTGGCAGGCTGTCCTCCTTGCCAAGGGTTTTCAACTCATAGAACTCGTAATAAGGTGGCATCTGTTAGTGATGTCAGAAATGACTTGGTTTTTGAGCTTATGAAGTTTGTCCGTGCAATGCTACCTAAAACCATCATGATGGAAAATGTTCCGGGGTTGGCGAAAGATAAGAGGATTGATACTGTTTTAGAAGAATTAAAAAAATTGGGCTATCAGATTGATGAAAACACAGTACAAGTTAAAGATGCTTCGGAGTATGGAGTTCCTCAGAGACGACGACGAATGATTTTATTAGCATCTAGAATTGGTTTCATAAAGCCAGCTAAAAAGGCAGATAAGAAAGTTACTGTTAGGGACGTTATTCATGGTTTTGGTGCGGTTGGTAAAAGTGGTGATGTGCTCCATGATTTAAGGGCTAAAAGAACTAAAAGAATAGAAGAAATGATTAAGTTAGTTCCTAAAGATGGAGGTTCGAGAGCACAATTGCCTAAGGAGTATTGGTTAAAGTGCCATCTTAAAAGTCCTAAAAGTTATACAGATGTGTATGGAAGGATGGCATGGGATACTGTTAGCCCAACTATAACTGGTGGATGCCACCAACCATCCAAAGGCCGATTTTTACATCCAGAAGAAAATCGTGTTATTAGTTTAAGAGAAGCGGCTTTGCTTCAAACATTCCCAAAAGATTATCAATTTTCAATGAAGAAAGGAAAAGATGCGGTTGCATTGATGATTGGCAATGCTTTGCCGCCTGAATTTATCAAAAGACACGCGGCAATGGTGAGAAGGCACTTAGAAGAAACAAATTAAAGGATTAAGTATGAATTATGAACTAAGGTTTGACCCGAAAACAATTGAGCACTTGGGCGTAAAAATGTATTCAACATTGCCACCTGCATTGGCAGAGCTTATATCAAATGCTTATGATGCGGACGCTAGTGAAGTTGAGGTGACCTTTCACGAACAAAATGGAACGCCTGTCTCTATAACGGTAAAAGATAATGGTTATGGGATGAGTGCTTCTGACATTCAAGAACGTTTTCTAGTTATTGGGCGTAACCGAAGGTCGGAGGATGGGGATGAACCATCACCAAAGTATGGTCGTATGCCGACAGGAAAAAAAGGTTTGGGAAAACTAGCTCTTTTTGGATTAGCAAAAGAGATTGTATTAGACACTGTGCAAGAAATGAAACGGAATCGCTTTCAGCTAGATTGGGATGAGCTTCTAAGCTCTAATAGTGTTTATAGGCCAGTTTCTGAGATTGTCGATGAGGAAACGGGGAATAGCAATGGTACGGCAATAGTGCTGAGGAGGTTGAAAAGGAAAAGTGCTTTCGACCTTGAATCATTAGCAGATAGCCTTTCAAGAATATTTATTATTGATACGGATTTTAGTATTGTTTTAAAGAAAACAGGTGGGAAGGATGTAGTAGTCACTAATGAACGCCGTTATGGACAGATGGAGGAGCAGTTTATATGGGGCAAAGCATCGTTAGAATTAAATGATTTTGAATTCATTGACGATATAGACTTTCATATTATTACTAGCAAAACACCCATTAAGCCAAGTTCTGGACTGCGGGGGATTACGATTTTTTCAAGAGGGAAGTTGGTTAATGCGCCTGAGTATTTTTCTGATAGCGCATCAAGTCATTTTTATCAGTACCTTACTGGTTGGATAAAGGCAGATTTTATTGACCTTTTAGACGAGGATGTTATTTCAACAAATCGTCAAGCCATTAATTGGGAAGATGAGAAAATGGCGGAGTTTAGAGAGTGGCTAAGAGATCTTATTTCTAAAGTTGGCATAAACTGGAGAGAGAAGCGGAAGACTAAGAAAGATGATGAATTTAAGAAGAACACAGGAATCGACAAGGAAAAGTGGCTTTCTACTTTGCCAGATGAGATAAAAAAACCAGTAGAAACAATTGTTAATACATTGAGTACAGATGAAGGAGTTGATGAGTCTTTTCATCCAGTTGTTTTAGCTGTGCATCAGTTGGCTCCTGAATACCCTAATCTACATTGGCGACACCTTCATCCTGAAATTCAGATTGCTTCTGAACAGGGGTATAAGGGTGGTAACTATTATGCTGCATTTTTAGAGGCTGTAAAAAGGTATGCAAATAAGGTTCGTGAATATTCGGGAAATAATAATACGCGAGACTTCGACTTAATGGGCAATGTATTTGGTCCTGAAGATGCAAAAGCTTTAAAAGTTGTTGTCGGTTACGTTAGAGGCAATGGGGATTTCTTTTCGGTAAAGACGGTTAAAAATATAGAGTCTGCTCAACGTAAACTTTCGCAAGGTATTATAGAAGGTGGACGTAATGTTGTTGCGCATCAAGAAGTCATTGATTTATCAGAGTCTGGCCTTTTTTCCGAGAAAGATTGCCTTGATCTATTAAGTCTTATTTCCCATTTAATGTGCCGAATTGAAACAGCACACGAGAGAAGGATCTGATCGAATAAAGTACTACAAAGGATCGGATCGAATAAAATACTACAGAAGTAGAATAGTAGAATATATAGAACCGATGAAGGCTGTTTTTAAGCAAGCGTTACGTGATGCCGAGAATATTTCTGGCTAAGCTTCTTTTCGATCACCTCTATGGACTCACCCGTTTCAATGGCTGTAGAACTGGCAATGCTACGAACGATCTGTTTACGAGCAACGGTAGCATCTTTTAGAAATGGGTTAGATGAGGCAAGGGATTTGTTTTCCATAGTTTGAATTTTAGCAGATTTAATAATGGTTGAATAAGCTTCTGGTCAGGCGCTAAGAATTGTTTTATGGTTGATTTCGGCCATATATATGGCCATTGGATTTCAGCAAGGCAACGTATATGGTGCCTTTATCGAAAAAGTTAAGGAACCTAAAATGAAAAAGCAACACGCCTTAGCGGCTTTAAGTATTGGTCTAAATACTGGAGTCCACTATAGTATAGTGCCTGTGGTTGAAGTGAATAAAAAACGAAGTGCTGTTGTTTTCCCTAAAAATAAGAAGGTTTTAGAGCAACTTGGCGAGAATATTAAACTTGCCTGTAAACGGCGTGGCTACACACAGGTTTTGATCTCTGAACGAACGGGTCTAAGCCGTTTAACCATTCGTAGAGTATTACAAGGTGGTTCTGGCGTTTCTATAGGCCACTATGTGGCGGTGCTCGCAGTGCTTGGTTTAACGGATGATTTTGCTAAGGTCGCCAGTGATGACGAGCTGGGGCGGAAGCTTCAGGATATTAAGCTGCTGAGTAAAGGTTAAGGTGGCCAATATGAGTACGGAAGTTTATGTTTTTGCTGATTGGGAAGCGTTTGATTCGCCTGTTCTTGTTGGTACTTTACGATCCTAAGGATTCGGGGGCAGGTCTTTATTTTTGCGCAATCGCTTGAATAGAAGGGTGGCGCCCCTTTTAAATTAACGACTTCTGAATATGTCGATGACTAAATCGCCCAACAAGCACTTCCATCTGACGTAAGACGTTATGGGTAAGAATTTGACTCTATAGTACTATTTCAGTACCATCTATTTATGCCTCCAAAGATTAGAGAGTTAATCCGTCAATTACAATCTTCCGGTTTCGAAAACAGAGGAGAAAAAGGCAGCCATCGTAATTTCACACATCAAAAAGGAAGCAAAATCACAATTAGTGAAAAACAGGCGATGATGCAAAGCCATCTCAAATCAAGGCCGTAAAAAATGCAGTTAACGAGGTGTCATAATGAAATTAAGTGATCAATATTTAAAAATAGTCGAGTGGTCTGAAGAAGATCAATGCTATATAGGCCACTGCCCTGGTCTAATGTTAGGCGGCATTCATGGTGATGATGAAGCAAAAGTATACAAAGAGTTATGCAAAAATGTAGAAGAATGGATAGATATTTATAACCTAGATGGCACTCCTATTCCTAAATCAACAGCAGGAAAAAAATACTCTGGTAAATTCAATCTACGCGTTGGTAAAGAATTGCATGAGCAGTTAAGTATCGGTGCACTAAGAAAAGGCGAGAGCCTTAATTCGTATTGCCTGAAAATGCTTCAAGGCTTGCACTCTTATCACCCCTAACAAAAACTTGCATCTGACCGTAAAAACAGGGACAGGCACTCTAAAACTTTCTAAAAATTGATTTATGGTTAATTTCGGTTATATATATACAATACATAAGCGAGAGAGGGCAGCGATATAGATATTATTATCTCTTTTGATGGGTCTGCAACCCTCTAAACAATATTTTGGTGCACAGTTCCTACTTGAGGATGAGTTAGGGCGGCCGGTTGATTTGGTGACGTAAAAGGCTTTGCGTCCTGAGTTAAAAGCGGTTATTGATAATGAGGCGATTAATGTCTGAGCGAAAAAAGGCATTTAATCATCAAGAAATTACAGAAAATGAGTATTAACAAATGAGTACATCAGAGATAGTCAACAAGTCTGGAATTACGCCTAGGTGTTGCGTGACGATTGAACATCATCCCTAGTTGATGACTAGGAGAATTTAAGGAAATTAAAATGAAAAAACAACACGCCTTAGCGGCTTTAAGCCAATTAAAACCAGAGTTAATAAAACGATTTGGCGTAACCCGCTTAGCTTTATTTGGCTCTACTGTACGTGATGAGGCCAAAGAAGGCAGTGATATAGATATTATTATCTCTTTTGATGGTGCAGCAACATCCAAGCAATATTTTGGTGCACAGTTCCTACTTGAGGATACGCTGGGGCAGCCGATTGATTTGGTGACTGAAAAAGCTTTGCGCCCAGAACTAAAAGAGTTTATTGAAAGTGAGGCAATTAATGTCTGAGCGTGAATGGTGTTTTTATGTACAAGATATGCTCGGTTTTGCTGAAAATGCAAAGGCATATTCTGATGGTTTAACATTAGAATCATTTGAGTCAACAGGCTTGAATTATGATGCAACCGTACGTAATTTAGAATTAATTGGTGAGGCTGCCATGCATATTCCAACAGAAATACGTGAGGAGTATAGCTCGATACCTTGGAGGCAAATTATTGCAACTCGTAATAGATTGATTCATGGTTATTTGGGTATAGATAACGATATTTTATGGAGTATTATTCAAGATGATCTTCCCTTGATTATCATTCAACTACAGCAAATAAGTACTAACAAATGAGTGCATCAGAGATAGTCAATAAGGTTTGGAATTACGCGCAAGTGCTGCGTGATGATGGAGTTGGTTATGGTGATTATGTAGAGCAAATAACCTACCTAATCTTCCTTAAAATGGCGGATGAGCGTGAGCAGTCTGGCCAAGTTGTTAAGGTGCCTGCTGCTTATTGCTGGGGTATGCTGGTAAAGCTGGATGGGGATGATTTAGAGCTGCAATATCGCCATACTTTAGAAAGCTTAGGCAAACTGGGCGGTATGCTCGGTACTATCTTTCGCAAAGCACAGAATAAGGTTCAAGACCCAGCCAAGCTTGAACGCTTGATTAAGATGATTGATAAGGAGAAGTGGTCTACCTTGCCGGCGGATGTTAAAGGCGAAATTTACGAAGGCTTGCTGGAGCGTAATGCGCAAGATGTTAAAGGGGGGGCAGGGCAGTATTTTACGCCGCGCCCATTAATTGAGGCAATGGTTGAGGTAATGCAGCCTAAAGCGTTAGATACAGTTGCCGACCCTGCTTGTGGTACGGGTGGTTTTTTATTAGCGGCGCATGATTATATGGCCGCACAGGCAAGTTCTAAAAAAGAGCAGCGCCATTTGAAAGAACACGCCTTACGCGGTAACGATATAGTCGATGGCGTGGTGCGTTTATGCGCGATGAATTTATACCTGCACGGCATTGGTGGTGATGAATGCCCGATTAGCGCGACCGATGCGTTGGCTAAAGAGGTGGGTGATGACCGTGTTGATATGGTGTTGGCGAATCCACCCTTTGGTAAAAAGAGTTCGATTACCATTGTTAATGAAAAAACTGGTAAAAAAGAGACTGAAAAGCTAACGATAGAACGCGAAGATTTTTGGGCAACGACTTCTAATAAACAGCTTAACTTTGTGCAGCATATTGCCAATATGTTGAAGATAAATGGCAAGGCAGCCGTGGTTGTGCCCGATAACGTTTTGTTTGAAGGCGGAGCGGGTGAGACGGTGCGTAAAACGCTGATGGAACGTATGGATTTGCACACAATACTGCGCTTACCAACGGGTATTTTTTATGCGCAAGGGGTCAAGGCCAACGTAATTTTCTTTGATGCTAAGCTGGCATCTAAAACCGCTTGGACTAAAAAAATCTGGATTTATGATTTTCGTACCAATATACACATGACGCTAAAAACAAAGCGTTTAGTGAAGAGCCATTTTGATGAGTTTATTGAGTTATATAAGGCGAATGATCGAAGTCAGCGGCTAGAGTCAACTGATAATGAACGTTGGAAAGCATTTAGTTACGATGAGGTTATTGTTCGAGACAAAACCAACCTAGATGTTTTTTGGTTAAAAGATGATTCGCTGGAAGACATCGAGAATTTACCAGCGCCAGAGGTGTTAGCGGCTGAAATAGTAGAACAATTAGAGGCCGCGCTAGATGAGTTTAGAAGCGTCGAAGAAAAGCTATGTGTAGTGGCATAGAAGGAATATTTTGTGAGTTTTAATAAATTTTGCGTGGCCTTTTTTACCTTATTAAGTCAATCTGTTTGGGCACATAGTCCTGCTGAGGGACCGAGTCTTCCCTATGATTTTTATGCAACGCCTTATCAGGTGGTTGAACACTTTGGTAAACAGTCGGGTTGTGATGCTAAGTTGCGAGCAGGGGTTATACGCTCTTCTCTTGGTGCGGTTAATACACTGGCGGCAAATGCTATTGGTGGTGAGTTAGGCTGCCACTTTGCTGTTAACGAGCGTGTAACGTTTCATGCGGCACTTTTTGGAACAATGGGCGCGGGTTTAAACCGCAGTAATGATGACCGTGTGTACGATGACTTTTTTAATGAAAAGACAGACGGTTATTTAATCCTGGGCGAAGCGCATTTAAAACTATCTTTTGACTCGTTTGAAGCAAACTTAGGCCGTCAACGGCTTGATACGCCGCATATGAACAATGATGATCTTCGCTTGGTACCGCATTTATTTGAAGCTTACCTTGCTGAGTTCCATTTAGCGGATAACTTACATGCGGGGGCAGGTTTTGTACGCACGATGAGCGGAGGGGAGAATGGTTCTGATCAATCGCATTTTGAGGGTGTTGGCGATGCGTTTGGTGGCGATGGTCACCGTTCTTGGTTGACGTGGGTTACGCACGAAGGTGATTTTGCCGAGACTAGCCTTTGGTATTACAACGTGGTGGATAATTCACAAATTATATACGCCGATATGAGTTACAGCGCAAACGTGGGCAATATTGAATACACCGCTGCAGTACAAGCTGATTGGGGTGAAGATATTGGTTCGCGCAATATGGGTGTGGTGGATGCGAAAACGTGGGGCATTTTATCGGCCATAAACTATAACGATATAACGGCAACCTTTGCGTATAACCGCAACCACACGAATAACGGCGCACTGCCAAGCCTTGGCGATGGTGCATTTTTTACATCAATGGAAGATCAAACGCTGGATGCCGTTGCAGGCGATAGGGCCGAAGCACTGCTGATTGGTTTGGAATATGCCATGAGCCATCACTTAACGTTAGGGTGCGATTTTGGACAATTTACTGCGCGTGATAAGTCTGATTATGATGTGGAGGAGGCGGACATATACCTAAGTTATGAGTGGAGCGATGCGGCGATACTTGATTTCGTTTATACACACATTAACGATAAGAATGTAGCAGGGAAAGACCATCAACTACGTGCGGTATTGGCTTATAATTATTAAAAGAAATTCTGCATAACGACTGCGTTTGCCACGTTATACAGTGCCTTTAAATTTGTTGTACGGTGGATGCGGTTGTTACCGTCATAGATGACCTGCTGTTTTTGCAGGCCGCTTTGCAGATGATGAGGCGTTAGTTGAAGCGCAGCGTTTGGCTGATGATAGTTTGGAACGCGGTTCAAGTTTGCGTGAATTGTTGGACGGACAGTTAAGTGCCGCAGACCTTGTTGTGGTGAGTGAACGTGATTGATTGGATAACGCCCAAAAGGCCGTGTTAAAGCGAGTGCGCAACAAGCCGTGCCGGATGCCGTTAAAACATTAACTGTGGGTTCGGCAGAGGCATTTCGTGTTTGACGCTACCTTAGAGAGGCGGTGTAGATAATCACCGTAGTTGCTTCAACCCCTTGGGCGCAATATTTTCCACAAACGGCTAAATGGCAAGAGTCGAAGGCATTGGAGTGGGCTGGGTTTTTTTACTTGAGGCCGGGTCACTTAAAAAACTGTTTAAAATGTCTGAAGGCCGTCATCCTGTGGCTATTTCATGTATTGGTTGTATTGATGAGTTTTATGAAAAGCCCATGTTGGAATTAGAGGCGTGGGCTAAAGCAACAGTGTTAGGTGAGAGGGTTTTGAGGACTATTGGGAAGAGTAACGTTTTATTACATTGATCTCTCGAAAAATCAAAACATAACTTCTTGGCTAGGGCGGTTTATTTGCAAAACACGGGATATAGAACACATAGTTTAACTTCGTATAATGTATATTATGTTAAATAGAGTGTGGTTTTGTTTTTACGTATGCCGCCTAACTTGCAACTGACGTAAAAGCCTTTGTTAGAAGCCAGCTTAATTGTGAAACAATTTAAATGTCAAAGGGTGACCCAAGCGCTGTTTTCTTCCCACTATTGTCAGACACCCATAAAAGAATAAGTTTGGGTTGTTAGTCTACAAAGCATAGCTTACTTTAAGTTAGTCCTTTATTTATTTGATATATCTACTTATTTTTTAAAAGACAAGAGCTCAACATCAAATATTAAAGTTGACCCGCTTTTTATGCTACCTATAGATTGATTGCCGTAGGCTAAGTGACTCGGAATATAAAAACGCGTTTTCTCTCCAACGACCATTAACTGGAGACCTTCGGTCCAGCCACTGATAACCTGATTCAAAGCAAAGGTTATCGGTTCACCACGGTCTAACGAGCTATCAAATACAGTGCCATCTAGCAAAGTGCCATGATAATGCACGGTAACTTTGTTTCTAGCTGTAGGATGCTCAGCACCAGTGCCTGGAGTCAGCAGAAGGTATTGAAGGCCAGAGGCAGTTGTTATGACACCCTCGTTTGATGCATTAGCAGCAATAAACTCTTCGCCAGCTTTAATGTTATCGGCAGCACTGGCTTTTGCTTTGCTATTTAAAAAAGTTTGCGCCATATAAAATATGGCAGCAATAACGACAAGAACAATAAGGATTTTCATAGTTATTTAATACGCACAGGTTTAGATATTACTTCTTCATACCGTTTATAGCCCGTTATTTGGGCGGAGTTTTTTACATGTCGGTTAATTGATAGGTCTTTTATCATTTCTGTCTCCCATTGCATTTAATAAGAAGCGGGTATTTAGTTTTTTGCTTCGTGGTTGAGCTTTCTAAGTTGAGCAAGTTTGTCGGATATTTTAATCTCTAATCCGCGATTAACCGGCTCATAGTAGATCTGCCCCGCAAGTTCTTCCGGAAGGTAATTTTCACCAGCTGCAAAGGCATTAGGCTCAGTATGAGCATACCGGTAGCCTTTGTGATAGCCCTCTTCTTTCATCAGCTTGGTCGGTGCGTTTCGTAAATGGTAAGGCACAGGCAGACTCCCTGTGCTCTTAATAACGGCGCCAACCGTATTGAATGCGTTGTACACGGCGTTGCTTTTAGGTGCGCAAGCTAAATAACTAACAGCTTGAGCCAGCGCTAACTCTCCCTCTGGGCTGCCTAATTTTTCTTGTGTTTCCCAGGCGTTAAGTGCCACCTGTAAGCCACGTGGGTCTGCGTTACCAATATCTTCAGAAGCGATGCGTACTATTCGCCTTGCCACATACAAAGGATCGCAGCCACCGTCTAGCATTCGCCTTAACCAGTAGATTGAAGCATCAGGGTCGCTACCTCGAACAGACTTGTGCAGCGCTGATATTTGATTGTAAAAATCTTCACCGTGGTTATCAAAACGCCTTATACCACCTTTTATGACACCCTCAACGATTGCAACAGTTACTTTTTTGTGATTTTGGCCTTCTGCTAATTGAATGCTTAATTCTAAAAAATTCAGCAGTCTTCTTGCATCACTATCTGCTGCACTTATTAGTAATTTTGTTGCATTTCTATCAATAGAAAAACCAGCCTTACAACCTAATTCATTACTGAGGGCACTTTCAAGAATCGTCTCTAAATCGGGTTCTTGAAGCGGTTTTAAGGTATAAACACGTGCTCTGGATAAAAGCGCATTATTAAGCGAAAAAGATGGGTTTTCTGTAGTAGCTCCAATAAAGATAAAGACACCCGCTTCAACGTGGGGTAAAAAAGCATCTTGTTGGGATTTGTTAAAACGGTGAACCTCATCAACAAAAAGGATGGTGCTGCGTTGCTTTTCCGCCCTACTCTTCTTAGCCTCTTCAACCACTTTCCGGATATCTTTAACGCCGGCTAGAACAGCCGATAATGCAATAAAATCAGCATCGGCGTGTCCGGCAATAATACGTGCTAAAGTGGTTTTACCGACACCAGGTGGCCCCCATAAAATTAACGAATGAAGTTGACCGGACTGTATGGATTCATAAAGCGGCTTCCCTTTTGACAGGATATGCGCCTGACCTGCAAATTCACTAAGCGTTTCGGGTCTTACGCGTTCCGCAAGAGGGCTGCTAGGTCTCATTGCGCAATAGTTTCATCAAAAAGATCTGCGTCATTAGGTACTTTAAACTCAAAGATCTCATCGGCGATAGGCGTATGAACTGTTACGTTGGTGAACAATAAATGCGTTGTTTGGCCGAAACTATCTTTTAAAACCATTTGGGACATGACGCCTTGTCTAAAACCCACATTGATAAAATCAAACCCGCCAGAGTCGGTCTTAGGCGTTAGCTTTAACCACTGTAGGCTATCGTTATTATCCAACGTTTCAATATCAAACAGCTCGCTCAAAGAAACTGAGCCTAAAATAACGGCTAAAGGCGATGACTGAATAGATTGGGAGGCATGTTTTATAGTCACTTGCTCTAAATCTTCATCATAAACCCAAAGCTTTGAGCCATTGGATATTATCTTTTGTACATAAGGCGTAATGTAGTTCCAGCGAAATTTATCTGGTTTTTTTATCCAGAATTCGCCAGTAGATGATTGCGTAAGGGGTTGTTGTTCGCCACTTAAAACCTGTGTGAACTGTCCGCTTATATATTTATATTGTTTTAAATGAGATTGCAGGCTGTCTTCGCTCGTTTTTGCAAAACCATAACTGCTGTAAAACAATAGCGTAATCAAACAAACCAGGTCATAAAACTTCATTAGATTCTTATAGTTCTGGCGGTGGCGGCGCTAATACTTCGCGTGAACCGTTGGTTTGTAATGGTCCAACGACGCCGCAACGCTCCATTTCTTCAATCATACGTGCTGCGCGATTATAACCAACCCTTAATTGACGTTGCACGCCAGAGATAGATGCGCGACGTGTCTGAGTAACGATTTTCAGAGCTTGATCATATAACTCATCTGAGCTGTCTGCTTGGTCGCCTGAGCCACCGTCAAATTCGGCAGGGTCTGAACTCGTCAAAATACCTTCTACATAGTTGGGGGCGCCCTGACTTTTAAGCTGCTTTACAACTTTGTGGACTTCGTGATCATCAACAAAAGCACCGTGTACGCGTTGCGGCAAACCAGACCCTGGCGGTAAATAAAGCATATCGCCGTTGCCTAACAAGGTTTCCGCCCCGCTTTGGTCAAGAATTGTGCGCGAATCAATCTTCGATGAAACCTGAAATGCAATTCGTGAAGGAATGTTTGCCTTAATAAGCCCTGTTAATACGTCAACAGAAGGCCTTTGAGTGGCCAGCACAAGATGAAGCCCTGATGCGCGCGCTTTTTGAGCTAATCGCGCGATGAGCTCCTCAACCTTCTTACCGACAACCATCATCATGTCGGCCAACTCATCAATAATAATAACGATTTGTGGTAACTCAGATAAGGTGCCCGCTTCTTCTTCGTCTATAAATGCTGTTGGTTCCCACAAGGGGTCGGCTAAAGGGCTGCCTTCTTTAATCGCATCTCTAACTTTTTTGTTATAGCCGCTTAGGTTCCGAACTCCGAGTAAGGACATCAGCTTATAACGCCTTTCCATTTCAGCCACAGACCAACGTAATGCGTTCGCAGCCTCTTTCATATCGGTTACAACAGGGGTTAAAAGATGCGGAATCCCTTCGTATACAGAAAGTTCGAGCATTTTCGGATCAATCATTATCATCCGTACTTGTTCAGGTGTTGCTTTATACAACAAGCTAAGGATCATGGCGTTAATAGCCACTGATTTGCCTGACCCGGTTGTTCCTGCAACCAATAAATGTGGCATTTTGGCCAAGTCAGCAACCGTAGGTTGACCGGAAATATTTTTCCCTAGGACTAGCGTGAGTGCCGAATTAGACTTTTCATACTCCTCAGAAGAAAGGATTTCGCCGAGACGGACCATTTCACGTGATTCATTGGGTATTTCTAAACCAACAACGGACTTACCAGGAATAACTTCAACAACGCGCACGCTGTGTGTGGACATTGAGCGGGCTAAATCCTTAGCAAGGCTACTGATCCTGCTCGCTTTAATACCTGGAGCAGGTTGTATTTCAAACCTTGTTATAACTGGGCCGGGGTTAACGGCCACAACATTCACATCAACGCCAAAGTCCTGCAACTTAAGCTCAACCAGCTTAGACATCGCCTCCAAAGCTGCTTTTGAGTAACCGTCAACCGGCTTACTTGCTACATCAAGCAACGCAAGCGCAGGTAGCGAGCTGAAATTCTCTTCAAATAAACCAACTTGGCGCTCTTTATCAACGCGTGCACTGGTTTTGATTTCTTTGATAACAGGGTCTATATGTGCCCTAGGCTTAGCGGAAAATATTTTCGATTGCTTTCTGAAACTGTCGCCCCGCTTCTTCTTAATCTGTTCGGATGTTTTTCTTTCCCTGCTATCTTCAATAGCGTTACGAATCGTTATGCAAAGGCTAATGGCTAAAGCACCTAACTTATCCATTAAGCCAAGCCAAGACAGCCCTGTTGATAGCGTAATACCGATGAGGAAAACACTAAATAAGACAAGTGTTGCCCCTTCAAGTGCGAAAAGCTTTCTGAGCGCATCACTTAGCTCTAGCCCAACGATACCACCAGCTGAGTTAGGAATAGTCAGCCAGTTTTGGTAATAATGCATGTCCAACAAACCTGCACCAGCAATTAAAAAAAAGACGAAACTCGCCCAGCGAATGACTTGATGGTTCACCGTGTCTGGGTGGTCGGTTTTCGCTTCAGATAAAAATTTCCATGCGCTACTAAATAGCATGAAAGGAAAGGCAAACGCCATAAAACCAATCATAGATAGCATAAAGTCTGCAACCCAAGCGCCGACGACGCCTGTAATATTTTGCGCAATTTGGCTAGAACCACTGTAATTCCAGCCTGCATCGTTAACGTTATAACTAAAAAGTGAGGCGAGCAAAAACGAACCCATTGCCAAAAATGCGAGAAAGGCAGACTCTCTTAAAAGCTTGACAATTTGATGCTGCGCAACGAGTGCGGGTTTAGGGGTTATTTTTCGATTCACTTAAGTTCTTATAATTCCTATAATGGCTTTATAATTATTTGTTAAACATGCGTTTTAACTAAATACCAATGAGTACTTTGTTGCTTCTTATATTTACAGCGTTGCGCATTATATTATCATTTTCGTACCAATTGTTTAGCGTTAATCGTTGAATATATTCTGGCAACAGAGCTGATAATGCCTGCGTTGCTGTTCGCGGTACTGCGCCTGGCATATTGCCAACACAAAAGTGCGTAATGCCCTCCTCTGTGTATGTTGGATCACTGTACGTTGTGGGCCTGGTCGTTTCAATACACCCGCCCTGATCTACAGAAATATCGACAATGACTGAGCCTTTTTGCATTAATTTAAGCTGCTCTCTACTTATAAAGCACGGCGTTTTCTTTCCGGCAACAAGCAAGGCGCCAATCAATAAGTTTATTGAAGGCAGCAGCGCAAGGCAGTCACTTTCATTAGAGATAAGCGTGATATCGGGGTTTATTTTTGCTAAACGCTCTAAAGCAGGTTGATACTTATCGAACACGAACACATTTGCGCCCATATCTTTGGCCAATAGAGCAGCTTGTGTGCCAGCAGAACCGGCACCTGCAACCAAAACGTGACCTTTATCAGTCATAGCACCACTTAAACCGCCCAATAAAACGCCCTGCCCGCCTTGGTGTAAATGCAGTAAATTGCTACCAATTTGGACAGCTAATTTGCCGGCAATTTCGCTCATTGGTTTTAAAAGCGGCAATTGCTTATCAACAACAACCGATTCAAAGGCTACCGCTGTAAGCCCTTTTTCGGCTAATATTTTCACCAGCCGCGTATTTGCGGCAAGGTGAAGAAAACAAAAAAGCGTGTGTTTTGACGTTAAATATTTTAAATCTTCTTCAATGGGCTCTTTCACTTTGACGATTAATTCACATGCTTTGTAAAGTGCTTCGTTTGAGTGGCAAATAGTGGTGTTGGCATTTTCGTACTGTTCATCACTAAAGCCGCTTAAAACACCAGCATCATGTTCCATATATAATGTATGCCCATTACCAATAAGCTCCGCGCAGGCCTTAGGTGTTAAAGCTACACGCCCTTCAAATGGTTTGATTTCTTTTGGAATGCCAATATTCATGTGCTTAACCCTTTACCAAGTTCAGTCTTATCGCCATACTACTACAACATTTTAAAAACAAGTTGATTATAAGAGACCTCAGCATAACTACTGCGCTAGACAATACGGCGTTGCTTAAAGCACCTACTGTTGATAAAAACCGGCCCAAAATGCTCATTTACACCAGTAAACTGCGCTTGTTACGTTATGCAGAGGTCCGTATAAGCGTCTTTTTAAACACCCATAACTTCCTGTAAACTACTGATTCAAAGAGGAATCCCTTCATGCGCGAACATTCACACCAACGATTAATTATTTTGGGCTCAGGCCCTGCTGGCTATACCGCTGCGGTTTACGCTGCTAGAGCGAACCTAAACCCATTATTAATCACAGGTATTGAGCCGGGTGGGCAGCTGATGACAACGACCGAGGTTGACAATTGGCCTGGCGATGTTGAAGGCCTACAAGGCCCCGCATTAATGGAACGAATGAAATTACACGCTGAACGTTTCGATACGAAAATTCAGTTTGACCATATCCATACAACAGAATTACAGCAAAGCCCTTTTAAATTAATCGGTGACGCGGGCACATACACGTGCGATGCTTTGATTATTTGCACAGGTGCCTCAGCCAAATATTTGGGCTTAGAATCAGAAGAAGCTTTTAGAGGAAAAGGCGTTTCTGCTTGTGCAACTTGCGATGGGTTTTTTTATAAAAAACAACGTGTTGCAGTTATAGGCGGAGGTAATACAGCCGTTGAAGAAGCCTTGTATTTATCCAATATTGCAGCTCACGTTACCGTAATTCATCGACGCGATTCATTTCGCTCGGAAAAAATATTATCCGACAAGCTAATGAAAAAAGTCGCGGATGGGAATATCTCTGTTGAATGGTTTAACGAGTTAGATGAAGTGCTCGGTGACGACATGGGTGTTACAGGGATTCGTATTAAGAACACACAAGATGGCAGCGCTAAAGAGATTGAATTAGAAGGTGTCTTTGTTGCTATTGGTCATTCTCCTAATACGCAGATTTTCGACGGTCAATTGGATATGCCCAAAGGTTATTTATCAATTCAAAGTGGTTGCACTGGCAATGCTACGCAAACAAGTATTCCAGGGGTTTTTGCGGCAGGTGATGTTGCTGACTCTATTTATAGGCAAGCCATTACATCTGCGGGGTCTGGCTGTATGGCCGCTCTAGATGCAGAGCGTTTCCTCGATGATTTAGAAGGTTGATTGCAAGCTCATTATGCTGCCTTGGCTTGATTTAGACGACGATACAACGCCTTTTCCAGAACTTAGCACAGCATTAGACAATCCGAATGGCTTATTAGCCGCTGGCGGCTCTCTTAAACCTGCTCGTTTACTCAATGCATATCGGCGTGGAATATTTCCTTGGTTTGAAGACGGCCAGCCTATTCTTTGGTGGTCACCAGACCCTAGAATGGTATTAAGCCCTGCCGAGTTCCGAGTTTCGAGAAGTCTAAAAAAAGCCATTTCCAAAAATTTATTTAATTGTACGTTTGATACGGCTTTCAGCGAGGTCATATCGGCTTGCTCCGAACCAAGAGAAGGGCAAGATGGCACATGGATAACATCGTCCATGATTCAAGCTTATGAGGCTCTATTTGAACGAGGTGACGCGCACTCCATTGAAGTATGGTCAGGTGATACCTTGGCGGGCGGGTTATACGGCGTCGGTGTTGGGCAGGTGTTTTTTGGCGAATCTATGTTTAGTAGAGAAAGTAACGCTTCCAAAATTGGCTTTATCTTTTTGTGTGAAAGCTTAGCCAATTGGGGATATCAGTTAATAGATTGTCAGGTCCAATCAAAGCATCTCGCAGCCCTTGGTGCAGAAACAATAAGCCGTGATGATTTTACATCTAGGCTTGATGTTTTTTGCGATCAAAAAACGCTGAATAATTCTTGGTCGAGTTTATCAGTGGAGAAATAGGGATATTTAATCGTGATCTGTCCCCTATTTACCACATCAATCATTTAGATGAAAAATTAAACGAAGTAACCGCTAGTGTTACAGGGCTGGAGAGCAAGTTTGAATTATTAAAAACAGACCTTGAAGGCAAGTTTGAATTACTAAGAACAGATATCGAAGTTACCATTCAAAAAGCACTCAATAAAAATATGCTCGTCCTTGTTGCCGCCATGGGTTTTTTCTTAACCTTGTCAAAATTGATTGATAAACTTTAAAAGCGCATATTCCTGATGATTACTGTTCTCATATTGCTTTGTATTAACACAACACTTATTGTATAGCCCCCCTTATTTTCACAAAATTAACATTATGGACGAAACCAAAGTAGATGATATGCTAATCGAAATGATCGAGCCTAAAATCAAAGAAATAGAACAGCGTTTTAGCGATGGTAATGGCTTAGCACAAGACGACATCAACACCCTGCTACTCAAATCCCAATACAACCACATCAATCATTTAGATGAAAAATTAAACGAAGTAACCGCTAGTGTTACAGGGCTGGAGAGCAAGTTTGAATTATTAAAAACAGACCTTGAAGACAAGTTTGAATTACTAAAAACAGATATCGAAGTTACCATTCAAAAAGCACTCAATAAAAATATGCTCGTCCTTGTTGCCGCTATGGGTTTTTTCTTAACCTTGTCAAAATTGATTGATAAACTTTAAAAAGTGTGTCTCGCCCCCAAGCTGGATCTGGGAACGAGAAGAAAGGGTAGCGTCCCCTTTTGCCTAGGTATCTATTCCCAGTTTATTAATCGTAGGGGTAACCCCAATCGTGTTCTGCCAAGCCCATAATGTCTCTTATACGTGGCAAAGGGTCGCTCACCACCTGCTCGAGTGACCGCAATGGCTTTGTTGCGGGCTTGCTCTTGTTTTGATAAAGGTTTACCTCGATACCCCTTGCGTTGCACTTGATCGGCCATGCCGAACTTAGCTA
>LWTM01000067.1 GCA_002101205.1 Cycloclasticus sp. symbiont of Poecilosclerida sp. N | reverse complement strand
TACGCGGGCTTAAATATGACAAACGACTCGCAAGGCTATAATATAGGCGCGCGCTGGGCAATAGATTCCAGATTGAACCTAGACTTAATAGGCGAGCATAAACAAACAGACAACAGCATACAGTTACGTGTTGACCTTAAGTTTTAGTCAGTAGATAACAAAACCCAAGGGAAAATGAGGACAAAGCGTCCTCATTTTTTTTGTCTCGTTCACAAGCTTCGCTCATCAACGGGGTAAGATACAAGAGTAACTTGATTTTATGTATACCGTCATTGCACAAAACCCCAACCAAGAATGCCAAAACAACCAAGGCTGTTCCGAGGAGAGATAAATAGGCAACCCTTAAAGCCACTCAACCATTTGATTTATAATAATAAATACAACACAACTCATAGACAAAACAACCAGTATTTAGTGAAATAACCGTCCTTTCTCGGTCGTTTTGCTTAAAAAACAAGCTAGCAAAATCAACTCCAAATACAGGGCAACTAAACCTCTTTCATTCAGAACTATTTTCCCAATTAGACACCAAAGACCCGTTAATACAACTAGCCAACACTATTAACTGGCCAGCCTTTGATAATGCTTTTGAGAAGTATTATTCTAAAGACAATGGAAAAGCCTCAAAACCCATTAGACAGATGGTGGGCTTGCTTATTCTTAAGCGACTTGAGAATCTATCTGATGAGCGCGTTGTTTTGCAGTTCAAACGCAATTGCATATTCCGGCTCAAAGTGAACACCTATTCTGGTTTTACCGTGAACGATTTCTGTTTATTTCCAGAATGAGCGTTCACGCCTAACCAGTACGATTCAACGCATTGATCA
This sequence comes from Cycloclasticus sp. symbiont of Poecilosclerida sp. N, assembly GCA_002101205.1. Taxonomy (GTDB): domain Bacteria; phylum Pseudomonadota; class Gammaproteobacteria; order Methylococcales; family Cycloclasticaceae; genus Cycloclasticus. Next base: position 65,549 of record LWTM01000067.1, on the reverse strand, counting down.
ATAACATCAACTTGAGATGCTACTGCCTTTTTATTGAGGAAGGCAAATAGCAAACCAGAGGATCACAATGCGTAAAATTAAAGAAGTGTTGAGGCTGCGTTTTGCTGCCAAACGTGCTATTAAAATCATCAATCGGCTTAATAAACTAGCAAAACATCACGCAGTCAAACAGCGTAGAACGTATGTTAAAGAAGTTAAAAATTGCCGTTTGGCAATCAGGCACTTCCGCCATGTTAAAAGGCGTGCTAAAGCTAAAAAAGCACTAACGAGGCTTAGGACGATTGCCAATAAGCTGATGAGGGAATTACAGCGCAAGCTGCCTATACATTTATTGTTTGAGACGGACCAAAAAGACTTTTTGTTCTATCAAAGAGTGCTAGCCCAGCAACCTAAGGGCAAAGGCAAAATCTACTCACTGCATGAGCCTAATGTTTATGTCATTGCCAAAGGCAGGGGTCACAAACAATATGAATACGGCAACAAAGTATTCATTGTCTCTACCAAAGACAATAACATTAGGGGCTGCCTAGATAACTAAATTAATCTAGAATAGTAAGGTGAGAAAGAGTAAATTAAGTGGGTATAAACCATCAAGGTTAATAGAGTTATTTGTTGCAGGGGCAACAGCAAGAAAGGCGGCTTCGTCAAGTTATCTGCGACAATAGCGATCACCTTGAATGAGTTAGGCGGGGAAGGTGAGGCAGACGAAAGTTATTTTGGTGGTAGACGTAAAGGAAGGCGAGGGTCTTGGTGGCGCATGGAAAGGGTCGGGGTTTGGCCTTCTAAAGCGCAATGACGAGGTGTTTACAGTGATCATCCCTTGATGCGAAGGCCAGTACATTAATGCCGATTATTCGGCAGCAAGTAAAACCAGATAGCATCGTTTATACAGATACTTGGAAAAGCTACAATGCATTTAGATGTGTCAGAATTTAAACACGACCAGATAAAGCACAGTAAACCATTTGCAAACAAGCATATTAATTGGAATAGAGAACTTCTACTCCTCAAGGGGGCACTACAATGAGTGGGGCGAAGCAAAGCGGCATATGCGAAAGTTTAACGGTGTGCCAAAAGATCATTTGCATCTGTTTTTAAAAGAGTGCGAGTGGCGATTTAATCACAGTGGCCCAAAGAGCCAGTTAAAACAACTGAGTCAATGGGTTAAAGTGAAGCTTAGTTCGTTACTTGGGGCAGCCCCAATATTTATTATTTAAGAACTTTTAATCTCAGCCATTATCCACTCAAACAAAATATTTTAAATTTTCTTGCCCCGCCAAACTGAAACCGAACTATTCTATATGCCTATGTCTGACATCCGTTTCTATACTTTATTTATACATTGTTTGATTTTAAGTCTGTTATTTGGTTGCTCACAGCCGCCCCCTGCATTGCAACGCGTGCTCAATCGCGGTGAATTAATTGTTCTAACCCGCACCGACCCAACCACCTACAGCATTAACGAATCTGGTTTTGTCAGCGGGTTTGAATACGATTTAGCCACCCTTTTTGCTGACAAACTTGGTGTTAATGTGCGCTTTGAATTACCTGAACAATTCCACGACATCTTACAGTTTACGAGTGAAAACAAAGCTGATTTTGCTGCTGCGGGGTTGAGCGTCACCCCTGAGCGCAAACAAATCTTACAATTCACCCCCCCTTACTACGAGGTAACACAGCAGCTTGTTTATCACTATAGGACTCGTCGTCCAAAATCCATTAAATACCTTGCGGACTCGTTTTTTGAGGTGCTTGCAGGAACCAGTCATGCTGAAAACCTTCGCCGACTAAAAAAAAATGGCTCTGATTTATCTTGGGTTGAAGCATATAACACTGACGTTCTAACGCTAGTTGAAATGGTCAACAATGGCTTGCTTGATTACACGATTACCGATTCGAATCAATTTGAAATTTTTCGCAGTCGCTTCCCAGAACTAAACGTTGCCTTTAGTATTTCCGAGCCGGAACAAATTGCTTGGGCATTCCCTAAAAGTGACGACCATAGCCTATACGATGAAGCCGTGAAATTTATTTCTGATCTCAAACAAACAGGCGTATTAAAGCAATTGCAAGATAAACATTTCGGCTATTCGAAGCACTTAAATTACGTGGGGATTTGTACGTTTAGACGGCATTTCAATAGCCGGCTACAGGCTTTAAAACCTTTTCTACATCAATCGGCTGAAAAATACGGAATCGATAGGACTTTATTAGCCGCTGTCGCTTACCAAGAGTCTCACTGGAATCGTCATGCTGTATCGCCTACTGGTGTGCGCGGCATTATGATGCTGACACGGAACACCGCAAAGCAAATGCAGATTGAAAACCGACTTGACCCCCAGCAAAGCATTGATGGTGGCGCGCACTATTTGGCAACGCGCTTACAAAAAATTCCTGCGCGCATTTTTGAACCCGACAGAACATGGATGGCACTAGCCTCGTACAATATTGGCCTAGGTCATTTGGAAGATGCCAGGATATTAACCCAAAAACAAGGCGCAAATCCCGATCGATGGGTTGACGTTAAAGAGCGCTTACCACTTTTAGCAAAAAAGCGGTGGTACAAACAAACAAAGCACGGCTATGCTCGTGGAAATGAAGCGGTGACCTATGTTACAAATATCCGGCAATATATCGATATGCTTAAGCAATTAGAGCTCACTGAAGCCGAGTCTCAAAACGGCACCGAAACAGATGAAACATTCAATATGCAATTGCCCGCATTATAAAAAACACTTTATGAGAGACCTCTGTTACCAACAATGCATAACTTACCAAATGAGTTGAGCCTGTAAATTAAAACGAGTAAATGCTTGTGTTTTATAATCCCCTATTAGACTCAAATTCAGTTTGGGTGGATACTGTGATTTCCCACTTAACGTTTTATATAAGACGCACGCGCCTTTTAGCGCGCCGCTTTGATGTTTTTGTTATGTTTTATTGCTTTAAATCCTTCCGTGCAATTAGCATGAGGTTTGTTAGTGTGCGGTGATTAATGGTATTGACAGCATCAATATACTCAAGCCAAGTTTCAGATTTATGTAAATCATCAGTTTGACGCTCGTAATCTTTCAAAACATCTACAGCTTCTTCGCATAGAAGAAAGGCGCCTACATCAACGGCTCTTAATAGTTTTTCATGTGAATCTTTAGATAGTTTCCGCAATGCCTTATCTCTTTCCTCAAAAACCTCTTTTGTTTTACACATTGCTTGCAAATGTTCGTTTGAGAATTTCTTTGATTTATGAAGGGCATCCAAAATTTTAGTATAAGCGTCTGCCTTCATCCCCCACCATTTTTGTGTGCGAAATTGCCTCAGCGATAACGGGATAGTTACCCATGATGTGACGCCAGCTATCAATCATGCCTGTGAGAAGTGTTGCAAAAATCTGGCTCATGAATTACTCGTTTTAAAACATAACGCCAAAATCAGCGGCAGACGTAAGTGGTGCGACCTTTGCAGCAAAAGGCGTGCCGCTTATGGCTGTCTGCTGGGGGTTTTTTTGATGTGTTTCTTCTTGTTTAAACACACCGGTGTCTAAAATCGCTTTACACAGAGCCTCTATGACAGGAACTGAAACACTATTACCTATAAGTTTCATCCACCTTGCCCTCGATTCTGGCAATGCAAAAGATTTAGGGAAACCTTGTATTAAGCAAGCTTCACTTTTTGTGATCTTTCGATATTTCCCTGTTTTATAGACTTCTTCAATAAACTTCTTTTTATAATCGTCTATATTCGTAGGGGTTAGAGTTTCTAAAGTAATGTAGTCATTAGAGTTACTTGCAACTAATGTAGGAAATATATCAGAGCTGGGTAAAAATATCCTGTTTACCCCAAAGAGTCCCGTGCTAATTTTTGTATTTTTAAATTCATAGCGAATCTCAGTACACTTAATAACCCCCTTTTTCTTTAGGCTTTCAATCGTTTTTAAAATGGGCATTGTATTGCGTTTTAATTCTCGATTTACTTTAAGGTCATCAATTACAAATTGGTTTTTATTTATATATTCAAACAGTTTTTGTTCTATTTCAGATAGCTCAGCTTTATAACTATTGTTTAGAGTAAATAAATACTCTTCGGTTTTTAAAATTTTAAGCTGAACCAGTTGATTTAACTCTTCTATGGAAATTGTCGAATCAATGGATTGAAAATGATCAAGTGAAAGAGGGTTTCCATCTAATCTACCATAAGCACTTTTTCTTCTATTTTTCAAAAGAAGATAGCAAATATCTTTTTGTCTTTTACTCGTTTTTATAATATCCCATGAGTGAATAGTTGTATTGCCATTTCGTAAATCATTGAATAAGAAATAATCATTTAGACCATTTTTACTAGATAAGCTCATAGACTTTACAGGGATGGGCTCAGCAAACAAATCTTGTTGTAAATTCTCTTTTAATGGTGGGATATTTGGTGTTTCAATACCCAAAATATCTGCAAGATTTATTTTCTCATTAGACGTTAGAGGAATATGAAATTTATTAAAATACTCCTTATCTCTAAAGCCTATAATATAAACCCGTACTCTGCTTTGTGGAACACCATGGTCCTGAGAGTTGATAATATGATAGTTTGCATAATACCCAGCCTCTTTAATTCTATCTAAGATGTATAAAAGATTATTTTTATTTCTTGGGTCAACCAGACCTTTTACATTTTCAAAAATAAATGCTTTGGGTTTTGACTGTTGAAGTAAATAGACGGTATCATTCCAAAGTTGTCCTCTATCATCATCAAACCCCAAGTTTCTACCTGCAATAGACCAGCTCTGACATGGAACACCTGCTGTTAATAAGTCATGTGGAGGGAGGTCTTTAATTTTAGTAATGTCACCAAAATTATTCATATGACTTTCAGTAAAATTTTCACAATAAGACGCAATGGCATCTTTATTTATTTCACTAAAACCTAAACTTTCCCCACCATTATTTTCTAAGGCTATTTTAAACCCCCCTATGCCTGAAAAAAGATCTATAAATGAAAAACATGATTTTTTTACACGCATTATTTAAGATCTCCTTCATCAAGGTATTCCGGTGCTTCAATGCCTAAAAATTCTTTATAAATTCGGTCTTTGTATTCTTTTCCTAAAAGGTTCACTTCTTTAATAAACTTTCCATAAGTACCTTCTCCGCCAATTAATTCCCAGAATTCATCGCCTATTAAAACAGATTTGTCTTCTTGCATATTGAACCATCTTAAGGGGAAGCTCCACGTGTAATCTTCTTTCTTTCCGTAGGGGTTATAAGGTAAGGCATAAAAAGCAAAATCTACTTTTTTAGGTCGCATAGCCAAAAGCTTAAAAAGCTTTTCTTTGCTAACTTTGGTTTGGTCACTATTAGGCAGAGGAGCTTTTAGTTCAAAAGCATATTTTTTACCTGTTTTAGCGCGATCAACAAAAATATCACAAACAACAGAGGTTGATATTAATTCCCCACCTCCTGCCTGTATGTATTCAAGTTCCTTTGCCCAATCAGGTTTAACCTTTTCCTTTCCTTTTTCTTTATGTTCTAACCTATTTAGGACTTCTTGGATTCGTCTTAAGCTCTCACTACTTACTGTCCCTGTAATAGTAGAACCCATCTCGCAATGTTTATGAGTTTCTATAGCGACTACGCTAGCGAGCTTTTCCCAAACGCCACCAAACGGGGTAACAAACCTTCTCTCGAAATGTGAACCTTTAAATATTTCATCAGGAACTAATGCAGCATAAAGAGGTTTAGCTGAATGATGTTTTTCTTTGATGAATGGGTCCCGGACAAGCACTTTATCCATAACGCCCTCCATTAATTCTGATATAACGCTTTTAATAGCCTTTGCCATATGATCTTGTTCACATTCCATCATCAAAAACACTTTTTGAAAAAATTAAAGACGAATTATACCATTTGTGCTGGAATCCGCTAAAACACATAACGCTAGAATTCAGCGACCACGTTGGCGGTCGGCGAGAATGATTTGTTAAGTGTTTTAGTTGATATTATACTTTTCTTTAATTCTAATAGCCTTTTTTGTTCTCTTCCATCAAATTCATTAACCGATAAAATGGCTTTGCCGTCTGCGCCATCTATGCGCTCAACGGCAACAGCAAATATAGCCCCTTCAGGTGAATCAACTTTGCCCCAATCAGTGAGCATATTTGGCGCAAGATGCCATTCTGTTTTTTCTTTTGTTCTCTCTCTAATTTCATTACGTTAGCATTTGCAATAATTTGTTTTGCAGTTTTCCACGTGTGGCATCCTTCATTTTGCTTTTTACATTACCCATGCCTGCGGCGCCTTCAGCAAATAATGATTTTAAGCTAATTTGACTAAGTGCTAATAACTGCACAGCTTCATCATATTCTGCTCTTTTTGATTCAGATAGGACTCCTCTGAAGTGGCTATTATGGAACATGGGGAAGTATGTGTTTGGCTATTCCTCTCTTACTTCCTTACCGACAACAGCAGTGAGTTCAAGGGCGAATTTGTTTCCTTGTTATCCGATGCGCATATAACGCATCTTTGGACGTACCCAAGCACGCCCAAGATGAACGCCGTCTGTGAACGTTTCAACCGAATCATACAAGAACAGTTCGTCGATTATCACGAATAGAGACCTCAGTACGTGTACTTACCCTTATGCTTTCCTTACAGGACATGACAGCGCTCCCGCTGGCCGCAGGGCTCCCTGCGGTCGCAGCACCCGCTACGCTTGTACTTACACCGCCGGCGCAGGCAGCACGCGTGCACCGCCGGCGCTGACCGGAGGCGCTAGCGCTGACAGTGCTAGCGCCGGCGGTACATGTGCCGGAGGTGTAACCAACAACTTTATCCACCTTCATGAGGCCGCTCCTATTTTTCCGTCAATTACGCTGTTTTTAGGTCATTTAATGCGTTAAATTGATTTCATTCCTGTTTTCAGTGCTTTTCCCTGATTTTTGACACAGTTACCCCGCATAACTTGGCTCTGTATACCGTAGAGCGTTAAGAACTTAGCTCCTTTGCGAATGTTCGCAGCCATGGCAGCTAAACCATAAACGGTTGCATTTTTGCCCAGCCCCATAAATCGTGTTCTGGCAAGCCGATAATGTCTCTTATACGTGGCAAAGGGTCGCTCACTACCTGCTCGAGTGACCGCAATGGCTTTGTTGCGGGCCTGCTCTTGTTCTGATAAAGGTTTACCTCGACACCCCTTGTGTTGCACTTGATCGGCCATGCCGAACTTAGCTAACTTATCTCAGGTCTGTTGTGAGCTATAAGCAGCATCCGCATACAGTGCACTCTCACCACCTAACAATAAGGTGTCACGCTCTTGAGAATCGTGAACATTACCTGGCGTTACACTTTGACGGTGAATAAAGCCATCTTCATCAACACCGGTATGAACAGAAAAACCATAGGTGGACTTTTTGTTACCCCGACTATCATTCTTAACACGCCAACCCGCGTCAGGGTCTTTTGTCGGCTTTCCATCTTTGCCATTGCCTGCACCAGACTGTGCGGCCTCTATCGGTGTTGCGTGCCCCAGGGCACCTTCTCTAACTGCGCCATTCACCTTGTCAATAATATTAATGCGACCCTCTTTCATGATGATGTTTTTTACTTCAAGCTGACAATTGGTCTCACCTGGCAATCGGCCCCATAGACCGTGTTCAACCAACTGCGTTCTAAACCGCCCTATAGTCGATGCTTCTGGAACGTCACCACCAAGCTCCAAACGGCAGAATTTACGGAACAATAAGTCCCTGTATAAACACTGGGCCAACTGCACATCGGATAGTTGATACCATACGCCAAGCAGCAAGCTTCGAAATAGCGTCAGTAAAGGGTAACGGGACGCCCTGTGTTAGAAGCATAGATTGAGGTGAACAATGTTTCTATTTCAGACCATTCCAACAAGGCTTCTGTGTCATCAAGACTATGAATAATAGGGTGGTCTAAGTCAGCGGTTGAAAAGAAGAGGTTGGACTGTGTTGAGAATGATTTTTGCATGATGCATTATAACAAAATTAATGCGGATTTGTTGGGTTACACCGCCGGCGCAGGCACTGTCAGCACGTGCTGAGGTCTCGATATGAATAATATTCTAATTCTTTACCCACCTAACTTACAATGTTTCAGTAAGTTCAGTAGAAAGGTTTCTCGTATTATCGAAAAGACTGATAATTACTCAGTGATTTACCCTGATGATCCAAACGGTTTCATTGACGCATACTTAAATGATAATACAAATGCGGATTTGATAAGAAAATCTAATTGGAATGTTAAAGATATTACGCATGCAATCATATTTGATGATGGTGAAGAATTCCCTAAAGAAATAAAAGTAGTAGAAAATTCAAATACCCCATTAAGGATAATTAAAATTGCAATAACGCGTGTAATAAATATAAAAAATGAACCGCAATATAAAAACAATAAGGAATCAACACTTTACGAGTATATCGGACGTGGATCACGTTGGGGTAACCCATACTCAATGTACGAAAATGGTGATGATAGAGATGAAGCCATAAGGAAGTATAAATATGACTTTGATCATGGTTTTCTTGCAAACCATGGGAAATCTGAAATCTATAAACTAGCAGGAAAACGACTTGGCTGTTTTTGTAACCCACAACGCTGTCATGGCGATGTATTGGCTAATTATTTAAACAGCTGGGATGATGGAAAGTAGCGTTTAACAAATAACTCTAGCGGACAATTCAAAGCGGCGCCTGTTTTGCTTTCGAATAATGAGTCAGCCCTTAAAAAACTATTGGTTTTTTGTTGTAATGGGTAAAGGGCTAAAATCAAATAGAATTTAGCCGTTTTTAAGCTGATAGGGGTGGTTTTTGGTTTAGGTTTTTAAGGGTTGACTAAATAAATGAACATGGTTCGCCATCAGGGCGTATGTGTGTTTCGGTTTATTCGGCATATTCCATTAACCAGCGGGGTATATTTGATAATCATCGTCGCTATAGAAACACGCTTACGGTTGTTATCGCGCTGAATGATATGTAATGGGACAATTGGGTACGACTACACGTGATTGTCTTGGCATTTTTGCTCTCCTTAGCAATAAACCTTCCTTTCTTTAATCGTGGTCTGTCCCCGATTAAAAAGAAAAACCCTGCGAAATGCAGGGCTTCTTGATGAATTCTTTAAAACTCGAAAACTTCTTCTTCTGCAACCATAAACAATGGCGGACCACCGCTTGAGATTTCTATTGCATGAGCAATCGTTTCTTGACCGCCTTGCGATACAGCACAAGCGTTTAACGCTTCCATTGATGGGAAATGCACGTCTGCAACTCTGTAGTAAGGGGCATCCGAACCGTCAGCCATTGAAAGGATTTTTGTTGCTACTAGTTTTGTTTTTCCACCTAGCTTTTCTACGGCCATTGGAACGTGCTCCTCGACATATCTTTTTTCAAATGCTTCGATATCTGTTGGTGTTGGGTATGCAACGATTAGTTTTACTGCGGGCATGTTAGCTCTCCTGTTATTGTGATTATTGATAATCGGCTTACGATTAAGCCGAACGTACTATCCTAGATTGATGAACGTTAATGTCAAGAGGTAACATAATAAGCCGTACAATGGGGCTTATTGAATTGTTAGCATATATTTACTACTTTACATATTACGTCGATATTGCCCGCCGACTTCAAAGAAGGTATCGGTTATTTGCCCGAGTGAACAATAACGCCCGGCCTCCATGAGCACTTCAAAGACGTTCTCATTAGCCTGAACCGCTGCGCGTAACTCCTTGATGGCTTGGGTCGCTTTTTCTTTGTTCGCCGCATGAACAGCGTTTAAGCGGCTCATTTGACTTTGTTTTTCTTCCTCTGTTGAACGCGCCAGTTCTATAGTTGTTACAGCGCCATCCTCGTTTGGGTTTTTAAACGTGTTCACGCCAATAATAGGTAGTTCACCAGTATGCTTAAGCATTTCGTAGTTCATTGATTCATCTTGAATTTTGCCACGTTGGTAGCCCGTTTCCATCGCCCCTAATACACCGCCTCGGTCTGAAATGCGTTCGAATTCACGTAGAACGGCCTCTTCCACCAGATCCGTTAACTCATCCACTATAAACGAGCCTTGTAATGAGTTTTCATTTCTCGCTAAACCGTATTCTTTATTAATAATCAGCTGAATCGCCATGGCACGACGCACAGATTCTTCTGTAGGTGTAGTAATCGCTTCGTCGTAGGCATTGGTATGCAAGCTGTTACAGTTATCGTTAATCGCGATAAGCGCCTGCAAGGTGGTACGAATGTCGTTAAAGTCCATTTCCTGCGCGTGTAAGGAGCGGCCTGATGTTTGAATATGATATTTCAATTTTTGCGCCCGCTCATTGGCGCCATATTTAAAGCGCATCGCCACAGACCAAATCCGGCGTGCCACACGTCCCATAACCGTATATTCAGGGTCCATACCGTTAGAGAAGAAGAACGATAGGCTCGCGGCAAAATCATCAATGTGCATACCACGTGATAAATAGGTTTCTACGTAGGTGAAACCATTCGACAGGGTGAAGGCTAATTGTGAAATGGGGTTCGCGCCAGCTTCTGCAATGTGATAGCCAGAGATAGAAACTGAATAAAAATTACGCACTTTTTTCTGAATAAAGTATTGCTGAACATCGCCCATCATTTTAAGGCTGAATTCGGTCGAAAAAATACAGGTATTTTGACCTTGATCTTCTTTTAGAATATCCGCTTGTACTGTGCCCCGTACATTCGCAAGCGCCCAGTCTTTAATTTCGTTGCGCTCTTCTTCTGTAGGGTAATGGCCTTTTTCTGCTTCAAACTTAACGCATTGCTGATCAATCGCTGCATTTAAGAAAAAGGACAATAATGTTGGCGCAGGGCCGTTAATGGTTAACGATACTGAGGTAGTTGGCGCGCATAAATCAAAGCCATCGAACAACACTTTCATATCATCTAGTGTAGCGATAGACACACCAGAGTTACCAACTTTGCCGTAGATATCAGGGCGTACACCGGGGTCATTTCCGTAAAGCGTGACCGAATCAAACGCGGTTGATAAGCGCGTCGCATCTGAGTTTTCAGACAGTAATTTGAAACGTCTGTTGGTTCTGAACGGGTCGCCCTCGCCTGCAAACATACGCGCGGGGTCTTCACCTTCACGTTTAAAGCCAAACACGCCAGCGGTAAATGGGAAATTACCTGGTACGTTTTCTTTAAGCAAGAAACGTAATTGTTCACCATCGTCTTCAAATACTGGGGTTGAGACCTTAGGAATACGCGTGCCAGATAATGAGTAAGTTGCGATATTCGTCGTAAATTCTTTGCCTCGGCTGTTATTGAGGTAAGTATCTTTTTTATACGCCGTTTTAATCCCCTCCCACACTTTGAGAAGGCTTTTACAACGCGGGTCTAACGCATTTTCACGTTTTTCTATTTGTTTACTAAATGCATCTTCTACGACGACATCATCACCCAACATGCGCTGCGCTTCTTGAAGCTGCTGACGTTCTCGTGCAAGGGTGACTTGTTCTTTAATTGTTTTGTGGTAATCGCGCACTGTTTCGGCAATTTCAGCCAAATAGCGTTGACGTTCTGCGGCAATAATCGATGTGCTTGTTGTCGAGCGCTTGGCCTCAACGGGGGCGAAAAACTCGCCTTCCCAGGTATTCAATTTTTTACTTCCAAAGGTTTTTAATAGGCCTTGATATAATGCGGTTACGCCGTCGTCATTAAATTTAGACGCGATAGTGCCATAGATAGGGATATCTTCCATCGACGTTGTAAACAATTCGTGGTTACGCTGATATTGTTTGCGCACATCACGGAAGGCATCTTCACTGCCTTTGCGATCAAACTTATTAATAACCACCAAATCGGCAAAGTCCAACATATCAATTTTTTCAAGCTGACTGGCGGCGCCGAACTCTGGTGTCATCACGTACATAGATGTATTGACATACGGCACGATACCCGCGTCGCCTTGGCCAATACCTGGCGTTTCTACAATAATTAAATCAAAACCTGACACTTTGCAAGCATTGATAATGTTGGGCAATGCTGCGGGCACTTCGCCCTGCGTGTTACGCGTTGCGATGGAGCGGAAATAAATATTTGGGTGGTTAATCGCGTTCATACGAATACGGTCGCCAAGCAATGCGCCCCCTGTTTTACGCTTCGTTGGGTCAATCGCAATAATCGCGATTTTTAAATCGCTTAATTCTAGAGTAAAGCGTCTAATCAATTCATCGGTTAATGACGATTTACCCGCGCCGCCTGTACCTGTGATGCCTAGCACCGGTGTTTTAGCAACCTTAGCCGCACTTGCTGAGAGTTCTTTTAGCTGTTTATTCGAAACAGTTCCCTCGTCCAAGCCGGTAATTAAACGGGCTAATTTGCTATATTCATTCGCTGTTAAATCATCAGAAATATTAGGGATTTTAGCCTTTGCTAAATCGTAATCTGATGTTTCAATCATTTCATTGATAATGCCTTGCAACTGCATGCTTTGACCATCATGCGGAGAGAAAATATGCGACACACCGTAGGCGTGTAACTCCGCAATCTCTTCCGGCACAATCACGCCGCCGCCGCCGCCAAAAATCTTGATGTGCGATGCTCCTTTTTCTTTTAAAAGGTCGATGATGTATTTGAAGTATTCAACATGACCGCCCTGGTAAGAGCTGATGGCAATACCGTGTACATCCTCTTGAATAGCCGCGTTCACCACTTCTTGCACTGAACGATTGTGTCCTAAGTGAATAACCTCCGCACCCGTAGACTGAAGAATACGGCGCATAATATTAATGGCTGCATCGTGCCCGTCGAACAAGCTAGCAGCTGTTACGAAACGAACGTGATTCTTAGCTTTGTACTTAGGTATTTTTGTTGGATCAATGACGGTTTCTTTTACTGCTGACATAGGCTTACTCCTAGCAATTCTGTCTTAATTCAATACGTCTAATTTTGCCCGAGATGGTTTTCGGCAATGATTCAACGTAATCGATCTCGCGCGGATATTTATACGGCGCGGTGTGTTGTTTCATAAAATTTTGAATCTCTTTAGTTAGCTCAGGGCTTCCTGCATAGCCTTCTGCCAAAATAATGAATGCTTTAACAATTTCACCACGCGCTTCGTCGGGTTTGCCAATAGCGGCAGATTCCAGCACGGCAGGATGTTCCAATAAAGCGCTTTCAACCTCAAATGGACTGATTCTGTAGCCTGATGAGGTAATAATGTCATCCGAGCGACCGATAAACCAGAAGTAACCGTCTTCGTCCATCATGCCGTTATCACCGGTGTGATACCAACCGTTTGTGAAGCACTTAGCGGTTGCTTCGGCGTCTTCCCAATAACCTGGGAACATCCCCGGTTGTAATGGATCAGTAATTTCAATAGCAATACTACCCACTGAATCTACCGCGCAAATGTTTCCGTCTTCGTCCACAATTTGCACATTAACACCTGGAACAGGTTTGCCCATTGAACCGGGCTTAACTGGCATACACGGGTAATTGGCAACAATGTTAATGGTTTCTGTTTGCCCGTAGCCGTCGTAGATATCCGCGCCTGTCGCATCTTTCCATACTTTAATTACTTCGGGGTTTAACGGTTCTCCAGCACCGATCGCATGCCGAATGGAACTCAAGTCATAGGCGGATAAATCCATTTGTGCGAACACGCGGTATACTGTTGGTGGTGCACAAAAAGTGGTGACACCCAGTTTTTTAATTAAATTTAAATGTAACTCTGCATCAAAGCCTGAGCCATCGAATAACACCATGGCCGCGCCCATTTGCCACGGTGAGTACAACATACCCCATGCGGCTTTTGCCCAGCCTGTGTCGGATAGTGTCCAATGAATATCTTTTTCTTTCTGATCCATCCAATACTTGCCAGTAATCGTATGCGCTAATGCATAGGCATTATCTCGCGGCACCATTTTCGGCATACCGGTTGTGCCAGATGTGAAATAAATCATCATTAAATCGGACGCTTTGCTTGGCGCTAATTGGCTTTTATCCAGCGTTGTACTTAAGCCCTCGGTTAGCTGTTTAAATGTATGCCAACCCTCCCGCTCTTCACCGATAACAATCAATGTTTTAAGCGTTGGGCAATTAGCTTTTATCGCGTCCACTTTGTCGGCATTATTTGCCGTTACAATCGCCATAGAGGCTTTAGACCGGTTAATACGGTATTCAATATCTTTGGGCGTTAACAAGTTAGTGCCAGGCATTGTTACCACGCCTAATTTACAGCAAGCAATCATCACTGAATACCACTCGCCTATTCGGGGGATCATCACGAAAGCAAGGCCGCCTTTTTTAGCGCCTAAACCCAGTAATCCATTGGCAAACTGATTAGAAACGTCGCGTAAATCGCTAAAATTGTAACGCTTGATATTTTCGCCTGAGCCATCTACTTCTATATAAGCGAGCTTATCCGCCTCATCTGCGCGTTTATCAATGACATCAAAACCAAAATTATACAGCTCCGGTGTCTCTAATTTGAAATTCGCTTTAACCTCGTCATAACTTTGCATATTCGACATCTACCCCTCCAATAAAATTCATCATCGCTTTGTACTATACCTTTTTCTAACAGTAATTAGAATATGGTTATGACAAGTTAAACGGCTTGTCCTTGAACATTTTGAGCACAATATTGTGAATAGGCCTTGCTCTCGGTTATTAAATCTAAACTCTCACTGTTTAAGGTGTAAATTGAGCATACCTTTAAACATTCCTTTAAACTTCGCCCATCGTGTTTTAGCATGGCCTAGAACGACTCAATTCCATTGATATGAGACTCGTGCCTCTAACAGCTCGTTTTGGCCCTGATTCACTCTAAAATGCTTCGTATAACCAAAATCGACAAGCCCATGATAACCGCGCCAACCATCACAATGAATAACGCTATTGATATCGGCCTTTCCACATCAGTGCCCTAACAATTTTTCTGAAATGCGCAAACGGCCAGCTTAATGAAAAAAGCCCATACAAAAAAGACAGGGATCACTCAAGGTGGTGTAGAAACCTTACCGTTTTAGTTGACCTCTACAGTCTGTCCCTCTTTAATTAAATCATTAAAAAAGTCATCAATAATTTCACGATTAATGTGTGGCATAGGGATAATATGAGCATTATTCCCATTGACAGCAATTTGCCAACGGCTCAATAAGTTAGGCGCACATTTATCAAATACGACAATAAAAGAGTGTGGATTACGCCAAGCATTAATATTGAGCGCTTTGAATTTTTGTAAAATATAGTCAGCGTTATCAAAACATTTTTGCACGTGTTTGCTGATGGTTTTTTCGGTACTGGTATTTACAAAATACCACAAAAACATCGGTGTAATGCCGTTACGAGACCCTGTTATGGTTTTATCCAAAGTGCCAATATATTCAATATCGCGAGTAAGTCTATGGACGTATTTTTCTTTCACTAGACAAATTCCGCATGGAATTGGCGAGCCGATCATTTTGTGCCCACTAATAGCGATACTATCAATCCCTGTTTCAAAACCAAAGGCAACTTTAGGGCGTAAAAATGGCAAAACCATACCAAAAAAAGCCGCATCTGCGTGAATATAATATTCGTTAATGGCTAATTTTTTAAATATCGCTTTAATTTTGCTTACATCATCAACCGCCCCTTTCATGGTTGTACCCAAATTAACGCTAATAATTACTTTTTTCGCCTTATCCTTAATGAGCCATTTTTCAAACGCTTGATAATCGATCTCGCCATTGTCGGTAGTGGCCACTGATTTTGAGTTTAAATTTAACAAGTGCATGTTTTTATTAATGCTGTAATGCGAATCCTCCGAATAATAAGCAACTGCCTGATTATTAAATCGCTCTCTAGCGGCATACAGTCCATACAAATTACCCTCAGTCCCACCATTGGTAACATAGCCCCAAGTTGGCTCTTTAGCATGGGTAAGTCGCTTAAAGTAACTCAAAATCTCACACTCAAAACTGTGTGTGTTCAAATGATAATTACTCGGCAAATAAGGGTCTCCAATATTGTTAATTGAATAACGCAATAACGGCAGTAATTCATCGTAATTGTAAACTCCTGAGCAAGGATAGCCCATAAAATGCACGGATTCACTTTCCAAAAAGTCTAAAAAATCTTTTAGTTGTTTCTTGCGAATTTTGCTTAAAGTAGGTAATTTTTGATTCATTTTATTTTTTTCAAAGAGAAACCAGGGGAATACCCAGTATTTTTATTCCATGTGATCATAGTATAGAACTTATATCCCCACTGTTCTAATAGATTAAATGAAGTGTTTAAAAAAGGCTCGCCAGTTTGTCTGTCTTTACTATTTGTAGTCCATAAAAATTGATGGTCTCTATCCGATATGTCTTTCTTAGCTCTATTGCCGCAAGACGAACATTTCTTAGCGCTTGGAAACCACAGACTAATGATGGATACATGACATCCATACCGTTCAGCTTTATGCTCAATCATACGCCTAAGCGTACTCTTAAGCGTAGCCCAGCCAGTGCCTTGAACCATACGGCCGTTATATCTTGCCATAGCGGCAATATTTAAGTCTTCCAAACAGATTAAATCATTATTAAGTGCATAATTAAGGCCCATTTTATCAAAAAAGTCCTTTCTAGATCTAGCCACCTTGCCATAAGCCCTTTGGGCGTTTAACGCTTGTTTGCTCAAGTTCTTTGAGCCGTTTACTTGCTTACTTAAACGTCTTTGTTGCCGAATTAATACCGGCTTGTTTTTCGCAAGATATTGAGGGTCAGCTGCCTGCGCCTCATTGCTATCAACAATAATCTGCTTAGGGTTATAGCGATAGCGTACACAGCCTGCGCCTTGTGCTGTAAGTTAAGGCCCTGGCCGACGACTTCTTTTCGCTTACAGCGCATGACAGCTCTTTTTGCATTTTTCCTCATTGTTACGATAAACACAATAAACCATTTATCACCTTCACGTTTTACTTGACAAAACTTAACGTCACTTGGAATATCACGGCGCATATTAATACTAATTTTAACTATGGATATGGACAGGCGCTATAGGCTCTTGCGGCCGCTAATAAAAACCATGTTAAACGGCGGCGATCATCTTGATACTGGAAATTATTTAAAGGCAGCAACCTAAACAAACGAATTGTGATTGCGAGCAAAGGCAATCAGCCTTATCATTCGACGCCCTTTTATGTGCAGGTTGGAGTGCGTCGTTGATGAGTCAGCAAATTTTTCAAGCAGGGCAGCGTTGGGTTAGCCACTCAGAAAGCGAATTGGGCCTGGGTGTAGTTGAGTCTCTTGAAGGCAGGCATATAACTGTTTTTTTCCCGGCGGTTAAAGAGACGCGTGTTTATGCCTTAGATAATGCGCCGTTAAGCCGCGTTGTTTATAGCGTTGGGGACTCAGTTCGTCATGTTGAGGGCCATACGTTAACAGTCAGTCAAGTTCAAGAGCATAAGCACTGCATGATGTACCTTTGCCTGGATGAGCACGGCGAAGAAACGGTGCTGCATGAGGTTGATTTAGATAGTGTGGCTGCGTTTAGCAAACCACAAAGTCGCTTGTTTACGGGGCAGTTGGATAAAAATAAACTGTTTGATTTACGTTTAAAAACCTTAGCTTTTCAGCGCCAATTAGATCAATTCACCAGTTATGGGTTTGCCGGCCCGCGTGTGCAGTTATTGCCGCATCAATTTTATATTGCTAAAAAAGTTACGGAACGTAGCGCAGCTCGTGTCCTATTAGCGGATGAGGTTGGATTGGGTAAGACGATTGAAGCGGGTTTGATTTTGCACCAACAATTACTCACGGGGTCTATTGAGCGGGCATTGATTGTTGTGCCAGATACGTTGATTCATCAATGGCTAGTGGAGCTTTTACGCCGATTCAATTTATCGTTTACTATTTTAGACCAAGAGCGTTGTGACGCCATTCGAGAAGAAGGTGACATCAACCCCTTTGAGACCGCACAATTGGTGCTGTGTCAGCTTTCTTTCTTATCAGAAAACGAAAACTATCATGCCTTAGCGGTTTCAGCGAATTGGGACTTAATGATTGTTGATGAGGCACATCACCTATTTTGGAATGAAGATAATGTCAGCAAAGAGTACCAATGTGTTGAAGCCTTAGCGAGACAGGTTCCCGGTTTATTGTTATTAACAGCAACACCAGAGCAGTTGGGCGTTACTAGTCATTTCGCCCGTTTACGCTTGCTTGACCCCGACCGCTATTACGATTTGGCGGCCTTTCACGAACAGCAATCGGGTTATCAACGCATCAATGCGCTAATTAAACAGCTGTTAGACGCGAAATCAGTCGAAGATATTTTGTCTGATACGGCGCTAAAAAAATCCTTAGCGACTCTATTAGGCGAGCAAACGCTAACGGCTGAACAGGCGAGTGTGCAAACGCTGATTGATGCCTTATTAGATCGCCATGGCACGGGGCGTGCATTATTTAGAAACACCCGTGAAAACATTGATGTGTTCTCATCAAGACAGCTACATACGCACCTTCTACCTGCCTTAGATATTGAGCTTGAGCTTGAATTAGATAACAATATCGCGCTGATCAACGCTTTATTGCCGGAAGTGCGACTGGGCGAGAACTGGTTGAATGAAGACCCACGGGTACTTTGGTTGATGGATTGGTTGGACGCGCATAAGGACGAAAAAGTTTTATTGATTTGTGCTCAGCAGCAAACGGCGCAAGACCTACAGACGTATTTAAAAATGCGCACGATATTTTTATCCGCCGTGTTCCATGAAGGCATGAGTTTGGTTGCGCGTGATAGAGCGGCTGCTTATTTTGCTGATACGGATGATGGCGCACAAATTCTTATATGTTCAGAAATTGGCAGCGAAGGGCGTAACTTTCAGTTTGCGCACCATTTAATTGTTTTTGACTTACCGTTAAACCCTGATTTATTAGAACAGCGTATCGGCCGTTTAGATAGAATAGGACAAACCGATACAGTGCATATTCATGTGCCTTGCATTGATGGCTCTGCGCAACAACGGCTTATGCGTTGGTACGATAAGGGACTTAACGCCTTTAGTCGGGTTTGTTCAACGGGCCACTATGTGTATGGCGTAGTAAAGGCTGATTTAAAAGACGCTTTATTGGATGACAGTAGTGATGAAGAGTTTGACGCTATCATCGAAAAAACCGCTACTTTAATGGCGAAAAGTATTGAAGATATGCACGCAGGCCGAGACTTAATGTTGGAACTTAATTCTTATAGAAAAGCGGAGGCGAGGGCAATAGTGGATGAAATTAGCCTGTCCTCCAGCCAGCTTGAATTATCGAATTACATGGAGGAGGTGTTCGAGAGCTTTGGTATTGAGCAGCAATACCACAGTGAGGATAGCATTATTATAAAGCCAACGGGGCATATGCAGGCACAAGACCTGCTAGGTTTAACGGAGGACGGCTTAACGGCGACCTTTAATCGCAAGATAGCGCTATCGAGAGAAGACTTTCATTTCCTCACGTGGGAACACCCCCTGGTGACAGCGGCGATGGAACATATTATTAACAGCGAGTTTGGCAATGCCACTTTTTGCACTATCTCTTTACCGCCGGTGGCGGCTGGAACATTGGTTTTAGAAGCCATTTTCACCACGCATTGCCCCGCGCCAAAGCGGCTGAAATTGCACCGCTATTTGCCAAAAACAATACAACGGGTTGTCGTCGGCTCTAATGGTTTAGATATGACGAATATATTGAAACCTGAGCACGTTGAATCAAGAATAACGTTCGTAAAAAAATCGGTCGCGTTAAATATTATCGAGCATGGTAAAGACGCGATTAAACGGTTGATTGATAAGGCTGAGAAAATGCTTATCGAACAACAAGAGATGTTAGTCAGTGAAAGTGTTTCTGATATGCGGCAACATGAATTAGCAAGTTTAGAAAGACTGAGCGCGTTGGCCAAGGTTAACTTAAACATTCGTGATATTGAAATTACGCAGCAAAAAGCGTTGATTGAAGACATGGAGTCTCATCTAAAACGCGCGACATTCAAATGGGACGCCATACGGGTCATGTTAGTCGCCTGAGATCTCAGCATAGCGACCGGGCTTGGGCCGTGTTCAAAAAACCGTGTCATCGCTTGACCTGTCTGTACATCAGAGGCTGTCAAAGTACTAGAGCTTGATGATCTATTCATCCACTGGGAAAAGCCGGTAAGAAATCGACGTTCCAGTTATTGCTAGGAGGGTCCGGGAGCTTGCCAGAAAAATGATTACTGCAGCAGATTAAAGTCGCCGTTCAACAGCCCGGGTTTAGAGTAACCTCGTTTCATATCGCCACTGCCTTGTTGGATGCAAAGCAATACCCCGCTAATGAGTTGGCTGACCTTTTCCTTGCAACGCTGGGGCGTCGAGTTGTTCTTTAGAGGCATAAAGACAACCATGGGTGTGGATATTTTACGTTGCAAAACACCGGCAATGGGAACCGTGCCTAAATCAGGCGAAAATCAGTTATCAACGCAGCGCCCGGTTAATGGCCCTTCTTGACGATTCTATTGGCAAAAACATGGTGCCTACAAGGCATAGGAGAAGCGAGCGAAGAGCTATTAAACGAAGCCCTTTGCCTTGTTAACCGCGCTCAGACATGAAATGAAGGCGATAAGACGTCGAAGTAAATATCCCACTAAGAAGGCTTAAACTGAGCGCCACTGTGGTCTGTCCTTGGTCTTTTTTGAGTTATTGCACTCAATGGGTGATGGAGGGTTTTGTTGCTAACCATTATACAGCCAAGGGCTTCTTCGTTTTAGAGGTTTCTATTTAGGGATTAGGGTCGCTAGTCTCTTATACCAACACCTAGCTTGAGTAATCTTAGACTGATGGCTAACAGCGATATGACAAGCAGTGCAATAACAAGAAACCCATATTGCAAAGGGATGTCAGATTCCCCTAAAACACTGTAACGAAACACGTCAATCATATACAACACGGGGTTCAACAAAGATACGTTTTGCCAAAACGGTGGCAACGTCTCTATTGAATAAAACACCCCGCCTAAATAGATCAATGGCGTTAGTACAAAGGTCGGAACAATCGAAATATCATCAAAGCTTTTTGCATAAACCGCATTAATAAAGCCTGCTGAGGAAAACAAAATTCCTGTCAATAAAAACACCACGATCATCATGAAAGGGTGCGCGATGTGTAAATCCGTAAAAAACAGTGCAACTATCGTCACCAACACACCGACAATCAAGCCTCTTAGCACACCACCGGATAAGTAACCGAGCAAAATAATCCACCCAGGCATAGGCGCAACTAACATTGCCTCTATGTTACGTTGGAATTTTGAACTGTAAAAAGACGACACCACATTCGAATACGAGTTACTTATAACGGCCATAAGAATTAACCCCGGCACAATAAACTCTATATAGTCATAACCCTTCATTTTGCCGATTCTAGATCCGATCAATGTTCCAAATATCAAGAAATACAAGATAGTGGTAATAATTGAGGGCAATAATGTCTGCACCCAAATTCGTAAAAAGCGGCGCATCTCTTTATACATGATCGTTTGTAACGCTATAAGATATTCTTTTCTAAACACCAATCTCATCCTTTTTGCTTTCTACTAGCTTGAGGAAAAACTGCTCAAGCCGATTAAATTCATTACGAATACCCGTCACCTTTATATTCAAATTATTCAGCTCATTAAAAAGAGTATGAACCCCCGTGTCTTTACGTACACTGACTTGCCAAATCGTTTCATCAACAACACAGATCGTACAACCTGGGATATCAGGGACTTTTTCAACATGGTTTTCTAAATTTAAAACAAACACTTCTTCCACTGATTTTTCAAGCAAGCCCTTCATATCGGTATTCTCAATCACCTCACCTTTGTTAATAATGGCTATATGACGACACAAGCTCTCGGCTTCCTCCAGGTAATGAGTCGTTAAGATAATCGTCGTTCCTGCGGCATTTATTTTCTTAAAAAAAGCCCACATCGAACGGCGCATTTCAATATCAACACCGGCTGTAGGCTCGTCAAGAATAAGCAATTTAGGCTCATGGACTAAAGCGCGAGCTATCATTAACCGTCGCTTCATCCCACCCGATAGCATTCTCGACGCTTCAGCACGCTTATCCCAAATATCTAACTGCTTCAGGCAAATTTCAGCGCGCTCTAACGCTTTCCCCCGCGCAATCCCGTAATAGCCTGCTTGCGAGACCACAATGTCGAAAACATTTTCAAATTGATTGAAATTAAATTCTTGCGGCACTAAACCAATGCAGCGCTTTACCGCTTCGGGCTCCTTATCTAAATCATGCCCAAAAACCCGCACTGAGCCAGACGTTTTATTCACCAGTGAGGCTACAATGCCTATCGCTGTAGACTTACCCGCCCCATTCGCCCCCAATAGTGCAAAAAAATCGCCTTCGTGCACATCCAAATCAATGCCTTTTAGCGCAACAAAACCATTGCCATAGCATTTCTCTAATTGCTTTATTTCAAGTGCTTTCATTCGTCTTGTCCTGCATGAAAAATTTGAATTCCGCCTGAAGTCCTCAAGAATCACCGCTTAGTTTAACGTATAATGCCCCCCACTACTCCTAATCACGCTAGACACTGCTTAAATCTTATGTCCGAAAAATTCATTAGAAATGCACTTTACTATCACGAACACCCAAGGCCCGGGAAGATTGAAGTCGTTGCTACCAAGCCACTGAGCAATCAAACCGATCTTGCATTAGCTTACTCCCCTGGAGTTGCTGAGCCTTGCCTTGAAATAGCAAAAGACCCATCAGCCGCAGCTCGTTATACATCACGCAGTAATCTGGTGGCCGTTATTACGAATGGTACGGCTGTTTTAGGCTTAGGTGACATCGGCCCCCTTGCATCAAAACCGGTTATGGAGGGTAAAGGCGTTCTGTTTAAAAAGTTTGGCGGTGTTGATGTTTTCGATATAGAAATTGATGAACAAGACCCCGATAAATTTGTCGATATTGTCGCGAGCCTAGCGCCCACTTTCGGTGGAATAAACCTTGAAGACATTAAGGCACCTGAGTGCTTTTTTATTGAACAAAAACTCAGCGAACGAATGGACATCCCCGTTTTTCATGATGACCAGCATGGCACCGCCATTATTACCTCTGCCGCCATTATTAATGGTCTTAAAGTGGCTGATAAGAAAATTGAAAGCGTAAAGCTCGTTGCCTCTGGCGCAGGCGCTGCAGGTATTGCCTGCTTGGATATGTTAGTAAAAATGGGGCTTAAACAAGAAAATATTCTTGTAAGCGACAGCCAAGGAATTATTTACAAAGGTCGGGCACGTGGCATGGATGGCCGCAAAAAAAGATATGCTGCTGACACGGATAAACGCACTTTAGCTGAAGCGACTGTTGGTGCAGATATATTTTTAGGCGTTTCTCGTGCGGGTATGATGACTCAAGACATGGTGAAAAGCATGGCTCCATCGCCCATTATTTTCGCCTTAGCGAACCCAATACCTGAAATCCTCCCTGAAGAAATTAAAGCCGTAAGAGACGACGCCATTATCGCTACAGGTCGTTCAGACTACCCAAACCAAGTGAATAATGTTCTGTGCTTCCCTTACATTTTCAGAGGCGCATTGGATGTGGGAGCAACAACCATTAATGAAGAAATGAAACTCGCGTGCATTCGCGCCATATCGTCACTTGCACAAAAAATTGCCAATAACGATAACGATAACTATGCTGGACAGGCACCCGTTTTTGGCCCTGAATACCTCATCCCTCGACCTTTTGATCCAAATCTGATTATCGATATACCTCTTGCTGTTGCTAAAGCCGCGATGGACAGCGGAGTGGCAACCAAACCTATCGCTGATTTCAGTCAATACAAAGCCTCGCTAGAGCGTTACGTTTACCGTTCAGGCATGCTAATGAAACCTATATTTGAACGTGCAAAGTTAACACCTAAACGTGTTGTGTATGCTGAGGGGGAAAACGAAAAAGTTCTTCGTGCCGTTCAAGAGGTCCTTGACGCTGAATTGGCAAAACCCATATTAATTGGTCGAAAGGAAAATATTGCCCGTTACATTAAGCGCTTAGGACTTACTTTTTCTATGCAAAATGATGTGGAAATTATCGAACCTGAGGACAATCCTCATTTCCGTGAGTGCGTGGCCGAATACCTCCGTATGAAAAACCGCGAAGGCGTCTCTCGCACATTGGCAGAAAATTATGTGCGTACTAAAAACACAGTTCTTGCCTCTCTACTCGTTCAACTTGGCAAAGCCGACGCAATGATTTGTGGCATGGTTGGAAACTATCATCGACACCTAGGTCACATCACAGGTATTTTAGACAAAAAACCCAGCGCCAAGACGGTTGCCGCACTAAACGCCATATCGATACAAAAAGGTGTTTATTTCTTTTGTGACACCATGGTAAATAGCAATCCTAGCGCTGAGGAACTAGTTGCCATGACATTGCAATCAAGCGAGTACATAAAACGCTTTGGCATCACACCTAAAGCAGCCATGCTATCTCACTCTAACTTTGGTAGTAATTCGGATGAAGAGGCACAAAAAATGGCCTCCGCCATACAAATGCTTCACACAAACCATCCTGAAATTGAGGTTGAAGGTGAATTGCAGGCCGACGCCGCTTTACTCGAAAACTTACGAAAAGAACTCATTAGTCATTCAAAACTAAATGGTGAAGCAAACCTGTTTATATTCCCCAACCTAGGTGCCGCCAACATTTCCTTCAATCTGCTACGTATTTTGAGTGACGGCGTCACCATTGGGCCAATTTTGCTGGGCATGAATAAGCCCGTCCATATATTAAAACCTTTAGCATCTGTCCGTCGAATACTAAATATGACGGCGTTATGCTCAGCCGAACAAAAAAATATAACGTAAAGCCCCTTATAGTGCACTCAACCTCACAGCTTAAGAGGCAGCTTGTTTACTATAATTTAGGTGCAATAACTATATAAAGCAGTCATATGAACGTTCGGACAGTAAGCCAAGCGGCTTTTCCTGCACCAATAAAGATTTAACTCAAGTGAACGAGGCGAATCAGCGGCTTGCTATCGACGAGCAATTCAGTGGTGAAAAGCCCAGTAAAGACAACACCAAAGACCTCGTCGGTTTAAAGCAAGTGCAAACACAAGTTCAAATATCAGCCAAAGTGGCACAAATTGCTGGCGTATTATCGATAACATTATTGATATTCACGCCTAAACGCCGCATACGCCTAATCTTTAATACATAAGTCTGCTTGCCTGGCGATCATTCACCTATAAGCTGGTTCACAAGCCGCTCTTATTATAGAATAACGCTTTTTTATCGTTTAGTGGTCCACACCCTACGCAAATCCAACCTCACCAACAGGACAGTACCTTGGAAACTGAAAAGCAAAAATTAAGCTACACAATGGGACAACAAATCGGCAACGGTATTTTACAAGACAAGCTAGACGTCGAAACAGAACCGCTTGTTTTAGGTTTAACACACAGCCTAAACGGCGACGAAAGCGCTTTAAGCTCTGAAGAAATGCATGCTGTTATTGAAAATTTCAAAAAAGCAATGCAAGCTAAAGCAAGCCAAGCCCAACTAGGTAATTCAGAAAAAGGGCTTAAGTTCTTAGCTGAAAATTCGAGCAAAGATGGCGTTCAAACCTTAGATAGCGGCATCCAATACATTGTTCTGACCGAAGGTAATGGCAACAAACCAACAGCAACCGACACTGTTGATGTTCACTACGAAGGTAGCCTAATTAACGGTACTATTTTTGATAGCTCAATCAAACGTGGCGAGCCAGCTACATTCCCAGTTAATGGCGTAATTCAAGGCTGGCAAGAAGCCTTACAACTAATGCCTGTTGGCTCTAAATGGAAAGTATTTATTCCTTCTGAACTTGCTTACGGTGCGCAAGGCGCCGGCAGAGACATCGGTGCAAACGAAACACTGATTTTTGAAATGGAGCTTTTAGCCATTAAGTAAGCTTTTTTATGTGTGCTCGTCTTAAATGACTATGCTTCGTAGCGTTTCATGACCAAAGTTGCATTCGTTCCACCAAAACCGAAACTATTCGACATAATTGTATTCAATGTCGCGTCCGTTTGAGTTTTTTGAACAATATTTATACCTTCAGCTGCTTCATCTAAATTATCAATATTGGCCGACGCTGTAATGAAATTATCTTTCATCATTAGCATACAATAAATAGCCTCGTGGACCCCAGCCGCGCCTAAAGAGTGGCCTGACAAAGACTTTGTTGAGCCAATCGGTGGCGTATCATCACCAAACACAGATTTCACAGCTTTTAACTCAGCCATATCACCCACAGGCGTACTGGTCCCATGCGCATTAATATAATCAATGGGCGTATCTACATTTTCCATCGCCATCTGCATACAACGCATTGCCCCTTCACCAGACGGTACAACCATGTCGGAACCATCGGATGTTGCTCCGTAGCCCACCAGTTCAGCATAAATTTTCGCACCACGTGCCAAAGCAACGTCTAACGCTTCAACTACAACCGTACCGCCACCACCTGCAATAACAAAACCATCCCGGTCCGCATCGTATGCACGAGAGGCTTGTTCAGGCGTTTCGTTACGTTTTTTAGATAATGCGCCCATAGCATCAAACATCATCGTTAACGACCAATGTTCTTCTTCACCACCACCTGCAAAAACACGGTCTTGCTTACCTAATTGAATAAGCTCCATTGCATTACCAATACAATGTGAACTGGTCGCACACGCAGAAGTAATAGAGTAATTAACTCCTTTAATTTTATACGGCGTCGCAAGCCCAGCAGACACTGTACTGCTCATTGTCCTGGGGACCATATAAGGGCCAACGCGGCGAATACCTTTGTTCTCAAGGATGTTCAACGCACTATCAACGTTCTTTGTTGACGCGCCGCCTGAACCCATAATTAAACCCGTTTTAGGGTTAGATACCTCTCCTTCACTAAGGCCTGCACCGTCAATTGCCTGTTGCATAGACACATAAGCATAAGCCGCAGCATCACCCATAAAACGACGCACTTTTCGGTCAATTAATTCGTCTAAGTTAATATCTGGCACACCAGCGACATGGCTGCGAAAACCTTTTTCTTTGTATGCCTCAACAAAGCTAATGCCTGATTTCCCCGTCTTAAGAGAATTAGCCACTGAACTCGCATCACTACCGAGTGATGAAACGATACCCATACCTGTAATAACAACACGCCTCATAATAATGCCTACTTAGAAATTTTCAGTTGACGTAAATAAACCTACGCGTAAATCCTTCGCTTGATAAATCACTTTAGCATCCACTTCCATCACAGCATCAGCAATACCCATAACAAGTTTCCTCATGATAACGCGTTTTAAATCAATTTTATAAGTGACTTTCTTAGCTTTTGGTAACACCTGTCCGATAAATTTTAATTCCCCTACGCCTAATGCGCGGCCTTTACCTAAACCACCTTTCCAGCCTAAGAAAAAGCCAACCAGTTGCCACATAGCATCAAGCCCTAAACAACCTGGCATCACTGGGTCTCCTGGAAAATGGCAATCAAAAAACCATAAGTCAGGCGTAATATCTAATTCTGCAATAATTTGACCTTTGCCTGCCGCCCCACCGTTTTCAGTAATCGAAACAATTCGATCAATCATTAACATATTGGGCATTGGAAGCTGCGCATTACCTGGTCCAAACAATTCGCCACGACCACAAGTCAATAGCTCTTCTCGGTTATATGAATTCTGTCTTTCAATATCAGTCAAAATATTAAATCCTTATGGTTTTTAAAATAGATGTGTAAGTTACTATGATACTTGTTCTCAAGCCAATGAGCGAGCCAACTTAATTGCCTGCAATTGTTATTTTGGTAAACCGGGGCCTCTGCATAACGTAACGAGCGCAGACAAGACACTAAAATTAGACGCTTGAAACAAGACTGTATTGGCAAGCGCAGTCGTGATGCTGAGTTCTCGAACTCTTTGATTGAGTTCATCGTCTACTAAACTAGGTATTAGCTTAACCAAACCCTAGCTTTCGCTGTCCTCAGGAGTATAAAGGTCTGAAAAGAAACGTTCCGCCGTCAAACCTTTCTTCGATATAAGCAAAGTAGCCAACGCCTTCACCATCTCTGGCGAACCCGCTGCATACGCCTCCCACTCCGATAAGTCATTAGGTAAAACGGTATCAACAACACCTGTAATCGGCCCTGTATAACCATTCCAGCACTTTGGGTCAGACACCACAGGATAAAAGTGAAATGTTGCATGCTTTTCAGTCAGCTGATACATATACTCTAGCTCCATCAATTCAGCCGCTTCACGTACACCTAAAAAGT
The DNA here is from genome assembly GCA_002101205.1 of Cycloclasticus sp. symbiont of Poecilosclerida sp. N. Lineage (GTDB taxonomy): Bacteria > Pseudomonadota > Gammaproteobacteria > Methylococcales > Cycloclasticaceae > Cycloclasticus. The sequence continues at coordinate 37,270 of LWTM01000067.1, read as the reverse complement.
AGTGCACTCGTCGATGTTCTAACTGACCAGATTCATCTAAATAGTGGATCATCGAACGAGCATAACTCGCACCCGATGCCCCACCAACAAAAACGGCGTCTCTCTGGCTTTTATCACGAATAAAGGCCTCGCCCATTGGCATCATTAACTCAATAGAGTCGCCGACAGATAAGCTAAATAAATAAGACGAACCAGCACCCAGCTTATCTTCTTTAACCAATAACTCCACTTCGTTCTTTTTGTTGGGTGAAGAGGCTATCGAATAATACGCCTGTTTACCGGACTCAGGTAGCAAAACAGCCAAATATTGACCCGCTTTAAAGTCAACCACCTTGGGCTCTAGTAAGCTTATCTTGAGTAAGATAATCCCCTCGCTTATGGGTGCCGAATACCTAACTTGGCCTAAATAAGTGCCCTTCATTTAAAATTCCCGCATTGGCCGAACAAAAGATTACATTCATTATTATGTGCAACCCGTCGTGGCTTTTTGTGATGATTACAATCTAACATTTTACTACGAATGAGAAATGTTGAGGCATACAACTTAGACTGCTTTTCGAGGCTGTAAATTAAAACGTGTAAATGCTTGTGTTTTATAACCCCCTAAACGGAGAATAATATGAGCACGATAACACAAGCAAAACTAAAGTCCTTCGCCATTGATTGGGCTCAAGGCATCAAAGCACAGGAATACTTGGCGGACTTATCTGCATCCTTGTTAAAGATGACGGTAGAAGCAACTTTAGGCGCGAAAATGGACGCACATTTAGGCTATAGCAAGCATAGTTCACAAGGCGACAACACAGGCAACTGTCGCAATGGCTATGGCTCTAAAAAGATAAAAGGCAACCATGGGGAGATTGATCTTAATATCCCATAAGACCGATTTAAAGCAGATTTATCAGTCAGTGACCGAAGATGGTGCCTTGTTTGCCTTAGATGAGTTCGAAAGAAAGTGACAAAACAAATCTTCTACTGTTGCTAGATCACGGCGTAATCACTGGGGAAATACCGCCACCTTGTTCGTCTACCTAGAACCGATAAGAAAAACCATTTACACGGCCCATACTATTGAGTCTTTAAACTCAGTGATTCGTAAACCCACCAAAATTGTAAAATTTTTAATCACGATAACTGTTCTTTTAAAATCACTTTCTTAACGATTGATGCGGCCGGCAGAAAATGGACTTTACCGATAAGGCAATGCTCAAACGCCATGAATCAGGTTATCATCCCTCACGAAGAGAGGCTGAAATGTTATGTGTAAACAAATGAACGCTTACACGGAATTATTTACAGGCTCGCCCCTACAGTAGTATGCGTTCTTCTGACACTATTTTCGCCTCTTATACTTTCTCTTTGCTCTTTTGTTTTGCCTTGATAAATACTATTTTGCTTTTTACGCCATTGTTTAATGGCCAAGACTCCTTTTTAATCTATCATCCGCCCTTATTTCATTAACCATTAATATCAATTTTGGTTTCTAATACGTGGTGTTGATGGCTGTCTATTTTTCGAACATTGATTTTATTTCTTCAATAGGTTTCACCCTTGATTCTTTGTGGTTTTTATACATTGAGTAAGTGATGCTATCGATTATTTTAGGTATAAAATCTTGGTAGTGCGGATTGTCTTTGGTTTCTTGTATTTTTTCAAACATTTTTGCCATTGCCAAGCGGTTACTGGCTTCAATCCGAAGTTGTTTGGCATTGGTATATTGGCGAATGACAACAAAAGTGATGACTGATGAAAAAATATAGAGAGGATATGAGATTTTATAATCTTCGTTATAGCAAAAGGTTAAAACCCCTAAACCAAACAAAACAAGCACAGTAAAAACAATGCTTGCCCCAAACCACCGCTCCTCATCTTTTTCATACTCGGTTTTTAAGTCTGTCAAAATACCTTGAAAGCCTTGGACTTCTTTAGTCTTCTTTTCTGTTTCTTCAACTTGCTTCTTTGGAATAACAGTCGGGTCTAAATTATTTGCTTTTTTAAAATCTTTTATTGCCTTTTGTTCTTTTCCTATTTTGCGATAAGCCAACCCACGATTGCTAAAAGCATTGGCGTATTCAGGGTTTAATATAATAGCTTGGCCAAAATCTTCGATGCCACGATTAAATTCACCTTTGTTGGCATAAGCCGCCCCGCGATTGTTAAAGGCACTAGCATCCTTGGGGTTTAATTTAATAGCTTGGTTGCAATCCTGGACGGCACGGTCAAATTCACCTTTGCCGGTATAAGCCGACCCACGATTGTTAAAAAAAACGGCATCCTTGGGGTTTAATTCAATAGCTTGGTTGTAATCCTCAATGGCACGGTCAAATTCACCTTTCTTGGCATAAGCCAACCCACGATTGTTAAAAGCATCGGCATATTCAGGGTCGAATTCAATAGCTTGGTTGTAATCCTCAATGGCACGGTCAAATTCTCCTTTGCCGGCATAAGCCGACCCACGATTGTTAAAAACATCAGCATCCTTGGGGTTTAATTCAATAACTTGGTTGTAATCCTCAATGGCACGGTCAAATTCACCTTTGTCGGCATAAGCCAACCCACGATTGTTAAAAACAACGGCATCCTTGGGGTTTAATTCAATAGCTTGGTTGTAATCCTGAATGGCACGGTCAAATTCACCTTTGTTGGCATAAGCCAACCCACGATTGTTAAAGGCACCAACATACTTTGGGGCTGATTTAATAGCTTGGTCAAAACTTTTGATGGCACGGTCAAGTTCTCCTTTGCTGGCATAAGCCAACCCACGATTGCTAAAAGCATCGGCATATTCAGGGTTTAATTTAATAGCTTGGTCAAAGTCTTCGATGCCACGATTAAATTCACCTTTCTTGGCATAAGTTACCCCACGGTTGTTAAAAGCACCAGCATACTTGGGGTTTAATTCAATAGCTTGGTTGTAATTCTCAATGGCATGGTCAAATTCACCTTTGTTGGCATAAGCCGCCCCACGACTGATAAAAGCATCGACATATTCAGGGTTTAATTTAATAGCTTGGTCGTAATCCTGAATGGCACGGTCAAATTCACCTTTGCCGGCATAAGCCAACCCACGATTGTTAAAAGCATCGACATATTCAGGGTTTAATTTAATAGCTTGGTCGTAATCCTGAATGGCACGGTCAAATTCACCTTTCTTGGCATAAGCCATCCCGCGATTGTTAAAAGCATAGGCATTCTTGGGGTTTAATTTAATAGCTTGGTTGCAATCCTGAATGGCACGGTCAAATTCACCTTTGTCGGCATAAGCCAACCCACGATTGCTAAAAGCATCGGCATATTCAGGGTTTAATTTAATAGCTTGGTCGTAATCCTGAATGGCACGGTCAAATTCACCTTTCTTGGCATAAGCCAACCCACGATTGTTAAAAGCAACGGCATTCTTGGGGTCTAATTTAATAGCTTGGTTGTAATTCAGAATGGCAAGACCAAATTCTCCTGCTTCAAAATAAGCATTGCCTTGTTTGAAAAAAATCTCTGCTTCTTTACTCATTTTTTATCCTCAATGATTTTTATTTCAGCGGTGCTTAGGTTGTAGAGTTGATAGACCATTTTATCTGTTTTAGCGTCTAAAGCGGTGGCGTCTTTGCCGTCTTTTTTTACAGTAAGAATTTCATTTACTCATTCTATGAAACCTTTGCATAATCCATTCTAAAAATTGCACTTGCGAATTGAATCTAAGGAATTATTTACCGGCTCTGCTTTTCTTAGCGTTAAAACCCTTTATTTAAACCAACCATCTAGTTCAGCACTTTCTAATTCTTTTATTGCGTGTTCGTTAAACTTTCGGTAAACAGTCCAATCGTGAATTTTTTGTAACGCCGACTGTTTTGTACTTTCGTATTCTAACTGAGCTTGATATTTTTCCAGCATACCATCGCTATACGCGTTACATTGCTGAAGAAAATCTGTAATGATAGATTTCTTTTCTACTAAACTAATCGCCCGCTCACCCATTTTTCTCTCGCTTTATATCCAATGTGCACCAGTTTCGTAGAAGTTGGAAATAAAAGCAATTTAGCTTTATATTGGGCGATACTGTCAATCTACAATCAACATCAATAATGACTATGAAAAAGAAAATCATCATCGCCATCACGGGGGCTACTGGCGCTATTTATGGCACGCGCTTGCTTGAAATTCTACAAACTATTGACGACATTGAAAGCCACTTAATTCTTTCTGCAGCTGGTGCGCTAACCGCGCAACACGAGCTTGGTCTGGATAAAACCGCGGTCACCTCATTGGCCGATGTTGTCCATCACCCAAAAGATATCGGGGCAACTCTATCGAGCGGATCATTTATCACTCACGGTATGATTATCGCACCGTGTTCGATGAAAACACTAGCCTCCATTGCCAACGGCATTGCAGACAACCTTGTTTCAAGAGCCGCTGATGTGATGCTAAAAGAAAGGCGGCCTTTACTACTCATGGTGCGCGAATCGCCCTTTAACCTGATTCATTTACGCAATATGACAACGCTATCAGAAATGGGCGCCATTGTCGCCCCGCCCGTCCCTGCGTTTTATACTTCACCAAAATCGATAGATGACATTGTCAACCACACGATTGCTCGCGTTCTAGAGTCACTCGGTATTAGCACCCCCGACACCATTCGCTGGCAGGGGCTTCAAGGTCCATCTAATCAATAGAAACAGCATCTAAACGTGCTGAACGCGTTCCCACAATCGGTGCGTTATCCGCCGCATAGTAACTGAACACGACTGAATATTTCGCCTTATTCGTTTTATTAGCGCCCGCCGCATGAAATGTTCGACAATGAAAAAACAGCACATCACCTGCTTTCATTTGAACGTCAACAGCCGTTTCTACTAACACTTGATTTTCGGGTAAGTCTTTTCGAAGAAATAAGTCCGCATTTAATTGCTCACGGTCAAACGCCATTTCGTGTGAACCGGGAATCAATCGCATTCCACCATTTTCAACAACCTCAGAGCCTAGCGCCAGCCACACATTTATTAATTCTGGCCGGTCAAAGTTCCAATAACGAATATCCTGGTGCCAGTCCGTTTCACTGCTGAATTTCGGCAATTTAGTCATGATGCAATTATGATGGTTCTGTGTCAGCAATAGCTTTGTCGCGCCTAGTAATTGTTTAACCGTTTTCACCACGTCTAATGTACGGGCCCACTTGCGAAAAATTTCATCTCGCGCATACGCACCTAATAATCTGCGTGGTGTCTCACCACCCTCACTGTCTCTATGGCTCGGCGCACCTAAGTAATTCACTTCCGCCTCGTACTCTAAAGGACCCAGTGCAGGTTCGATTGATTCATCAACCAATACTTTCATTCGTTCACACAAATCAACAGGCGCCAAACCAGCCACCTTTACAAAGCCATCACGTAAAAACTGCTGATACTGCATATCAGTTAACGTCTCTTTTAGGGGCATCTGTTTAAGCTTTTCCATCTAGCCATTATACCTGCACGACACAGGTGTTAGAATTCAATCAGCACGACATTTGTACAGCCAGTGTAAGCCGCACTAAATGTGCGATTAAATAATTTAGAAAGGAGTTCAATATGATAAAGCCCGCCAGTGCGTTTATTGCAGAAGCCCAGCAGCACATCAACTGCATCACCCCCGAGCAAGCGAAAGAAATGCTAGAAAATAACCACAATACTCTTATGCTTGATGTACGCGAGCCCGCCGAAGCGCTGGAGTCAAAACTCACTTGCTCAGTTAATATTCCACGCGGCCTATTAGAAATGAAAATAGAACGTCATTGCGATAACGAAAACATCACCCTCATCACACATTGTGCAGCTGGAGGTCGTGCCTCTTTAGCCGCTGCAAGGCTCGAAGAAATGGGCTACGCCAATGTATACGCCATTACTGCCAAGTTTGACGATGTGAAAAAGATTATTGATTAACCGCAAAGAGTTCAGCAACGAAGCAAGAGAAAATTTAACGCCGGATTATCTAACGTCATGCGATATTGCAACTGACTGTTCAGGTGAATTATCATGGGTCACGCGTTAGGCGTTCTTTGAGGACGCTCATCTTACTAAGGTTAGTGTAGCAAGGAAACCTAAAAAAGTAGCCCTTATTGCCTGCGTGAGACGGCTAATAGCTATCCTTGCACACGCCAGCATAAGTTTCATTGAAACAGAAGAAAAGACTTCCGCTTAATTCAGTTTTAATACCATGGTTAGAAACAACACTGCCTTGTTATTCAATCTTTAAAGGATTGTTGATAATATCAAGACACCCGTATTTTTCGAGATAATTTCGTTTTCTTAAAACTTCATTTCTTAAAACTTCGTTTTTTAAAGCTTCATTTTTAAAATAATCTGTATCCCTGTATTTCATTATTTTAGCGCCCTGGTTTAATTTAATTCAGCATAACACCAGAATTCGGCGGCCGCGTTAGCGGTGGGCTGGAATGCTTTGTATGATTAGAAAACCAACTAAAACGGGTAAACTGAGACCCACCTTTAGCAGCACACAAGGTCTTATGTTACAGCTCGATGGAGTGATGGCTTTGTTCTTTATTAAGAAGACAAGCCCGATAACAAGACCGTTCGTCGTATCGAGTTTAGTAAGATAGGATAGTCGTAAGCCTTGAGTTGTTGCAACTAATGGGTGATAGAGGGTTTTGTTGCTAACCATTATACAGCCAAGGCTTTCTTCGTTTTAGAGGTCTCTATCTGGGGGTTGGGGGCTAATAAAGGTCGACCGGATCGATGTCTATAGACCAGCGTGTTTTGCGAGCTAGCTTGAGTTTCTCAACGGCAGGTAAGAGTGTTTTTAAGAAGTGATGCCGCGTTTTGCGTTGCGACGCTTCTATGAGCAATTGATAACGAAACCTACCGGCTCTTTTTAGCATCGGTGCAGGAACGGGCCCCAATATGTTTACTTGGCGTGTGTCTATGGTCGAAATAAGTTGTTTAACTTTATTTAAAAACGAAAGCACGGCTTGCTCATCCATCGCGTTGACGCGTAATAAAGCGTGATAGTGATATGGCGGCAATTGTGCCTGCTCGCGTTCTTTTAGTGCGTCTTTCGCAAAACTCTCGTAACCATGACTGATTAAGGTGGTTAGCAAAGGGTGTTGTGGATGGTGGGTTTGGATTAAGACGAGACCTTTTTTTTTCTCGCGTCCCGCCCTGCCCGCCACTTGGGTAATTAATTGTGACGTACGCTCGCTGGCTCTAAAGTCACAGCTAAATAGCCCTGCATCAATATCGACCATGCCAACCAGCGTGACATTGGGGAAGTGATGCCCCTTCGCGAGCATTTGTGTGCCTACCAGAATTTGTGCACCGCCTTCGTGTACTTTATCTATGACCGCTTGCATAGCATCTTTGCGTTGCGTGCTATCACGGTCTATTCGTGTAATGGGAATATTGGGGAAATGTGCGCTTAATGTTTCTTCAATGCGCTCGGTTCCTATGCCTAGTGGAAATAATTCGGCTTGTTGGCAATCAGGGCAGTTCGCTGGAACTCGGCGTTCAGCGCCACAATGATGGCAGCGTAGTAAACCAGACGCAACCGAAGTGCTAGCCTTCTGTTTCGATCCGTAGTGCCCGCGAGTTAAACTTGTGCTAGGTGAATGTAAGTAGGTGTTTTTATGAATCACCATGCGCGAATCACAGCGCAAGCATTGGCATACCCAGCCACAACTATGGCACATCAGCACAGGAGCAAAGCCGCGACGGTTGACGAAAAGAATCACTTGTTCTCCCCTGCCGAGTGTTTTCGTGATGGCTTTAATGAGGTTGTCGCTTAGATGGTTATCTAGCCGTTGGTTTTTACAATCAATCAGCTTGATGCTTGGCTGCACTGCGCCTGCTGTACGCTTAGGCAAAACGAGGTGTGTAAAGCGCCCCTGCTGAACGTTGTGAAGGCTTTCGAGTGAAGGTGTGGCTGTGCCTAAGACGATAGGGATTTTGTAGTTGCGCGCCCGCATAATGGCTACGTCTCTCGCCGAGTAACGAAACCCCTGTTGTTGTTTAAATGAAGTGTCGTGCTCTTCATCTAAAATAATCATCCCCGGGTTTTTCATGGGCGTAAATACAGCCGATCGTGTGCCGAGCAGAATGTTTGCAAAACCTTCTTTTAGTCGTAACCATGCTTGGGCACGCCGCGAATCATTTAATTTTGAATGAGAAATAACCATCTGCGCAGCAAGGCGTTGTTTAAATCGATTTGCTAACTGGGGTGTTAGGGTTATTTCGGGTAATAAAATTAATACCTGCTTCCCTTCTGCAATGAGGCGTTGAATAAGTTGTAAATAGACCTCGGTTTTACCACTGCCAGTAATACCGTCTAATAAAAATGTTTGAAAGGAGCCTTGTGATTGAATGATCGCATCAATAGCGGCTTGTTGTTCGGGGTTTGGTTGAAAGTTGGGCGCTGAGGCCTTATGGCAAGGCAAAGCCTGCTCTTGCGATACAGTAACCCAAGCTTTTTCGGTTAGCTTTTTTAAGGGCCCACGCCAATCCCACTCAAGGTGATCAAAAAGACTTTTGTCTGTTGGTTTATCGGCGCTCTTGATAAGCTGTAGTAGCGCTAATTGTCTTGGAGAGCGTTTTAAAGATGACTCTTCAACTTCATGACCCACAGCGGAAACTGCATACAGCTTTTGCATTTCAATACAAAGCGGCTTCCCTGCGCGGACTTGTTTGGGTAGCACTTGAGAAAACACTTCGCCGATGGGGTGATGATAATAATCGGAGGCCCATTTATATAAAGTAATGTCTTGCTCACAAAGCAAAGGGTCCTTATCTAAGTGTTGAGCAATTGGCTTGAGTTGTTTTTTGCTTAAACTGGTTTCGGATGAAAGGCCTAAAATTACGCCTGTTTTTTGTTGCCGACCAAAAGGGACAATAACGCGCTGTCCAGGTGCATAATCAGAAGGCTCTGATTGAGCCAGAGGCAAGTAATCGAACACGATATGTAACGGCGTGTCAACAGCGATATTTAAGTAAAATCGTGACATCTTTTGTGCAATATTTGTTTTCCTTTAGTTAGCCTGAAAACGTTGAAAAAATCTACAAAAAAACGCTAAGTTAATGAGTTAAAACACGTTTTATTCTTATCCACATTTTCTGTGGATAAATGTGTGGATTGTCTATTGATAAGGGCTTCAATCGCCCGTTTGAAAAGGCTTTACCTTAAATTGTAACAAAATGAAGCAGTTTATAATTATCCATATAAAACAAAGGGTTACGGATTGCTGTTGTTTTATAGTGAGTGCGCCTCAACAAATCTGGTTGTAGCAAATTTAGTTGCTATGACGGTGTGCATAAGAAACCTTTAATGGCAAGGGTCTTAGCGATTTTGGAGGTGAAAGAGTCATTATGTAGGTCATTTAATTATATCGTAATACAAGGTCCATACAGAGCAAATTTTTGAAGTAAAATTCGCGTCTAATAGCGATGCGTTTGAACACTTCAGTTGTGCCGGTCAGGCTCAAACACGTCAAGGACACAAGGAATAAAAAACAGGTAGTCTCTGTGATAACACAATCGCACATAAAAGAGGTCTAGCCGATGCAGATAAAAGCTAGCAAAACGTCTACCGTAGTTGGAAAATAGTCGGCGCCGCAAGCCTAGCGATTGATAAACTAAACAAGCTAGAATTATATGACACGCTGACATCACAAGGACTTAACGTTGCCTATTGCCTAAAAGCGAAAGACGGGTCTAAGTCTAAATATCATGAGGGAAGCTTAAACGATATAAACAGCGTGGCCGGCAAGGATTAGAATAAAAAAGTTGTTGGCCTCAGCATCAGCGAAACTGGAGTGGATACGCCGGCAATCACAATCTGTTTTGCATTTGAGAAAACGTTTTCCACTTTGGGGTAAGCGTAAATTATGGAAAGCCTTAGTGTGCGAGGGCCTTCACCTTGCGCGGCTAAAGTCTAATACTGCGACAAAAGATGGACAGAGCTGTGGCCAAAATCGCGTTTATCGCATCATGCGCAGCGCTGACCTAAGTTCAATGCGTGGTTATAAGCGGCACAGAAGCTCTAAAGGGGGCCAAATTAACCATGTTGCGCCCAACACATTAGAAAGGCCGTTTGAATATGACCGCCTAAACAAAGGCTGGGTCACTGATTTCACGTACATACGAACTCATGAAGGCTAGTTGTACCTGAGCGTTGTGATTGATTTGTTTTCACGGCAAGTCGTTAGCTGGAGTATGAAAACCGACCTAAAAGCTGACTGAGTGATTGATGCGCTATTAATGGCAATATGGCGAAGGAAGCCTAAGCAGAAGGTGCTTGTTCATTCAGATCAAGATATTCAATACACCTGCCGCGGTTAGCGACAGTTCTTACGTGAAAACAACCTTGAGACCCGTCTGAGTTGCCGGGGCAACTGTCATGCCAATACCGTTGCTGAAAGCTTCTTTATTATTAAAAATGGGGCGTATAAAACGACGAATATTTAAATCACGAGTAGAAGTTCGAGCTGAAATATTCGATTATATTGAGTTTTTCTACAACCCTAAACGACATCATGGTAATAATAGCGAGCTGTCACCGATGAAGTATGAAAAGCAGTATTTTGAGAATTTAGAAATTGTCTAAGAAAGTGGTGACATCTCAATTCGTTGTAAAATAGCCAACTTCACTTAACAAAAACATTCATGAGCACTCAACCAAACACAAGTTTAGAGACCTTCCCAAACCCAAACATAGAGCGCGACTACACCATTCGTATTAATACGCCTGAGTTTACGTGCTTATGCCCCAAGACAGGTCAGCCTGACTTCGCCACACTCACACTTGAATATGTGCCTAACGAAAGCTGTATTGAGCTTAAATCGTTCAAGCTATATGTGTGGTCTTACCGCGATAAAGGTGCATTCCATGAGGCCGTGACAAATTCAATACTCGATGACCTTGTTAGCGCTTGTGAACCTCGTTTTATGCGCCTATCGGCTGAATTTAATGTTCGTGGAGGTGTTTATACAACCGTTGTTGCTGAACATAAAGCGGATAACTGGGTATGCCCTTCCTCCGATCAAACGGACAGCTCACCCTAACCTAAGTCGGTGTCCTATACCAAGATATACACGTCCCACAAAACCCTATAAAAAGCAATAAGCATCTAGGTGTAGCACATTATTGGGCACATAATATTTGCCCCGAATTTCATTAAAGAAATCAGCATTCTCAACTAAATAACTGTGAATGCGTTCCGAGCCGATATAGCAACAAATGCTCATCCGTCACGTAATAAAGTAATACCAAGTCATTTAATACGTGGTAATCACGCTTAGGAGGCCTCTCACTACTTAACTTGTGGTCATGAAACTTACGGTCTAAGGTGTCATTTTCCAAGAGTGCTGGAATAATCTCTTTCCTGAGGATATCCAAACCTTTGCTACGTACTGAGTTCTTTTTTACCTGCTTAAGGTCTTTTTCAAATTGATTTGATGGCTTAATCGTCCGCATCTAATAACTCGTCAAATGAAGCAAAGGTCTCAAGTTCCCCTATATCATTATCCACTTCGGAAAAGGCCGCTAATGTTGCAGCATTAGGAGTACGTAACTCCAATGGAAACTCATGCCGGTTAACTATTTGCTTATAAAGCATTCTGATTGCTTCAGATGGCGTTATACCAATGGAACTGAGTATTGATTCAGCTTCATTCTTCAGATTATCGTCCATTCTTGCTCTAGCAATTCCACTCATTTGGATACCTTCACAATTACATCAATATCACGATTGTAGCACAGGTGAGACACGCTGTGAACCATTCATCGTGTCGGACATTAAGAGAGCGGTAGCTTTTTTAAGATTTCTTTCTCCATCTCAATGCGTTTTATTCGCTTTTCAAGCTCACGTATCTTGCGTTGATCAGGCGTTAGAGGCGTTGCACCTATGCCTTTTCGTTCATTTCTTAACTGTCTAACCCATTTATCCATGGTGGATTGACCAACGCCCATAGCCGCTGCTGCATCTTTAACGATATAGCCCTGATCAACAACAAGTTGTGCTGTTTCAAGCCTAAACTCAGGGGTGAATGTCGGCCTGCTTCTTGTCATCATGCGCTCACCTTTTTATCTTGAGGTAAATAATATCACCTCTAATTAGGTGGCCAAATTAACTATGCCACTACTTCTCTTTATGAAAAACATCAGTGTGAGTCATGTGGCTCACTCTTCAACCGTTGAGGTGTCTCAGTTTTGCATTGTTGGTAACAGAAATAGAAAAACAAGGAGACAAGCACGCGTATAGTAGATGAAGGGCATCGTGACTGGCACAGTGGTGGTATTCAGTGTTTAGTAAGTTACTGTGCAAACTACTCAGTCATGAGTACAAATTCAAACTAACCAAGAGGGCGTTAAGATATTTATCTGCTCTAGGTGCGGGAAAGAGCGGTATGGGTAAAACGTTGCGTCAGCTAATTTCTTTATTCGCCAGCATCAGTTTCTATTGCTTTTCTCTTCGACGCTCCCCATCCGCCAAGTGCGCCAGCAGATAAGAAAATAGCAGCCTTTATTATTTCCATAGCCATGTCTTTATCACCGTTAAGTAATGAGGTGATAATCGCACCTGTAATGATCAAAGTTATTACAGATATGAATATATAGCGATCACGCCTTTCTTTCCTATAATGCTTCCTGCCCTTTGCTTCATTTTGAAGCTTTGCATCAAGAGCTACCTTGCTAAACTCAAAAACGTTGTTATTTTGCTGCTTATTGAAGGCTAGCTCTTCTACTCGTATTTCCAGCTCCCGTGCTTGATTGCTTAGAAGTTGCTCAACAGACTCAATAGGTAAGTCGCGGGTAGCTGTAGCCGCTTATCATCCATTTAAAGCGTAACCTTGTATACGGGGGCTTTATCTTTAATCAGAATCCTTCCAAAGCCTTCGCCGCCAATTGTCGGAGGGATGATTTTTATAATAACTATATTATCTCGATCTTCTTTGCTCATTAAAGCAAGAGTTTCTGCGTTTATAGATCTTGTTTTGTTAACTCCAGCATTAAAAGTTGTCATACTTGTGAGTATATATCAAATTTCTGTTTGATTTTATTTTTTACTAAAGCACTTGATGATTGATGTTATTTTTGCCACTCCGAAAAAACTTGCCGGGCTGTGTAAGCAAAGGCCGCTGAACAAATTGGTACTCAGACATTATTCTCTCCGTTTAATACTGCCTCAAGCTTATCCAACGAAGCCCGATGCTTTTGTTTTGACATTTTACCCAGATTTAAAAGCTTCCAGCGGATAGCGGGCAGCTTCTCAGCTCCCTCTAAACTTAATAAGCTCCACTGCGGCCGCATCGCTTTAAATGAAAGTAAGAAACGCTTATGTTTAACCGTCAACTGACGGTTAACAGTCTCAATCAACTGCTCTCGCGTCTTTTCTAAATCTTGTAAACTCATCTGTTTTAACAACATGCCTTTAAATTGGGCATTAAATGATGCCTCAAGCGATACCATTCTAGGCGCAAGCATTTCAGCTATCGGGCGATTGCCGCTAATCAGGTAAACAATAAACAGCTCCATCAGCTCATCGGTAATACCCTCTTGTTCCAGTAAAACATTCACATCAAACAGGTCACGAGGGAGCTGCCGGTTGAGAGCCGCGCAAAGCTTACCCGCATAAACCTCATGCCAGTCGAGTAGTTGCATACTGGTATAGGCAAACACCGCCTCTACAGAGGGGGACAAATCAAGCGAGACCGGCTCTAAAAAGCTTCCTCTTAAAACTGGAGAAACCTCAACCTTAACCATTACACCTTGACGTCTAACCATTAATTTAAGCAGATTGCCCTGCACACTCTTTGCTTTTTCTATTAGCGCCCCTTTTAGAACAGAAGTTATTCGCTCGCCAATTCGCTCTAATGCAGCCTCAATTCCTGCCAACGACGTCTCTCTGTCTTCAACGGGTAAATAGGTTAAATCAATATCTACCGACAACCTTGGCAAGTCTTGAAAAAACAGGTTAATCGCCGTACCACCCTTCAAAGCAAAACAGCGCTCTTCTTCAACCAAAGGTAAAAGAGAGATCAACAACGAAACATGCTGATAGTACGGATTTCTACGATCAATCATCAAAACTGCTCGGTATAGTAATTAAGTACTTATGATTTAATTTACCCCCTTTCACAACCATTCGCTTACCACTGCCCAAAGCTACCTGCTCCGTATTGACCCGCTTGGTCCAGGAATAACTAAATCGCCCCATCATCCATAAAAATAGCCGTTTAACTTTTACACTTTGACAATGCTGTAACAGCTCATTAACTACCCGAGGGCGTAACGTTGTTAAACCTTCAAACAGCTCCACCGCATGATTAAAATTGTGTTCATCATCAACCCCATATAAAACTTCCATGATGGCCCGTTCAGGTGAAGAAACAGTTATCGACAAATCACGAACAGCAGACGGCACGCAGCTCATACCCACATGAGAGGCCTTGTCATCAAATAATTGTACTGTTTTAAATTGCAGCTGCTCAGATAACGATACCGCTTCAACCCATGCAGGCACCCTACTGCGGCCCCAGAGCCAGATATACTGCTCACCACCCAACGGGAGATAATGAGAATAGCCTTGAATATTCAGCGATGAGACACCGCCCAGATGAAATGGAAGCTTCGCAAACAGTTGCATCCCCAGCACAAGCCCTTGCCAATTGACGGCTGATTGTGGGCGCGCATAAACACCACGCCCCAAGGGGGCTAACCAATTACCTTGAACATACTTACGTACCAACTGACGGGAATAGCCCTGCTCAAGCAGCCATTGGCTAGGAACAGCGACCCCTTCAGGTAGTAAATCATGGAGACTGTTTAATTTTTTATCTTTTTGTAAACTCACGGTTTACTTTATAGAGCATTTTTGAGTTTATTGCTAGGAGGTTGGTTTAAAAATTCTTTATTTTGTAATCTGTTGGTTTACCTTTTTGGTATTCATGAGAATTTTAGTTAACCACTCACTCGGTCTACTCGACCCATGCCTCAGGTATAGGTCAGCAATCTCCTTAGCTACCCGTTTACCATCACTCCCCTTACAGATCTTTTGATTAGTGCAGAAATTAAACTATCTTGATCCTCCAGTTTCTCCTCCCCTCTAAAGTAACATATGAAACTGTTTTCCTGAATTATGGCAGGCAAAAAACACCCAGATAGAAAATATAGCGGGGTGTTTTTTTGTTTCTACGATCACCTGCCGCCGCAATAAAATCGAGCTAAATGTCGCTTAATAAAACCATACATATTATTCCTCTGAGCAATAATATGCACTCCTAACAAGTGCTATTTAGATAGCAAGATACTGCTCACGTAATCCTTTATCCCCTAGAACTTCTTGTGCCGTTCCCGTGTAAACAATTTCACCTGACTCCATGATGATTGCCTTATCGGCAAGCTTTAACGCCGCGACAGCATTTTGCTCAACAATAATGGTAGTAATGCCCATTTCTTTAATTTCACGAACAATCCCTTCAATCTCTTTAACGATAGTCGGTGCCAAGCCCTCATACGGCTCGTCAAGCAATAAAACCTTGATACCTCTCGCTAAGGCACGAGCAACTGCAAGCATTTGTTGTTCGCCACCTGACAATGTAACGCCCTCTTGTAAACGACGCTCTCTTAATTTTGGAAAGCGATCATAAATACGCTCCAAGTCCCAACCGATGGGTTTTGAAATTTGCGCAATATTTAGGTTTTCTTCAACCGTGATGCCAGGAATAATCCGACGATCTTCTGGCACTAATTGAACACCCGCACGAGCGGCTTCAAATGGTTTCATGCCTGTTAAATCTTGCCCGTCTAAAGTAATGGTGCCTTTATGCACTTGCGGGTCTTGCATTCGCGCAATCGCACTCAGCGTCGTTGTTTTACCTGCGCCATTTCGACCTAATAATGCAAGAATCTCGCCTTCCTTAATCTCAAAGGATATGCCTTGTACAATGTAGCTTTCACCGTAATATGCATGTAAATCAGTAACAGAAAAATATGCTTGGTCACTCATTATTCACTCTCCGTACCTAGGTAAGCTTCAATAACTTTTGGATTACCCCTCATTTCATCAGGCACGCCTTCAGCAATAATTCGGCCCTGCGCCAAACAACTAATATATTTTGATAACGAGAACACCACGCTCATATCGTGCTCAACGATCACCATAGTAATGCCGCCTCTATCTGAAATATCTTGTAACAATTTAATAGTATTTTCAGTATCTGCACGCGCCATACCTGCTGTCGGCTCATCTAACAACATCATGTCTGGCTTACGGGCTAAACATATCGCCATTTCAAGGCGGCGCTTATCTCCCCTAGAAAGTTGATTCGCAACCCTCTTACGCTGCTCGTACAAACCAACTTCATTAAGCGTTTGTTTTGCAAGATCAATACAAGGTTTAGCTGACGCGGGTGTTTCAAACACGTTAAATGCAAACCCGCCATCTCTAGCAGCATACGCTGCAATTGCAACGTTTTCTAACACACTCATGTCATCAAAGATTGCAGGTGTTTGAAACACTCGCGCCAAGCCCATTTGGTTAATTTCGTGTGGTGTCTGCCCTAAAACAGGCTTCCCTTTAAATAATACGTTTCCCACATCGGGCTCTAATAAGCCTACCAATACATTCAATAGAGTCGACTTACCCGCGCCATTTGGGCCAATTAAAGAATGAATACTACCCTCTTCAACCGATAAATTAACATCACCCAATGCAGCAAGACCACCAAAGTTCTTTGATACATTGTTTATTTCTAAAATGGCCATGGTTATTCATCCCCACCCATTAACTTTTTCTTTATTTTGCTACCTCCTTCAACGAAACCACCCGGTAGGAAAATAACCGTTAACATAAATACAGCACCAAGTATCAGCAACCATTGCTCACCCATCGTTACCGATAATACATTTTCAAAGTACAACATAAAAGCAGCACCTAGCATCGGCCCAAATAGTGTACCTACGCCACCGAGCACTGTCATAATCACAATATGGCCCGACAAATGCCAGCTCAAAAATTCCGATGCGACATAAGGCTCATAAACAATCATTAATGAGCCTGCAACAGATGCATATACAGCGCTGATAACAAATCCTAATAACTTATACCTTGCTACATTCACCCCCGTGTATTCTAGTCGTACTTGGTTTGACTTAATGGCTTTTAACATCAAGCCAAAAGGAGAACGAATAATACGACGTGCAATGTAGTACATAACAATTGCTACAATCACTGTTAGGTAAAAAACATTATCGCCTTGCATTTTCAATCCAAACAGCATTGGTGTTGGTAATCCTGTTAAGCCATTATCACCACCGGTGTAATCCTGAAGCGTCGACAACACCATACTGTGTAGCATTTCACCGAAGGCTAACGTAAGAATCGAAAAATAGATCCCGGTTCGCTTCAGCGTTAAAAACCCAATAATAAACGCCATGATAATGCCTGAAATTATTCCAACAACCATAGCGGGCAAAATATTTGCTGAAAAATGCAACAGCATAAGCCCTGTGAAATAGGCTGAAGTTCCAAAAAATGCGGCATGGCCAAAGGACAAAAAACCCATATAGCCAAGCAAAATACCGAAACCAATAGCAAAAATAATCCAAATTACTATTTTCGTATCAAGGCCGCTGTATCCACCAATAAATTTAAACCAAAATGGCATTGTAAGCAGGACAACCGCAAACGTCGCAACGGGCAACAAATCTTTTTTATAAAAAGCTGAATTTGCAGAACTCATTCCATCACCCCTTTTTGACCCATAAGACCACGCGGCCTAAATAACAAAATTATAATCGCAATTAAATACACAATAATGTTCGCTAGCGCAGGTATCGTCGCCGTGAAACTAATAGCCAGCCCGATAAGGAATGAAGCAAGCACAGCGCCTGGCAAAGAGCCCATACCACCAATAACCACGACAAGGAAGGACGGCACTAAGAACACCATGCCAATACCAGGGTCAACCTGGGTGACCGGGCCACCAAACACACCAGCAATACCGGCAATACCCACACCCAGCGCAAATACGATAGCAAAACGCCGTGAAATATTAACGCCTAACAGCCTTAGCATTTCTGAGTCACGCATACCCGCTCTAACAACCAAGCCAAAGGTTGTAAATTGTAATAACGCAAATAAGCCTGCCACTGTAATCAATGAAACCGCTGTGAGAATTAATCGCCACTTAGGATATGCAACAAAGCCTTCTAAGAAAGGCAAGTAGTCATGCAAACGCATTATCCCCGAACCCCAATCTGGCGTTGCGAAGGGTAAGTTATTGGCACCGAAGTACCATTTAAAAGTCTCTTGTAAAACAATCGCCAACCCAAAGGTAACCAGAATTTGGTCGGTATGTGGCCGGGCATAGAAAAAGCGAATAAGCCCTCGCTCCATCAACAAACCCAACGCAAACAAGATAATGGGAACCAGCACAATGGCCACGCCCCAACCGCCCCATTCTGCTTGTGAAATGACAACGCCAAGATAAGCTGCCACCATAAACATAGCGCCATGCGCGAAGTTAACCACGCCCAACGTGCCGAAAATCAATGCTAGCCCTAACGAGATAAGCACATAAAGTGCACCTAACTGCAAACCTGTTAGAAGTTGTAAAAATATACTATTAACCATAATTCTCCCTCTCTCCAATTTCGCTGGATGCAGACTAGCCTATTTATCTAAAAAAAAGCATGACTCTATTTGCATAGAACCATGCTTAATCTCTACAACTTACTTTAAGCTGGTTTGTAAGGCCCAAGCTCACCTTTAAATGTACTTACTGGGTACGCCACAGCATCTGCTTTAACAGTCGCGTGGATATTCAACAAGTCATATTTACCGGATGACTTAGCTTTAGAGTTTCCTTGCACAACCAAGATATCACGCATACATTGGTGATCTTCACCACGGTATAGCGTATCACCTGTACCTGTACCTGAGAATTTAAAGTCTTCAAGCGCTTTAATAACTGCTGGCGGATAGAAAGTACCTGCCATTTCACATGCGTTTGCATATAGAAGTGTTTGGCAATAAGCAACGTGCGCAGCCTGTGATGGTGGGAAGCCATGAACCTTTGTAAACGCATTAGTAAACACTTGTGAGCCCGCATCCTTCTGTTTCCAAGTCCATGATGTTGTGCCATACACGCCTTCAACGTTATCAATACCAGCACCTTGAGCCATTAAACGACTGTACAATGGAATAACAATCTCCATTGTTTTGCCATTTTTTTGTAGCTCACGCATGCCGAATGAAACAGCTTGTGACAAGGAGTTAACCATATTCTTACCATAGTGGTTAAGAACCAATACGTCAGCATCAGAGTTTAATACTGCTGTTAAGAACGCTGAGAAGTCAGTTGATTTAAGCGGTGTCATGATGTTTTGAACCGTTGTCCAACCTTCTTTCTCAGTGAAGTCTTTCATTGACTCGAATTGGGTATGTCCCCACGAGTAATCAGCTGATAAATGAAAGGCGCGGCGATCTTTACCGTATGCTTTTGACAATACTGGCGCTAACGCTTTACCTGTCATATGGGCATTGAAGAAGTAGCGGAAGCCATAACGACGTTTGTCTTTACCTGTTGTGTCGTTTGAGTGTGTTAACGCACTCATAAAGATAACGCCTTTTTCTTGCGCTAAATATTGTTGCGCAATAGCTGTCGCACTTGATGACCCACCTGACCACATGATGACGCCATCACGATCGATCATACGGCGTGCAGATGTACGTGCAGCATCTGGGTTAGTTTGTGTATCACCTGTTACGTATTCTACTTTTTTGCCTAGAACACCATTTCCTTTCAATGAAGAAGGCTTCAGTGTTTCCAACATGCCGCCACCATTATTTAGATGCTCTACAGCTAATTTATAGCCACGCAGTTCATCCGCACCCTCATCGGCATATGCACCGGTTTGAGGTACGTTAAAACCAAATTTAACCGTGCTGCCTTTGACAGGGTAGTTACCAATAGCTTCTTCAGCCCACGCATCTTTCATAAAGAACATAGGTGTTGCGGAAGCAACTGCTACACCAACACTTGCTTTCAGAACGTCTCTTCGCGTCCAGATTTTCTTTTCCTTCTTATCTGTCATCACCCGTCTCCTAAGTTTATTCAATTTACTGCACCCTTAAGGTTCTTATGATGCAGCTAGTTTGTCAATATGAACTGCCTCTATGTCGCAAAATATTCACACTATGAAACTATAACAACTTGAGAACAATCACTCCTATACGACTAAAGTCTAATATCGCTTAATTCGCATAAGCTATGACTGACGCTAGAGTTTTATGACAGGCATGAGGCAATGAAAAAGGCATCTCTAAAATGCCTTTTAATCTGCTTACAACTTGCTAGCTATTCGCTAGTTTAACATGCAAACTGGTGTCGTCATGCTTTCTAAGATGGTTCTTGTCACGCCGCCAAAAACATGCTCACGCACCCTAGATGAACCATATCCACCCATCACTAATAAGTTTGAGTCCGTGTCCACTAATGAGTTTAGCACTGTTGATCCTACATCACCGTTTTCACATAAAGCGAATTCTACCCTCTCTATAGAGCCTTCAACACTATCTACTGATTCGGATAACGTGCTCTCGACCACAGAGACTGTTTTTTGCATTGATTCTTTCAATTATTCCATGCGAATTTGTTCATCAATGTCGTATTTAACTGTTCGTATAACGCCTCGCGCCTTACCTGCCCACAAACCAACTGTACACGCAACACGAGGGAGTTTTTCAGGCCCAATCACTATCAAGGCTATTACAGTTATTAAACAAATCTCTAAAAAACCAATGTCAAACATAATAAAACTACTTTTCTAAATAAAATATACGGGCACCTTACATCAGTGTTGATTAAACTCTATCGAGTTTTCATACCTCTTGCACTAAAACGCTTTTGCAAGAGCATTTTATTTTTCCACGTTCTCAATGGGAAATTTTGCCTTGCGCCATGCAGCAAAACCACCTTCAATATGGCATACATTTTCCAAGCCCATCATCTGTACTGTTTGTGTAGCAAGCGCGGAACGCATTCCACCACCACAATAGAAAACCAACCGTTTGCCAGATACAAATATGGGTTTATGATATGGGCTGTCTGGGTCTACCCAAAACTCTAGCATTCCTCGAGGAGCATGATAAGCGCTTGGAACTTTGCCATCACGATACAACTCTCTTATATCCCGAATGTCGATCACTACCACATCGTCGTTTTTATATATGCTTAACGCTTCTTCCACCGTAATGCTTTCGATTTGTTTTTCCGCACTCTCACATAGGTCTTTAATTCCAAATTTTATCATTTCTTACCCTACCGCTCATCATTCTCACACCCCATAATATGCCATACATATCGTTTTTTACAAGACCTCAGCACGTGTACTTACAGCACTCACATATTGTTCAAATTAAAGGAGACAGTTATCGCCTAAAAGAAAAGAAGCAAGCGGGCTTAATCAGCCCAATGAAATGAAATACAGTGGATCACTTTTCAGTTGATGGAGTGGTTCAGTTTTCGGGCGTTGTTGACACTAACACCTAGCTTGCACTATAGTTTGTACCATATAGAGTACAACTAAAGGTATTATCATGCGTAGACTTCATTTTGATCAAGATATTCAACCCTTATCAGATTTTAGAGCTGGTGCCGCTTCATTCATAAAACAAATAAATGAAACAAGGCGACCAATTGTTATTACCCAAAGAGGAAAAGGTGTAGCTGTAGTTATTGATGTTTCAGAGTATGAAACCATGCAAGAAAAGATCGAGCTGCTTGAAGAAGTACAAAAAGCTGAAGCTCAACTTTCTGCTGGGCTAGGTATATCTAACTCAGATGCTCGATCAAAAATTTTGAAGCGCATTAAGAATTGAAAGTAGTTTGGTCCCCTTTAGCGCTAGAAAAATTAGAGACAACATCTAAATTTATCGCATTTGATAAACCATCAGCTGCCGAAGAATGGGTAAATGATATATTTGACCGTACTGAATTGCTTGGTTCACAACCTGAAATGGGGCGTGAAGTACCTGAGTTATTGGGCTCAAGTTATCGAGAAATAATCTTTGGTAGCTATCGCATAATTTATAAAATTGAACATGATATTAAAATACTAACTTTGCGTAATAGTCGTCAACTACTGAGTTCAGATAATGTTGAGTTATAACAAAAAAATCAAGTTTGCCAGCATAAACACGTTAGCCTTTGCTGCGTTCCGGGTTCTTTTTAACTTGCTTAAGGTCTTTTTTAAATTGATTAGATGGCTTAATCGTCCGCATTTAATAACTCGTCAAATGAAGCAAAGGTTTCAATCTCCCCTGTATCATTATCGACTTCGGCAAAGGCCGCTAATGTTGCAGCATTGGGAGTGCGTAGCTCCAATGGAAACTCATGCCGGTTAACTATTTGCTTATAAAGCATTCTGATTGCTTCAGATGGCGTTATACCAACGGATCTGGGTATTGATTCAGCTTCATTCTTCAACTCTTCGTCCATGGATCATTTTTCAGTTGATGGAGTGGTTCAGTTTTCGGGCGTTGTTGACACTTAGCATTCTCCCTTTTACTCATGCGTGGTTTTGAATTCGACAGCAATAAAAGCATTCTTAACCTCGAAAAGCATGCATTTATTTTGTTACAGCCCAAAATATCTGGCTTAATGCCGAGCTTATTGAGGTGCAAGCAAACTCGAAGGATGAACCGCCTATCATTTGCACACCAACCGAATTACTTGAGGGGTAGAATATGTGGTCTGATCTAATTGTCAAAGAAACAAGGCAATTGCGTGAACCCTATGCTTTAGAGCATAATCACGACATTATAGCGGATAAATCATCTAAAAATATCGTATGTATGGAAGCAAAAAGCAAAAATATTAAGTTGTTTATCAAACTTAAACCTTTTGAGGTTCTTGAGCCACCAAAGTGTTATCGAGATGTAAGTACAATTGGCCATTATGGTATTGGTGAAGTTGAGCTCACTATCTCAACACCAGAAGAATTTGAAGAAGCCAAGCAGTACATTGAGTTGGCATATAATAAAGTTGGTGGTTAATGGCCTCTAGCAAATGCTTGCGGCTGACTGTGAAACGTGTGGCTCTTTTTACGTCAAATGATATATAAAGGCAGTTGTCATTGTGGTGCAGTACAGTTTGAAGTAGAGGCGCCCATTAAGATCACCTGCCAAGATTGCGACTGTAGTATTTGTTCAAAGTCAGGATACTTGCATTTGATTGTGCCAAAATCAAAATTTAAATTATTACAGGGAAAAGGTAATTTAACTACATACACATTTAAAACAGCACAGGCCAAACATAAATTCTGTAAAACTTGTGGCATTAAATCATTTTACATTCCGCGCTCTAATCCTGATGGATATGATATAAATGTTCGCTGTTTGAATCTGCAACCTATGGATTTAATAATAGAGAAATTTGATGGAAAAAACTGGGAAGGACACGCACACACACTTGCACATCTCAGCAAAGAAACATAACAAGGCACTGCACTTGACCGCCAAAAGTGCCGTTTCGCTACGCTCTGCTTTTGCCGTCAAGTGAGCTGGGCGTTATATTTAAAAACTAATCGATGGCAAAAAGCTATCAAACAATTCAAGAAGTATGCGTTGCGATATCTAATGGAGATATTGAATATGCAAAACAAATTATTAAGACGAAACTCCCATTTGAACCATTAAAAATAAAGGACGAACCTGTACATATCTTCAGAAAACAAAGGTATATCTAAGGGATGGTTTCATTGACCGTTATTCTGGGGACAAAATGATGTTTTCTCCCGCGCTTCGAATAATGTCACAAATAATGCCCGATGACTTTCCATTCCATTTAAAAACAAAGACAAAAAAGCCAGCTATGTAAGCTGGCCTTGAGTGTTTGGATGGTGGGTCGTGCGCGATTCGAACGCGCGACCATCGCATTAAAAGTGCGGTGCTCTACCGGCTGAGCTAACGACCCTCCAAGAGGCGAGAATGATACCTGATTAAGCCCAAAAAACAAGTCGAATATATTTTAAACCTTTGATTTCACAAGAAGCTACTTGTTTAACTTTTATAACGAGTAGGGTCTTGTGCTTTCGCTTTTTCGAACCCTTGTTTTCGTAATCGACAGGATTCACAAACACCACATGCTTCGCCTTTTATGGTTGCCTGATAGCACGAAACAGTTGCGCTATAATCAATGTTTAAAGCGTTCCCTTTTTGGATGATTTGCGCCTTAGTGTCATTAATTAATGGCGTATGGATTTTGAACCCACTCCCTTCCACGCCCGCCTTTGTCGCTAAATTAGCTAGGCTCTCGAATGCGCTGATAAATTCTGGGCGACAGTCGGGATAACCAGAATAATCCACTGCATTAACACCAATAAATATATCCTTTGCACCCAGTACTTCCGCCCAGCCTAGGGCAATAGATAAAAACACTGTGTTACGGGCAGGCACATAGGTAACAGGTATGCCTATAACCTTTTTTATCGGCACATCGATATCATCATCTGTTAGTGCTGAACCACCGAATTCGCCCATGCCCAATTTAATCGTTTTATGCGCTGTGACACCAAACACTTTGGATAATTTAGCCGCCGCCTTTAATTCAGATTTATGTCGCTGACCGTAATCAAAACTCAACGTATAACATGCATAGCCCTGCTCTTTGGCTATCGCTAACACTGTGGCAGAGTCGAGCCCTCCAGATAATAAGACGACTGCTTTTTTATTCGTCACGATTTTAAGATATTATTTGCCCGGCACATCGCCCCAAAGATATTTATGGAGTTGGATTTGAAACCTGACAGCTAATTTATTTTCCAGCACCCAGTTTGCCAGTTCCGTTGCCTCTAATAGCCCTTGAACAGGCGAAAAAAGCACCTCGCACTTATCATTTAGTTGATGTTTTTGCATATGCTCTTTTGACCAGAGAAAGTCTTCTTTATCACAAATAACATATTTAACTTGATCTTGCTCCGTTAAATATTGGTAGTTTGAATGCTTGTTTTTATCGACTTCATTGGAGCCTGGCGTTTTAACATCCAGTACTTTTATAACGCGTGAGTCTACGTCTGATATATTCAGTGCGCCGCTAGTTTCTAATGAAACACAATACCCAGCATCACAAAGTTTGCTCATCAAGTTATGCACGCGTTTCTGGGCTAAAGGCTCACCACCTGTTACGTTAATATATTTCGCGCCTAAGCTGCTCACTTCTTGAACAATGTCCTCTATTAAACGCGTCTTTCCACCATAAAATGCATATTCTGTATCGCAATAACCACAACGCAGTGGGCAACCTGTTAGGCGAATAAAGGTGGTTGGCAATCCCACTGTTTTCCCTTCACCTTGGAGCGAATAAAAAATTTCAGTAATGCGCAAGCTGTCTTTGGACATATCAATCAAAACGGACGTTAAAAAACTAGTGTTTTTCTTGGCGCAACCGATCCAGTCTTTTTTGTGCAAGCCCTGCAACCGTAGTGCCCGGGTACGACGTTGTAACTTTTATTAGCGTCTTACGCGATTGTTCCCATTGCTTGATTTCGTATTGAATAAAGCCTATTTTCAACAAGGCTCCTTTTGCTTTAACATGGGTTGCGTGTTGCGAAATTAGCTTATTAAACTCTTCCAGTGCCCGCTTAAAATCTCGGTTCACGTAGCTTGCCTCCCCTAGCCAATAAAGCGCATTGGGGAAATATACGCTATTTGGGAAGCTTTTAACAAAACTTGAAAAGTCACTGATCGACTGTTGGTAACGGCCTGCTTTTAAACTAAGTAATGCTTTATCGTAGACAAGTTTATCTTGTTCTGTGGTTGTTGATATCGGCTGATAAATTATTCCTTTTGCTGCATCAACCACTGAATTACTGTCGTTTGTAGATGTAAGTATTACCTTTTTACTCGTTTTTAACTGAGCAATACGTCTATCTATATCAAGATACAAGTCACGCTGGCGTTTTTTTAATGCTTCAATGCGGTACGTTTGCTCTTCCACTTGACCTCGTAGTTGCTGAACCTCACGTTGTAATTGTTCAAGACGCTTATACATCCCCAACATACTGCTGGCCGATGCCTGTGCAACTGCTGCTTCGGTACCACCATCGGTAACTGGCGGTAGGGCTGCCGAAGCAGCCCCACTCATTAGCAGTAAGGCGACTATTTGTATTTGTTTTCTAATCAATGCGCTGGGTAGACAAGCTCAACACGACGATTTAAATGCCAGGCTGATTCATCATGACCCATAGCAACAGGTTTTTCTTCACCGAGTGCAACAGCTTCTGTTCGGTTGCTGCCAGCGCCTTGAAGGTTTAATAAATTTTGAACTGTATTAGCGCGTTTTTCGCTAAGCGCCACATTATATTCACGCGTTCCACGCTCATCAGCATGGCCTTCTACCATCACAAAAACACCTGCGTTCGCAGCCAAGTATGCGCCGTGTGCGGCTAAAACAGGGCCATATTCAGGTTCAACAGTGGTGCTATCAAATGCAAAGTAAATAACTTTGGTTGATAATGGGCTAGAGGGGTTATCTAACGGATGACCTGCGTAGTAGTCACTATCGTCAATACCCTCTGTACTCGCTCCGCCATTAGCGCCGCCATTAACGCCGCCATTAGTGCCTCCACCCACGTCGCCACCCCCAAACATACTGCAACCCGCTAGGGCTGAAGATAGAAATAGGCTAAATATTAGTTTTTGATACGTCTTCATTTTTATTCCTCTACTTGTCGTTTATTTAAAAGGTGACCATGCTGGCTCTCTTACTTCTCCGCCTTGCAGCCTGAGTTTTTGCCGAACTTTGCCGTCTGATGATACCGCAGCCAATATGGATTTCAAGCCATCATTAGTAGAATATAAAATCATACTGCCGTTTGGCGCATAACTTGGCGACTCATCTAACCGCCCATCCGTTAATATGTTTGTTAAACCTGTTTTCAAATCTAAGGTGGCAATACGGTATTCGCCTTGCACCCTGTGTACCATTGTGATGTGCTT
Organism: Cycloclasticus sp. symbiont of Poecilosclerida sp. N; assembly: GCA_002101205.1. GTDB lineage: Bacteria > Pseudomonadota > Gammaproteobacteria > Methylococcales > Cycloclasticaceae > Cycloclasticus. The sequence continues at coordinate 10,287 of LWTM01000067.1, read as the reverse complement.
TCCATCGGGTGAATAACTGGCACGCGCATTATACGAGCCTTCAAATGTTACACGTACAGCCTCGCCTCCGTCGACAGAAATCCGATATATCTGCGGTTTGCCACCACGGTCTGATGTGAAAATAATTTGACGACCATCAGGCGACCAATCCGGCTCTGTATCAATAGCATAGCTTTTTGTTAAACGTCTAAATGAGCGGCTAATGACATTATAGATATAAATATCAGCACTGCCAGCTTTAGATAAGGTTAACGCTAATTGGCTCCCGTCGGGCGACCAAGATGGCGCGCCATTGATACCCTTAAACGAGCGTAGCTTCTCACGCTGACCCGTTTTAAGTATTTGCGTATAGATTGAAGAACGCCCCCCTTCATACGAAACATAAGATATTTTATCACCCCGAGGCGACCAAGAAGGCGACATAATCGGTTCTGTTGAGGTGACAATTGTTTTAGTGCCATAACCGTCTGCATCGGCCACCTGGACTTTATATTCCAATTTACCCATCACATCACGCATTGAGGTTACATAAGCCATCCGCGTACTAAACGCCCCTTTTTGGCCCGTAAGTTTTTCATAAATTAAATCACTCATTCGGTGCGCAGCCACTCTAAGCCCCGAGTGACTCGTTGGGATACTAAATCCTATTAACTGTTCACCTTTATACACATCAAATAATTGAAACTGTACTTCCAACATGCCGTTAACATTTGGTGTCACTTTACCAATCACTAAATTATCTTGCCCTAGCGCCTGCCAATTGCGAAAATTAACCTGCTCAGACGTAGAGGGTTTGCTCAACATATCAGTTCGAGCTAAGGGCTTGAACCTGCCGCTACGAGCCAGATCATCACTCACCACTTGGGCAATATCAACGGCTAATCCGCCAAGGATTTGTTGGCTCGAAAAAGGCACAATCGCAATCGGCTGAGCGGATGAAATGCCTTGCGTAATTTCAATTTTTAACGCTGCGCCCATCGCTGAGAAGCTCAACATGAAGCTTAGAAAAAAAACTGATTTAATGGTTCGTTTCATCCTTTGTTCCCTCCTGGTCTAAAGTAAAATTCTAGGGTTCTAAAATAGTTAAACAAGCTGGGGTCCTTGGGCAACGGTAATGGCGCCGCTTTTCTTGTTGCCAATTCCACCGAACGATCAAAAACCGCATTACCACTTGACTCAATAACCTGCGCATCAACCACTTCGCCACCCGGGATTAAACGAACACGAACAACACAGCTGAGACCTGAAATGTCGCCCGCTGGCTGTATCCAATTACGCTCAACTTTTTGGCGAATTAAATTACTAAAGCTTCCCACAGCTACTTGAGCACGTCTTTGCTCTTCTTCAAAGGCCGCTTGAGCACGCATTTGCTTTTCTTCTAAGGCCGCTTGAGCACGCAGGTCCTGCTCCCTGTCCGCTTGCTCTTTTGCTAAACGCTCTTGGTTTCTTTTAGCATCCGCCAATTTCTTTTTCTCTGCGGCTGCTTTTTTCTTTTTCTCTGCGGCTGCTTTTTTCTTTTTATCTAACGCCTGCTGTTTTTTAAGCTTGGCTTGTTTCGCCGCTTCGACCCTTTTTTGCTTTTCTAATTTTTTCTTATTCAGTGCTACTTGCTTCTTTGCATCCGCTATTTTCTTTTCCTCAGCCAAGCGCTGCTTTTTGATATCATTCAGCTGCTTTTTTATATCATCAAGCCGCTTTTTTTCTCGTAGAGCTTTTTGCTTTTCTAGTTTTTTTAGTCTCTGTGCTTCTGCCCTTACCTTAGACTCGTCAATAACCATTGCCTTAACGATGTTAACGGACGGTCTTGCCTGAACCTCCTCATCAAAAAAATCAGCACTAAATACAAAAAATCCTATTAGCAACAGATGAAAAGTAACAGATAAAATAAACGCTAGAGGGTGCTTTTTTAATATCGCTAACATAACCGGATAGCTTAATTATTTGGATCTGTTAACAAACCAACGCTCGGCACACCTGCCGCTTGTAGTGTTGTCATTGCACGCACCACTTCGCCATAAGCCACGCTTTTATCGCCACGAATCATCACAGATGTTTTAGGCTTATTACGCAATACTGCGGCGACTCTAATTTGCAACACATCTGCTGCTATGGGCTTGTTTGTATTTTCACCCACATCTAAAAAATAGCGGCCCCGCTCATCCACACTAACGACTAATGGCTGTAAATTATTATCATCATCAACCTGTTCTGCCGCCGCTTGTGGTAAGTCAATTTCCACACCTTGCTGAATTAGTGGCGCAGTAATCATAAAGATAATCAACAGTACCAACATCACATCGATATAGGGCACAACGTTGATTTCACTCATTGGGCGACGCTTAGCACTACGCACTATTATCTTTCTCATTCACGCTGATGTGCGCCTGACGTTGCAACACCGTTGTGAAATCATCCATAAAGGTTTCATAACGCGTTGCTAAACGGTCTGCGTTTGTTGAAAAACGGTTATAAGCAATAACCGCAGGAATCGCGGCAAATAGCCCCATCGCAGTAGCCACTAGTGCTTCTGAAATACCGGGAGCCACTAACGCTAGCGTCGCTTGCTTCATATTGCCCAGCGCTTGGAATGAACTCATAATGCCCCAAACCGTACCAAACAAGCCAACATAGGGACTCGTTGAGCCAACCGTTGCAAGGAACGGCAAATGGCTGTCTAACTCATCCATTTCTCGATTATATTGCGCTTGCATGGCTCGCCTAGCGCCTTCCACTACGTGCATCGGCTCCATGCCTTTTTGCTCATTCAGTCGCTTATATTCTTGGAAACCCATATGAAAAATACTTTCCATGCCATCCCTGTCGTAGCGGTCAGAACCAATTTGGCGTGACAACTCATTAAGGGCTATGCCTGACCAAAATCGTTTTTCAAATGCATCGGTCACTTTAAGCGCTGATTTAAATTCTTTTTGCTTAGCGAATATAAATGCCCATGAAACAAGAGATGCAATGGCAAGCACGAGCATCACGAATTTCACAATCGGGCCCGCCTGCATTATTAGGTGAACAATGGATAAATCTGTCGTCATGTTAGTTGCTCAATTATCGTGGTTGGAATAGCTTTGACTTTCATGCTGTGCGCATAAAGACAAGCCACTTTTATTACAGCTTTGTTCATTATTCCATGATTCGATTGCATCCGCACAACCTATTGGTGGAAAGAGACCTCAGCATAACTACGGCGCTAGACAATACAGCGTTGTTTAAGGCACCTACTGTTGGTGTCTTGCCTGCGCTCGCTACGTTATACAGGGGTCTTGGTGGATGAACAATACGCGATTCACTTCTACCACTTCGGCTATGACTAATGGCTCGTCATCAAACCTTGATAGCTTCAAATAATCCATTTGAAGCTCTCGAATTTCTTTCAAGCCTAGGCGTCGTCAGGAAAAAGATCACCTGGCGCGGCTTCAACTTGACTGCTAGTGGGTATTTTTAAGCCTAGGTGCTGATATGCATGGCGTGTCGCCATTCTGCCTCGTGGCGTACGCATAATGTAACCTTTTTGAATAAGGTATGGCTCCAACACGTCTTCTACCGTTCCACGCTCTTCACTCAACGCTGCCGCCAAACTATCTACACCCACAGGGCCACCATCAAACGTTTCAATTAATATACTTAATAAGCGGCGGTCAAGTTTATCAAACCCGCTTTTATCAACTTCAAGCATAGACAACGCCTGATTAGCAATATCCGCCGTAATAACGCCGTCACCTTTTACATCCGCATAATCTCTTACGCGTCTTAATAGCCGATTTGCAATCCGTGGAGTACCGCGTGAACGAACGGCTATTTCCCGTGCCCCTTTGCCATCTGATTTTAGAAGCAAAATTTCCATTGAGCGTTGCACAATTTTCGCAAGATCTTCGTTATTGTAAAACTCTAAACGTTGAGTAATACCAAAGCGGTCACGTAGCGGTGATGTTAGCAAGCCTGCACGAGTAGTTGCACCTACTAAGGTGAATGGAGGTAAATCTAATTTAATTGAACGCGCCGCAGGGCCCTCGCCAATCATAATATCCAACTGATAATCTTCCATTGCCGGATAAAGAATTTCTTCAATAACTGGGCTTAGGCGATGTATCTCATCAATAAACAACACATCGGCTTCTTCAAGATTGGTGAGTAATGCGGCTAAATCACCGGCTTTTTCTAATACCGGGCCTGACGTTTGACGTAGATTCGCACCCATTTCGTTGGCAATAATATGCGCTAGGGTTGTTTTCCCCAAGCCTGGCGGGCCAAAAATCAACACATGATCTAAGGCTTCTGAACGAGCTTTCGCTGCCGAGATAAAAATGTCCATCTGTTCGCAAATCGCAGGCTGGCCAATATAATCCGACAATGTTTTTGGACGAATAGCGCGATCAATCGCTTCGTCATCAGGCAAATTATCCGAACTAATTAAACGATCACTTTCTATCATAGTAACGAAGGTTTATTTCTTAATCGCTGATTGTAATGCAGAACGAATAATTTGTTCACTGTTTGCCTCATTATCCGCCACGGCACGAACACGTCTTTCAGCATCCGCTTGTTTATAACCCAGTGATACTAAAGCACTAACGGCTTCTTTTGCTGGTGATATTGCCAGCTTTAGACCTCCCCCTGAACCACTACTGGAAGCACTTGTTTTTTCAGGCAAACGGTCACGCATATCAATAATAAGGCGCTCAGCCGTTTTCTTGCCAATACCCGGTAATTTCACTAACGCTGCTACATTATCGCCACTCACCCACAGGCAAAAATCATCGACACTTACACCCGATAAAATACCCAGCGCCACCTTTGGACCCACGCCATTGACCTTAATTAAACTGCGAAACAACGCGCGCTCTTGCGCCGTTAAAAAGCCATATAAAATATGTGCATCTTCGCGCACCACTAGGTGCGTTAAGATAAAGACTTGCTCACCTTGCGCCGGCAAATTAAAGAAGCTAGACAGGGGGGTTTCAACGTCATAACCCACTCCATTGATATCGATAATCACATGCGGAGCCAGCTTTTCATGTAGCGTTCCTCGTAAAAAACCTATCATACTGATCCCCGTCTTGTTGCTTGATTCGTTTGCTCCGTATGAAAGTGACACAGCGCTACCGCCAAAGCATCACTCGCATCCATTTGTGGATCGCCTTGAAGTTTTAATAAAATTTTAACCATATGTTGAACCTGTGTTTTATCCGCACTACCCTTACCCACCAGCGCTTGTTTTATTTGCCGCGCCGCGTATTCAAAAACTGCGACCTCCTCTTCAAATACTGCACAAATAGCCGCCGCTCTTGCCTGTCCAAGCTTTAATGCGGAATCGGCATTACGGCCCATAAAAACTTGCTCTATAGCCATTTCCTGCGGCTGGTGGTGCTGACTGATTTCTTGCACGCCTAAATATATTTTTTTCAACCTGTCAGGTAAGGCGCCTTTGCCCGTTCGAATACAGCCACTGTCGACGTACTTCACAAGTCGGCCTGTGACCTCGATAACACCATAACCTGTCACCCTTGAACCAGGATCAATACCTAATATACGCATGCAGATAATAATAAACGAGAACGCGCGTTAGACGAAGGAATTTTAAAAGTATTCCCATCAGTGTAGCCGATATAGTGAAAATATCCATCCGCTAAACAGTCATTTTTCTTGGCCTCTACTTACGATATAGTAGGTCGCAATAGAAAAGCTAAGAAATTCACACACCCATGAGCAACAAAAAGCATCGCAAAGACATTGACAAAGCTGTACGCAATTTAATCAATTTTGCTGAACAGCAGACACAGTGGCAACACCGACTAGATGAAATGTTCGAGCAAATGCTAGCGCTGCCTGCGCAGCATTTGAATATAGATGGCAAAGATTTAGCCGAACAAATTCGTGCCCAAGGTTACTGGCATATGGTTTTCGGTTATGTGTTTGAACAGTTTGCAACTGTTCTTTGGGACAATGAAAAGCTCAACTGTATTGATGAATATCTAAAGCGTCGCGGTTGGAGAGAAGCACTTCATGGCCGTCGCTACTTGCAAGCTATTAGCGACTCTGACGTTGGACTATGGGAGGCAACTAGCGTTAAAGCTGGCTCTCATGTCGATGTTAGACTCTATGGTTCATCCGAAAAGCCCATCAGAATTTTAGAAAAAGTAGCAACTAAATCCATCAACCAATGGAGTTGCCTTGCCGCACGTGTTATTAAAATGAATAACAAATACTTGTTTACCGGCTCAATTTTACCCTTACCGCCAGAGCAAGCAGCAACAGTGCAACGCGTATTAGATAGAGCTAAAAAAGAAACCGCCAGCACTTACCAGCAATTAGTAAAAGACGGATTGTTAGAGTCATTACCTTCTAATGCTGGAGAACTGGACGCTGAGGGGACTCGCTTAGAGTTACCTAATGTTATGTTTAGCGTTTGGGTAACTTACCTGTATGAATCGCTCAATCGCCCCGTGCCAAGCTTTCAAAACAGAGACGGCGACACCATCCAAATAACAAAAGTACGTTTCCCGCTTATCGCTTCAGTAAAAGAAATATCACAAAAACTAGACAGCCTGCCAGAGTTGGACAGAAACAACGATGAACTCGTATGGTCATGGCTCCCGGCCCCTGCTGATGAACTAATCAACAACGAGCAGGCCAGCATTTTAGGTCAGCTGTTTTTACAAAATGACTCTTTGCAACTTGACGTTAACTCCAACGAGCGTGCGAAAAAAGGCAGTCAATGGATTAGTAAAGAGCTAGGCAAGCTCGTAGGCAAACCACTGACCGTGCACGAAAATCCGCTTAATCAATTAGATAACACCCGTCCAGCAGACCCCAACATGAATTTTAATAAAACCGCTGAAGGACAAGCACTTATCAAAGACTACATGGACAAACATTATACAAAAACGCTAGACCAGGCAGTGCCTGCATTGGGCAACAAAACGCCACGAGAATGCGCCGCCAAGCCAACATTACACAAAGAGGTGGTTCAATGGCTAAAAACCCTCGAAAACCATTCCCCACAACACTCTCAAGCACATAATTATGATTTTTCATGGATATGGCAAGAGTTAAATTTAGGAAAATATAAACCCTAGCAACAAACTGGCTTCTATTACGAACAATAGCTCTATATCATCGGTAAAACATATCAAACTTAGGTGCATTCACCTTTTATCTTCACATTTTTATTTCTTTAAGCTGCAAAGAACTCGTTGTTCCCTTAGTTTCAGCAATAAAGTAAACGTGCTTAACAGTGCCCTCTTTAAAGGATATAGCCCAATCAGGGTTATAGCTGCCAACTGTGTTGGTATTGAGAACCCGCTCGGCAACTTTGCATAAACACCCCCCCTCAGAACTGGTATCCAATTCTTTGACAAATTCTGTTTCTACTTTTGAATCTGTAAACACATAATCGTAGATATGCTCGCTGACTGGGATAGCTTTACTAAAATGTTCATTACTGTGACCAAATTTACTTGACCACTACAGTTCAAGTGCTATTTAGTAATCAACACAACTTTCACTTGCTCCTGAAGTTACGATTCCTTGGTCAGTTATACGAATTTGAATGTGCCCTATTTTCTCGTTCAGCACAGTTCTATTTTTTTCAATGGCTTTTAGTTCTTTCTCTACCATAGAGTCTAATTTTAATTTTGTATTTGAGTTTGCATCTCGAGTCACGGTTAATGCTGAACAGTGGTTTTTTATTCGATGAATGTCCCTTTTTCCTGGGAGTTTAGATGGAGTGTAAGCTGTGGCAATAGCGATAGGGTTCTCACTTAAAAGTTGCGTGTATATGTCATCGTGATGCCCATTCCTACTTCCATGGTGTGCGACTTTGTATAGTGATGACTTTGATAGGCTTAGTTTTTTGTAGATTTGGCTTTTGAATATGGACTTCCAGCTTTTGTTGTTATCAGTGGACAGTTCTAGGTCTGAGCCTAATAAAGCAGACCAATTTCCAAAGCCAAACCAAATGGCAACAGCATTAATGTTCTGCTTCCCTATTATGGTTTGCCTTAACCTGTATGAGTTTTGGGAGGGTTGGATTGGGAATTGTGTGATGGCCTCTGTCGTTGATGCGGGACTTGGTGTAAGAGCCACCATCCTTGTGTCAACTGAAGAGTGTTCTGAACTACGATGGTCAAAAAAAGTGTAATTAGCTGAAACAGGTATTAGCTTATCCTTTTTCCCGGAAACGATAATTGAATCTACAATACTTTTGAATTCACGAATTTCTTTATCGGTGTGAGCGGTGATGTCTTTATTATATAGTGCGCACAGGTGAAACATTTCACGTGAATTTAGAGCCTGAGAGAAGTAAAGAATAGCTTTTTTACATGATGTGAACAATTCGAAAGCACCATCAATGTGGTCTTTATGCCAGTGAGTTAATAAAATCCCTACTACGTTTTCTTCAACGTTTACGCCTAAAGAATTTAGGTACCTTAGGGCTATTGGTTTTTTGGTTTCAGGGCATCGGCAGCTATCGATAATAAACCACTTTCCCTCGCCAATATGGAGAACAATGCATTCCCCTACCCCTGGGCCGAATAGTGATATTTCGGCTTGCTTTGGGTCAGGTTGTGTGAGGTGAATTGTTGAGGAAGAAATTCTCGTACTCCTTTGCGATTTTATTAGCGTCCTCTATTTCTTTATCTGTCCATCCCAATATTCGGCGAAAAGAAATTTTAGAAAAACGCTCTCTAGGATGTTTGTTTCCTTCTCTATATCCTATATGCCAAAAAAGCATGGCTCCTTCCTTAATGAGGGGTCTATCTTTTTCTGAGATTTCGTCAATTGATACATCGACTATTATTTCAGGGTTTTCAGGCTTAATCTTGTCTTCCAGTCGGATTTTAATTGAGTCCTTGCTGACACTAGTTATAGTGCCATCCCATACCTGTTTTAAATCTTCTGTGTAGTCTTTAGTTTCGGTAGGAACACTATTGAGGCTTTTAAATTGCTTATTAGGGGTGTGGGTGTGGGTGTCGGCGTGGGCGTGGGCGTGGGCGTGGGCGTGGGCGTGGGCGTGGGCGTGGGCGTGGGCGTGGGCGTAGGCGTGGGCGTGACTGATAATTGTTTCAGCAAAGTCAGCGGCAAAAGAAACTGTTTTTGGATCTCTTTCGTAAAGAAAAGTGGGTGCTTCAGCCAGTTTCTTACTATCAAGAGAGCCCCATGTTTGATTTCCTATGGAGAGTTGCTCTTCTGTAAAAGTATTAATTGCTTGCTCAGGCATTTAAAATGTTACCTATATAGGTTTCTGCGAATAGTAAACTTTTTTCCCAAGAAGACTCTAAAATCTTCAACATTTGTGATACATCTTTGTTTTCAATTTCAATATGATTGTTTATCTCAAATATTATTTCATAGTTTTCAAATGACTTTACTCTTAAGCGAGAGAGGATGAAACCATTGAGTTCATCAGGTCTTGGTAAGTGCATAGTTAATGCGAGAAGGCCTGCTTGTTCCTTTTTTTTATCATCTAGCTCTGAAAAATATTTGGCTGAATTTGTCCACACTTCTGTAGGCACAAGTTTTTTACCAAAGGTAACCCAATCATCTTTTGATAGTTTGAATACTGCTGTATAGTTCAGCCCCATTTGATTGATTGGTGTTTCTTTTAGCAACGTGAATGTACTGGTTACTATATCTCGAAGTCCAAGGAAATCACTGGGCATCGTAGCTCTTATGGAAAACTGATCGGGCAAAACCGCAAGGTATCGCTCGCTAGGTAAAGATACCCGTGTGACATCGGGAACAAATAAAATGTCCTTTTGAGTGTATTCCCACTCAGCAATAATATTGTTTTTTATAAACCACTCAGGGTGGAATATCGCAGGATTAAAGCTACCAAGAAGAACAATATCTACATGTTTGCTGATGGTATTATAATTCATGTTTAAGAGTTTAGCATTTATAATAGATCCTATGTAACTCTCATCTACACAAGAAGGCATGCAGTTGTGTTTGATAAAGTTATGCGGTGAGTAGTCAAGTTAAATTTTAATGGGTATCTTTAGCAATTATAATTTATATCTTTATTGTAAACAAGTAGTTGTATGAGTCCACCATATATTGCACTGTGGTTTGTTTTCAATAATATACTGCATCGGTGTTTTTAGCTCTAAACCTTTATGCGGCCTTATGCTGTTATATTTCACTAACCAGTCAGCCAATTATTCATTAAATGTGGCTAAATCGGTGAATAATAACTCTTCGTGATAATCGACGAACTGTTCTTGTATGGTTCGGTTGAAACGCTCACAGACGGCGTTCATCTTGGGCGTGCTC
>LWTM01000066.1 GCA_002101205.1 Cycloclasticus sp. symbiont of Poecilosclerida sp. N | reverse complement strand
GGGGGGGGGGAGATATTTGTTGGGATAATGGTTGTGCAGACATTTTCTTAATCTCCGTAATTTGATAATGAGGGCGAATTTAACCCATTAAGTGCAATATTCATTTAAAAAACAGTCCTTGCCAGTTAACCCTGCAAGAACTCTGAAACGGCACTATATCATAAATATTTCCTAAGTCTATTATTTCCCAAATTCACACATGGAGTCACAACTTTGATTTTCAGCCATTAAATGCCCGTTTTTTGTTGATTTAGCGGCGCTAACTAAATTTTCTAGCTCTATTTTCTCGCAATGACATAATATGTAAGTTTGTACGGTAGTATATTCAACTGTCTTGGCGCACCTGTTGGGTGATGGACTGTTTCGTTGCAATCCATTATACAGCCAAGGCTTCATTCATTTTTAGTTGTTCTACATGGGGACCGAGGGAAGTGGTTATATATTAAATTCGTTCAGTTTGTAAGGTATTATACACACCATAGATATACACTTTCGCAAAACTACAGTTGGCAATTCGTCCCCACTCTAAAGAACTGGGGTTTTCTTGCTGATTTTAATATAAACTAAAAAAATGGAATGGCCTATGCCTATCGGTCCTTTAATGATTGATATTGACAGCATTGAATTGTCTCAAGTTGATCAAGAAATTTTAAACCACCCGCTAGTCGGTGGTCTCATCCTGTTTTCAAGAAATTATGAATCGGTGGAGCAAGTTTCTGCGCTATGCGACGCTGTTCATAACTTAAGAGCTGAGCCGTTATTAATAGCTGTTGACCATGAAGGCGGTAGGGTTCAGCGTTTCAAAGAGGGTTTTACGCGTATTCCTAGCATGCAACTATTAGGGGACGTGTATGAAAATAATCCTCGGCGTGGACTAGAATATGCAAAAAGCGTGGCTTGGTTAATAGCAGCGGAGTTACGTGAAGTGGGCGTTGATTTTAGTTTTGCACCGGTCTTGGATTTGAATTACGGTTGTAGTGCCGTCATCGGCGACAGGGCTTTTTCAAGGGATAAGGAAATAGTGGCGGATATTGCCGAAGCGTTTCAACGAGGTTTAACCGAGGTAGGTATGGCGAGTATTGGCAAGCATTTTCCTGGGCATGGCGCAGTGGCCCCGGATTCACACGTTACTATCCCTGTAGATGAGCGTTCGTTTGACGAAATTATGGCGCAGGATGTGTTTCCGTTTCAGCAATTAATTCAGGCTGGAATGAAGGGCATTATGCCTGCACACGTGATCTATAAACAAATTGATGAACTGCCCGCTAGCTTCTCTAAACATTGGTTACAAACGGTATTACGGCAACAACTACAATTTGACGGGGCAATATTTAGTGATGATTTAAGCATGCACGGCGCAAGCGTAGTGGGTGATCATGTTCAACGCGCAAAAACAGCATTACAAGCTGGTGCGGATATGGCTCTAGTGTGTAATGATCGTTCAGCAGTAGAGCAAATCATAGATGGCTTGAGTGGACGAGAAGTTAATTTAAATTCTGCCGAACGTTTAAAGAAAATGCGCCCGACACACCTGTCTTTACCTGACTGTCTTCAGAGCTCTAAAAAATGGCAGCAGTGTTCTAAAGTAATTAGGGGGTTGTCTTAAATGAGAGTTTCTCAAGCAGAAATTGAATACGTAAAAAACAACAGCACTTGCCTGTTAGACGTGAAGGATGTAGAAAACATGTTGAGTCGTTTAGCGGCGCAAATAACGCAGCAATGCAGTGAGAAAAACCCGGTTGTTCTCTGCGTGATGACAGGTGCGGTGGTTGCTGTTGGCCAGCTGTTACCCTTGTTGGATTTCCCCTTGGAGATGGACTGTATTCATGCGACACGCTACCAAGGGAAAACTGTGGGTGAAGAACTGGTGTGGAAGCAACGGCCTGTCACATCACTGGCGAATAGGAACGTTATTATTATTGATGATGTATTGGATGAAGGTATCACCATGGCGAAGTTAAAAGAATACTGCCTTGAGCAAGGCGCGAGCGGTTGCTACACGGTCGTTTTAGTGGACAAAGATCTAGCAAAAGAAAAACCCATAAAGGCAGACTTTATAGGCTTTCAGACGGGTAGCCAATATTTGTTTGGGCTGGGAATGGATTATAAGGGTTATTTACGTAACGTGGCTGGTTTATATGCATGCCCAGATAATTTAGAAGAAGCACTATGTCAGCTTTAGGGGTTATTGGCGGCACAGGCTTGAGCCAACTCGTTTATTTGACGGAGGTGAACAAGCGAGTGATAAAAACGCCTTATGGTGAGCCCTCATCTGCTCTAACATTCGGAAAGTTGGACGGGGTTGATGTTATTTTTATGGCGCGTCACGGGTATGGGCACACAATACCACCGCATAAAATTAACTACCAAGCTAATATTTGGGCGTTAAAGGAGGCGGGTGCAGCGAATATTGTTGCGGTTACTACTGTAGGCAGTATGAATCAAACAATGGCGCCTGGGCATCTTGTGTTACCTAATCAGTTAATAGATTACACGTGGGGACGCTGTTCCACTTATTTTGAAGATGATTTAGAGCAACTTGTCCATATCGATTTCACCAAGCCTTATTCAGTCGGGTTAAGGGAGCAAATGATAACGGCGATGATGGAAGCAAAGGTGATCGCCTTAAACGAAGCTGTTTATGCGTGTACTCAAGGCCCACGGCTTGAAACTGCAGCGGAAATCATTAAATTGAGGCGAGATGGTTGCGATTTAGTCGGTATGACAGGAATGCCAGAGGCTGCGTTGGCGAAAGAGTTAAAACTGGACTACGCTTGCTGCGCCGTTGTTGCTAATTGGGCGGCGGGTTTGGACGGCGACGAAATAAATATGAATGCGATAGAGGCATCCGCCTCGGAAGGTATGCTGAAGCTGAGAGAGTTTTTAAAAGCGTTGGTGAAACAAATAAAAAAGGCCGAGTCTTAACGCCATTAAACATTCGGCTGAACGGCTTGTCCCTTAGGTATAATGGAGCTCTAAAATCAATCTGGAATAAGCATTAAAACAATGAATTTAAAGCCATTTTATAAGATAAAAAACCAGTTTGTAAATGTGAGCCGTGAACAGGCCAGTTTGTTTGCGAAGTCAGTTGCGGGTGATTTCAACCAATTACACGACATAGGTGCAAAACGTTTTTGTGTGCCCGGTGATTTATTGTTTGCGGTAGCGTTAACCGAGCTAGGTGTAAGCCAGTCCATGCGGTTTGACTTCGAGAGTATGGTGACGGAGCAATCCATGGTTCACTTACCCGAACAATTATCGTCTGAATTTAGTTTATACGACCAAAATAATAAATCTATGATGACGATTCATAGTTCAGGAAGTGTAAGCAATGATGCGGATTTTATTGCTAATTTAATTGAAAAATATGTTCAATTTTCTGGACAAACATTTCCAGAAATATTAATCGATCTAATGAAAAAGAATAAGGTGATGATTAACCCTGCAAGGCCGTTGATTATCTATAAAGATATGGTTATTGAGATTGAAGAGTTTGCAGGGGGTGAGTTGTCGCTTGAGTTTTCTGGAGCGTCAATGAGCGTAGACGGTAAAAAAGGTAGCGTAAAGTTAGAGTTCGACTTATATGTCGCTGGTAAAAGAATCGGTCACGGCACTAAAGACATGGTTGTTTCAGGACTAAGAGCTTACGAGCAAGAAGCCATTGATACAATTGTGTCTGTTTACAACAAGACCAAGCAGGCATACGCGCAAGTTTAATTTTCTTGTAACGGCATCAGTGCCTGGTCTGAGCGGGGTGTTTCGACAACATTAACGCTAGGCTGATCTTCTATTAAATCAGTTGTTGAAACAGCCGGCTGAGGCGTGTCAATTTTTTCTACGATAGCGAGTATACCGAATCGTGGGTGATCAAAATAATGCGAATCGCCGGCCCTAATCCGTCTCGTATCTTTTAAGCGGTAAATTGTTGAATATTGCGCAACACCCGTTGTCAAATACTCTGTGGGAGATGTAGGTTGCGCCACCTCACTTAATTGTAAATCAATGTCTAAATGCAAATACCTTCCGCTGTGAAAAGTAAGAGTACCTTCGAGTTGCACAGCGCCTGCTTGTCGGTTGATTTGTATTGTTTGTAACGGGCTGTTTTTATCTAGAGGTTGAATCCATCCACCGTGTGCAATAGGCGTGTATGTTGATGATTTTTCTAAACGTCTCATCACGCTGTGCAATTGTTGCTGGTCAATATTAAGCGGGCTAAATGCTTCCGCGGTTGATAGAGGGTCTAAAACAAGGGCATCCTCAGGCATTTGAAATGCCTTTTTTGTCCATGGCTCTAACGCTTGATTACTGGGGGGGTTGTTTTCAAAAACGATGTATTCCACACTGTACCAATCGACCTCGTTTTCGTTGTCAATTTCATCTGCGGCGTACAAGACAGCGCTATGTAGCAAAACAAAGGTAAAGGCGCTTATTAGAAAGTATTTTAAAAGCATCTAGCTAAAGGTCCATCGGTTTTATAAAATTTAATAAGTCGAGTATAAACTCAACCTTCTGCTCAGAGTTATCCAGTTTTTTTGCTAGGCGCAATTTATGCGGCCCCTCTAGGCGAAAAACTTGCGGCTGCGTCTGAATGAGCTCGATGATTTTTGCCGCTTCAACTGTAGGTTCAGCGGAGAATTGAATAAGCCCAGATGATTTGCCGAGGCTGATTTTTTCAACCCCAAGTAAACTGGCTTGCTGTTTCACTTCGCTAACGCCAAATAAGCATTTAGTACTGTCGGGTAATAAACCAAAGCGGTCAATCATCTCGATTTGTAAATCATACAAGTCATCTGCATTATCTGCGCTGGCAATACGTTTATACAGTACAAGGCGAGTATGCACATCGGGCAAATAGTCCTCGGGTATTAGTGCGCTAGCGTGGAGGTCAATTTCAGGCCCGCTATCAATACGTTGTTCAAGCTCAGGTTGCTTGCCTGATTTTATGGCGGTGACGGCGTTATCGAGAAGTTCGGTATAAAGGGTAAAGCCAATTTCTTGAATTTCACCGCTTTGCTTGTCACCGAGTAACTCACCTGCGCCACGAATTTCCATATCGTGTGCTGACAGACTGAACCCCGCACCTAAATCAGCGCTGTTTTGAATCGCGTCGATACGTTTTTTTGCATCTTTCGTCATTATGCCATCGGGTGGAATAATCATATAGGCGTAAGCGCGATGATGAGAGCGGCCGACACGGCCACGCAGTTGATGCAACTGCGATAAGCCGAGCTTGTCTGCACGGTTGATGATAATGGTGTTGGCGTTAGGTAGGTCGATACCGTTTTCAATAATGGTGGTTGAAACGAGCACGTTAAAGCGGCGCTGGTGGAAATCCAGCATGATTTGTTCAAGCTCGCTTTCACGCATCTGCCCGTGTGCTTTTTGAATCTGCGCATCGGGTACGAGCGCTTCCAGTTTGACAATAAGCAGGTCCATAGTTGCGATATTATTATGTAAAACAAACAGTTGCCCGCCACGTCTAATCTCACGTTGACAGGCCTCTTGAATAAGACCGTCGCTCCATTCGGATACAAAGGTTTCAATGGCGTGTCTATTCAGTGGAGGCGTCGCGATAATGGATATATCCCGTAAACCGGACATGGCTTGGTTGAGTGTTCTAGGAATAGGTGTAGCGGTTAACGTCAGCATATCGATTTGCGAACGCATGGATTTAAAACGCTCTTTATGGCGCACGCCAAATCGTTGTTCTTCATCAATAACCACCAAGCCAAGGTTTTTATAGACTAATGATTTTTGTAATAGCTTATGTGTGCCGATAAGAATATCGACCTTGCCTTGAGCTGTGTCGGCGATGATTTGATTTTGTTTTTTCGCGCTAACAAAGCGTGATAAAACCTCAACACGAACGGGCCAGTCAGCAAATCGGTCTGTGAAGGTTTGATAATGCTGTTGTGCCAAAAGCGTGGTAGGTACTAAAATCGCGGTTTGATAATGGTTGCTTGCACAGATGAACGCAGCACGCATGGCGACTTCTGTTTTACCAAAGCCAACATCGCCACAGACGACGCGATCCATTGGTTTAGCGAGGCTCATGTCGTGCAGTGTTTGTTCAATGGCGGTTGCTTGATCTTCAGTTTCCTCGAAAGGGAAGGCGTGGCAGAAAGCATCGTATTCGACGGGTTCAATCAGCATTGATTCACCTGGCTTTGCAGCGCGTCTTGCGTGTATATCCAGCAACTCTGCAGCAACATCATGAGCGCGTTTAAGCGCCTTTTTACGCGCTTTCCCCCACTGATCACTGCCTAGTCGGTGTAATGGGGCACTGTCGCCTTGTGTGCCCATGTATCGTCCAATTAGGTCTAACGATGAAACGGGCACGTATAATTTGTCGCTGTTAGCGTATTCTAAGGTCAAAAACTCCGTTTCAATATCAGCAACAACAAGATGCTTTAAACCGATATAGCGACCAACACCGTGTTCTCGGTGGACGACAGGTGAACCAAGCTCTAGTTCGGCCAGGCTATTGAAAATATTCTCAAGCAGTTTGCTAGATGACGAGCGTCTGCGTCTGTTTTGTTGGACTTTGGTCCCGAATAAATTGTTTTCAGTAATTAATGAAACCGAAGGTAAATTTAGCCCCTCATCGATGGGCGCAACAGTAATACAGGGTGAAATATCACCGTCGATAAAAAGCGCCCACTCGTCAATAATACTAGGGCGAATATTCAGCTTTTGTAATTGCAAAAGCATCGATTCGCGGTGCCCGGCAGATTCCGCTACAAATAATGTTTTGTGTCCATCTTGTTTTAACAGCCCAAATAAGGCGTGATCGTCAGAATCTTTATTGGCACTAATCAGCGCGACTTTGTTTGCCTCATCAATTGTGCTGTTAACTAAGACACGAGGGTGGTTTTTAAGTTTCTTATCGAGATGCTCTGCGTCATAAAAAAGCAATTCAGGGCGCAAAGCAGGTCGGTCAATGTCACACTGCCGGTGGGTAAAACGCTCGATAACTTGCTGTGAAAATGTATTACTCGCGGCTTGAATATCGCCATGAAGGACAAGTGTAGCGTTAGGTATGTAATCAAAAAATGATTCAGTATGTTCAACAAACAAAGGTAAATAATTTTCTATACCATTGGGCATGTTTCCTTTAGAAACCTGCTGGTACACAGTGTTTTTATTAGATGCGCTAGGGAAGTGTTCTGTGAACCGTTGACGAAACAATTGAATAGTTTTGTCATTAACAGGGAACTCGCGTGCGGGGAACAACTGTATCGAATCAACTTTATCAATAGAACGCTGGCTTTCAGTGTCAAATGTCCGAATGGATTCAACTTCATCATCAAATAAATCAATTCGATAGGGTTGTCTACTCGCCATTGGGAAGATGTCAAAAATAGAGCCGCGAACACAGTACTCTCCATGAGCTTGAACGCTATGAACATTCTGGTAGCCCAACGTATTCAAGTCTAAGCGTGTTTTTTCAATTTCCAAAGTGTCGCCAATATGCAAAGAAAAACACTCCCTGAGTAATTCCGACCGAGGCGCTAAACGCCGTAATACACAGGCAACGGTAATAATTAAAACGCCTGTTTTTAAAGTTTGCAGGCTGTATAGCGTAGCGAGGCGCTCGGAGATGATATCACTCAGCGGTGAGAAACTATCGTAGGGCAGTACTTCCCAGTCAGGAAAGCAAATAACGGGGAGTTTTTGTGACATGAAGAAAGAAATCTCGCGTTCTAAACGCAGTGCAGATTGTGTGTCAGAACAAATAACAATCAATAGTTGTTTAGATTCAACAGCGGCATCAGCAATGTGTAGCGCGTCAGAGCACCCATCAAGCGGTCCCCAGCTAATAGGATGGTGATTGTTTTTGGGAAGCTCAGGTGTGACGACGGACATGTTTCAATTCATAGCTTGATTAGGTCAATATTTTCTCATAATATTAAACAGATGTATTTTTTATTAAGCCGCTATTTAAGACTCAATGTGTGATTTAATTCCCACCTATGTTTAAACCACTCGAAATTTTCATCGGCCTTCGTTATACGCGAGCAAAACAGCGTTCGGGCTTTATATCCTTTATTAGCATGTCTTCGATGTTAGGCATTGCGTTGGGCGTTATGGCACTTATTACGGTGCTATCGGTAATGAATGGTTTTGAAGCTCAGTTGCGCGAGAAAATTTTGGGTATGGCATCTCATATAACGATATCCGAATCGCGACACGCTTTGCGTGATTGGCAGCAGTTAGGCGAAACATTGAATGTGACAGATGACGTTATTGGTTGGGCACCTTTTGTAAGAGCTGAAGTGATGTTGAGCGCAAATCAACGTGTTAGCGGCAGTTTGTTGCGCGGCATTTTACCCGAGCGGGAGGGGCAGGTGTCAGATATAGCCGATAAGATGGTTAGTGGGCGTTTAGATGAGTTAAAAACTAAGGGGTTTGGTATTGTGCTAGGTGTCGAACTCGCCCGTTTTTTGCGTGTAGATGTGGGTGATAAGGTGATAGTTATTACACCACAGGTGACGCCGACACCCGCAGGTATTTTGCCCAGACTTCGGCGTTTTACGGTAACGGGTTTATTTGAAGTTGGGATGTATGAATATGATCGCAATCTAGCCCTCATTGATTTGAATGATGGGTCGAAATTGATGCGGTTAAACGATGGCGTGTCTGGCGTACGCATCAAATTAAACGATCTGTTTCAGGCCCCCCATGTAACGCGTGAAATAGCAAAGAAATTGACGCGAAATTACACGGTTTCTAATTGGACGATGGAACACAGTAATTTTTTTAAAGCGATTAAAACAGAAAAAAAAGTGATGTTTATTATTTTGATGCTGATTGTTGCCGTCGCGGCATTCAATATTGTTTCTACTTTAGTGATGGTTGTAACGGATAAACGGTCTGAAATTGCTATTTTACGAACGCTCGGTTTTACACCGCGTTCGGTGATGGGTGTGTTTATGGTTCAAGGCACACTCATTGGATTAATTGGTACGACTATAGGGATTTTTGCGGGTGTCGCTTTGGCGCTGAATGTTGAAACGATTGTGCCGGCGATCGAACGCTTCTTTCAAACGCAGTTTTTACCAGCAGATATTTACTATATCAGTGATTTGCCATCCAAATTGGTTTGGTCAGATGTGACAGTCATTGCGGTTTATTCATTCGTTTTATCGTTGCTATCAACCATATACCCCGCTTGGCAAGCGTCTAAGGTGAACCCTGCGGAGGCGTTGCGATATGAGTGATGCTTTTCTAAGTTGTAATGGTTTAAGCAAAACGTTCGGTGAAAAAGAACTCGTTGTGCCTGTACTAAAAGGCATTGATCTAGCCTTAAATCAAGGTGATCGTCTGGCGATTATGGGCTCGTCTGGATCAGGGAAAAGCACATTACTTCATCTATTAGGCGGTTTAGATCAACCAACATCTGGCGCGGTTATGATGGACGGGAAAAATTTACATTCATTAAGTGAGGTAGAGCGCTCTTCATTAAGAAATAAACACCTTGGGTTTGTTTATCAATTTCACCATTTATTGGGTGAGTTTAGTGCGTTGGAAAATGTTGCCATGCCCTTGTTAATTGGTGGCCAGTCGATACAAGCAGCGAGTGAGGCAGCCTTCGAGATCTTGAGCCAAGTGGGCTTGAGTCATAGAGTAGAACATCGCTTCGGTGAGCTTTCTGGCGGTGAGCGCCAAAGGGTCGCCATTGCAAGAGCGTTAGTAACAAAACCAACGTGTGTGCTAGCAGATGAGCCGACAGGGAACTTGGATAGAAAAACGGCTGAGCAAATTTATGAATTGATGCTAGAACTCAATCAAAGATTGAATATTAGCTTGTTGTTGGTGACGCACGATTATCATCTGGCGAATAAAATGGATAGCGTTTTAACGCTTGAAGACGGCTTTCTAACGAGCTAACCACTTTTTAACCACAATCCAACGCCAAACGCTTCTTGCAAGCGCGTAGCCCAAAACAGCGAAAACGACACCGAGAACAAAACAACCCAGTAAAAAAGGTCTCCAGTTATCACCAAGGTTTGTCATTAATGCGTCGATAGTGAATTCGAAATCGTCAGCGCTTGCTGGAATATCCAGTAATGTTGCGCCAACCAAGTAGGCCGCATAAAACATGGCGGGCATGGTGATAGGGTTAGTGACCCAAACAGTAGCGATGGAGACGGGTAAGTTAACGTGTAAAATGATAGCGGCTGCGGCCGCAATCAGCATTTGACCGGGCAATGGAATAAAAGCAATGAATAGGCCGGCAGCAATGGCGCCAGCAAAGGAACGGCGATTTAAGTGCCATAGATTAGGGTTATGCAGTCGTGTGCCAAAGATTTTTAAACGCTTATGTTGCTTGATAGTTTTACTATCAGGGAAGTATTTTTTAATGAGTCTTTTTGGCATGCAAAATGATGTTCAAGTTTTAATCAAGTGTAGCAGAGCATAGATGTAGCAAAGTGAATAATTTTCAAAAACTCACGATGTTCTTTTGTACAGGCGCTTTGTGTGTGCCATTGTTGAATACATTGCCTAGATTTGAATATTGACTGGCAACTTACGACCGTCACTTAAAGACCCTTTAAACAAATCATTAAACGATAGCTAGCATATAGGCGTTGTGGAGCCGCTTGTGTTGGGTGACCGCGGTGGTATTAGCCGTGGACAATGGAGCGTTTTTCGTGAAACAGGCACCTCTCATTTGATTGCCATATCCTGGCTGCATATTGGGCTTATTAGCGCCTTGGTTTTTAATGCTTTTTCAATGGTTGATGATTAGGCTGCCGCTCATGCGTCGTAAGTCAAAGCAATATACGCTGCGTGCAAGTTTAATTGCCGCGGGTTTATATGCGGCACTTGCAAGTTTTTCTGCGCCGACACAACGCGCTTTAATCATGCTATCGATGATAGTCGGCGCCTTATATCGGCAGCGGCCACTACAGGCCGCTCCACATTATTTCTGTTGCATTATTAACCGTGGTAATCATCGACCCGTTAGCGGTTATGTCAGCCGTTGTCTTTTGGCGCAGTGGCGGTCATTTTACATCACCTTGTTGGACGCGTAAAAGAACCGGGGTTAATCCAGCCACTATTGCGAACTCAGTGTTGAGCGCGATGGGTCTGATGCCCCTAGTATTACTTTTCTTTCAGCAAATATCTTTAAGTTACGCCCATTGCTAGCCTGTAGGCGGTGACTGAAAGATATATGAAGCAAGATGTTGAACGTTTTGATCCGGCGGATCATGGCATTGGAGGTCAAATTTTCACCTAACAAAGCGCGCAAGGCGGAAAGTCTTCGTGCAAGGCATTCAAATTTTTGGAATGGGGTGCCGACGAGTAGAAAATAAAGTAACATAAGCCAACTTCAAAATAACGAACAGAGGGTATTGTGCTTGAGATTCTAATATCAGGTGGCTGGTTGATGGGCCCCATTGTTGTGTGCTCGATTATTTCATTGGCTATTATTGTCGAACGCTTTTTGGCTCTTAATGACGAAAAAATTGCGCCTAAGCAATTAGTCTCATCTGTTTGGTCGTTACATAAAGCGAATCAATTAGATGAAAATAAATTACAAACACTCTCTAATGCCTCACCATTAGGTCGTATATTGGCGGCAGGTATCATTAACGAGTCGCATGGACGTGAAGTGATGAAGGAAAGCATTGAAGAAACAGGGATACAAGTTGCGCACGAGCTTGAAAAATATCTGAATTCACTCGGCACGATTGCATCTGTCACGCCTTTGCTTGGCTTGCTTGGTACTGTCATCGGCATGATTAAAGTATTCGCGGACATTGTGTTGCATGGCACGGGGGACCCCGCTGTTTTGGCGGGTGGTATTTCACAAGCTTTGATCACAACAGCATCAGGGCTTTCGGTCGCTATTCCTTCACTTATGTTTTATCGGTTTTTCAGAGGAAAAGTGACCGAGTTGGTGATTAAAATGGAAGGTGAAGCACTCAAAATGGTTGAAGTGATGCACGGCGAACGTGAGTAAAACCGGATGGACTTTAAGAGAAAAAACAACGAAGAACTAGAGCTTGATTTAACACCGTTGATAGACGTTGTTTTTTTGTTATTGATTTTCTTTATGGTCACGACGACGTTTGATCGCGAAACACAACTAAAAATTGAGTTACCTCAGGCATCTGGTGAAGTGAAAAAAATAGCAGACGTCTTAGAGGTGAGTGTTGACGCTAAAAGCCGCTTTTTTGTTAACGAGCATGAAGTCGTGAACGCTGGGTTGGACAGCATTAAAAAAGCGCTGAAAGAGGCGGCGGGGGATAAGAAAAGCCCGCCAATATTAATCAGTGCTGACGGGCAAGCGACACATCAATCCGTTATCACGATTTTAGATGCAGCGAGTCAATTGGGCTTCGTTAATATCACCTTTGCTGCAAATGAGCCACCTAAAGCCAGCCAATAGCCTTCTTTAATGAATCATAAAGCAAGTCGTTTTTTTGATAACGTGTGGTATGGACAGCGCTCAATCGCATTGGCTTTGTTGCCTTTTACATGGCTTTTTGGACTGGTTGTTAAGTTACGTTCAATTGGCTATACAAAAGGCTGGCTCAAATCTACAAAACTGTCCGTGCCAGTGATTGTTGTCGGTAATATAACGGTGGGCGGAACAGGGAAAACGCCTTTAGTTATTTGGCTCGCGGAGTTTCTTAAATCAACCGGGTACTCACCTGGGATTATTAGCCGTGGCTATGGCGGTATTGCATCTAGTTGGCCTCAGCAGGTTCGCGCGGATAGTGACGTTAGAATTGTGGGCGATGAGGCAAAAATTTTAGCAAAAAGAACGTCTTGTCCCGTCGCCGTTGGGCCTAATCGTGCGGACAGCGCGCAAACGCTAATGGAGCATTACCAGTGTAACGTTATTATTTCAGATGATGGGCTACAGCACTATGCTTTGCAACGAGATATTGAAATAGCACTCGTCGATGGGGAACGTCGTTACGGCAACCATTACTTATTGCCAGCAGGGCCACTGCGCGAACCGGTTGAACGATTAAAAACAGTGGACTTCGTTGTTTGTAATGGTTTAGCTCGTCAAGATGAGTACGCATTAATAATAGAGGGTAAAGAGGCGATTAAAGTGCTTGATGAAAAGCAAGTTCTGCCCTTGGAAGAATTTAAAAGTACGCCTTGTCATGCGCTTGCTGGTTTAGGCAACCCGTCCCGATTTTTTTCATACTTAAAAAAATTCAACGTGTCATTTGAACCGCATTTTTTCCCTGACCATTTTAATTACACCCCAAAAGATATAAATTTCGGTGATAACAGACCCGTTTTGATGACCGAGAAAGATGCGGTTAAATGTGCGTTTATTGCAAATGAGAAACACTGGTATGTGCCAATTAAAGCGCAAATGACACAAAAATTTGGTTTAACATTACTGTCTTTATTAAAAGAGAAAGCATATGGATAAGAAATTATTAGATATATTGGCCTGCCCGTCATGTAAATCGGGTTTGAAATACGTAAAAGAAGAGCAAGAACTGATCTGTGTACCATGCCGATTAGCGTATGCAGTACGTGACAACATACCCATCATGCTGATTGACGAGGCACGAAAAATAACGTCTGAAGAGGCTAAACAGTTAGCATAATAAATGAGTCAACCATTTAAAGTAGTCATCCCGGCCCGTTACGCGTCCTCACGCCTTCTAGGTAAGCCACTGTTAAAAATCGCGGGTAAAGAAATGGTCTTGCACGTTTGTGAAAAAGCCGCTCAAGCTGGGGCGGAAGAAGTCGTTGTAGCAACAGACGATGAGCGCATCGTTGAGTGTGTAAAAAAAGCGGGGTTCAATGCAATGATGACATTGCAATCGCACAGATCGGGTACGGAGCGGTTGGCCGAAGTAGCGAATAAGCTTGAATGGGCTGATGACGTTGTCGTTGTTAATTGCCAAGGTGATGAACCATTGATACCGCCAAAGCTACTCAAAAAGGCAGCCGTTGCGCTGATAGAACAAAACATTGCTCAGGTGGCCAGTTTATGTGCGCCTATTGATGATTTGGCACAGATTCTCAACCCCAACGTGGTAAAAGTAGTTCGTGACAGACAAGACTATGCGCTGTATTTCAGTCGAGCGCCTATCCCGTGGGAGCGTGATGCATTTCCTGCTAACGCCTCAACATATCAGCTAGTGCATTACCGGCATATTGGGGTTTATAGTTATACCGTCGGTTTTTTAAAACGTTATATAACATGGCCGGCCTGTGATTTAGAGAAAATAGAATCACTTGAGCAATTAAGAATACTCAACCAAGGCGAGCGTATTTTAGTGCCAGCGGTTAATCGAATCCCTGAAGCCGGGGTTGATACGCAAGAAGATTTGGACAGAATTAATGCGTTATTAGCGTAGTGATAAAAGTTTGACTTATTTGGAACATGCCCGCGCAATTCTATCGAAAATAGAACCTAAGCAAGAGCTAAAGGTTTAGCCTTAATTGAGTATAAGTTGCAAAACAAATTTACTGCCGAAATATGCCAACATTAAAGTTATATACCCGCTGTATGTCCACTTGACAGCTTTTTGTCCACGCCAACCGAAGAAATATCTACCGCACAACAGTGTTGCAAAGACGATCCAAGCCAGTATTGATAGAACGGTTTTGTGTGCGATGTGTTGAGCAAATACATCTTCTAGAAAAACGAAACCAGTAGCCAGCGCAAGGGTTAATACGCACAGACCTAAAAATACAACACGAAATAGTAAGTGCTCCATAAGCTGAAGAGGAGGTAGGCAATTAATAAATTGATTAGGTTTCTGGTTATGTAGCTGTTTTTCTTGGATGGATAAGAAAATGGCTTGAAAGGCTGCAACGGTCAATAAACTGTAGGACAAAATAGATAAAACAATATGTAACTGTAGTGTTGCCTCAATACTGGCGGTCTGTATCGTCGCGATGCTGTTCCCGAAATTCAGCAATACCGCGACAGAGGAAAAAGGAAAAACAATAATAGCGAGTGATTCTATCGCTTGGGTGGACGCTGAAACAATAAACAATAAACTGATAACTAAGAAAACCATAGACAACATGCTGAAAAAGTCGTTAGCAATGGCGTGGTTTACGTTATAGCTACTGATTACCAGCAATGCATGAAGGAAAACAGATGAAAAAGCGGTTAGAAGCACAAAAAGCCGTTGTTTTTGAATAGGTGTATTGCTAATGATATTAACGGCAACAAGGCAGGCACTGCCTGCGTACAGCAGCGCGGTGATAATGCTTAAATTATTAAAAACAGTGAGAGAAAAAGGCATGGGCATAGTTTGTCATAAAGCTGAATTAAGCGGAAGTCCCTTATTTCCGCTCCAATGAAACTTATGCCTCAGGTGCAAAGCTGAAAGCGGACGGCTTTACTGCGCCCAATGCGCAGTGCCGGCGGTAAAACCTGGCCTAAGGTCGAAACTAGCACGGCAGCCTTATCGCGTTAGCGGGGGAGTGTATATTCAGCCTTACCCTGAAGCGCAATAGATGAAGGGCAGGGGATACGGGTTACCTGGAATAAAAAAATGACCTGCGCAAGTTTTAAAGACGTGCGAAAATGACTGCGATGACTTTAAGGAATAGCTATGTTCTCTAATTTAACAAAGCGCCTAAATGCCACCTTTAAACGTATTAGAGGGCAAGGGCGCTTAACTGAAGACAATATTAAAGAGGCCATGCGCGAAGTGCGGGTGGCCCTGCTTGAGGCTGATGTTGCGTTACCGGTTGTTAAAGAATTTACGGATATTGTAAAAGAACGTGCTCTTGGGCAGGAGGTCATGCAAAGCCTGTCACCCGGGCAGGCAATGTTGAAAATCGTTAACGAAGAACTCGTTAAAACGATGGGTGAGGCGAATGAGTCGTTAGACCTTTCTGCCGCACCACCGGTTGTTATTCTTCTGGCGGGCTTACAAGGTTCCGGTAAAACAACAACCGTTGCGAAGCTGTCTCGTTTACTTATTGAGCGTCATAAAAAGTCAGTGATGGTTGTTAGTGCCGACGTTTATCGTCCAGCGGCCATCGATCAATTACAGACACTAGCAGGTGAAGTGGGGGCTGAATTTTCCCCCAGTAGCGTAGATCAAAAACCGGTTGATATTGTAAAACGTGCAATAGCCGCAGCCAGTAAGCAGTTCAGCGATGTGTTGATTATTGATACCGCCGGCCGGTTGCATATTGATGATGAAATGATGGCTGAGATTCGCCAAATTCATCAAATAGCAAAGCCTGCAGAGACTCTGTTTGTTGTTGATAGTATGACGGGGCAAGATGCAGCCAATACAGCGAAAGTATTCAACGATGCGTTGCCACTTACCGGTGTTGTGCTAACAAAAACAGACGGTGATGCCAGAGGCGGCGCGGCGTTGTCTATTCGTCAAATCACAGGGAAGCCGATTAAATTCTTAGGCATTGGCGAAAAGACCGATGCGTTAGAACCCTTCCACCCAGACAGAGTTGCATCTCGTTTATTGGGTATGGGCGATGCGTTAAGTTTGGTTGAAGAGATTGAGCGCAAAGTAGATAAAGAGAAGGCGGAAAAGCTCGCTAAGAAAATCAGCAAAGGTAAAGGCTTTGATTTAGATGATTACAGCGATCAACTAAATCAAATGATGGATATGGGTGGTATGAACGCGATGATGGATAAAATTCCTGGCATGGCAGATGTTCCTCAGAGTCTTAAAAATAACGTCAACGATAAGGATTTCAGCAGACAAATTGCGTTAATTAACTCAATGACTAAAAAGGAAAAAATATTTCCTACGTTGATTAATGGCTCAAGAAGAAAGCGAATTGCAGCAGGGGCTGGGCTTCAGGTGCAAGACGTGAATAAATTGATGAAGCAATATAAACAAGCGCAAAAAATGATGAAGAAAATGTCCAAAGGTGGAATGGCAAAGATGATGCGTGGTTTAAAAGGGCGAACGGGGCAAGGGCAAGGGTTTCCTTTCCAATAATTAATTGGGGAATTAAGTATATAAGTCCCAATGTTTAGGTCACCGTGATAAAGGTCAGCCACCGCTCTTGCATAGAGGGAGTCTTTTACGCTGTATTTGAAGTATGGTGGATTGATAACTGAAATATCAAAGCTCTGAAAGTTTGGGGAGCTGTCCTAGATAACTAAATTAATCTAGGACAGCCCCAAAAACAATTAGAAGTTGACAAGTGTGAACAGTTTATTTAAAAATAGGTCTAGCCCAATACGTTGAATTTACGTGTTCACGCTAAAACCAGAATCAGTGTTCACTTTCACCAGAATATGCAGTGCACTTATTATGCGAATCTAGGTGAGATAAATTATGGTGCTTAGGAATTAAAATATCAGTAGCAAAATTATCCGCCTCGGCTTCTAAAACCTCATCCTTAACAAAATTGTTACCCTCTAAAAATAGTTGTTTTTTGTGTTTTAAGATATGAGCAATTTCATGAAAAAAAGAAAACCATAAATGGTCATTGGTTTTATGCCTTAGACTTAATAGCAATAAAGCCTTGTCTTAACCACGTTTGGATTGCAATATCATTTTTAGTAATTTTATCGGATGATTTAAAAACAGCTTGATAGTTTTTAGCCTGTGCCTTGCGCCAAGAATCAACACAGGCAACGCCATAAAATTTAAGGCATTCTTTTATTTGTAACCCTGTGTCGGCAAATTTAGTAATCCAGCCAAACTTAAACATGCTTTTTAACGGGATTTGTTTTAACCAATCTGCACCGCATCCACCAACAAAATCTGTTTTTCCTGTTCTCTTGCTAATGCTTGACGATAATTACCTTCTAAATTCATCCAAAAACTAGCAGGAATATCTAAAACTTTCTCTAATTTGAGTGCTGTATCTTCATTAATACTTGCCTCACTCTTGATAATTTTATAAATATGTTTAGTTGAATACCCCATATTTCTTGCAAAATCGGTTCTTGATAAATTTATATCACCCATACGCTCAATAATGCTATCTCCAGGGATAGCTTTATTCTCCCAATCAGGCTCAAAACTATACAATTTTTTACTCATGATAATCTCCAATATAAACAATATTAATTTTTGTAATTTCTTTCCACAATATATCACTATCTAGTGATTTTTTTGGCTCCATAGCTTTAAAAGTAAGTCTAAAACCAGCATAATAGTAATTGTAAATTCTGTTTTTCTATCGCCTTTTCTCGGCTAATGGTCGTGTGGCTGCGGCCCATATCCCTGCCAATTTGTCTCATTGACTCTCCTTTTTTAAGGCTAATTGCGATATAATGCCTCTATTCCGAGGCTAGTTGTGCGTACGTAATCCACTCCGTTTTTGCAAGAACCAGAGATTATATACCCGACCAACTTCTGTTTTAACAAAAGAAACTGATGGCTTTTTGTATTAGATATAAAATCTAACACAAAAAGCCATCTTGATTGCAAATGTAAGTGATGCACTTACTTATGCGAATCTAGGGGGTTTAAATTGAGTTTGCGGATTTAAGTATAGTAAGTCTCATTAATTGACAGTAGAACGCTAAAAAAACTTCACCAAATCAATTAATTCGCGTAAAATCTAGAAGTTAACACGGTTGAAATTAAATTAATCACGATGGCAAGGTCGATTTAACGAACACTTATGCACATTGAGTGTAATATTTTATAAATACAGAATTTAAGGAATATATAATGGTAAAGATACGTCTTTCACGAACTGGCGCAAAGAAACGCCCTTTCTATCACATCGTTGTTGCAGATAGTCGCAGAAGTCGCGATGGTCGTTATATCGAACGGGTGGGTTACTATAATCCAAGGGCAGTTGGCGGCGAAGTTCGCTTAACACTTGATAGCGCTCGTGTTGACCACTGGTTAACTCAAGGTGCTCAAGCGTCAGAACGCGTAGCTAAGCTTAT
Source organism: Cycloclasticus sp. symbiont of Poecilosclerida sp. N (assembly GCA_002101205.1). GTDB lineage: Bacteria > Pseudomonadota > Gammaproteobacteria > Methylococcales > Cycloclasticaceae > Cycloclasticus. The sequence continues at coordinate 33,392 of LWTM01000066.1, read as the reverse complement.
TAAAGAGACTGCTGCAGCTGCGTAAATGTGTCTGAAGTAAGTTATTCAGATCAAGCTGAAAAAGACAAGGCTTGGCTGAAGATTGGAAACATATCGGGGGTTTTTGGTGTAAAAGGCTGGCTGAAGATTTACGCTAATACCGATAAAAAAGAAAACATACTGTCTTATCAGCCTTGGTATGTAGAGCGTAATAAGGTTCGAATAGCCGTTAAGTTAAAAGCAGGCAAGCCTCACGGCAAAACCATTATTGCTCTGTTAGAGGGTGTTGAGGATAGAAATGAGGCTGAAATGTGGGTTGGAAGTGATATTTATATAGCCTCTGATCAACTGCCCGTACTAAAAAATGGTGAGTTTTACTGGTCAGACCTCATTGGCCTTAATGTTGTGTCTATAACAAGCGAGAAGTTCGGTGTTATTGATAATATGCTTGAGACGGGCGCAAATGATGTCATTGTTGTAAAGGGTGACAGAGAAAGATTAATCCCTTTTGTTTTAAATCAAGTGGTTAAATCGGTTGATTTGAAGGGGCAACAAATGATCGTCGACTGGGATGCGGACTTTTAATTGCTATGCGATTTGATGTTATAACGCTATTCCCAGAACAGTTTAGAGAAGCCGCGACAATAGGCGTTGTGGGAAGAGCCATAGCGAATGATAAGGTTCTATTAGAAACATGGAACCCTCGTGATTTCACGAGCGATGTACACAGAACTGTGGATGATCGGCCTTTTGGCGGTGGTCCAGGTATGGTGATGAAGGTTGGGCCGTTGAAAAAAACGATTCAGTCGGCGCTAGAAGCAAGTGATGACCCCGCTAGGGTCATTTATTTAAGCCCTCAGGGGCGAAAGTTAGACCAACAAGGCGTGACATACTTATCACAGTTTTCGCGCCTAGTGTTGTTGGCCGGGCGTTATGAAGGCGTTGATGAACGATTAATACAATCACACGTTGACGAAGAGTGGTCGATAGGTGATTTTGTCTTGAGTGGTGGGGAGTTACCAGCATTAGTTATGCTGGATGCTGTAACTAGAACATTGCCCGATGTCTTGGGGCATGAGTGTTCGGCGGCGGAAGACTCGTTTGTGGATGGTTTATTGGACCACCCACACTATACAAGGCCTGATGTGTTTGATGACGAAAAGGTGCCAGAGGTATTGCTCAGTGGCGACCATAAGAAAATCGCAATATGGCGAGAAAAACAGGCATTAGGTAAGACATGGCAAAAGCGCCCTGACTTACTGGATAAAAAAGAGTTAAGCCCGCAACAAAAAACCTTGTTGGGTGAATATAAAGCTGAATTAAGCGGGAGTGTTTTATCTTCCAATTCAATAAAACTTATGCCCAGTGAGCATAAAAAATAGTTAAAAACTAAGGAATGAAAAATGAGTACTATAATTGCACAGATTGAAGCAGAACAAATGACAAATGAATTACCTGCATTTAGTGCCGGTGATACAGTTGTTGTAAAAGTAAAGGTGAAAGAAGGTACAACAGAACGTATTCAGGCTTTTGAAGGCGTTGTGATTGCAAAGCGTAATCGCGGTCTGAATTCAGCTTTTACAGTACGTAAAATCTCACACGGTGAGGGCGTCGAACGTGTTTTCCAAACATATAGCAAGCTTATCGCAGGTGTTGAAGTGAAAAGGCGCGGCTCTGTTAGACGCGCTAAGCTGTACTACTTGCGCGAACTTCGTGGTAAAGCAGCTCGTATTAAAGAGAAGCTGTAAAGCCGACACAGCGAAAGCGGGTTAGCTCTGCTTAAATGAAACTTATGCCCATGGGTGTAACGCTAAGTCGCTACGAGAGTTTGAAAAAAAAAGGCTGGTTACCCCGGCCTTTTTTATGCACGTTAGCGGGTCAATTATTGTTAAGATTAAACACAGACATGAGCGTAGGGTAATAATAATGAATGAAAATATCCCGCTGTTTTTAGACGCCCTATGGGTTGAATACGGCCTGAGTGACAACACCATTTCAGCTTACAAAACGGATTTAAAACAGTTTTCAGCATGGCTCAATAAAACAAATAAGACGTTAATAACCTGTGAGTCATCGGATATTTCAATGTATTTAGCTGAGCGTCTTGGGCAGGGCATATCTGCACGCTCGTCGGCGCGCTTTTTGTCTAGCCTGAAGCGCTTTTATGTATATGCCGTACGCGAAGGGAAAATAATTAAAGACCCATCGGCTGTTATAGAGGCCCCAAAGTTGGGACGCCCCCTTCCTTCAAGCCTATCTGAAAAAGATGTCGAGGCACTATTAACAGAGCCAGATACGAATGCGGCGCTAGGTTATAGAGACAGGGCAATGCTCGAATTATTGTATGCCAGCGGCTTAAGGGTGAGCGAACTTGTCGGGTTAAAACTAACAGAAATAAATTTCCGCCGAGGGCTTGTCAGGGTAACAGGCAAGGGTGAGAAAGATCGTCTTGTGCCCATTGGGGAGGAGGCATTGGTATGGCTACAAGACTTTATTGCTCAATGGCGCTTAGTTATTTTGGGCGAGAGAAAAACCGACTTTGTATTCCCCACAAACAGAGGAAGCGGTATGACTCGACAAGCTTTTTGGTACTTAATTAAACGTTATGCAACTAAAGCAGGTATTAACAGTGCTATTTCACCGCACAGTTTGCGCCATGCTTTCGCAACACACCTGTTAAATCACGGCGCTGATTTACGTGTTGTGCAATTACTACTCGGCCACAGTGACCTGTCAACAACGCAAATTTACACACATATCGCCAAAGAACGCTTAAAAACCATTCATGAAAAGTTTCACCCACGAGGTTAAAAAACATCAAACGTGTGTATGCTTTAGCTGTTTAATCGTGTCCAATAGAGTTAACACGTATATTTAAAAGGTTATAAATGAAATTTTTTTTATTGGGTTTGGTTCTTATAGGGGGGTTCGCCCGTGTAGTTGTTGCTAACGAGGCATCCGTTGTTGAAGGCTTGTCGGAGGCAATACCAGGCGTAACTAAAGAAAACGTCTTCGAAACGCCGATAAAAGGCCTGTACCAAGTGATTATTGGTGCGCGAGTTGTTTACGTTTCAGACGACGGGCGGTACCTTATTAAAGGTGAAATGGTGGACTTAGCTAAGCGTGAAAATATGACGGAACAAGCTTTGAAAATAGCCCGTAAAGTAGCGCTTGCGAAAATAGACGAAAGTAAAATGATTATTTACCCTGCAAAAAATGAAAAACATACGCTGACTATTTTTTCAGATATCGATTGTGGCTATTGCAGAAGACTTCACGCAGATATTAGCTCGTACACCAATGCCGGCATGACAGTACGCTACTTGTTCTTTCCGCGCTCTGGGGCGAACACGGAATCTTATTTTAAAGCGATTTCTGTTTGGTGTGCGGATGATCGAAATGAGGCGTTAACCGACGCTAAGTTAAATAATAAAGTGGTTAAGAAAATGTGTGACAACCCTATTAGTGAACACATGGCAGCAGCACAAGCATTTGGTATTACCGGAACCCCCGCTATTATCGCTGATGACGGCACGATGGTGCCGGGATTTGTTCCTGCAAAAGCACTAGCCGAGCACTTAGGCTGGAACGTTAATGGATAATACTCTTTAGATGGTACAAGGCCTCTAAGGCTTCTTTGGGGCTCAGTTCATCAGGTATTAATTGCTCGATATAATCTAATAATTCTTCGTTTAAAGCTGACGCGGCGGGTTTTTTTTGGCTTTTCGCTTCAATGAAACTTATACCCTGTGGGGATAAGGGTGGTTTGAATATATCAAATTGGCTCTGTTCACGCGATGAACCGGCAGACAGGTCTTGGGCACTTTCTAAAGAGGCGAGTTTCTCGCGTGCTTTTTCGATAACGACCTGCGGCACACCGGCTAATGCAGCAACCTGTAAACCGTAACTTCGGTTCGCAGCGCCTTGTTTCACAGCGTGTAAGAAAACAATCTTGTCGCCATGCTCAACAGCGTCTAAATGCACATTCGCTGCGATATCAGCTAGTTCTGGCAAACGTGTCATCTCGAAATAATGTGTTGCAAATAACGTAAACGGTTTTGTTTTATGGGCTAAATAATCAGCACAGGCCCAGGCTAGAGAAAGGCCGTCAAAGGTACTGGTGCCGCGGCCAATTTCATCCATTAAGACTAAGCTCTGATTACTGGCATTATGTAAAATATTGGCGGTTTCTGACATTTCAAGCATAAAGGTTGAACGTCCACCGGCTAAATCATCCGATGCGCCAATACGTGTAAATATTTGATCTATGGGACCTAGAGTCGCTTCGTTCGCAGGGACGTAACAACCGATGTAGGCCATCAGTGTAATAAGCGCGGTTTGCCGCATATAAGTGGATTTTCCACCCATGTTGGGCCCGGTTATAATAAGCATGCGTCGATCGGCGTCTAAGGTAATATCGTTAGTGACGAACGGCTCTTCAATAACCTGTTCAACAATAGGATGTCGGCCTTGGCGTATTGATATTTGCGGCGTTTCAACGAGCTGCGGCTGATTAAAATTAAGTGTTATTGAGCGTTCTGCAAAATTGACCAATAAATCAATTTCAGCTAATGATTCAGCGCAGCGCTGGAGTGCTTTTAAGTGAGGCGAAAAACTCACTAATAAATCGTTATACAGTTGCTTTTCGCGCGATAAAGCTTGCTCTTTTGCATGAAGAATTTTGTCTTCGAACTCCTTTATCTCAGACGTTATATAGCGTTCGACATTCTTCAGTGTTTGCTTGCGAATAAAGTAATCTGGCACATCGTCAGATCTTGATCTCGGCACCTCAATGTAATAACCATGCACTCTGTTGTAGTTAAGTCTCAGCGTACTTATTTTGCTGCTTTCACGTTCTTTTTGCTCAATATCTAGCAAAAACTGATCAGCATTAGCGCTAATATTTTTAAGTTCATCGAGTTTTTCATCATATCCTGCACAGATAATGCCACCGTCTCGAATCAGTACCGGCGGGTTTTCTACAATCGCACGTTCAAGTAGTTTTACTAAGTCGTCGTGCCGACCGCTTTGCTCTTGCAGGCTAGATAGCCGAGGAGCATCTAGCTTTTGCAGTACACCCTGAATAGAGGGTAGGACTTTAAGTGTTTGCCTTAAGACGACGAGGTCTCTTGGCCGAGCTGTGAGTAATGCAATACGGCTAATAACTCGTTCAATATCACCGGTTAGGCTAAGTGTTGTTTGTAAAGAATCAAGTGGCTCGGTTTGCTGCAATTGTTCGATGGCTAAATAGCGCTGTTTAATGGTTTCCTGGTCGCGTAAAGGCAAGTGAACCCAGTGCCGTAATAAACGTGTCCCCATCGCTGTTTTACAACGATTGAGCAAGCCAAACAAGGTGAACTTGATGTTGCCAGACGGGTGGTAATCTAGTTCAAGATGCTGCCTCGTAGAGGCGTCTAGCGTAATAAAGTCATTTTTCTGAATAACCTTAATGCCTTGTAAATGAGGCAATGACGATTGGTGCGTATCTTTTAAATACTGAAGTAATGCGCCCGCGGCTGTAATGCCTAAGTGCATATCTTGACAACCAAAGCCGCTTAGGTCCTTAGTACCAAATTGTTTGTTTAAAAGACGCCTGGCTGTCTGAAGGTCAAAGTGCCAATCTGCAAGAGGGCTTGCGTTTGCAAAGGAGTTTGAAGACCGAGCCAGTTGATTGCTCTCACTGATTAATGTTTCAACCGGTTGAATACGAGCCAGTTCGGTGAGCAATGATGAAAGGGCGTCGATTTCTTGTAATGAAAAACGACCACCAGCTAAGTCGACGGTTGCGAGGCCAAAGTGTTTATTTTGTTCGAAAATAGCACACAATAAACTGTCTTTATGTGAATCTAAGAGTGATTCCTCGGTCAGTGTCCCAGGCGTAACAACACGCACGACCTTACGTTCTACAGGGCCTTTAGATGTTGCAGGGTCGCCGATTTGTTCGCAGATAACAACAGATTCGCCAAAGCTCAATAGCTTAGCTAAATAGCCGTCGGCGGCATGGTGCGGTATCCCAGCCATTTGGATAGGCTTGCCATTAATTTGGCCGCGACTGGTCAACGTAATACCAAGCAGATGGGCGGCTTTAACCGCATCATCAAAAAAAAGCTCATAAAAATCGCCCATTCGATAAAACAACAAAGTGTTCGGATGTTGAGCCTTGATGCGCAAAAACTGCACCATCATAGGGGTGTGAGTTGTTTTTCCTTCTTTCATGTATACTTGCTTGCGAATAAGGTGTTGGAGTGAGTTTATTATATTTCATCAGGGTGTGCAGAAAAGTTACTTCAATCAAACTTAAGTTAGCTATGCTTAACTAAAGTAAGACAAAGGCGGGTAAGCGATAATTGATCGAGGGAGCTAGATATCAGTCGTGAATGATCAACAAGCCAATAAACTGGTTAGCGAATTAGCTAGAAAATTAAGCGAACAAAATAAAACGCTTGCCGTTGCAGAATCGTGCACAGGTGGTTGGTTAAGCAAAACATTGACTGATCTACAAGGCAGTAGCGAATGGTTCTTAGGCAGTGTAGTTAGTTACAGCAATTTTGCTAAATGTAAACTATTACACGTTGATAATAGCCTTATTAATGAATATGGTGCCGTTAGCAAACAAGTGGTAGAAAGCATGGCTGAAGGGGTTCAACGGGAATTTTCATCAACATTAGCCTTGTCCATTACCGGTATCGCAGGCCCTGCAGGGGGAACCGACGACAAGCCAGTTGGGCTTGTTTGGTTCGCTATTACGTCTTCTCCAAATAAGGTGAAATCAGTCAGTTATAGCTTTGAGGGGGGGCGCGATAATGTTAGACGGCAGGCTGTAGTGAAGGGTCTGCAGCTATTAATAAAATTGGCAGATGAATAAGACGCTATCAAGCGATAATTTTATTATGCGCAAATGCCAGTTTATGTGATAATTAAAAGATTACTTATGATAACCAGCTTTTATATGGAGTAGAGGCTTATGACACGGGGGCATAAAATGGACGAAAACAAGAAAAAAGCACTTAGCGCTGCATTATTGCAAATTGAAAAACAGTTTGGCAAAGGGTCTGTTATGCGCATGGGCGATGGCAGCGCTATTCCAGACATCGAGGTCTACTCAACAGGTTCTATTGCCCTTGATGTAGCTTTAGGCATCGGTGGCTTGCCACGTGGTCGTGTCGTTGAAATTTATGGCCCAGAATCATCCGGTAAAACGACATTAACACTGGAGTGTATTGCACAATGCCAAAAGGAAGGCGGTACGGCCGCATTTATTGATGCTGAACATGCATTGGACCCTATTTACGCCGCTAAATTAGGTGTGAACACGGATGACCTTTTAGTGTCTCAACCAGATACGGGTGAGCAAGCACTAGAAATCGTTGACATGTTGGTGCGCTCTGGCGCAGTTGATATGGTTGTTGTGGATTCTGTTGCCGCCTTAACACCTAAAGCAGAAATAGACGGTGATATGGGTGACCATCACGTCGGTTTGCAAGCGCGTTTAATGTCGCAAGCGTTAAGAAAATTAACAGGGAACATCAAACGCTCTAATGCTTTGGTCGTGTTTATTAATCAAATCCGTATGAAAATTGGTGTCATGTTTGGTAGCCCTGAAACAACGACAGGCGGTAACGCATTGAAATTTTATTCCTCTGTTCGATTAGATATTCGTCGTATCGGCGCGATTAAGAAAGGTGATGAGGTTCTAGGTAACGATACGCGCGTTAAAGTTGTTAAAAACAAAGTAGCACCACCGTTTAAACAAGCGCTATTTGAAATTTTATACGGTGAAGGTATCTCCCGCGAAGGTGAACTAGTTGACCTTGGGGTTAGCTTAGACTTGGTCGAAAAAGCGGGTTCTTGGTACAGTTATGCAGGCGCTAAAATTGGCCAAGGCAAAGATAGCGCAAAGTCCTTCTTTAAGGAGAATCCTGACAAGGCTACTGAATTAGAAGTAAATATTAGAGAACAACTCATGCCTAAAAAGGAAAAAACAACAGCAGTAGAGAATAAGCCTGAGTGAACAACGCAAGAAAGAGCTTTCTCGATTAAGAGCGAGCTGTCTTTTATTACTGGCTAGGCGTGAGCATAGCCAGAATGAATTACAAAAAAAATTAACCGCTAAAGGTTTTGATACGGATGATGTCGAGCTGCTTTTAGAGGAGTTCGTTGAAAAAAATTGGCAAAGCGATCAGCGGTTTGCAAAAAGCTATAGCCGCTCTAGGTTAAATAAAGGTTTTGGTCCAGTTCGTATACAGTACGAATTAAAAGAACGGGGTATTCACGCAAATATAGATGACGTATTTGATGAGCAACCAGATTGGCAGGAGTTATTGAGCGCATTGCATCAGAAAAAATATGGAAACCAAGCACCAGAAAACATGAAAGACCGCGCCAAACGGACACGGTTTTTTCAACACAAAGGGTTTACACACGACATGATTAGACAGATGTTTAATCAACTGTCTTAAAAAGGTTTTAACAAGATGAAAATTTTAAGCAGCGCTGATATCCGCTCAACCTTTCTGACATATTTTGAAAAGCGAGGACACCAAATAGTGCCCTCTAGCTCGTTAATTCCGAGTAATGACCCTACGTTGCTATTCACCAATGCAGGTATGGTGCAATTTAAGGATGTTTTTTTAGGCCAAGAAAAGCGAGCTTATAATAAAGCGACTTCCTCACAACGCTGCGTAAGAGCAGGTGGAAAGCACAACGATCTAGAGAATGTAGGCTATACAGCACGGCACCATACGTTTTTCGAAATGTTGGGAAACTTTAGCTTTGGCGAGTATTTTAAACAAGGTGCCATTAAATACGCGTGGGAGTTTTTAGTCGGCGAACTTGATATACCTGCTGAAAAATTATGGGTCACTGTGTTTGATGAAGATCTTGAAGCAGCGGATATTTGGTTGAATGAAATAGGCATCAGCCCTGATCGATTGTCACGCCTTGGTGCAAAAGATAATTTTTGGTCAATGGGTTATACGGGCCCATGCGGGCCTTGTTCAGAGATCTTTTATGACCATGGGGAAGACGTTGCCGGCGGCCCGCCTGGGACACCCGAAGAAGACGGCGATCGTTATGTGGAAATATGGAACTTGGTCTTCATGCAATATGACCGCGATACAAAAGGGAATCTGACCCCGTTGACAAAACCTTCGGTTGATACAGGTATGGGCCTAGAGCGAATAGCCGCTGTGCTGCAAGGGGTACGCAGTAACTACGACATTGAGTTATTTCAAGGCTTGGTAAAAAGCGCGTCGCAACTAACGAACACAGCAGATTTATCACATGCGTCATTGCGCGTTTTAGTCGATCACATTCGTTCTTGTACTTTTTTAATAGTGGACGGGGTTTTACCCTCGAATGAAGGTCGCGGTTATGTTCTCAGGCGCATTATCCGCCGCGCGATTCGCCACGGTTATAAGTTAGAGATGAAAGACGCTTTTTTCTATCAGCTTGTTCAGCCCTTAGTTATTGAAATGGGCGAGGCTTATCCAGAACTGATCGAAAAAGCAAAGACGGTCTCTAATATCTTATTGAAGGAAGAACAGCGTTTTGCTGAAACCTTAGAGCAAGGGATGAAATTATTGCAAGATAGTACGCAGTCATTGAAAGATCATGTTATTTCAGGCGAAGTGGCATTTAAACTATACGATACGTTCGGTTTTCCGGTTGATTTAACGGCCGACTATGCCAGAGAAAATAACTTAACGGTCGATATGGCGAGTTTTGAGCAAGCAATGGAGGCGCAGCGTGAACGCGCTAGATCATCAAACTCATTTGCGTCAGGGCAATCGGAGTTGCCACAGCTAAACTTTATAACAGAGTTTACTGGGCATGATTGCTCACGTTCTAATGCTATTGTGCAAGCAATGTTTAAGGGCGACGAAGAAGTAACAAGGATTTCGAAAGGCGATACAGCCTATTTAGTGCTGGATAAAACCCCATTCTATGCACAGGCGGGGGGGCAGGCGGGCGATAAAGGTATGATTAAATCACAACATGGCTGTTTTGAAGTATTAGATGTACAAAAGCAAGCCAATGCCTATATTCATATCGGTCGTGTTATTGATGGCGAACTCAGTATAAATGCTACTGTTAACGCTCATATTAATACGGAAGAACGTACGGCTATCGCATCAAACCATTCAGCAACACATTTGTTGCACGCCGCGTTGCGTCAAGTATTAGGCGATCACGTTACGCAAAAAGGCTCTTTGGTTGAGGCTAAACGATTACGTTTTGATTTCAGTCATTTTGAACCGATTTCAGCTGACCAGTTAGAACAAATAGAACGGGTAGTTAACGAGCAAATTAGACTAAACGCAAACGTAGAAACGAGAATAACAGATCAAGAAACAGCCGTTAAAGAAGGGGCAATGGCGTTGTTCGGTGAAAAATACGGGGACAAGGTCCGCGTTTTGAAAATGGGCGAATTTTCGACAGAACTCTGTGGTGGCACACACGTGAAGCGTGTAGGTGATATTGGTTTTATGAAAACCCTGTCCGAAACGGGTATTGCATCAGGGGTTCGGCGTATTGAAGCTATTGCAGGGGAGGGGGCGCTTAATTGGGTCACCCAAAATGAACGTTTATTGCAAAACATGGCTAAATTGGTAAAAGGAACGCGTGAATCAGTAATTGAGAAAATCATTCAAATTCAAGAAAAAAACAAATCGCTAGAAAAAGAGCTAGAACAATTGAAAACGCAGTTGACAAAAGCTGCCAGTGGTGACCTTGTGAAGCAAGCGGTAGATGTTGATGGCATCAACGTGCTGGCGGCTAATATCGAAGGAAGCGATGGGAAAACATTACGCGAATTAGTTGATAAATTGAAAGAGCAGCTAGGCAGTGCAGCTATTGTTCTTTCAACCGTTGAAGACGATAAAATCACATTGATTGCAGGTGTTTCAAAAGAACAAACAAGCAGGATAAAAGCGGCTGACTTGGTAAACTGTGTGGCGCTGCAAGTTGGCGGTAAAGGTGGTGGTCGGCCTGATATGGCGCAAGCTGGTGGTGATAACCCCGCAGCATTAGCTGCGGCATTAAAATCAGTACCGGCTTGGGTGAAAACAGAGCTTTCCTAAAAGTATTATAAAAAAATGAGTTTATACGTACATAAATATGGCGGCACCTCTGTAGGTACATCTGAAAAAATACAGAATATTGCCCAAAAATTAGCCCACGAAAAAAACAAAACAGGGTACGACTTAGTCGTCGTCGTTTCAGCGATGCGCGGCGAAACTGATCGTATGACTAAGTTGGCCCGAGGCATTCAAGCAGCACCATCGGCCAAGCAAATGGATGTGCTGCTATCAACAGGCGAGCAAGTCACGATTTCTCTGTTATGTATGGCGCTTGAAGCATTAGGACAAAAAGCGGTTTCCTATACCGGTAGTCAGGTAAAAATCATCACCGATGACTCACACGGGAAAGCAAGGATTGAAGATATTGAAACGGCTAAGATAAAGGCAGACTTGGATGACGGTAGAATTGTTGTTGTGGCAGGTTTTCAAGGTGTTACAGCGGACGGCATAATTACTACGCTTGGCCGTGGTGGCTCCGACACAACGGCGGTAGCGTTAGCGGCTGCGCTTAAAGCGGATGAGTGTCGAATTTATACAGATGTGGACGGCGTCTACACTACAGATCCACGAGTTGAACCGAAAGCAAGGAGATTGGATAAAATTACTTTCGAGGAAATGCTAGAAATGGCGAGTCTAGGATCAAAAATTCTGCAAATTCGTTCAGTCGAGTTTGCAGGTAAATACAATGTTCCATTGCGTGTTTTATCGACATTTATAGAGGGCGACGGCACGTTAATTACTTATGAGGACGATGATATGGAAAAAGCATTAATTTCAGGTATTGCGTTTAATCGTGATGAAGCAAAAGTCACCTTGTCCGGCGTACAGGACATGCCAGGGATTGCATCTGCAATTTTAAAACCAATTTCAGCAGCGAATATTGAAATTGACATGATTGTGCAAAATATCGCAGAAGATAAAACAACAGATTTCACCTTTACTGTGCATCGGAATGATTACGACAAGACAATGAAAATTTTGCAGAATATTCGTGCGCAATTAGGTGCGCAGAAAGTATTAGGTGACGATAAAATTGTAAAAGTATCCATTGTTGGTGTGGGAATGAGGTCGCACGCTGGGATAGCGGGCCAGATGTTTACAGCATTGGCAGACGAGGGCATTAATATACAAATGATATCGACGTCTGAAATTAAAATTTCAGTGGTGGTTGACGAAAAATACTTAGAATTGGCAGTGCGTACACTACACGAATCCTTTGGCTTGTCACAAGAGTAGTGAAATTCCAGTATCTTATTGTTTTGAGTAGCTGTGTTATACTACACAAAATAATGAATTTTGGTAGGCAACGTTCCACGGAATGGCGACAAAAAAGGAGTTATTATGCTTATTTTAACGCGTAAAGTTGGTGAGTCTCTAATAATTGGAGATGATATATCTGTAGTTGTACTGAGTATTAAAGGGAATCAAGTGAGACTTGGAGTTGATGCACCTAAAAGCATCTCCGTTCATCGAGAAGAAATTTACAATAAAATTCAAGATGAAAAAGGTCAAAGCGGAAATAGATAGTTAAATTCTAAATGAGGAATATCCATTCCTCTTCATGAAATACCGGAGAGATGGCCGAGCGGCTGAAGGCGCTCCCCTGCTAAGGGAGTATGGGTTTTATAGCCCATCGAGGGTTCGAATCCCTCTCTCTCCGCCATTAAACAAAAAAAACCGGTTCTCTGTCGCCGGTTTTTTTATGCTTGATGCCCATGGTTACAAGCCTCCCAGCCCATACAAGCGCACCAGGCTATTCTCATTCAATCCCGACATTTCCCCTCGCCGGCTCTGTCTACGGCCGATCTTCTCTGTGACTGGCCTTTGGAAGCATACCCATCAAGTGCCGTTGGTACGCTTGGTTAATCTTAATATATCAAAGGGTTAAAGTCAGAGGTATCGGAGTAATTATATCGGGTTTATTTCTACCAATCTGATACGCAGTAAATTTAAAATGCTTACTCACGGGTATTTATGTCGGTAAGTTCAAAAACCGAACTGTTTTCGTTGTAGTTCCCAAACCTGTGGAAATGGGCTCATGAAATCAGCTAGCGTTAAAGGAGAAACGGTTGATGACTCCATAGATTTTAGACAGAGACGTACCGCCTTTGAACGCCATGGGGTGAACATTTTGGATTGAAAAAAGGGTCAGCAGTGCCCACACACATTTTTTTCTAATACCGTTGCCTGCTGCCCTAATCGTGCAACACAAGTTTGCAGGATTTCTTTACGGTCAGCAGCTGAGAGGTGAATAAATTGTTCAGGCATGCATGGCTTCCGTGTCATGCAGTCCTAAAGCTTCGGTCATTCATGCTGGTATGTCAGTATTTTTCAATGTCATAAATTCTTTTTCAGTTAGGCCTGCACGGATGGTGCGTACCACATTGGAATTTACATTATGTTTACCCAGATACCACAAGGCAGAAAGCGCCAATCCAGATCGTTTTCCAGCCAGTAGGAGTTTCAGGTGGCTGACATGCCTAAGATTTACTACCAGATTACCAATTTTAAGTTCTCGTGTTGGCCCGCTGATGTAAAAAACAGGTGTCGATGTCATTATTCGACGCTGGCAAGATTACACGGGTAATCAGGCGGTGCGCCAAGTTGATGGTATTGTATTTGATGAGGTTTCAAGCGCTGCATCCACCTGATTGCGGTGAATAAGTGCGTTTAACGCCGCATAATCTGCGGCGAAAGAATTGATCTTGCGGAGAATAAGAGCCATAATCTCCGCATGAATAGCAGTAAATACATCTGGCAGCTGCCTGAATGGCCTCATTGGCACTATGATACTGAGCGTCTCGTCAGTCTATTGGCAAAGGTACACCATGCTCAGGGACATCTCCTTGGGCGCATGCAGAATATCGGTATGGGATTACGTGATCGGGCCACTTTGCAGGTGCTGACAGAGGAAGTTCTCAAAACCAGTGAAATAGAAGGCGAACACCTAAACCCCGAAACCGTGAGATCCTCGGTCGCACGCCGCCTGGGCGTTGATGTGGGTGCTTTAGCGCCTGCCGACCGACACGTAGACGGTGTAGTGGATATGGTGCTAGATGCCACCGGCCGTTTTGAGCAACCACTCACAGAAGATCGTCTGTTTAGTTGGCATGCGGCGCTGTTTCCCACCGGTTACAGTGGGATGAACAAAATAAACACCGGGGATTGGCGTGATGATGCATCGGGACCGATGCAGGTCGTGTCAGGGCCCATCGGCCGTGAAAAGGTGCATTACGAAGCGCCACCGGCCGAGCAATTGACGTCCGATGTGTCGATGTTTTTGCGCTGGTTTAATGCCGTTGATGAGTCTGATCCAATGATTAAAGCAGGCTTGGCTCACCTTTGGTTTGTCACCCTTCACCCTTTTGATGACGGTAATGGCCGTATTTCTAGAGCGGTAGGTGACATGGTACTGGCGCGAGCTTATCGGTCACCGCAACGTTTTTACAGTTTATCAGCACAGATCCAGCGAGAGAAAAAAGACTATTACGACAGATTAGAGCAGACACAAAAGGACACGCTGGATGTGACGGATTGGTTGGCGTGGTTCCTGGATTGCTTGCTGCGCGCAATGCAAGGCGCAGATGTGACCTTGTCAGCGGTGTTGGCCAAGGCGCGCTTCTGGCAGCATTGGGCAGCTACACCGATGAACGAACGGCAAATCAAACTGCTTAATAGTTTGCTAGATGGTTTTGAAGGAAAACTCACTAGTAGTAAGTGGGGAAAGATTGCCAAGTGCTCACCGGATACCGCGCTACGCGATATCACGGGCCTGCTAAATCATGGGGTCTTATTAAAATCGGATGCCGGTGGCCGCAGTACTAGTTATGAATTAGCGCTAATTGCTTAATGTTCATTAACTAATTGTTGGCAGATAGCGATGGCTTTTTTATCCCGACTTTTCAGTGACAGATGTAAGTTTTTCAATGTTGATTTTAGGTGGCCTCTAACAAGGTGCAAGACATATTCGTATTCGCCGAGTTATTCAAAGAAATCGAAAAGGCCATCATCGCCAATGAGGTGGTATAGCGTGTCGCATGAATGAGCCTTTGGTATCGGATGCGTCATTATTTCAGCTAATTTTTTTGCTTTTTCTTTGCTGTGTGGTTGACTCCATGTGCCCATAATTTATTACCTATGTTGGTTTGCTTACGTACATTAACGCTTCACTCGCGTAGGTAATCAAGTTATTCATGGCGCTTAAATAACAGCTGTTGCTGTAGAAAAATATCACGATTTATCATTTGTTCTTTTATGGCGTCTTGGCTTAGATTCGTCTTTATATGAAATGGCGGACAGACATAAACGTTTTTAACTCAGGGCGCAAAGCCTTTTCCGTCACCAAATTAACCGGCTGCCCTAACGCATATTCTAGTTCTCATACTGGAACTTGGAACACAGGGGTGTACGAATGAATTCGTACCTACAATGTCGGTATTTGCTTGGAAAAGGGTACCCCCCTTTAAACAGGAGTGCGCGGTGAAATCAATCGAGCCTGCCCCTTTGGTTCCTTCTGAACAGAACATAACCCCTTTTGGGGATATGATCACACGGTCCCCGACATTCTTAATTTGCGCACTGAGTATCAGCTCAAATACTCAACAATATCCATCCGCTGATGAGGTATTCCAATAATATCAACTTGGTTGTCTTTTGGGGTATAGAAAATAAGATGCGCTCCTTCAAAAAAGCAATAATACCCATTCTTTACATCATCTCTTGGTTTGCCCATCTTGGCATTTTCAACCAGCCATTCAAAACGCTTAATGAGTGCTTCAAGGTAAGTATCAGCCTGTGTGACACCTCAATGCTCAACGGTGTATAGCCAGATAGATTCTAGGTCATCTTGTGCAAGAGACCTTAGATAATATTGTGCTGTCATTTAAGATGTTTGCTGTGCAACCCTGATATAAACTTTTTACCATCAAAGCCTTTTACTAATGGACTGTTTTCACCCGCTTGGAGCTTATCCCTAAGGACTTGAAGTTTTGTTTCATCTTCTTCTAGTTTACGTAGCCCTGCGCGTACAACTTCACTGACCGACTGGAATCGTCCTGCATTAATCTTTTCACGAACAAACTCATCAAAATGTTCACCCAGCGTTACTGATGTATTTCTAGCCATAACGTTACCTTTACAATAGCCTGTATTAAATATTAATATAGCACGTAACGTTATATTAGCAATGCATTAGAGCTTTGAGTGAGTTCAGTTTGTAAGGTCAACTAAAACTGTATGGCGGCCTGTCTTGTGCCTTTTCGATGCGGCGGTTTTTCAATTATTGGTTGTTTGCCAATAGCGGTGTATCTGGCTGGGCTAATAATGTAAGTGTCGCCAGAGTGTTCAATCAGTTGGCGAGTTAATAGACCATTAATGACGCGAGGTTTAATGCCTGCGTTGATATTGTCTGGCAATGGTTCAATGTTCCCGCGTGATCGATTCGATACGCCTTGCGATACGCTCTGAAAAAAAGCGTTAGCAGCTGAGCTTGCTTGTGATTGTTTAGGGTTCTTACGATAAGACATATATAAATTAACCTGTTCTGGGGTTATGAGGGTTCCAGCCATAAAAAATTTCTTGATGATTAAACAGGTCTGAAGTTTACCCGAGCCGGCCATGCTAGTTGTCGCGAACCGGCCAAGCTAATTGTCGTCTAATACTCTATCCATAATGAGGGAGGCACACCGCCAGCACCTCTTTCAAATCAACGAGTTATGCAGCCTTTGTTGTGTCACCCCTCACTCTACTCCCACAATCTCAAAGCAATGGGTTTTACTCTTGGAATATATCTTATTTGGTGAGTCATCAGCTTGCTAAGAACATCCTGCTTTACTATTGTTGAGTCGCCTCAGCTTTTTAGATAACAGCTAAGTTTTTATTTTTAAGAGTAATCTGCACATCAGCCGTTCGTAAACGAAGGTTCGGTTCTGATTTTTGCCACACTTCTTTATTATGTGTATACTAAAATGGAGGTTTTGACAGACGGAAATTCCCAAATTCTGAAGCTGATAACAGATTGGTAATCACAAGATTTTGAACTCCGTGTCGCCATTTGAGTTCGCGCCTCGTCTGTAATTGAAATAGGAAAGAACTCGTATGAGTATGATGAAATTAAACGGTGCAGGCCATCGTTCGGATGGTACATTCAAAAACATAGGCAAGCTCCCCAGAATTTCTCTGCCTGGACTTGCAGATTCATTGGAAAGATTTGAACAGTGGTGCACACCACTGCTTGGCCCTGCTGAGCTTGAGAAGACCCGTAAAAATATTGCTTACTTTGGTCGAGTTGGAGGTGCGGGTGAAAAACTGCATGCTTTGCTCACAACCTATAATCAGCGAGAAGATGTTTATAGTTGGCTCGATGAGTTTTGGCCAGCCCGTTACCTTGGGCGTCGGGTGCCGATCGCAATCAATGCTAATTTTTGTTTTTTATTTCGACAACGTAGTGACAAGCAGATAGAAGTCGCAGCCGAATTAATCGCAGGAAGCTTGGATTTTCGTCAACGTTTAGCAGATGAGGTTCTGCCCGAAGCAACGAATCGCGGAACGCCACAGTGTATGAGTGAGTATAAATACTTGTTTTCGACGACGAGAATCCCAGGTATAGGGCGAGATGCGGTGCGTTCACCTTACTCAGATGAGTGGCCAGGTTGTGCCTCAGCACGCCACATCATTGTAATTTTTGGTGGTCAATTTTACCGCCTAGAGGTCATTGATAAACAAGGGCAACCGTATAACCTTGATGAGCTAGAAGCGGCTCTCGAACAAATTAAGGCGACTACGACTACACCAGACCTCAATGCGCAAGCGGGTTATTTAACGGCATTACCGCGTAACGATTGGGCAGAAGTTTATCCTCAGTTAGCGGCTAATGGTGACAATGCTCAATTGCTTGATATCATCGAAGAAGCTTTGTTTTGTGTTTGCCTTGAGCGAGAAAGTCCTTCTGGGGTTAAGGCGGCAACAGATGAAGTTCTGCAAGGTGATGCGGGTAACCGTTGGTTCGACAAATCAATTTCTTTTATTGTGTTTGATAACGGTGCAGCTGGGGTAAATGGCGAGCACTGTGGCCTCGATGGTACGGTGGTAGTTGAACTTATCAATGCCATTCACGATAACGCTGTGCTTGAGCGTCTACGAACTGCGCGTGGTACAACTGCACGCGTAGCAGATTATTCCACCTTGGTTTTTACTTTGGATGCGAGTTTAAAAGCCCATATATCTAGAGCCAGAGAAGGCTTTACAGTTTTAGCAAAAAATACGGCGACAGAATATTTTGAATTTTTAGATTTTGGTACCGATTACATCAAATCACTAAAGATGTCTCCAGACGCTTTTTTACAAATGGCTTTTCAGTATGCTCACTTTAAAGCGAAGGGACTAACAGGTGCGACCTACGAATCCGTGTCCACTCGACATTTTGATCGCGGACGAACCGAGGCAATGCGTGTAGTAACACCCGAAAGTCAGGCTTTCGTTGCATGTATGAGTGATGCCGGCATGGGTAAATCAGACAAAGTTCAGGCATTTCGTGCGGCCGCTGATGCGCATATCTCACGAGCTAAGGATTGCCAGGCAGGGCAAGCACCGGAACAACACCTATGGCAACTGTTATTGCTAGCAGAGGGGCGAACAGATGAATTAAATATTTATTCGAAAGACCTAGCTCTATTTGAAAGTCCTGGTTGGTTGAAGATGAGAGACGATTATCTAAGTACCAGTTCGGTTCCCTCTGATCACGTTCTAATGTTTGGTTTTGGTTCCACCAGTGAGAAATGTATTGGTCATTCTTATTTACCTCGACGTAATGCCATTTATGGATTTTTAAGCACACCTAGCTCAGTGGCTGAGCAGATGCAAAAATACTCACAACATCTCACCAGCACTTTGCTTGAACTTGCTGAGTTACTGGCGGAGGAATGAGTTTGAATGGCGCGCGATCCGTGCATAATGAAATCACCGACATTGCGGCAATTGTTGACCTTGATAAATACCCGCTGCACTTTGGTGTACCCCCCGGCCGGCAAGAAATGCTCGAACGTTGTCATACCTTATTGGAAAAGGACGGTTGCTGCGTTCTACCTAATTTTATTCGCCCTGAAGCAATTGAACAGATTGCGGCTGAAGGTGAAATGGTAGCACCGGAAGCTTATTATCAAAGTGAAACGGTGAATGTCTATAATATTAAGATAGAGCAGCGCCTACCCGTAGGTCATCCGGCTGAGGTGCAGTTTCAACGTGAAAATGCTTTTGTTGCTCGAGATAAAATCCCGCCTAGTCACCTGATCCAAAAGCTATATACAAATACGTTTTTTCAAAAATTCTTGGCCGATTGCTTTCGGTTGCCAAAAATCCATCCGCTAGCCGACCCTTTGGCTGGTTTATGCTTGAGTGTACTGAAACCTGGCAAGTCGCATCCCTGGCATTTTGATATTAATGAATTTACTGTGAGTTTGTTAACACGTCAGGCTGAAGAGGGCGGGGTGTTTGAATATTGTCCAGGTATTCGTGGTCCTGATGCAGAGAATTTTTCTTTAGTTCGTGAGGTGTTAGACGGTAAGGCTGACGACTGTATTCAACAGCTAGGCTTACATTGTGGCGATTTACAATTATTTTGTGGACGTTACTCTTTGCACCGAGTGAGCTCAGTCGAGGGAGAGAGAGAAAGGCATAGCGCTATTTTTGCTTACACTCAGGAGGCTGGTGTTGTTGGTGGTTTGGCACGGACACAGCAGTTATTTGGTCGCACGCTAGATGTGCATACAATCGCTGAACGAGCTACTGTTCGTAGCGATAAATTACTTGATTGAGAGAGAATTATGGATGATGGTTCAACAAATTCGCAAGAACTGGACGCAAGTGGTAAAGCGAATTTTGATTCGATTTACACAGCGGATACTCCGCAACCCTATTTAAATGTAATGCGCCAACTCGACTATCGTATACCGACTGAAGCACAAGCTTATATTGAGCATCTAGTTTCTCGATACAGTGCAGCGCATCCGAATCAACAAGAAGTTCATGTGCTCGACATTGGCACATCCTATGGTATTAATGGGGCTCTATTGAAATGGAACTTATCACTGGTGGATTTTTGCGATCACTACTTAACGGATGGCTATTCGGATTTACCTCTAGCCCAGCGAGATTTGCATAATCAGCAGCTCTGCTTGGGGAGAAGCCCACGTTCGAACATTAAGGTCATCGGTCTGGATATTTCCAAGCCTGCTCTTGATTTTGGACTAGAAACGGGCTTGCTTGACCATAGTGTATGTGTAGACCTTGAGAAACATTCTGCCGATGACACGCAGGCGGAACAGATTAAACAAAGTGATTGTTTAATTTCAACTGGCTGCTTGGGCTATGTTTCTGAGGTTAGCCTACGAAAAATTATTGAACTATGTGCTCCGAACAAGCCGTGGATGGCTCATTGTCTCTTACGTATGTTCCCTCTTGAGCCATATCGAAAGTTGTTTGAATCGTGCGGGTATCGAGTTTGGTTGTCTGATGAGATATTGCCGCAACGTCGATTTGCATCGGCCGAAGAGAAAAAACAGGTGCTCGATTCTCTGCATCAACAAGGAATCGATACCACAGGGTACGAGTCTGGTGATTACCTGTGGGCGCGTGTTTTTTATGTTGTGCCTGATGATTTACCGGATGAAAGTTGGAAATTTTCGGTTGGGCTCAAAAACGAACAGTAAAAATTGAAAGGGGCTGGCTAACCATTTTCTTGATTTAAAAAGAGATTGCGAAACCAACGGTTTTTTAGACCGCCTAAATGCAGGTGGTTCTCAAGCTTTAGCCGATATTCAGCATCACCTTTTTGGTGAAATATACGACTTTGCGGGTAAGGTTCGCACGGATAATGTTTCAAAGGAAATTTTTAGGCTTGCCCCCGTTATGTATGAAGAAGAGGAGGTGGCAACTACTTTGCTGAGTTGTTAGCGCGTATCCGTGATATTCGTTCTTCTGAAAAGGTATTTTGGCGTAAGGAGTTAGATGTTTACGCTACCAGTAGCGGCTACGATGCAATCACCGAACAACTTATTCAAATTAATAGCGCAACGCGCTCAACGTTTCTGCGTGAGTTTTATAATCATGATAATGCTGAGGTTGTGTCTTGGGCAAAAAGCACTTATTCATTCCTACAAGAGGTGATACAAAGAGTGCATGAATGGGAAAAGTGTAGCGGCTGGAAGTTGGAGGTGCTTTTATAAGAAGGTGGGGTAAGCGTTCCTTGCTGGTTTTTTGCATGAATTTAATAGATCATTATTTTTGACTAACCATGTGGCGCTCTTTAATGGAATGCATTAGATTAGTGTGAGTTACTGATGTACGGTTATGAATAACGGCATCTTTAATGGCATCCTCACACACTTTAGTAATATCACCATAGCTGAGCCTGTCAGCTGCATTCGCTGCTTTTTCCCACTGGATTCTGGATGTTTTAAAGTTAGCTAATTTAGATTTCAGCGTGCTAATTACCTCTTTTTTTTCAGGTAATTCATACTTGATTACATCATCAAAGCGCCTAAACAGAGCATGGTCTAGCAGTTCCGAGTGGTTTGTTGCCGCGATTAACAAACTATCTGAGGCATCTTGCTCAATCATCTGCAAAAAACTATTCAGAGTCCGGCGCATTTCTCCAACATCATTAAGAGCACCTCTTTGAGAGCCAATGCTGTCAAACTCATCAAACAAATAAACTCCACGTGTTTGCTCAACAGCATCAAAAATTAAACGTAGTTTGCTCGCGGTTTCACCCATAAATTTAGTCATTAAGCTGTCAAGACGAACCACAAAAAGTGGCAGGCCAAGTTCACCAGCTAAAACAGAGGCGGTTAACGTTTTACCTGTTCCTGGAGGGCCAACGAGCATTAGTTTTTTACGTGGAGCTAAACCATGAACGCGCAGCTGCTTAACATGTTTATGCTCCTTGATAAGCCGCTGTAACTTTGCTTGGATATCAGCAGACAGAACCATATGGTTTAAGTTTAACTTAGGGTATGAAACACTAAGAAGGTTATTTAATTCACCTTTTGGCCTGGCTAATGGTGTGGGCGTTGAATTTAATCTAGAGTTTGGTTTTTTAGCTTGATCTATTAACTCTCGAATATCTTTTGCGAGTTTTCCATGACCTTGTTTAGCTTCATGTGCAGCCATTTGCATGGCAATAGACAAAAACATACTCTCATCGCCCTCTACATGCGATTTTAATAATGCTTTTAATTGGTTGGCGATAGCCATGGTTTTTAGAGTCTGACCTTTTCACTAATGGTAACATAATTGCAGATATTCAAACCTTTTGCATATTCTATAATCTTAGAGTGTTGGTCTTAGCTAGCTAATAGGGGGGTGTTTGGCTACTTAAGATTTGACCACAGTTTTGTATTCAGCCCAGTAGTTTTTCTCAGTAATATTTAACGGTAAGCCAGTGTTTTCACATAGGACTCTCCGGCTGGGGTTAAACCAATAACCGAATGATTGGCGCTGACCTAAGCCGTATTATGGGGGGAGGGTGCCTAATTAAAAGCCCATTTTAGAATAGTTATATTCTATCTCAAAAAAGGCTGTCTTATTGTCCCTAACATCATCTGAAGTGAAGTGGTTCAGTTTTCGGGCGTTGTTGACGGCCAGCAGAAAAGGGACCTTACCGATAAGACAATGGCCAAAGACCATGAATCCATTTACCCTCCTTCACGAAGAGAGGCGCAAAGGCTATCTTTAAACAAATCAGCGTTTACACGGAATGATTTACAGGCCCATAGGAGGGGGTTATTAGTATCCTCATTGCCAAAACCCATCTCATAATTACCCATAAACCAGCATCACGTCTTACCAGCTCGCTACAACGAGGGCGTGACCGCTCACAGCCTCTCTAGCTTGGGCGTGACTCATGCCTAACCTGCGGGGGGATTTGTCTATATATTTATTAGAAGGTGAACGACACATTTTGAATCTACACGTTGTATTAACCCAAATATTATCGTAAGCACTCGTGTGTCTATTATTCGACTTGCTTAATGTTGTTTTCGTAGAGAATAAAGGAGTAAAACCATCATACTTTATAGCTTCAAACCCTTTAGATTCATGATCTAAGTTAAAATCACCCGTCAATAAAATAGGGTCGCCTTGAGCAATGTTTGAGCGAAGATAGTCTACGTAACCTGATAAAGCCATTGCTTCAACTTGTCTACGAATAATTGTTTTACCGTAAATTAAATGAACCGTAGCTGCTGTAAAACAAAAACCTGTCGCTGTTTCACAAAACTTTGCAGAAAATGGCTTTCTTGCAAATTTATTGCCCGGGTCCAAATAAAGATTAGCTGCACCCATATAATCAATACGGTCAGACCTGTATATAAAAGCAAAAAACTCTCGATAACGACCATCGCCTACAGAACGATGAGAAACCATTATGTCCCAGTGACCCGTCTTATTAAGCTCACTGTTAAGCTTATCTAAAGACTCAGTGCTCATGACCTCTTGAAGCGCAACAAAGTCATGTTGCGAGATAACGTCAACCAATGGCGCATAACCTTTCTTATTATCAGCCCAACCTAGCTGTAATATGTTCCAAGAAGCAACACTTAAACCTAATGCTGAAGAAGAAAATAATAATAAAACTATCAGTAATTTAAACACCGTGACTCCTAAATATTGATAACTTAACGTTACACGTACTTTTTTGTATTTTCATCATAAATAATACCCGAGGCACTGCTGATTCAAGGGTTAGCCGTTTTTTAAGCTTTAACCGTTCCTCGTATACACAGTCGATGGTTTTAAACCATTTTACTGAACCTTCCTTTGCCACGTGCCGCTTGCACGATAGATATTCATGAGAACTTAAGTGGTTTGCCAGTTTAGGAATCTTCAAGATCAACTACTCCGTTTTCATCCTAGCTTCCGTTTTTATATTTTTTAAAAAAATTTCTGTATTTTTACCATGAAACCCTAAAAACACCTTGTTTTTTCTTGCTTTATTACTCTACTTCTAAGCTTTTTACACTCATTGAGCGTAACGACCCCTCAAACCTCGCATTTACTTAAAAATATTCATTCCAGTCTTATAAGATGATGGTTCATGGCCATGAGTTGAGCCATGGCTTTGTTACGCTCCATCGTCTTGCCTTAAGTTAAACCATGATGAAGTTTTAACCGCCCAGTAGCCCTCTAGCAGTTTTTCTGTATTCAGCAGTTGTCTAAAACGCCAAATGCTTGAATAACCCGGCGCAGATTGCGACAAACTCAAATCAATAAAACGAAGGCTTCATCACTCAGGTTATACCAAGCTCAAAGGAGAAGGAGCTTAAATATCATTAGCGGCGAATAGCTAGGCGCACCGCGTTTGAATGAACAAAGATTAATAGGGCTTATTCTATTTCATTCTAGGTTGATGACGCTGTGGACATGGTCAAGTTCTGATAAAGATTTATGCTCAACAATGAGTGCGTCTGCAAATGAATTTTGTTGCGTGTTTTCCAAGACGTTTTAGTGTTTTTATGGGGTGTCTCAATGAATACTATTTTACCAAATTGGTGGTTTTAGGTTGCTTTATGCAACGGTCTTATGAGTAATTTCATTCAATATCATTTCATTAGGGCTTAATACTTAAGGTCCTAGAAAAAAGCTAGGGTCAATCAACTCAATAAAATTTTTAGCAGGTAGTGATAAAGAACCTTTCCTTTTCATCGTAATGCCATAATAATAATCAGGAAAATACTTTGACAATGGCTTGGCTACGAGTTTCTCTTTACCTGTTAGTGATACGCTGGTGACGATAGATACGCCTAAGCCCAACTCTACATATTTCTTAATAATTTCCCAGCTCCACGCCTCCAGCGATGTTTTAT
This sequence comes from Cycloclasticus sp. symbiont of Poecilosclerida sp. N, assembly GCA_002101205.1. GTDB lineage: Bacteria > Pseudomonadota > Gammaproteobacteria > Methylococcales > Cycloclasticaceae > Cycloclasticus. The sequence goes on along the minus strand of LWTM01000066.1, from coordinate 8,473 downwards.
AGCTCAACTTGTGTTTTTGCAGTACATCATCAACGATACGCCAAGTATTAAGGTGTTTTGGCGGGAGAATTAGGTCGTATTGCACGATATCATGCAGGCTGACGTCGTCTACCGCCGCAAGCGCGTGGCCAAATGGCATAATCAGCACAGGCACGAAGCGATAGACCTGTTTGTATAAGATATCGGCAGGCACATCGAACATGGGACCTACGGCAAAATCCACTTCATTGTTTCTAATCGCTTCCACACCCGAATTACCAGATACGTTATGCAAGCGGATATGTACGTCTGGATAACGTTGTTTAAAGGTTTCTACAATACTCGGTAACAGGTATAAAATACTGGCTTCACCTGCGGCGATATTGATTTTTGCGGTTTCTTCTGGCCCGTGCATGGCCGTGAAGCGGGTGGGTAGACTGTCCATTTGTTCAACTAACGGTTGCGCCATTTCGAGTAACTTTTTACCGGCATCCGTTAGGCTAACTTTTGGGCCGTTTCTAATGAATAGCTTGGCTTTCAGTTCTTTCTCTAAACCTTGTATTTGTAACGACACAGAAGGCTGACTGAGCTGTAACAATTCGGCCGCTTTTGAAAAACCACCGACCTTTGCTGCCATACAGAAAGACCTAAGTTGCTTGTGTCGATTGGCCTTTATGATGTGTCCGCTCATCTGCGCATTCTATCATTGTTTTTATTAATGATAGGAATAGCTTTATTGGGATTGTATAGGGATAGAAATCTCATATAATGCACCGCATCTAAACTATATTCATAATTTTGGAGTTAGAAGGATGGGATTGTTAAGCTTTAAAGGTAAGATGCTACCGCAGTACGAGAGTATCTATTCAGAAGGTGCCAATGACTTCGTGGCCGTACTAGCAGAAGAGTTCTCACCCCGCGTACGCTGGCTATTAGACGATCGTAAAGAAAGGCAGGCAGAAATTGACGCGGGCGAATTACCCGATTTTCTAGCTGCAACTAAAGCTATTCGCGAAGCTGACTGGGGCATTCTCGGTGTACCTGAAGATCTACAAGATAGGCGCGTAGAGATTACCGGCCCTGTTGACCGCAAAATGATCATTAACGCCTTAAACGCGAACGTGAAGGTGTTTATGGCTGACTTTGAAGATTCACTTTCCCCAACGTGGGAGAAGATAGCTGAGGGGCAAATTAACCTGCGTGATGCGGTTAATGGCACGATTTCTTTGGATGACCCAAAATCCGGTAAACACTACGAATTAAACGAGGACCCCGCAGTACTTATTTGTCGTACGCGTGGCTTGCACCTGTCCGAAAAACACATCCACTTGTATGACCAAGAAATCCCTGGCGGTTTAATAGATTTCGCTTATTACTTCTTCCATAACTATAAAGCCTTATTGGCGAAAGGTTCTGGCCCTTATTTCTACATCTCTAAGCTGCAATCGCACAAAGAAGCACGCTGGTGGGCGGATGTGATGGATAAAGCAGAAGACTTAGTCGGCCTAGAACGTGGCACGATTAAAGCGACTGTTCTTATTGAAACCTTGCCCGCTGTGTTTGAAATGGACGAAATTCTGCACGAATTCCGCGACCACATCGTAGCGCTTAACTGTGGCCGCTGGGATTACATTTTCAGCTACATTAAAACGCTAAAGAACTTTTCCGGTCGTGTGCTTCCAGACCGCCAAGCGGTCACCATGAATAAGCCTTTTTTAAGCGCTTACTCACGTTTGCTAATTAAAACCTGTCACAAGCGCGGCGCATTGGCAATGGGCGGTATGGCGGCGTTTATTCCGTCTAAAGACCTAGAGAAAAACGCAGCAGTACTAAAGCGCGTTATAAGTGATAAAACACTCGAAGCACAAAATGGGCATGACGGCACATGGGTCGCTCACCCAGGTTTAGCCGATACTGCGATGGCTGTTCTTGATGAATACATTGGTGAGGGCAATGCTAACCAAATGAGCGTATCGCGCGCTGATGACGCTGAGGTGACCGCCGCTGATCTGTTAGAGCCTTGTGAAGGCGATAGAACAGAGGAGGGCATGCGCGCCAATATCCGTATTGCTGTGCAATACATCGAAGCGTGGATACAGGGTAATGGTTGCGTGCCTATTTACGGTCTAATGGAAGATGCGGCAACAGCTGAAATTTCACGCTCATCGATTTGGCAGTGGATTCATCACGGCAAAGACTTGAGCAATGGTAAAAAAATTACCGTTGAACTGTTCCGTGAATTTATGAACGAGGAAATGGACACGATTAAAATTGAAGTGGGAAAAGAACGCTTTAATGCGGGTCGCTTTGATGAGGCCGCAATGCTGATGGACCGATTTACCACATCCGAAGAACTGGCTGATTTCTTGACCGTATCAGCTTACGAATATTTGTAATTCATTATTAACTAACTTAGAAGGATATTAAAAATGTCATCATATACTAACGATATAAAAGCTGTTTCAAAATTGGTAGAAGCCAAGGGGCCGTCTTGGGGCCCAATCAACCCCGAGTCAATTGCACGTATGCGCACACAAAACAAATTCAGAACAGGTCTTGATGTAGCACAATACACAGCGGACGTCATGAACGCTGACATGGCGGCTTTTGATGCAGACAAGACTCAATACACACAGTCTCTAGGTTGCTGGCACGGTTTTATCGGCCAACAAAAAATGATCTCAGTTAAGAAGCACTTCGGTGGAAAAACAGACCGCCGTTACCTCTACCTTTCAGGTTGGATGGTCGCTGCATTGCGCTCAGATTTTGGCCCTTTACCCGATCAATCAATGCACGAAAAAACATCTGTTGCCTCGTTGGTTGAAGAGTTATACACATTCTTACGTCAAGCCGATGCACGTGAATTAGGCGGTTTATTCCGTAAGCTAGACGCGGCTCGTGAAGCTGGCAACCATGTTGCAGAAAAACGCGTTCAAGATGCTATCGATAACCACGTAACACACGTTGTGCCTATCATTGCAGATATAGATGCGGGCTTTGGTAATGCAGAAGCAACCTATCTCATGGCTAAACAAATGATCGAAGCGGGTGCTTGTGCGCTGCAAATCGAAAACCAAGTGGCTGATGAAAAACAATGTGGTCACCAAGACGGTAAAGTTACTGTACCTCATGCTGACTTCCATTCTAAAATTCGCGCATTGCGTCACGCGTTCCTAGAGCTAGGTATCGACAACGGTATTATCGTTTCACGAACTGACTCTGAAGGCGCTGGTCTTACTAAAGAAATCGCTGTTGTTAAAGAACCTGGCGATCAAGGTGACCGTTATAACTCTTTCTTAGACGTTGAAGAAATCGGCGTAGCGGATATGGCTGAAGGCGACGTATGCTTTAACCGTCATGGCAAGCTTGTTCGTCCTAAGCGTCTACCTTCTGGTTTATACCAATTCCGTCAAGGTACAGGTGAAGAACGTTGCGTATTTGATTCTATCGAAGCCATTAAAGCCGGCGCCGACCTTCTTTGGATAGAAACAGCGACACCCAGTGTTAAAGACATCGCAGGCATGATGAACGAAGTTCGTAAAGAAATCCCCGATGCAAAACTTGTTTATAACAACAGCCCATCATTTAACTGGACGCTAAACTTCCGCCAACAAGTGTTCGACGCGATGGTCGAAGCTGGTGAAGACGTTTCTAGTTACGACCGTGACGGTTTAATGAGTGCTGAGTATGATGAAACTGACTTAGCACACGCCGCTGATGAAAAAGTGCGCACCTTCCAAGCCGACTCTGCTCGTGAGGCAAACATATTCCATCACTTGATTACATTACCAACCTACCATACAGCCGCATTGTCTACTGACAACTTAGCGAAAGAGTACTTTGGTGAGCAAGGCATGCTGGGCTACGTAGCTGGCGTACAGCGTAAAGAAATCCGTCAAGGTATCGCATGCGTTAAACATCAGAACATGTCTGGATCAGACATGGGAGATGACCACAAAGAATACTTTGCTGGTGAAAATGCACTTAAAGCCGGTGGTGCGAAAAACACATCTAATCAATTTTCTTAATTGACACTGATATTGAAATATTAACTTTACGTCATCCCCGCCAGTTTTTAACAATAGAAAGCATAGAGCCATAATGGGAATTAATCATACAGCGTGTAAAAGCTACAAGCGCTCCAACTGACTTAATGTATTGTTAAGTATATTTATACCCAATAAACCTAAGGCACGTGAACAATGAGTGATATTCCAAGCTATCTACAGGACGGAAAAGAACTGCTAACAAAAGACGGCTTTGCAACAGGCGATACTTGGTATCACGGAACATCCTCTTCCTTAGCCGATTCCATAAAGTCACATGGCTTAAAACGCTCGGGCGATAGAGCCATGAAACAAGTAGCAAAAAGCACCATGGCAACCATTGGTAATAACTACACGGAACCTACCGAACCTACGTTTTTAACGCAAAGTAAAGAGCTTGCTTTCTACTGGGCGCAGCAGACAGTTCGAGAACGAAGTGTTCGTTTTGAAGGCGAAGAAAGCGCCGTTGTTTTTGCTGTTAAATTAGCTAAAGAGCAAAATGATAAAGTACTTCCAGATGTAGGCGCCGCTAGTTTATTGATGGTTGCACAAGGCGAGGCATATATGGCGCATACGGCTAAAATCTATCAAGATTGTAGCGTAGGGGTGCTAGACATTGATTTGATGAAAGCAGGGCGTTTAGAATATTTGAATAAACTTGGTATGGCCTATATCAATGAAGATATTGATGCGGCGTTCGTTTCACTTGTTTGTGAGTGATAGTTTAAAGTGGTTTCTTTATCGAACATAATGACTGTGTAGTTCGCTCGCAGGCTTGAAAAACATGACCGAGAGACCGTTTTAAGGGCTCTCGGTTTTTTTATATTAAAACCAGTAAAACTTTGATAGAACAAAAGTGTTCTTTTCTGTCAAAATAAGCATATATTGACTAAAGAATGTTAAGCATGGCGAATTTACCTTTTGAAGATGAAGAAAATGGAGACCTTGCGCTACAAGAGGCTAGGCTTAAGCTTGCAAAGCCACCTATGTACAAGGTATTACTGCTGAACGACGATTTCACTCCCATGGATTTCGTTGTCTCAATTTTGCAAACACTATTCTATAAAGATAAAGAAGAGGCGGTGAGAATCACAATGAACGTACATACGAGCGGTATTGGTGTCTGTGGCGTCTACACCAAAGATGTAGCAGAGACAAAAACACAACAAGTTATTGCATACGCACAGGAGAACCAACATCCCTTGCAGTGCACACTAGAAGAAGTGGGGTAGTCCGTCCATGTTGAACAAAGAACTTGAAAAATCTTTAAATAATGCCTTTAAATATGCGCATAAGATGAGCCATGAGTTTATTACTGTTGAGCATTTGTTGCTTGCAATGATGAAAAATAAATCTGCTTGCGAAGTTTTTCAGGCAGCAGGTGGTGATGCTGAAGCCATGGCATCTGAAATTGAAGCTTATTTAAACGAATCAACATCCAGCATTCCGGAAGATATTGAGCGAGAAACACAGCCGACCCTTGGCTTTCAACGTGTTCTACAACGCGCGGTTTTTCATGTGCAATCCTCGGGTAAGAAAGAAGTAACCGGCGCTAATGTTTTAGTCGCCATCTTTAGTGAGCAGGACTCGCAGGCCGTTTATCTAATGAATCGCCAAGATGTTACTCGCCTTGACGTGATTAATTTCATTTCACACGGTATCGCAAGAATTGAAGATGATGACGATGCGAATCCTTTTGAGCAATCAACAACGGTTGAGAATGAAGAAACGGCGAATGATCCATTAACAAAATATACAGTAAACCTAAATGAACAAGCTAAGCTTGGAAAAATAGACCCCCTTATTGGGCGCGAGAAAGAACTAAATCGCACGATTCAAACACTGTGCCGTCGCCGTAAGAACAACCCTTTATTAGTTGGTGAAGCAGGGGTAGGGAAAACAGCCATCGCAGAAGGCTTGGCTTTAAAAATAGTCGAAGGTAACGTGCCTAAAGTCATCGAAGGGACAGCTATTTACTCCTTAGATATGGGGTCTTTGGTGGCAGGTACAAAATACCGAGGTGATTTTGAGAAACGCTTGAAGGGCTTAGTTTCGCAATTAAAGACGATGGAGAACGCTATTTTGTTTATTGATGAAATTCATACCATCATCGGCGCCGGATCTGCATCTGGTAGCGTGATGGACGCGTCAAATATGATTAAGCCAGCGCTTGCATCCGGCGAATTACGCTGTATTGGTTCCACAACGTACAAAGAATTTAGAGGTGTTTTTGAAAAAGATCATGCCTTAGCTCGGCGTTTTCAAAAAATCGATATTAACGAACCATCTGTCGATGACACCATCCAAATTCTTAAGGGCTTAAAACCACGTTATGAGGAACACCATAATATTGAGTTTAGTTCTGGTAGCCTAGAAACAGCGGCTAAATTGGCTGATCGTTACATCAACGACCGGTTCTTACCAGATAAAGCTATTGATGTTATTGATGAGGCGGGTGCTCAGCAGCGTTTGTTGCCAGAAGATGAGCGGCAATCAACCGTCCGTAGGTCAGATATTGAGAAAATCATCGCTCAAATTGCACGTATTCCAGAAAAGAGCATTTCTTCTAAAGAAAAAGATAAGCTAAAAGATTTAGCACGTAACTTGAAATTAGTCGTATTCGGACAAGATGAGGCCATTGAGAAACTCTCTGATGCCGTCATTCTTAGCCGGGCAGGGCTTGGGCAAGAAGAAAGAACTATAGGCTCCTTTTTATTTGCAGGCCCAACAGGAGTAGGTAAAACGGAAGTTACCAATCAACTCGCGAAAATTTTAGGCGTCGACTTGATCCGTTTTGACATGTCTGAATACGCCGAATCACACACAATATCGCGTTTAATTGGTTCGCCCCCGGGCTATGTTGGCTATGAGGAGGGCGGCTTGCTAACAGAGAGAGTGAGTAGGCACCCGTACGCGATTTTATTGCTAGATGAAATAGAAAAAGCACACCCTGATATATTCAATCTTTTATTACAAATAATGGACCACGGCACGTTAACCGATAACAGTGGCAGAAAAACCGACTTTAGAAACATCATGTTGGTTATGACAACCAATGCAGGCGCGCAAGAAGGTGGCCGCGCATCCATTGGTTTTACAGAACAAGAACACTCATCTGATAGCATGAAAGTTATCGAAAAATCATTTACACCTGAGTTTAGAAATAGACTGGATGCCGTGGTGCAGTTTAAGGGCCTTGCTGAAGACATCATTATTCATGTGGTAGATAAGTTTATCTTTCAACTTGAGTCGCAATTACATGAGAAAAATGTCAGCTTAACCTTAGAACCCGAAGTAAGAAGTTGGCTGGCGAAAAAAGGTTATGACCCGAAAATGGGCGCAAGACCAATGGAACGCACGGTTCAAGAATACATCAAAAAACCATTAGCTAATGAGTTGCTTTTCGGAAAATTGGTGGGTGGCGGAACGGTGAAAGCTTATGTCAGTGATAATGCAATTGATTTCATTATCACTGAAGCTCGTAAGGACTTAATTGAGCAAGAGTAAGGAACCCACTATTATTTAACGCGATATGTGATGCGACCTTTTGTTAAGTCGTAAGGTGTCATTTCCACCTTAACGCGGTCACCTGTTAAAATACGGATATAGTGCTTGCGCATTTTGCCAGAAATATGCGCTGTAATAACGTGCCCATTTTCTAACTCAACACGAAACATTGTATTTGGAAGCGTGTCTTTAACAACACCTTCCATTTCAATTTGATCTTCTTTTGCCATGCTTAATGCTTACCTTTGTGAATTTAACTAAACGCTTGGTTATCAAGCCAATGCGGCGCACATTCTACACTATTTATAGCCCATTAAGTATGAATTGTTCGGGTTCAGTACCTGTGAGACAAATCAGGTGTCTTACATGCGTTCGTTGATAGTGCCCAAACGTTTCCAATTACGTGCCATCGCAGCGAAGCGTGGGAACGAGACAAAAAAAATGAGGACGCTTTGTCCTCATTTTTCCTCGGGTTTTGTTATCTACTGACTAAAACTTAAGGTCAACACGTAACTGTATGCTGTCGTCCGCTTGTTTATGCTCGCCTATTAAGTCCAGGTTCAATCTGGAATCTATTGCCCAGCGAGCGCCTATATTATAGCCTTGCGTGTCGTTTGTCATATTTAAGCCGGCGTAAGGGGTCAATAAGCCACGGCCAAAGAATCCAGGTAGTCCGTAACCTAGCTCGGTGTTTAACTGTAGATTTCTACTGTCGTTGCTATCCTCATCGTTTGCATAGTCAGTGACGGCTGCTGGCTGCCATATTCTATCGGCAACATTGCTTGGGGTGTCGCCCCAGGCGGGTTGTAGGCTTAACCACAGACCTTGACCGCTGCTGTTAGCTTGGTATTTGACCAGACCGCTGAACCCCCATTCTTTGTAATCTGACTCATGTGCCAGTAAACCGTGCGCACGTAGTTCCATTTCCAACCCTTGTGGGT
>LWTM01000065.1 GCA_002101205.1 Cycloclasticus sp. symbiont of Poecilosclerida sp. N | reverse complement strand
ATCAAGACACCAGAAGATCTCAACGAGTTTCAACAGATACTCACTCGAATCACGGTGGAAACTGCGTTAAATGTAGAACTTGATGAACATCTTGGCCTTGAAACAGAGCGCGTTCCTGCCCTCCAAAATAGTCGTAATGGCTATACACGCAAGAGGCTGCAAACAGAAATAGGTCAATTTGAAGTTGATACGCCACGTGATCGTGGCGGGCGCTTTGAACCCCAATTGGTGAAAAAGCACCAGCGCCGTTTCACCTCTATGGATGACAAGATTCTTTTTCTCTATGCCCAAGGCATGAGTACGCGGGAGATTGTCACCACGTTCAAAGAGCTTTACGGCGCGGATGCGTCACCGACTTTAATCTCCAGGGTGACAGATGCCGTCATTGAAGAGGTTGTTGAATGGCAGTCTCGCCCTTTGGATGCAGTGTATCCGATTGTTTATCTCGATTGTATTGTCGTCAAAATCCGCCAGGATAAACGCGTCATCAATAAGGCTATTTACCTGGCTTTAGGGGTCAATATGGAAGGGCATAAAGAGTTACTGGGTATGTGGATATCAGAAAACGAGGGTGCAAAGTTTTGGCTCAATGTCCTAACTGAGCTTCAAAATCGCGGGGTAAAAGATATTCTAATTGCCTGCGTTGATGGCTTAATAGGCTTCCCTGATGCCATAAGCAGCGTCTACCCAAACACCCAAATTCAACTTTGTATCGTACACATGGTGCGCAATAGCATGAAATATGTCCCTTACAAAGATTACAAGGCCGTTTCCACAGACCTTAAGCGTATCTACCAGTCTATCACCGAACAAGAGGCTCAACAGGCGCTGTGCCAGTTTGCGGAAGACTGGGATGATAAATACCCTCAAATTAGTCGCTCATGGCATAAGCACTGGGAAAATTTGAATACTTTATTTATGTATCCTCAGGATATCCGTAAGGCCATCTATACCACCAATGCCATTGAATCACTGAATAGCGTTATTCGTAAGGCTATCAAGAAGCGCAAGCTTTTTCCAAGTGATGAGTCCGCACAAAAGGTTGTATACTTGGCAATCCAACAGGCATCAAAAAAATGGACGATGCCGATAAGAAACTGGAAACCTGCCCTCAACCGCTTTAGTATTGAGTTTGAAGAGCGCTTGAAGGATTATATTTAATTCTGGCAGTTACACAGAAATATTTACAGTCTCAGCCTAACAGAGACCTCAGCACAACCAACAACTTTATCCATATTCATTAGGCTTCCCCTGTTTTTTCGTCAATTACACAGAATTTAGTACACTCTCCTGTTCTTTAGGTCATTTAATACATTAAATCAATTTTATTCCTGTTTTTCAGTGGTTTCTCCCGATTTTTGACACATTTCCCCCGCATAACTTGGCTCTGGTATACCGTAGAGCGTTAAAGACTTGGCTCAAGATTGATTTTTTTGTTGTGCGGAACCAGCCTTCAAATATGATTTTATCTAGTCTCGTTCTACTTCGGTCATCTGAGTGTAATTCATTAGCAATCTCCTTTGGCGAGAAAATGGCTCGAATGATACCCGCCGCCACCTCTGTAAAAATTGCACTTACGAATTGAATCTAAGTGCCTATTCACATAACGTAAACGTCATAACGGGTATTGGCACTACTGACTTTATAACTGGGCGTTAAATCATTCAATGGACCAGCCTGTTTTGGGCGCTTAACCACCACTCTGTTTTTTGCTGTTTTCAGCGCTGTGTTTAATAATTTTTCCGCATTCCCTTCGTGCCCTACGAGCTGTTGTAACACCTGCATTTCTTTTTTTATTTTTGCGCTTTTTTTCCTATGGGGATACATGGGGTCTAAATAAATAACATCGGCATCCATATCACCCCTGTCTAGGTATTCAATACTATTACCCTGCATGCAGGTCATACGTTTAACAATATCAGCAACCTCTTCAACTTGTGAGGCGCGATGGATGGCATCTACCAATAAACTATAAAGTGCAACATGTTGCTCACAAAGCGTTATTTGCGCACCCAAACTGGCGAGAACAAAGGCATCTTTACCTAGCCCTGCGGTAGCATCTAAAATCTTCCATTTAGGATGTTTATCAAGCCCACAGGCTTTTGCCATTGGTTGATTCTTGCCCCCTCCGTATTGGCGGCGATGCATTGATTTTCCTTTAACAAAATCAATACTTGCGCTGAGCCGCTCCCCCTTTACATCTGAATACAAAGTAAGGTTGCCGTCTGTGTAGGCTAAAAAGTTACTTTCGTTGTTTTTAACACCCGCACGAAGAAACGCTGAGTCTAAAAGTTTTTTGATACCTAAAATTGGGGGACACGAATAGGATAAAACGATGGGGAATGGAGTTTTATGCACGGTGTTTTGAATAATCGTAAATGGGGTGGATGAAGGGACTCGAACCCTCGACAACCTGAGTCACAGTCAGGGGCTCTACCAACTGAGCTACACCCACCATCGACGATTTTTTGTTGCTACTTAATCATTTAACTAATGGTGCGCTTGGCAGGACTCGAACCTGCTACCCTCGGCTTAGAAGGCCGATGCTCTATCCAGATGAGCTACAAGCGCTTCACTACACCGTAAATTGGTCGGGGCGGAGAGATTCGAACTCCCGACCCACTGCTCCCAAAGCAGTTGCGCTACCAGGCTGCGCTACGCCCCGACTACCTCTAAAAACAAAAGCATAAAATGATGCAATAAGTCTGTAGGTGGGCGATAATACGACACCCAGTAAATTTGGTCAACGCCTCATTTTAGTAAAGAACCTTAAAGTGAAATCATGTATGACATTTCAAAAAATAGACGGTAAAAAAATTGCCTTTGAACTTCGTACATCAATTAAAGAACAGGTCGATGCGCGTATTTCAAGCGGCTTGCCTAAGCCGGGTTTGGCCGTTGTTTTAGTCGGTGAGAACCCAGCGTCTGAAGTGTATGTAAGAAATAAATGTAATGCCTGTGAAGAAGTTGGCTTTTACTCGCTTTCTAAAAAGCTATCTCACAACACAACTCAAGCTCAATTACTTACATTAATTAACGATTTAAACGAAAACCCTGCCATCAACGGTATTCTTGTCCAATTACCTTTGCCTAAGCATATTGATGAAGAAAAAATAATTGAAGCAATTGATATTTTAAAAGATGTCGATGGCTTTCACCCATACAATATCGGTCGTTTAGCTTTAAGAATGCCTGTATTGAGGTCATGCACACCTAAAGGAATTATGACCCTACTAGAGAGCACCAATGTTGCATTAGCAGGCAAAGAAGCTGTGGTCATTGGTGCATCTAATATCGTAGGACGACCCGTCTCATTAGAGCTGTTGATGGCGCGCTGTACCGTCACAACCTGCCATAGCCGCACTATTAATGTAGAAGAACACGTTAGGCGCGCTGACATTATTATTGCTGCGGTTGGTATACCTGGATTCGTGAAAGGTGATTGGGTTAAGCCTGGCGCTATTGTTATCGATGTGGGGATTAACCAACTTGAAACGGGTAAACTGGCGGGGGACGTTGATTATGAAGCCGCGTCTAAAAACGCCAGCTGGATAACCCCTGTGCCAGGTGGCGTGGGCCCCATGACCATTGCCTCATTATTGGAAAACACCTTGCAAGCCGCGCAGTTGCAAGACCGTAAACATTTAGGTTAGGACTTATTTAAGCTCAATCACCACTAAGGGCAAACCATTCACAAACGACTCCACATCAGGGCGTTTATTCACTCCGTTTTCAATCACGGCAAACTGGTTTGCCACTACAAAATCATTATTTTCTGGGCTGTTAAAATCAATCAGCCAAGCCAGATGACCCCGCTGGCTACCGTCTTTTTGAATCGATACCTTTACTCCCCCCTCCCCGTCAACATGCGACGAAAGGTCTCGTTATTGGTAAGCAACTCACGGGAGTGAACACGACTGGTCTCTTTTATCGCCTCTTGTCGTGCTTTATGGGGGATCGGTGGGTTAATTCTGGCAATGGCATCGCTCAAGCGAGCGGACAATAAAACATATTCAAAGCTGCTGCGTTGTGGGTTGTCGCTGTCTGGAGCAATATTAAGGGGCAGATATGTTCATAGCCCTGTTTTTCTAGTCGTTTTATGCAAAAGGTTTCGATGGCGTTTTCGGTGCTTTTTGTCATAAAGATCCGGTTTCCCCAGATAATATCTGCCAAACTTTTTTGCATTCTGCTCCAGATATATATTGACTCTGCAATACAGCTAAATCCCAGCCACTCTCATCTAAACTATTTAAATAGTTTCTTGCTGTTGAAATATTTCTGTCTTCTACCTGTTGTTTAAAATTATTGCCCATCGATTCCGCAACGCTTCTTGGAACAGAATTCATTCGCATTAGGACTGATTCTTCACTTTTAACACCGTGATAAAGCATCGCGGGCATTAAATTCAACTGTCTTTTCTGTACATCTGACATAGCATCAAAGTCCAATCCAGACATTAGGCTCAAAGCTGAAAGCCCCCATGTTCCACCATTCGCCAATTTTCCATAAATGGTTTGATAAGCCGTGGATATTTCATTTGATCCGCTACCGTCAAAAAAATCATTTGCAATATCATGAATGGTTGCCCCCGCAATCCATGCCTGAGCTATACCCGCCATGCGTGCTTTCTTTCTACCCTCCTTCTCATCAGGAAGGAAATTTAACTGCTCAATTTTAAACATGACGCTAAACAAATCAGAAAGTTTACTTTCGGCAGATCCAAACAAACTCTCAGGCATCCAATCAGATGCTGTTAATTTATATTCCAATTGATTAATCTCAGTCATTGCTTTGTTGACAGATTCAACTGAAAACCCAGTCATATCCGCTTGCGCCACTGTGCCCATGTTTTTTGAGATGCTTTCAGTATATTTTTTTGTAGCGTTTAGTAACTGTTCAGATTGGTCTGGGTTAATATTTTTTAATTCGCTATAGCCAAAGGTATTAGAAAGCATTTGATCCATCTCATTTAAAGTTGCCTGTAATTCCTTTTTTTCATTTAACAAATGCGCTATATAACAACGGAAATCTTCCCACTGGGAAGCGTACATCATTCTGTCTAAGTTATTTAGTTCGTTACTGCTTTCTAGTTCATTCAAAATACCAATAAGACGAGAAGTTAAATCCCCCGTGCTTTTTTTAACAAACTCTATTATTTCTTTTTCTTTTTCTTTTTCTTTTCCTTTTTCTTTTTCTTTTTTGTCATCATCACAAGCAATTCCAACGACACCTATATTATCTTGACCAACCCTTCCCGCCCGACCAGCCAAATTCCAAAACTCTCTATACGACATCTTTTCGCCGTAAGGGTACTCAATACTTTGTAAAAACACAGAAGAAACTGGAAAATTAATGCCTTGTGCAATTGTTGTTGTAGCACATAGAATTTTTAGTTCTCCTTCTTCAACCAGCCATTCCATAAGAGATTTTATTTCATCAGACAGGCCTGCATGATGAACGCCTATACCTTTATTCAGCATCTCTATTAATTCAAACTGAGGGCTCACTTCTTCTTTAAGATAGTTTTGTACTAATTCAATATCAGATGAAATGCTGCCTAAATCGTCCATATTGTCACAGAGAACTCTCGCCATACTCCAAGCATTTGGTCTAGTTTTTGCGATAACAACGCTGGTTCCTCTGTCAGAAAAAGCCTTAGCACAACCAACGACTAACATAGATAAATTAGCACCACTTTGCGGAACTTTAATAGGTCTTACCCCACCAATTTGATGCCTGCCTTTCAAATGTATTGTTTTTGGGCTTGTAACCAATGTTTGATAGTTTATTGACCAGTCTCTACCATCCACCTTTTTTTTAACTAGACCAATAATACGTTCATTGGGTTGCCAAGGGCTGGTACTTAAGCTAATAGCCAAGCCAGCATCTCGATCATGTGCCAACCAACGCGAAAGCGTCTTGGCATTTTCCACATAAGGCATGAGCAGTAAAAAATTTGCTTGCGCTTGATAATGCTGTTTTACGGTTGCCAATAATAATTCAATCCGCAAACCTCTCCTTTTATCCTCAATATTGTGTGCTTCATCCATAACCAGTAAAGACAGGGGGCGTTTTATTTTATGGTTTCGTAAAACCAATTGCATTTTTTCAGGTGTTGCGACTAAAACATCAAAACTGTCGGTATTATTAAGCATGTCCTCTTCTAAAACATCAATTTCAATTGCTCCAGTTAATTTTTCTACTTTGATACCTATAGGTGAAAAATCTTTGCGCAAACGCCGCACAATTTGTCCCACTAAAGCCTTGGTAGGTGCAATATAAGCAACCCAGCCGTTGGTTTCACCAAAGTTATTGATTGCCTGTAACATTTTGAATTGCGCTAGTAGGGTTTTTCCGCCTGACGTAGGCATATCAACAACAACAGCTGTTTTAGCAGGGTCTAACAAGCCCAGCTCTTTAAGTGCCGTTCTTTGAGGTGGTAACAATTCTAAAAGAGGCGGTGCCTGGCGTGATAGATTCTCAATAAACTCAGTGGCTTTTGAATTAATAGTACGAGCAACCCACCATATTGAACCACTAACCATTCTTTCTGCTGAAGCGTGTAACCAACGTAATAATATTTCTAGCTGAACATCACCGCCATCCGAAGATATTTTAATCGCCAGATTAAAATGTTTGTCTAATTTAACTTTAATATCAGAGGGGGCTCCTTGAAGCATATACAAAGACAATAGTTCAGAAGCTTTTGCCCAATTATAAAGCGACATTAACCGCATGGCTTTAATCTTATTTTCACTATTAGAACTTGCGCTTAAATACTTCGCCTCATATTCTTGTTGTTCTTTTCTCAATAAAGAGATTGAATTTGAGATTTTATTTAAATCCTTCCAAGAGTTTTTTCTAAATAAACTTACCCAACAAGTGAACAAACCAAATAATATTCGGTCATCCCATTCTGATTTTTTCTTAGATGACAATTTCCTAATCTTGTCTGAACTATCATCGTAAATATGTTTTAAATCTGTCCAACAATCACCACAATAAGCCAATGCCGACAAATGTAATAAATGAAATATAAATTTCAAATCATCATTTTCTGGAGTGGCTAATACTCTGTTTATTTCAAATGCTCGGCGTGAACCAGCTAAAAACTGGTCACACAACTCATCATTACCTGCGGGATTAATAAAAGCATGCATCCCCTCGATAGAAACCATTTCATAAGCTATTGCCAGCCGTTTTAAGGCTTCTTCATCATTAAAGTCATCAGCTAAATGTAATGATAATTGTCCCCCAATAGCATTTTTAACTAATTTTGCTTTTGAATACTGCAAAATTGATTGGCGCAACTGCTCATCACCAATGGCTTGTATTGCCCAGTGAGAATCTATTTTTTGTAAGGTTTCACGAGTAATCATGGTTTAACCTTTTTTGATAACACCCTAGCATGAAGTCTTTTTATTCCATTATTCACTGGCAAATACAGTGCAACAAGAATAACCTTTTCTCCATCATGTATTTGAAGACGTTTTTTTAGATAACCCCAATCACTTACATTGGGTTGAACACTACGAACTAATACGCCAAAAATATAAAAATTATTTTTACTCTCTAGATATGCTTTGCAGGCACTCTTATATTCATCTTTGTTTTTTTGACGATGAAATAGATATTGGATGAGTGTCGATCGTAAATCATGATCGGCACATAACTTATTCAACTGTGTGTTAAGGCCATCGCTTTTTTTTGATGTTACTTGTGGTGGGTATTTTCCCTCTGTTGATGTTTTAACTTCACCAAAGAGGAATTTCCCTTGATAAAAACCCACCAGATCAGCCCCCGATAAACTCGAATTAGGGTTTTTTAGATCACGATTATGTGACCACGGGAAAGAACACGAAAAATGGGCTGTAATATAAGCCTCTGCAAAACCTTCTCCCACTTGCCAATCTTTAATATTCGGCGGAGTATTCTTTATTGCACTAAAACCAGTTTCACTCAAAGACCCCATATAGTCCGCAAAACGCTTACTTTCTGAGCTATCAAAACATACATCTGCAATGCTTTGAGCGGATGCATCAATTTCCTTATCAGTATAAGAACGACCGAAAATTGAAATGCCATTATGGCGTTCTTCATATTCTTTTTTACCTTTGCATACCATAGGACTATCCGTTGCTTGTAATTCTGAGTTCGCCGCTCATTAGTTTTGGTAGAAGGGTATCGCGGAGGTTTTTTAGGGTGTGGATTTGTATTTCACCATCTTTTGTAGAGACAAGGCATGCCTTATCTCTACTATTCACAGCCTACCTCCACAAACACTCTGTGTTTGTGGATAAGATTGTTTGTTTTCAGTGATTTTGCTCATAATGGCTCCCAGTATCTGGTTTTATCTAATCCTACCCGTCTTAACACGTTATTCTGCTGCAACTGTTTAATTGCTCTGGCAATGTAGTGTAATTGATTAGGTGTTTAGGCCTGCAATTTTATGGTTTGGATTTTGTTTAAAATTACTTTCGTCTTCAGCAAACAACTCAAGAATCTTATCATACGGTGATTGGTACTTTAAGGACTTGTCTGGGTTCAGTATCTGTGAGACAAATCAGGAGATCTGCATGAGTTGTTGATAATAACGCATTGGTGTTTCTAATCCCACACCATCATGGGGTCGGTAATGGCACCACCGGCACCCGCTACGCTTGTATTAGTCGTGCTGGTATTGTTCAAGCTCCTGATTCACTGGAGTTATCGTTAATGCGCCCTCGTAAAACGGATAAAACTCATAACGAGTAGTGCCATTGGCGCGCTCAAATTTATCCCTAAACTCACTACCACCATCCACCTGAATGGAGATCAAATCGAAGGGTAGATGGCTTTAAACTCTTTGAGCAAAAAGAGTTTAAATTCTACTGAAATCCAAGTGGCAAATTCAAAAGCAATATCTTTGTGGGCATAGGTTCCACCATAACGCCCTGCTTTGGAGATAATACCGATAGCATTGGTTTTCTCTATCCACGGTTCGGGTGTGAAGATAAAGCGATTTAACCCAGCTTTTTTCTAAACCCGTCGAATTCGGCGGGTTTGAAATGCGGGTTATTCAGTTGCTCCCAGATACCTATAAACTCAATGGTATTACGGTTACGAATCCAGTTTCTTATTAAATCGTCAGTTTGAGAGACTAACAATACCAATGAACTCGTTCAATGAATATCATGAGGGCACCTTCGCCGCCCCTACCCCGAGCAGTTCCTGCTACCGTGTAGTTTCGAACCAGCCATTACTTGTGATAAGCCATCATTACCTGCGCCAAGTCGTTTTTTTGCCGCTGTCTTCTAGTATCACCCCCTGCGCGTTTAATTCATCGCGAATTTGATCGGCTAACGCCCAGTTTTTATCGCTTTTTGCTTGTAGCCGCTTGTTTATTTCAGTATCAATTTCTTCATTGCTGATAGCTGCATTTGTCCCAACTGTTGATTGCAAAAATGTTTCTGGATTTTCGCTCAACAAACCAAGTGGCTGCGCCATCAATAATAGATCACTGGCTGTTTTTGCCGCTAGTTGCGGATTTGAAGTTTTTAACTTATTTAGTTCATTGGCGCATTCAAACATCACAGAAATAGCTTTTGCTGAATTAAAATCGTCATTCATGGCGTCTTCAAAGCGCCGAACGTAATCCGACTTTACATCATTCACCATAGGCTCTATAGATCGCAATGCTGTATATAACCTTTCAAGTGCTGAACGCGCTTCATTAAGCTGTTCATCCGAATAATTTAACGGGCTACGATAATGGCTAGATAAAACAAAGAAGCGGATTTCTTCACCACGATACCTTTTTAACACATCACGAACAGTGAAAAAATTACCCCGTGATTTAGACATTTTCTCATCATCTGTTCGGACAAAACCATTGTGCATCCATGTATTCACAAAACGTTCGCCCGTTGCTGCTTGTGATTGCGCGATTTCATTTTCATGGTGCGGGAACTGTAAATCCATACCGCCACCGTGGATATCGAAATGATTACCCAAACAACGCGTCGACATAGCAGAGCACTCTATATGCCAACCAGGACGGCCCTCACCCCAAGGCGACGCCCATGATGGTTCATCTGGTTTAGCTGATTTCCACAGAACAAAGTCAAACGGATTCCTTTTATTAATGTCTATATCAACGCGTTCACCTGCCTGCATATCGTCCAACTCACGGCCAGACAATTTGCCATAGTCCCCAAATGACTCTACTGAGTAATACGCGTCGCCATTGTTACCTATGTAGGCATGACCTTTATCGATGAGTGCTTTAATCATATTAACAATATCGTCAATAGATTCTGTTGCCAGTGGTTCTAAATTTGGTTTGTGAACGTTTAATGCGGCTTCATCTTGATGCATTTCGTCTATAAAGCGTTGAGTTAACTTGCTGAAATCCTCATTCGTCTCAAGCGCACGTGCAATTATTTTATCGTCAATATCGGTGACGTTCCGTACGTATTTAACGTTATAACCTAAGTATTTTAAGTAACGAACAACGACATCAAACACGACCATCACACGTGCGTGCCCAAGATGACAAAAATCATAGACCGTCATACCGCAGACATACAAGCCCACTTTACCTTCTTCAATGGGTATGAATACTTCCTTTTGGCGACTCAGTGTATTGTAAATTTTTAATCTGTTCATTTAGAAACCGCTCAAGAATCTTTAAGCGCGAATAATAACCGATTAGCTGTCAATCAGCATCATGCTACTTTCTAATCTGCCAAGAAAAAGATAAAATATGCTGCCGAATCTATCACAGAGGCTTTACCGATGAACAAAATCTTAATTTTATTCTTAAAAGCTGCATTTATTGCTGCTTTATTTTTCTCAACCACAACTTATGCAATGGACACATCAAAAATGGATATAACAACAATTAAACTAAGCACAAATCAAGGTGATATCGTTTTAGAGCTAGATGGTAAAAAAGCACCAAAGAGCGTCAAAAACTTTGTGACGTACGTAGAACAAGGTTTCTATAACGGCACTATTTTTCACCGAATAATCTCTGACTTCATGGCTCAAGGTGGCGGATTCACATCTGACTTCCAACAAAAAAGCACCAACAAGGCCATTGAAAACGAAGCCGATAACGGCTTAAAAAACGACCGCGGCACGGTTGCCATGGCACGAACTGGCGACCCGCATTCAGCAACCGGGCAGTTCTTTATTAACCTGTCAGACAATGGCTTCTTAAATCACAGCTCGAAAACTCAACAAGGCTGGGGCTACGCAGTCTTTGGTAAAGTAACTGAAGGCATGGATGTCGTCGATACAATGGCCGCTATCCCTACCGGTCCGGGCGGTTCAGGCATGTTCCCAACCGACGTTCCACAACGAGAAGTGATCATCGAAAAAGCCGAGATTATTAAATAACAGGTGTCTCAACACATTCACTTTATTTCGGATTTACACCTGACACAGGAAAGGCTAGCGAACACACAACGTTTTTTGGCTTATCTCGATTCGTTAGACACTAACGTTTCGGACTTATACATACTCGGCGACTTATTCGACGTCTGGGTGGGTGACGACGACCCTACCCCACCTAATAATGATGTTAAAGAACGACTTGCTCAGCTAACAAGCAAGGGGGTCAACGTTCATTTCTTAG
Organism: Cycloclasticus sp. symbiont of Poecilosclerida sp. N; assembly: GCA_002101205.1. Classification (GTDB taxonomy): domain Bacteria; phylum Pseudomonadota; class Gammaproteobacteria; order Methylococcales; family Cycloclasticaceae; genus Cycloclasticus. The sequence continues at coordinate 34,710 of LWTM01000065.1, read as the reverse complement.
CGGGTAATAGGGACTTCCTTATTGGTCAGGCGTTCTTCGACTTAACTAACGTTAGAGGCTTAGAAGAAGAGTGTCTTATTGACTTATTTGGCACCAAAACACTACTGATGCACGGCGATTTACTGTGTACAGACGATATTGAGTATCAACATTTTAGACAATTAACGCATAGCCTCGAATGGCAGAAAGAAACGTTATCAAAGCCCCTGGAGGAACGATTAGCCTTAGCTCAACATTACCGTCAAGAAAGCCATTTGAATAAGAAAGAAAAGTCCGCCAGCATTATGGATGTTAATGATGAGGCCGTTATTGCGGTGCTTGAGAAACACGGCGTTCAAAGGCTCATACATGGACACACACACCGACCTAATGTTCATCAACATACGGCAAATAAGCAAGTTGCCGAACGAATCGTTTTAGCCGAATGGGACACGTGCGGTAGCGTTCTTGATTGGAGCGAAAACGGTCACGAAATATTTCAACTACCGTGAATAGCGGTTATCTAATCGTTCAAGCTGTGCAAGTTCACTTTCTGTAAAACCCGCCCTACGCCTTAATGGGTGATTAAATGGCCCCAGTATTTGGCCTTTTAAAAAGTGTTCAATGTTTTCAAAAAACACTTTTTCACGGTAAGTGCCCTCGCCTTTACACACAAAATCGAGCCATTTGGTGCCGTATTCAACGTGCGTCACTTCGTCTTCAAGAATAACCTCTAGAATCGCCGCAGTAGCCGCGTCCTTTTGAACCTTGAGTTTTTCCAACATACCCGGCGTAACATCAAGCCCACGTGCCTCTAAATAGCGAGGAACGAGTGAAAGCCGCGCCATTAAATCACCCTGAGTTTTCACCGCCATACTCCATAAGCCATCGTGTGAGGGGATGTCGCCATAAGCACAATCGTAGTGTTTTAAGTGATCGCACAGCAATAAAAAGTGTTTACACTCATCGTTCGCCACATAAGCCCAGTCACGGTAGAACTCCTCCGGCAGCCCTTTAAAACGGTAAGCGATGTCCAGCGCTAACTTAATCGCATTAAACTCAATATGCGCAATCGCATGGATAAATGAGCGCTTACCTGCATCGGTGCCTAAGCGTCTTTTCGGTAATTCTCTGGGGGGTACGCACAGTGGTTTTACAGGGAATTTAACCGCTGAAATGGGCGCAATCGCTCTGTCTTGTTTTTCAACTAAGCTCGCGCCATTTTCGCTGATTTGAAACGCTACGCGCGTTAGCTCAATCGTCTTTTCTATTGAGCTGGAAAAGAGTGCTTTTTCAATACAGTCGAAGAATTCAGACATATTTAAATAATCTCAGCTAAAAAGGAATTTTACCGTATCTGTTGTATACTGAGTCAATCGTTTTTAACAATAATGGGAACAGATTAATGAGCGGATTTGACTACGATGTGATTGTTGTCGGCAGCGGCCCGGGCGGTGAAGGTGCTGCTATGAAGGCCTGTAAAGAGGGCAAAAAAGTCGCCATTATTGAAAAATATAAAGAGGTTGGCGGTGGTTGTACGCATTGGGGCACTATTCCATCAAAAGCCTTGCGCCAAGCTGTTCAGCACGTTATACAATTTAACCGCAACAGTTGTTTTAAAGAGGCTTGCGGCGGCCCTATTCAGTTAACCTTTCCGCAGCTTTTAGGAACGGCGACCGACGTTATCAAAAAACAAGTAAAAATGCGCAGCGCTTTCTATGAAAGAAACAATTTAGACCTTTTATACGGCACCGCTAGTTTTGTTGATGAACACACCATGCAGGTTAAGCCGAATGGTAAAGGCCGTGCTAAAAAAATCACCTCCGCTGTTTTTGCTCTCGCGCCAGGGTCGCACCCTTATCGCCCAAAAGATGTCGATTTTACTCAACATAATATTTTTGATAGCGACACCATTCTTAATTTAGATTTTACGCCGCGTTCTATTACCATTTACGGCGCTGGCGTTATTGGTTCTGAATACGCCTCTATTTTTCAAGGCCTAGGCGTTAGCGTTAATTTAATTAACACGCAACCTGCTTTGTTAGCCTTCTTAGACGAAGAAATTGTTCATGCCCTCAGCTACGATATGCGTAAGCAAGGCGTTGTAATCCGCTCCAATGAAGAATACAAAACGATTACATCTAAAGGCAAGTTTGTTGAAACTAAATTAGCCTCTGGCAAAACAACTAAAACGGACATTTTCCTTTGGGCAAACGGACGTACCGGTAACTTTGAAGACTTGGCACTTGAAAAAGTCGGTATAAAGCCCAATTCACGCGGCCAAATTAACGTCAACGAAAACTACCAAGTCGAAGGTAAAGAACATATCTACGCCGTCGGTGATTTTATTGGCTACCCAAGTTTAGCAAGCGCGGCATACGACCAAGGCCGTTTTGCAGCAAGCCATATTGTGGATGGGTTTTGCAATGTGAAACTGATTAAAAATATCCCAACGGGTATTTATACCAACCCTGAAATCAGCTCTATCGGTTATACAGAAAGAGAGTTAACCGAACAAAAAGTACCTTATGAAACAGGCTACTCTCGTTTCGACTCCTTAGCTCGCGCACAAATTTCTGGCGAAACACAGGGCTTGTTAAAAATTATTTTCCATTCAGAAACACTGCAAATATTAGGCGTTCATTGCTTTGGTGATCAAGCGGCTGAGATTATTCACATTGGACAAGCTATTATGGCCCAAGAAGGTGATGCAAACACCTTGCTTTACTTCACCAACACCACCTTCAATTACCCAACTATGGCTGAAGCCTATCGTGTTGCTGCACTGAACGGCTTAAACCGTTTGGATAACCATTAAATTTTAATCCACGTTCAATCCGCATTGTTTTCATACGTTAATAAGCGAAGGCCTCAACTCATTGTAATTTTTCTGCATCCATCTCACGAAAAACTTCAAATGGCTGAGAAAGCACACCAAAAGTCTCTGATAAAGTTTCATTGTTATCTTTTGATTTAATAACACCTTCTTTGGCTAAATAAAAGTTCACCTCTACCTCGTATTTTTTGCTGTATCTTTCTAGTGCTTCAAGCATATATGGGCTATGCGTTGTGACTAAAATATTAAAACCTTCTTTAACTAAAAGAGTAATGATTTCAGCATATTTTAATTGCCAATTAGGATGTAAATGCACCTCGGGTTCGTCTAAAACAATTAATGTTCTCTCATCTAAAAAATCAACGGCCAATAGCATTTGCAATATGCCAAAAGACTTAATTCCGCTGGCAACATTGATAATATTATGTTTTTCTTCGCCTTTGAAATAAACAAATTCGTTCTGCTTTTTGATAAATGTTATCTCACCACCGATGATTTCAGCCATTTTTCTGTATAAATGATCGTTTTCTGGATTAGAGAATAAACGTTCTTGATAGGCGGAATCTCTCAGTTTTGTTTCCAAGTCTTTAATATGGAAAGCAATATTAGCCCTGCCTAATGAATGTAAGCGGGCTTGTTTGTCTTGAGAGGTAAACAGTGATTTTGAATTTCTGATTGACTCGCTCAGATTAAGTATCATCGGGGTTTCTATGACGACACTGTCATTAAAATAAAACTCATCTGTTAGACTGAAATCGGATAATCTGTTTTTATCAAAACCGATGGTTAAAATTTTGTAATCTGCCTCATATATTTCCACCAAAGGCCGTTTGGTTCTTTTTCTGGTTATTCCACCCTTAAATTCTGAATAAATAATTTTTTCAAAGGCTCTTTTTATAGCCGATTCTTTATCATAATCTTGATCAATAACCTCTTTTAAATTAGTGAATAATTTTTCGGCTTTGCCGTCATAAATCTCTTGTTTTCTAAGATAATTAATTCTATCTGTAAGTGCTTCAGCGCCTGAACCATTTATTTCATCTATAAAATGACGAGGATGAAATAATTTTCTTAAATCATCATTAGATGCAAACAGCGAACGTCTAATGTAAAAATAAATCCTCTCTACCGCCTGCTCAATATCTTTTTCTTTGCTTTCCTCCAGTTCGCTTTTGCATTTACTCATTGCCTTAATAATAGAAAACATCAATTTCCCAACGGTACTTTTCCCGCTGTCATTTTCACCAGCGATGACTGTTAAACCTGACAACTCAATATCTGCTTCTTTAATAACGCCGATGTTTTTTATTGTTAATCTCATTTTTTTAAGTGCTTTTTTTAGTTGTGTTAGGACTATTTAATCTTTTCTGCCAAATCTTGTAACTCACATAATAATGTGCCACTAAAACGGTGTTTTTATCTTTTAAAGGTTGTTTTATTTGGGTTTGAATTGACACTATTATTTATAATTTTTACTATTGAGAAGCTTCTCTCATAACGCAACTGACAGTGTCCGCTGATAAATCAGCACCCTTTTCCCATTTGATGTAATCATCATAATTGCGGACTTTGGGGAAATTATCCCGCGCTTGAATAGTGAACAGCCTTAGGCTCCTAGGCTATCGCTACGTTTGCACATAAAATTCAATCAGAGTGAACTATTCAATCCAATCTTTAAGCCATATACTTTTATTTATCAATTACTTATATAGACAATGTAAAGTGGTACATCATTAAAAAGGCGCTATAAAAACAGCGCCTTTTTATTACTGTATTTAAGCGAGCTCGCTATTTGCGGTTACTTGCACCGTATCCGCAATTTTCTTATATTCTTCGATTTGATCGAAGTTTAAGTAACGATACGTATCTTCAGCCATCGTATCAATTTGCCGAGCATATTCCATGTATTCAGCTTTGCTTGGGATTTTGCCTAAAATAGCGCCCACTGCTGCGAGCTCTGCAGATGCCAAGTAAACATCAGCACCATTACCTAAACGGTTAGGAAAGTTACGTGTTGATGTTGAAATAGCTGTCGATTTTTCAGCAATACGCGCTTGGTTACCCATACATAAAGAACAACCCGGCATTTCTGTTCGTGCGCCCGATGTACCGTAAATATTGTAGTAACCTTCAGCGATTAATTGTGCTTCATCCATTTTCGTTGGAGGCGCAATCCATAACCGTGTTGGAATAACGCCATCAAACGCCTGTAGGAGTTTACCTGCTGCACGAAAGTGACCAATGTTTGTCATGCATGAACCAATAAACACTTCATCGATTTTTGCGCCTGCAACGTCTGATAAGGTTTTCACATCATCCGGGTCATTAGGGCAGGCAAGAATAGGCTCATGGATATCGCTCATGTTGATTTCGATGATTTCAGCGTATTGTGCATCCGCATCAGCTTCCATTAGCTGAGGATTAGCTAACCACTTTTCCATCCCATTGATTCGGCGCTCAATGGTTCTTACATCGCCGTAACCTTCCGCAATCATCCATTTCAACATGGTGACGTTTGAGTTTAAGTACTCAATGATAGGCTCTTTGTTTAGTTTAATTGTGCAACCCGCAGCTGAACGCTCGGCAGATGCATCTGATAATTCAAATGCTTGCTCTACTTTAAGGTCCGGCAAGCCTTCAATTTCAAGCACACGGCCAGAGAATGCATTGACTTTGCCTTCTTTAGCAACGGTTAATAAACCTTTATCAATCGCGGCTAGAGGAATGGCGTTCACCATATCACGCAAGGTGATACCTGGTTGCATTTCGCCACTGAAACGAACCAAAATTGACTCTGGCATATCCAATGGCATAACGCCTGTTGCTGCCGCGAAGGCAACTAGACCAGAACCTGCAGGGAATGAAATACCTAATGGGAAACGTGTATGTGAATCACCACCGGTGCCGACAGTATCAGGAAGTAACATACGGTTTAACCATGAGTGAATAATACCATCACCTGGACGCAACGGCACACCGCCACGGTTCATAATGAAGTCTGGCAGCGTATGATGCGTTACAACGTCAATAGGCTTAGGATACGCGGCTGTATGACAGAAAGATTGCATCACCAAATCTGCTGAGAAACCTAAGCAGGCCAAATCTTTAAGCTCGTCACGTGTCATAGGACCGGTTGTGTCTTGTGAGCCAACCGTTGTCATATGAGGTTCGCAGTAAACGCCGGCTCTAATGCCTTCAACGCCACAGGCTTTGCCGACCATCTTTTGAGCAAGCGTGTAACCTTTGCCACTGTCTTTGTGTGACTCAGGTGTACGGAATAAATCAGACGCGCCTAAACCTAACGCTGTACGCGCACGTAAGGTTAAACCCCGGCCAATAATAAGAGGAATACGCCCACCCGCTTGTACTTCATCTAAAATCACGTTCGATTTTAAAGCGAAGGTTGCTAACACTTCATCGGTGCCAGATTTTGTTACTTTGCCTTCATATGGGTAGATGTCGATAACATCGTTCATATTGAAGTTGCTCACATCCATTTCGATCGGTAAGGCGCCAGAATCTTCCATTGTATTGAAGAAAATCGGTGCGATTTTGCCACCAATACACACACCGCCGCCGCGCTTATTAGGAATATAAGGAATATCATCGCCCATAAACCATAAAACAGAGTTAGTGGCTGATTTACGTGAAGAGCCTGTACCCACAACATCGCCAACATACGCTAAAGGAATACTGTCTTTTTCCATTGCTTCAATTTGCTTAATTGGACCTTTTTCACCCGGTACGTCTGGCTCAATGCCGTCGCGCGGGATTTTAAGCATCGCTAACGCGTGTAAAGGAATATCAGGACGTGACCATGCATCCGGAGCGGGAGACAAGTCGTCTGTGTTTGTTTCTCCTGTTACTTCAAATACTTTAACGGTGAGTTTTTCAGCCAATGCTGGTTTTTTTGTAAACCACAGCGCATCCGCCCATGATTGCATAACACGTTTAGCCGCAGCGTTGCCCGCCTCTGCTTTTTCTTTCACATCATGGAACGCATCAAATACTAATAAGATATGCGATAACTGATCGGCTGCGGTTTGTGCTAACTCAGCACTATCAAGCAAATCTACTAACGGCATAATGTTGTAACCACCGAGCATTGTGCCTAATAATTCAGTCGCTCTTGTCGCGTCAATTAAAGGAGATGACGTCTCACCTTTTGTTATCGCCGCAAGAAAGCCAGCTTTAACATAAGCCGCTTCATCAACACCCGCTGGAACACGGTTTGTTATGAGGTCGAGTAAAAACTCACCTTCACCTGCAGGTGGCGTTTTTAGCAATTCAACAAGCCCAGAGACTTGATCTGCATCTAACGGTTTAGGCACAACACCAATGGCCGCACGTTCTTCTACATGTTTGCGATATTCTTCTAGCACGATATAACTCCTTGGATGAAATAAAGGGGAAATGAGCGAACAACGCTCGCTATTTAGCTTCACATACTAGCATTTTATCTTTAGAGTTAACAGGTCGCAGGCTGTGTAAGCCCAAAGCAGTAACATCCTGTTTCTCCAAACTTAAAATGTGCGCTTTTAAAAGGTTAAAAGCTGCGTGTAGCAAAGCGGGACTTTTAACTGTCCGAGTTAATGGTATTGTTCTGTTTGTAAACTGATGCTCTTGTGTATAAATATTAACTAAATACACATTGCCAACATGCGAACTAATATTGTGAGACCTCAGTACGTGTACTTACACCGCCAGCGCAGGCAGCACCCGCTACGCTTGTACTTACCCTTATGCTTTCCTTACCCTTACAGGGTTCCCTACGGTCACAGGACATGACAGCACTCCCGCTGGTCGCAGCACTCGCTACGCTTGTACTTACACCGCCGGCACTGACTGGAGGTGCTAGCGCTGACAGCACAACCAACAACTTTATCCACCTTCATGAGGCTTCCCTTATTTTTCCGTCAATTACGCTGTTTTGGGGTCATTTAATGCCTAAAAGATCGATTTCATGCCTGTTTTTAGTGCTTTTCCCTGATCTTTGACACAGTTACCCCTTGCGTTGCACTTGATCGGCAATGCCGAACTTAGCTAACTTATCTCGGGTCTGTTGTGAGCTATAAGCAGCATCCGCATACAGTGCACTCTCATCACCTAACAATAAGGTGTCACGCTCTTGAGAATCGTGAACATTACCTGGCGTCACACTTTTATGGTAAAATAAACTTATTCAACTTACTTCAACTATCAATATGTCAATAACTGATCAAGAATTAAGAGACTTAGTCGCTGGGTTAGCAGTCTCACAAGCAAAAACTGATGCACAAATGCTCAAAACTGATGCACAACTAGCCAAAACTGATGCACAACTAGCCAAAACCGATGCACAACTAGCCGAAACTGATGCTCAACTAGCCGAAACTGCTGCACAAATACTCAAAACCTCTACCAAAGTAGATAGGGTGGCAGAGATGTATGGTGGTGTTTCTAATAATCAAGGTGATGTTGCTGAAGAGTTTTTTTTCAATTCCCTAAAAGCAAACCTCACCCTAAATGGCATTAAGTTTGACCATATTAATAAAAACATGACTCGTTGTAACAATGGTAGTGAAGGTGAGTATGATATTGTGCTTATCAATGGCAAAGAGATATTTATTATTGAGGTTAAATACAAAGCACATCAAGCCGACTTAGATAGATTATTAAACCAAAAAGCACCTACCTTTGATATACTATATCCCGAATACCAAAACTATATCAAACATCTAGGATTAGCCTCTTTTAGCATTAATGATGTTCTAAAAAGACGCGCCTTAGAAAAACATGTGACTGTTTTGCAAAGAAAAGGTGAGTTGATCGAATCTATTGCTGCTTAATTAATGAAACCTCAGTACGTGTACTTACACCGCCAGCGCAGGCAGCACCCGCTACGCTTGTACTTACCCTTACGCTTTCCTTACCCTTACAGGGTTCCCTACGGTCACAGGACATGACAGCACTCCCCCTGGTCGCAGGGCTCCCTGCGGTCGCAGCACCCGCTACGCTTGTACCGGAGGTGCTAGCACCGCCAGTGCGCGTGCTGAGGTCTCTACTTATTAATTTGGGAGAGGACAAGCTTGGGTTTGTGTATTCACTACATGAACAGGCCTGGGAAGCGATTGATTTAGATTACCCGTTTTTTGAAAAAAGCAAGCGGAGTGTGCGAGCTAAGGGTAATGTTGGACAGAAAGGTCATGCAGTTTGATATGAACGTTGTAGAACACATAGAAAACCAAATAAGCTCACCTGTTGTTGACAAAGCGGATAGCAAGAGCCATAATTATTTCAACATAACTGCCACGCTTAGGATCCTTTGGGGTGTCGCGCAACCTTGGCGGTTTTTCTTTGCCTGTAATAAATGCAGAGGTGTTTACTATGCCTAAGCAGTTTTATCCTAAACGAGCTTTAAGCTTTCCCGAACAGATTTTACATCTAGAGTCTAATGGCATGGCGTTTTTTGATAAAGAGCTGGCCCTAAAAGAACTAGCGTCGATTAGTTATTATCGTTTAAGCGGTTATTGGTATCCCTTTAGGGTAAGGAATAAGCTCGGCAATGTTACCGATGAGTTTGAGTTGGGGACGAGTTTTAGTTCAACTACTGCCCTTTACGAATTTGACCGCAAACTACGCGGGCTTGTTCTTGATGCTATTGAGCGTATTGAAGTTGCTGTTAGAACGCAGTTTACTTATCACATTGGTCGCAAATATGGTGCTTTTGGCCATACTGATGCAAATAATTTTCACCCAAGTTTTAATCACAAAAGATTGCTGCGAAAGCTAAAAGAAGAGAGGCAACGTTCGAGTGAAGATTTCATCAGGCACTATGAAACAAAGTATGAGGACTTCCAAAATCTTCCGATTTGGATGCTGACAGAGGTGATGTCTTTAGGCACGTTATCTTTTGGTTACAGCGGTTTATTAAATAACCAGAAGCTAGGTATTGAAGATAAGAAGGCCGTTTCTGAACACTTTAATATTCATCATAAAGAGTTTGGAGATTGGTTACATACCTTAACTTACGTAAGAAATATCTGCGCCCATCACAGTCGACTGTGGAACAAAAAATTGGCGATTAGGCCAGGCGAAAACAAATCGCTGGAGTGGCGACCTCCTTTAACGCCAAGAAATGATCGTGTTTTTTATATCTTATTGATGTTGCGTCATTTATTACGAGCAACAAGTAATGGTAATGGCAATGACTGGGCCGCTTCAGTTAATAAACTAATAACCCCTGTTGCGAAAGAAAAACGCTGGCGAGCAGCGATGGGGTTACCTGAAAACTGGCTGGAACACCCAATATGGAAATAGAAAGTAATTCAATACATCATGGAGTAGCTAATTTTAAAGAATAGGCTAGTTCAAAACTACCAGCTTTAAGCTTACTCTCAAACTTGGGCTACAGCTTTATTCCTCCTAGCCAACATGATTCCTTACGTAGCTCTGCTAGCCAAGTGATTCTGCTGCCTCTTCTGCCTAATTTTTTAGCCGAAAAAACGTTTCCTTTTAGAGGCAAGCAACATGATTTGTCTGAAGCGGCTATTAACAAAATAATGCATGAGCTCAGTCCTTCCGAGACCTCAGCACGTGTACTTACACCGCCAGCGCAGGCAGCACCCGCTACGCTTGTACTTACACCGCCGGCGCAGGCAGCACGCGTGCACCGCTGGCACTGACCGGCGGTGCGTGCACTGGCGGTGTAACCCAACAACTTTATCCGCCCTCCTTCGCTTTTTCGTGTGCCTTGATAAGAGGCACTTTCTCGATTCATTAGGGCAACACCGACTAAAACGGCCATCTCTTTTCGGTTCAATTGACCCAGCTCAGGTAGATTACTCATTAACGTATAGGCAAGGACTTTCCTACGCCTTTAACACTGAGTAATATGTCTTTTGGTTCTTACCATTGTGCTGTCTCTTACATCAATTCATCGAGTGTTTCTTCGCCATATTCTATTCTTTTAACTGCTTATTATTGTTTAGGTTGCGACAGTGGGTTCATCTGTGTTTCTTTACAACTGCATTCCCAATACTTACCTGATTTATTACTTGTCGGTAGCCCACCACAAGAATCACAGATTAATGTGTTGGCAAATTTGAGTGCTTGTTCAGCCATATTTTTTATCTCCTCGTCGCTACGTTCACCTGCCAATTCGTTAAAATGACAGCCCACCAGATTACGTAGACCAATCATCGAATCTAATTCGTCGTAAATTTGCTTCAATCCTGTTTTTTTGGGTGCACCACCATTTGTCTGCTTTACTATCTCGAGTGCTTTTTTTAATTGTTTGTTCGGTGCATTTGCCAGCTGACCAAAAGTAAAACGTGGTTCTATTACATGCGGTACTTTGCAGCGATAGGTTCGACTGATAAATTCAAGCAGATTTTCAAATAGCTGCCCAGCCTGTGATGCAATAACATCGCGCCTGCAGTCATCTTCTTTAAGCAGTTGCTTCAATTCATCAACATAAAGTTTTGTTTTGCCACTGCGTATGCCGTGTTCAAAATTCCAGGGTCTTAATTCAATTAACTGCACGGGTGCAGTTGAGTTGTGAGAATAGCGAAAACGATCACGTAATGGACGGTAATGTGTCGTCATCACTACCTGTGCAAAACCATTACATTCTTCAAGCAACATTTCCAATGTTTTAGCTAAATGTTGTTGATCGACTGAGCCTAATACATCATCCAGAATAACGATTGTTTTATCCGCACTCCCACGTTTAGCCAATGCCAAAAATATGCACAAGCCTAATGTGTCGAGATGGGATTCACTGTAATAAGGTTGCGGTTGAATGTCCTGTTTATTTTCAAACGCAACACCATAGATAAGCGATCCTTGTTTTTTCTCATCTAGTTTGAGTTTTAAACCACCCAGCTTTTCATTTGTATGAATTTTCTGGTAGAGATCGTCAACAGATTCAGCTATTTCTAATAAAACGGTTTCTACATAGGTTTTACGTTCCTTCTCAAAAACTTTAACTGCCAGACCCAGATTACGCTGTAATAATTCTGTCCGTTTTGCTTCACCGGCTTTTTCATCTAGTGTGGTAATAAGCTGTTTAATATTGGTTAGAGTATGTATTTGTTTTTGCAACTCATCTGGCTGAGTCTGTAAGTCTAGCTGTTTCAATGAAAGATCATCATTAACAGCGGCAGCTAGCTTCAGTGCATGAGGCTTATTTTTTTCTCTCTGAGCTTTTATCGACAGATTATCGGTTAATTTTTTTTCAAAATGATTTTGCGCGTCTTGCGCGGCATCGAGGAATAGTTCTTCAGCACGTTGACGTAACTCGCTTTTTGTTGCTTTATTACTTGTTGCACGTTTAATGGCTTCATTTGCCTGTTTCAGGTTGTCCATTCCCTCTATACGTTGCTGCAGGCGCTTTATTAAAGCAGTAGCCTCAATTTCTGTTTCTTCACACACTGGACACAATTTATCAGGGCTTGTTTGTAAATAATCTTTCGCATCTTCTAGTAACGTTAACAGTTGTGCATTATTGGTCTTGTTTTCTGTTTCAAGTTCAGCCTGCCTTCCCTGAGCTCTTTCCAAATCTTCCTTTGCCTCTGTATCTTCTTTAATCGCTAGTTTATAAGTCTGATACTTTTTAGTTGTATTTTCACCGTGTTTAACACCTATTTGTAAATCTGTAAGCTGCTGTTGCAGCACTTTAATTTCATTTTTTGCCTGTGGTCTTGCCCATGCTTCAGCACTTTCATACTCTCTTTCGCCTTCTTTTTTTAACAACCCAGGGCTGCCCTCTGCTTCCCACAGCCCATGTAATGTTTCCTCTGCCTGCCTGTTGGCCTGGGTTGCCTGTTCATATATCTCTTTTGCTCGTTTATATGCCTGACGTAATGAAGTTTCGGCACTTACAATTTGTGGCATGTTCAAAAAAGTGGCAACTTCTTTGTAACGTTGCGCTGGATCAGCATCAATAAATGCCTGTAGAGATTTTCTTCTTAAAACTTTTGTTTGTGGTCTGTTCGGCATATTGCACAGTTGAATACCTCCTGCCTTTAATTCGGCAGTGTAGGTTTGATCTTCAAGCTGCAAAGAAATTTTTACATCTGATAACACTTTACCTAATGTTGGAATATACGACTCTTTACGTTTTCCTTGTCCTAGTTTCCAGTCATCTAAAAATGCTGTTGAACCACTACCTACGCATTCAAGTGCATCAACAATGGTTGACTTTCCTGTGCCATTCTCACCAAAGATTAATGCGACGGATTTTTTGGTATCAAAATGTAGTTCAAAAGGCTGAGTTGCTCCGCGAAAGCTCTCAACACTGAGGCTTTTAATTCGGTCGGTCATAGTCTTTCACCTGATTATTACCATGTTTGTTTGCATCTTGCCCTGTTAGCATATCAACCAATAGACTCCAGTCATTCGCATCGAGTAAGCCCAAGGTTATTTGCTGTGGCAATTTATCACGTTTGCTGTCGGTAATAAGCTTTGCCTCGAACAATGCATTGGTAATTTTTTGCGCTAGTTGCTCCTGTGATGTTAGAGCCTGTTGTTCAGTCATAATCTTTCCTTATTTAAAAACTTGTTTGAGCTTATCTATTGCCTGTTGGCGTTTTTTATCGCTCATTCTCTCAAGATTCATTTGTTTCCAACGTACTGCGGGTAATGATTGCGCATGTGGGAGTGAGAGTAAGTTCCAGTCTGGATTGCCGCTTTTAAACCCCATGATGAATGTTTGATCGGTTTTTGTAAAAAGCCCAAGAATCTCTTGAGGTAATGATTTTTGTACCTGAATTAGAGTTTCCAAACTTATTGTTTCCAATTTCGTCATCCCTTGAAAGTGCTTATTAAACAGGTTTTCAATATTGTGAATATTGGGATTTAACATTTCATGAATAGGCTTCCCCTGACTGATTAAATACACGATAAAAACATCTATTAGCTTTCGACTTAGTCCGTCTTCTTTATGTAACAACAGCAATACATCAAAAAGATCACGCGGATGCTGCCGTTGCAAGGCAGCACACAGCTTTCCTGCAAATAGTTCTTCGCGTGCCACACAAGTTACACTCATATTTCTGTTGTAGCTTTTTACCACCGATGGGCATAGTGACATTTGAACGGGCGGCAGTAATGTGCCGCGTATTACTGTGTTAGGTTCAACCTTTATTAATACACCTTTATATTCGACTGTCGTGTTAAAAGTTCGGGGGTTAATGGTAACTCTTGCACCTTGCATCGCGGTTTCAACACCCACCTTTATTGCTTCCATATTGCTTTGAATATCTGCCAATGCTTCTTCTCTTTTTTTGTCTGGTAAATAGTGAATATCAATATCAACGGAAAGTCTGGGGCAATCTCTGAAGAATAGATTAATCGCTGTTCCGCCTTTTAATGCAAATACATCTGATTTGCTCACTATTGGTAAAACGTCTAAAAGAAGACTTACCTGCTTTTGATATAGCTCCCTCACGTATCACTTCCTTGCTGATTATGCCATTCCTGCTTTACCCAGTCTTTTGGTACGGTGATTTTAAATTGTGGGTGTAAGCAACCATCCGCCATTACACTACGGTTACCTGCACCAAGTTCAAGGGATTCTATATCTAGTTGTTTGTACCATGTATGTCCAACAACACTTGCTAATACCAAAAACAAGCGTTTCGCTTTAATTGATTTACAGGCAAGAAGCGTGCTCTGTAATAGTTTTGGGCGCAATGTTGTTAATCCTTCCATTAATTGTCTGGCTTCTTCGAAATCTGCGCACTTCGGTAGTAAGTGGCAATATTCCAGCATAGCACGTTCTGCCGAGCTGATTTTTATCTGAAGCTCTTCGTTTTGCCAATCATCCAGTCCTGCATACGTTGGATTAAACAATGCACTACTATTGAATATGGATAAATTACTGGAAAATGATTGCCGCGTAAACCACGTTGGTAATTTTTGGCCTGATTCGAGGCTCAGTTGTAGAGCTGAATCATGTTCAGTGGCTATATAGTGCGCGCGCCCCTGTAGTTCGAGTGCTGTTCTTGCCGCGGGATATACTTTTATCAATAGCTGTTGTTGTAAAGCAAAAACAGCACCCGCCATGCTCACATGACCACCTGCACGTACCCAGGCGCTTCTGGCTAGAGGCTCTAACCAACCACTACGTTTGTAACGGTGGACTAATTGGGGGGAAATACCCTGCGATGCAAGCCAGGTGCTAGTCACAGGTGTGCCTGCAGGCACAGAAACTAATAATTTATTGATTTTGGTGCGCCTTAGTGTTCCTTTATCTATCTCTTGTAGGTTCATTTCTATACACCGTATGGTTTCTTGCTTAAGTTATCACGTTTATAAATCAGCTTATATATAAACTATAAGTTTAGTCATAAAGTAAATTGTAAACTTAATAATACAATAGGTTCGATATTTATTACAAGAATACACGTATAGTTTATTTGTAGAATAAATTTCGAACTGAAAACAGTAATCGTTATTATTCACTAAATATTTATCTTCCCTGCCGCTGTTGGGTTGCCTATTAACGAAAACGTGTGGTTGTTGCACTTTGCACGCGATAACCGATGTGGGTTAAGGTCAACTTGAGCATCCATCAGCGTACCTGTTGGTTTTTCAAGACTGCCAGTTGAACACCGCTTTACTCGTTCATGTGAAAAATATTGGGATTGGTACGAGGTGTTCATAATGATTTAAATTCTAATGGTGTGGTGATTTTGTATTGACTAAATATAAGCATTTTTGTTTGTAAAAACTAGGGCAGCTGTTCCTAAATGTATTTTGAGGCCTCTAAGGTTCTGAAACCATAAAGTAGCGAGGCCAAGCTAATTGTCGTCTAATAACTTATACGCATTTAAATAGTCAGCCCTTAAAAACCCAAATCAAAACCACCCTTATCAGCTTAAAAACAGCTAAATTCTATTTGATGGGACGCTGCAGTGTCTTTGGCAAGATGCTTATACGATTTTTTCCATTGTTATCATCCCAATAAGTTGTGCCCGTCTAACTAGTAAGTAACTGATATGTTTGGCATTGTCCGGCTTTATTTCGTTCAGCCTGGGTTTCAGTGCTTCGCCATAATCGGCGATCATTTTCGCACCTAACTTGTCTATTTTGGCGCGTTTACCTGTTGATACGACAAAGTTATGGACATGGTAGGTGTTTGCTATAACTACAGGAAGTTTTGTTTTTGCTGCCGCACACACAAAGGCTGTTTCTAGCCGTCCTGTGGCTTCAATTATGAGGCGAGTAGGTTGATAGGCTGATGGATGGCGATTCGTTTTATCGCCTCTTTTACGCCTTTTGCATCATCGGTTACGGTGAAATTTTCACCTAATGGCCGGATATAAATATCAAGCTAGTGTTTGCTGGTGTCTACGCCTACATTTATCTCTTGATTACTCATGATAGTATTACTTCTACATGCTATACGGGTTCTGAGCCCCTGATGACTGTCATAAAAGTGTATTTCTTGTAAACATAACGATCGAGTTCACCGGCAAATTTGGAGCTACGCTCCAAAATTGTCCGTGTGCAGCGCCTTGTTAGGCATTTTAAATTGTTGTGTGTCAGGAAATAGATTCTGTTGCACTGTCAGCACTTGCTTTTGTTCTTCAAGTTCGCCATTTTTACAAAACTCCAAAATAGCCTTAGCAACAAACTTAGCTAAATTTACTGGTACCGCATTACCTATCATCTGTTCTAAGTTAGTTTTAGTTCCAGTAAATTTAAATGTTTCTGGAAATGTTTGAATATAACTTCTTTCAATTGTCGTTAATGGGCGTATATCCGACAAATTAACGCTATCGGGATCTCCTGAATGCTTTTTATACCCGGGCGGTAACGGTCGGTTGACCCCTCTAACAGTAGGGCTTGGTTCATCAATTGAAAACACACCCCTTCTGCTGTAATTTCTAGGGTGTCTATAGTAATAATCTAAACCTATACTGCCAGCACCCGTACTGCCAGCACCAGAAGAGTTACCCAAATAATCACGTATTGTCATTGGTTTGTTGTTTAATTGACTTCTTAAAGCCGATAACAATACGTTATGTTTTTCACCTAACCCACCCATTAGGAAAAATCTTTTTCTTGCCTGAGGAACACCACAATACTGCGCACTAAGTATAACTGCGGTTAAACCGTACCCGGCTTTATCATACTGGTTTATAACGTTGGCAAGAATATGGCTTTTCTTAATTCGCTCTACATTTTCCATAACAAACCATTTTGGTTTGTATGAACAAATTATATTTGCGAAGTGGTAAGTCATGTCCGCACGACCCAGGGATTCGTCTCTTTTTCCTGCGGAAGAAAAATCTTGGCATGGCGGTCCGCCTGCAATCATATCGGGCGTATATCTATTTAATATTTCTAATGTACCTTCTTCGTCCTTTAAATCATGTAAATAACATTGATGTGAAAAATTTTCGTTATACACGTCAGCTGATTTGTTCCAATTATCTATAGCACAAACCACCTCAATGCCAGCATTTTCAAAGCCTAAGCTGAGGCCGCCACAACCCGAAAATAAATCAGCGCACTTTATCATTTAAATAACTCCGGGGAATTAAATATAATTGCATCAAATCGACGTTCTGGGCTTAGCAGGTTTTGTCCACCACCAAGAATTATTTTCTTTATCTCCGCCTTAGAAATGATAGGTGTTGCTAATCGCCGGCAGGACATGTAGCTATTAGTGACATTGCCAGCACAAGCAAAAGCTTTATCATTTTTAGTGTTATAAGAGAGGTCGTCTATTATTTCTTTGTGGTCAAATTTACCACTTTGACAAAAGTCATTTAACATCTTGTACAACCAAATAGCGGTTCTAGTTTGTCTAGTTATGTTATTAGCGTTGGGGTTTTTATAGTTAAAACCAGCAAGAAAACCCCTGTTCTTTAGAACGGGGATGAATTGCCAACTATAGTTTTTCAAAGCCTCTAATGATTAACGTTGCGGCTTACGCAGGCTCAAGCGACCTGAAATATTATTTAAAGCAATCGCTCATTTTTTCTTTACTCGCATTGCAACCAAAGCGAGCTTAAACAAAGGATTTTTCAATGTTATTTTCCGTCATGCTTTTCACTCCAATCTACCAAAACAGGTCATTCCTCACTGCTATCATAAACAGCCCAATCATCAACTAAGGGCGCACGTGAAATGTAACACCACTGTAGTATTACCTATTGATGTTTACAAGCTCTTTCTCCCCTGTTGATTTCAAATATAAGTGGTGCACTTATTATGCGAAGCTAGGAATGATACTGTCAGCACCCGCTACGACCTTAGGGAGTGCCGGCGGTACGCTTGTGAAAAGCATTCAGAAATAGAAAAAAGGTACTATGTTCTTGGTCAAACTGATTGTGATAGACAGTTGTATATTGTATGCACGGCTAGGCAAAAACTAATTCGTGTTATTTGTGCCACAGATATGAGTAAAAAAGAAAGAGCGGTCTATAACCAATGAAAAAAGGGCGCCATAGGTTTAGCGCTAATAGGAGAGAATTTAAGGTTAAGATCAACCCCATCATTATCCCTCAGTCTACAGCGACTGCGCTATATTATATAAGCGAGGACATAAGCTTAACTCAAGCTAAGCTCGCTATTCTTAATTTAGGGTACAGTCACACCGGCCACACTGTACTGAATAAGTGCGTTATAGATAAAGTGAGTGCCGGCAGCTGCGGCGTAAGTATTAGGACCCTGTTTAATAAGGTGGAAAATATCATGCAAAGGGATTTTGAACAGTCATTATCTTATCACGATATACGGTCCGTCATTGCGCACAAAACAATCAATACAAAAGGGCAACAGTTCTCTTTAGAGCATAATAGAAACACCACCATCCGGGGCATGGTTTTATAATTATTTAACAAGATAGAAAAAACGTGGCAAAATAATCTAAGGTTGAACATAACTATAACCGGCGCGGGCGCGGGTCGCTAGAAATGGGTTTAAGGCGGCAAGCCGTGGGACGCTAAGTTATCTTGAACAAGTAGATCCGGGCGACCCTGACCAAAAGTTAAGTGATGAATTAAATTACTTTAAAAACGCTATCATAGGGATAAATAAAGATGAAAAGAAACATGCAAACCATTACACGTTATATGGTGCGCGCTGAGACGTTATTAGAAAAGTTTGATAACCAGACCAGAGGGAGCTGGAGGGATAACCCTATGCTACTGTGCTCATGGCTTACCGGGCTTGAAAGTAGCCTCGCTAAGAACACTTGGCGCCAGTACAAGGCCTCGTTGATCTGTTATCTGGAAGCCGACGGGCAAGAGGGCGTCGCTGCTGCGCTGAAACAGCTTCGCACGACCAGGTCTTTGCGGCAGCCCAATAAGACGTCTAATCAAAAAGCAAAGAGCATCAGTGACAAAGACCTATCACTCCTAGAGGAACAGCTTATCGCGCATGAGGGTCAGTATGCGGGGGTTACGATAGCGTGGCTCAAAGCGGGTATTTTGACCGGTTTACGCCCATCTGAATGGCAACACGCGGTGATAAAAAATAACCTTCTAACTGTATTCAACGCGAAACAGACCAATGATGGGGCTTGTAGTAAGAATAGGGAGCTTGATATAAGCGAGCTCAGTGAAGCGAATAAAGCGATTATTATTGTCCTAATTAAAATACTGCAAGAGAACTTTTCATCGACCCATAATACCTGTAGGTGTCTTTTATATAGAAATTGTAGGACGTTATGGCCTAGGCGCACTAAGCATATAACGCTTTATTCGGCGCGCCATCAGTTCGCCGCTAACGCTAAGAGTGGTGGCGGCAAGGTCGAGGGCGTAGCACTTATGAGCCACGGCTCCGAGGAGACCGCCGGCATACATTACGGAGGGGTTAAGGGCGACGAACAACTAGTTGAACCGGCGCAGAAAAACATCGATATAATCGAGCAAAGGAAACTTAAACAAGACATAGAGGCGATGCATTAAGGTGCTTAACTGTGGGTTTGACTTAGGTTATGCAAGGTGGATTCGACCCATAAGTGCACCACATCTAATTTACCAGCATCAATGCCCATGTTTTCATAAAATACCTCGTAAGGCGTTTTAAATTCCAAGCACTTTCTAGGTCTAGAATTTAACTTATGAACGGCTACTCTAACGTCTTCATAAGCAATATCAACACATAGATTTTGGAAAATATTGCCTTAAAAGTCCATTGGCATTTTGTCCTCGTTCCCATGAGTGATATGGCCAGGCAAAGTAACGACGACATTCAAGTTGGCTATTCACAGTTTCATGTTTGGCAAACTCTCTCCCATTATCGTAAGTAATGGACCCCACCCATGTCTTAATCGGCTGTAATACCTGTTTGATCGTCTGTGCCACTTTATTAGCTTGCTTGGTGTTTATATAACCGCCCATTTTGTTTTTTATCAGAAAGAATAAAGCGATAGATTGTTTCGTGATGAAGACAAACATTATCCACTTCCTTCAATCGGCCACTGATCCGTTCAGGACTCCCCTCTTGCTCTAAATGCAGGGTGATTTTTGATTTCAATTGCGCCGTCATCTTCACCGCTTTTGGTTTACTTTCGTGTCGAACTATCCTTTATTTTGTGCTTGTTGGTAACGATAACCCCTTTTTTTCCTGTATTACGCGCTATTTCTCGGCTAATGGTCGTGTGGCTGCGTCCCATATCCGTGCCAATTTGTCTCATTGACTCTCCTTCGAATACATTTACTGGCTCTGTGTTCTTTAATGTCTGCTCAGCTCGAAAGTCCCGACTAAGAGTTGACTGCGACCTAAAAGAGGACAAGCCTTATCACGGCGAGGTTATGGGGAAGCGGCAAGCTAAACGGCTTCACAAAAGGCCAGAGGCGAGCCTTGATAAGCTCCTCCGCATGGCTTGTTGAAATTCCAGGCGTCGACATAGGCCGCTAAACAAACCCGGGGCAAATAAATTCCCGTTCTTGTAAACGCTACAATGATAACTTTCAACCTTTCCCGCGCCTTGCCCTAAAAACATGACTGCATAAAAAAAGACCTACGATTTCTCGTAAGTCTTTGATTTAATTGGTGGGCCTACAAGGACTTGAACCTTGGACAAATGGATTATGAGTCCACTGCTCTAACCAGCTGAGCTATAGGCCCATAGTCTTAATCTGACGTATCGATAAAGCTCCGCAGGTGCTCTGTGCGCGATGGGTGGCGCAATTTACGAAGCGCCTTCGCTTCAATTTGACGAATACGTTCGCGTGTCACGTCAAACTGCTTGCCCACTTCCTCTAACGTGTGGTCAGTGTTCATATTGATACCGAAACGCATTCTAATCACCTTAGCTTCACGCGCGGTTAAGCCGGCTAAAACCGCTTGCGTTGACTCTCTTAGGCTTTCTACTGTCGCTGAATCAACTGGCGATACAGCGTTTGCATCCTCGATAAATTCACCCAAATTTGAATCTTCATCATCACCGATAGGCGTGCCCATTGAGATAGGCTCTTTAGCGATTTTAAGTACTTTACGTACTTTTTCTTCTGGCATTTCCATTGCTATCGACAGCTCTTCTGGCGTTGCTTCTCTGCCTTTTTCTTGCAGAATTTGGCGTGAAATACGATTCAATTTATTGATGGTTTCAATCATATGAACTGGGATACGAATTGTTCTCGCTTGATCTGCAATAGAACGCGTGATCGCCTGACGAATCCACCACGTAGCATACGTTGAAAATTTATAACCACGACGGTATTCAAACTTGTCAACCGCTTTCATCAGGCCAATATTGCCTTCTTGAATAAGGTCTAAAAATTGTAAGCCACGATTAGTGTACTTTTTCGCAATTGAAATAACCAAGCGCAAGTTCGCCTCAACCATTTCACGCTTAGCGCGGCGCCTTTTTGCTTCGCTGATAGACAAACGACGGTTGATGTCTTTTATTTCACTTGTGCTTAACCCGCTCTGTGCTTCAACTTTTGATAGCCTCATTCGTGCTTTTCTAATTTCCGTATAATTTTCTCTAATATATGGAGCAAAAGGCGCATCTGTTTTTAGATGCTCTTCGAGCCAGGCCAAATTGCTTTCATTTTTTACAAAACCTGCGATAAATATTTTGCGCGGCATTTTCGCTTTTTTTACACAAATATCGATGATGGTCTTCTCTTGCGCCCGAACAAGATCAATGATCTCTCGCATAACCGCCGTCAACATCAGGAAAAAACGCGGTGTGAATTTGAGCGACATAAATAATAAAGCCAGTTCATCAAACTTTTTTTGCGTTTTATCTGATGCGTAACCTTCTTTTTTGATACTCTTTTTGCATTGTTTATATTTCTTTACAACCGCATTAACACCTACTTGCATATCAGCAACGGTAAGTGGCGGTATCACCGGCGCATTTTCATCTTTAGGCGGTGCCGGCTGCGTGTAATCGTAATCATCTTCCAAATCGATGAAATCAGGCAGATAATCAGATAAGCGGAGATCTTCTTTTTTAATTTTATCAAACACTTCAAAGAACTTGGCAACAACGGCTGGGTAGCGAATAATCGCCGATAGCATTTCGTTTTGTCCCTCTTCAATGCGCTTTGCAATATCTAGCTCACCTTGGCGCGTCAACAGACCGACTGTACCCATTTCACGCATATACATACGCACCGGATCAGTCGTTCTTCCCAGCTCTTTATCAACTGTCGCCAAAGCAACTGCAGCAACTTCGGCTGCTGCCGCATCGTCAATGTTTTGGGACACGGTGCCGTCAGACACAGTATCTGTTTCAGGGGCAACCTCATGCACGTTTATGCCCATATCTGAAATCATGCTAATGATTTCTTCGATACGTTCTGGTTCTACATCTTGTGGTAAGTGATCGTTAACCTCAGCATAGGTTAAGTAACCTTGCTCATGCCCTTTGTCGATAAGTGCTTTGATTTTAGAGGTTTGCTGTTGTTCTTGTTGTTCTTTATCCATTACGTTCCTGTCAACTGACTGTATTTTATTCAACTAAATAGAGTATTTTAGCAGAAGTTCTTTGTTTATTCACGAACCTCCTGCTTATATTTAATAAGTTTTCGGTACTCACTTGTTTCTTCATCGCTCCAGTTAGCGGCTTTTTTTAATAGCTCTTCGCGACGTTTTTCTCGCGACTGCTCTTTCAAGCACTCAATCGCGTCCAAAAACTCTTGCTCAAATGCGTCCCCCGCAACAAGTTTTTCTTCTAAAAACAGCGCCTTAACAGCCCCCTCGTTTACGTCGCCGCGGAATCTCTCTAGTAGCATCCCTGATGACAAGGCTTGATTTTCATCCGCAATAGATAACACTTGTTTTAGAACATCCATCCCCCGCAGGTCCAGCGTTAGCCACGTATCGTCTGTCTCTATTTTTTTCGCAAATGCAGGCTCGTGAAGCAACACTTTTATCAAATACCTCACCGCTGACGGGAGCTTTTTTGTCGGCCGCCGCGTTACCTGACGAGAACCGAACCTTGCTTGCGCAGCGACATTTACCCTTGGACTGCTGATTTTCGTCAGCTCGGCTAACCGCTTTTTCATCAACGTTTCAAAGTGACCTTTAGGCAGCGTTGCCAGTAACGGCCCTGCCTGCTCCATATAACTGGCGCGCCCTTCTATGCTATCTAGCGAGCACTGGGCCTCTAAGTAATCGAAGAAATACGTTGATAATGGCGTCGCTCCGTCAATCAATCGCTCAAAATGCGCCGCGCCTTTTTCTCGAATCACGCTATCAGGGTCTTCTCCTTGCTCAAGCACCAACACTCTTATTGTCCGGCCACGCCTCAACGCAGGCAATGCATTCGTCATCGCCCTCCATGCGGCCTTTTGCCCCGCCGAATCCCCATCCATACAGATAATAAGTTCCGATACAGAACGAAATAATAAATCAATATGCTCACGCGTTATCGCCGTACCTAAAGCCGCAACCGTGTTGCAGATGCCTTGTTGATACAAGGAAATCACATCAAGATAACCTTCGACTAATACAATGTGCTGAATTTTACTGGATGATTTTAATGCTTCATGCAGGCCGTAAACCTCACGCCCTTTATGATACAACGGCGTTTCTGGTGAATTTAAATACTTAGGCTCACCGCTATCTAATATCCGCCCGCCAAAACCTATTGTTTGGCCGCGCTTATTTCGAATCGGGAACATGATGCGCTCTCGAAAACGGTCATACGTCCGATTGTTTTCATTGGTAATAAGCAAACCTAGCTCACGTAAAACATCTAAAGACTCTTTATCTTGGCCCAGCGAGGAAAGTAAGTTATCCCAACCTGACGGCGCAAAGCCCAACTGAAAAACCTTGGCTACTTCGCCCGTTAAACCGCGATTTTTTAAATATTTTTTTGCTCTATCTGCCGTCGCGTGCTGTTTTAACTGTTCCTGATAAAACGCATTAACATTTTCATTCATTTGCAACAGCGGCGTTAAATCTCGCTTTGGCTTGTCGGGTTCAAAGCCCTGCTCACGCACAACCTCAACGCCCGCTCGACTCGCTAACTCTTCAATCGCTTCGACAAAATCTAAATGACTATAATCCATCAAAAAGTTAATCGCCGAGCCACTCACACCGCAACCAAAACAGTGATAAAACTGCTTATCTTGACTGACTGTGAAACTGGGGGTTTTTTCGTTATGGAAAGGGCAACAAGCAGAATAATTCGCGCCTTTTTTCTTCAGTGGCAACAAACTATCAATAACATCGACCACATCCGTTCTGGCCAATAAGTCATCTATAAAATTTCGTGGGATTCTGCCTGCCATCATGAAGTGCTTCGTTTATTCTCGCGCCAAACCAAATTTATAGCGTACAACAATAGGCAATAGGATGTTATTGAAAAATAGACATTCGTGCACGGAAGTTACGCTAAAAGACCTAAACTAGTTTAGCTTTGATTTTTTGGCTAACAGCGCCCATATCGGCACGGCCTTGAAGTTGAGGGCGAAGAATTCCCATCACTTTACCCATATCTTTCATGCCCTGCGCGCCTGTTTCACTCACTGCACCATCAATCAACTGATCGATTTCACCATCGCTCAGCTGTTGAGGCAAATATTCTTGAATAATAAGAATTTCTGCTTGTTCAATGACCGACAAGTCATCGCGATTAGCCTTATCAAACGCCTCAATTGAATCGCGACGTTGTTTAACCATTTTGTCTAATACTTTTAAAACCTGAACATCATCAAGCTCTATTCGCTCATCTACTTCACGTTGCTTGATGCCTGCAAGAATTAGACGAATAACGCCTAACTTTTCTTTTGCTTTTGCTTTCATCGCTGTCTTCATATCCTCTCGAATACGAAGAGATAGAGCATTCAATGCTTCGCTCATTGTATTAGCGACATATTAGCGACGTGAAAATTTAGCCTTAGCTGCGGCCGCGGCGCAAATTGTTTAATGCGCGGCGTGTGCGAGACAAGCCCTTTAAATGACGCTTAATGGCAGCAGCGGCCTTGCGCTTGCGTTCTGCGGTTGGTTTTTCATAAAACTCACGTTTTCGTGATTCAGCTAAAACACCGGCTCTTTCGCACGTGCGTTTAAAGCGACGTAATGCGAAGTCAAAAGGTTCATTATCTTTAACGCGTACTGAAGGCATATTTTTCTCTTTCCTTAATTTTTAAGTGCAGGCAGACGCAAGATTATACATGGAGTCAGTTTACATGCCAATACCTAAGCCTGTGCTAGGCGTAAATTATCCGTCCTATTAATTAAGCGCGGCCCGTCAAGGTTTATTCAACCCCTATTTAAAAGGGCCAAAGACTGAACCGAACAAATTTTACGAAAGATTAAAACAGATGAGATTCGAATAAGCAGATGAAGGGTATAGCGGTTAACGCAAGATGAGGCAACAAGCCTTTTAGGTGTTGCGCTTAAGCGCTTAGATATTGATATGCTGCGACTTATTCGTCTCAGGCGCGAGGCCGTTCTCAACGCGCTGTCAGCGCCCATCAACAGAGGCTTCAACGAGAGTTGGCGCTTAGATGGATTACGGGCATCAATGAGGCAAATCAATGCCTTAAGCAGCATTATATGCCCGCATTTGATGCTGAGTTTTCTCACCTAGCACGTGAAAAAAGCCGTGCGCTTGTCCCTTTGACGGGTGTTCGTCATTACCTTTGTGAGTAATATGAACGCGTTGTGCGAGAGAATAATGGTGCGCCGTTCAACTCGCTCAGTTTACAGCGGCCTAAAGATAAGCACCGCAGATTCAAGTGAACAACGTTAATAAAAACAGACAGACGCTGCGTTAATTATCTGCATAGCTCTATTTACTCCCAACATACTTATACCTAAACTCAACGCCTTAGATACAAAAAGACAGGGCGCGGCTCTTAATAGGTATAATGCCAACGTGAATTTACAGCACGTCATTTAAGCTCAATGAATACAAAGCATCGTCTCGTTCTCGGTATTGAAACATCCTGCGATGAAACAGGTGTTGCTTTGTATGGCGACAACGGGCTTATTGCTGAAACGTTGCACAGCCAAATTGATATACACAGCGAGTACGGCGGCGTGGTGCCTGAACTAGCGTCAAGGGATCACGTACGTAAGTTAATTCCTCTCATCAAACGGTGTTTTTCTAAAGTCAGCGTCAATGCTGAGGACTTGTCTGGCGTTGCCTATACTGCAGGTCCCGGGCTCATTGGGGCATTATTTGCCGGCGTGAGCGTTGCCAGAAGCTTAGCCTACGGATGGGGCATTCCATCTGTTGGCGTTCATCATATGGAGGGGCATTTACTTGCGCCTATGTTGGAAGAAAAACCGCCCAGCTTTCCTTTTGTCGCTCTTTTGGTTTCAGGCGGACATACGCAGCTCATTAGAGTGGGCAGCATTGGTGATTACGAGTTACTTGGCGAATCATTGGATGATGCTGCAGGCGAGGCTTTTGATAAAACAGCAAAGTTACTCAATTTGGGCTACCCAGGTGGCCCTGCCCTTGCGGCTTGCGCAAAAAGTGGTAATTCGAAACGTTTCACCTTCCCACGACCCATGACGAATCGCCCGGGCCTTGATTTTAGCTTTAGCGGCCTAAAAACGTTTGCTTTAACAACCAGTCAACAACATACATTGGATAAGCAGACGCGCGCTGATATTTCACGTGCTTTTGAAGAGGCTGTCGCTGATACGTTAGCGATTAAGTGCAAACGTGCCCTCCAGAAGACCGGTTTATCAACCCTTGTCGTTGCTGGCGGCGTGAGCGCAAACAAACATTTACGCGCAACTTTAGATACAATGACTAAAGGCATGAACGCTTGTGTGTTTTATCCACGACACAAATTTTGTACCGACAATGGCGCAATGATCGCCTATGCTGGCTATCAGCGCTTAAAAGCTGGCGAACACGATAAACTCATCATTCAAGCACGTCCTCGCTGGTCATTATCCGAACTCAAACAAACCGTTATGCAATAAAAAACTTATGGATATTATCTTTTTACGAAACTTACGTATCGAAACAGTTATTGGCATTTTTGATTGGGAACGCACCATCAAACAGCCTGTTTTTTTCGATTTAGAAATGGCAACCGACATTAAAAAAGCTGCTGCCAGCGACCATATTGACGATACTTTAGATTATAAATCTCTTTCTAAATCCGTGATTGATTTTGTCGAGCGCAGCGATTTTCAATTGGTGGAGACACTCGCTGAAAAAGTTGCCGAACTCATCATTACGGATTTTAATGTGCCTTGGCTGCGATTAACGCTCAACAAAAAAGGCGCCTTACGCCACGCAGACGACGTTGGCATTATCATTGAACGTGGAACAAAGCCCTAAGTGCCGACTGTTTACCTTAGTATTGGCAGCAACATCGAGCGTGAAAAGCACATTCGCGCTGGCGTTAACGCGTTAAAACTGGCCTTTGGAAAAGTCAAATTATCCAGCGTTTATGAATCAGACGCTGTTGGTTTTAACGGCAGTGCTTTTTTAAATCTCATCGCTGCATTTGAAACACAACTATCGCTGGCTAAAGTCGACCTGCTTTTAGATCATATAGAGAAGGACAATGGGCGCACCGACGAGCAAAGAAAATTTAATCCCCGCACCCTCGATTTAGACTTAGTCTTATATGGCACGCATATAAGCGTCGACCCCAAACTTGAGATCCCACGCGATGAAATAACGAAGTATGCTTTCGTATTAGAGCCATTAGCAGAAATTGCGGGTCACTTAAAGCACCCTCTTTTACATCAAACGTATAACCAGCTTTGGGCAGGCTTTGATCAAATAGGCGTCATGCAAAAACGTATTGCTTTTGATTGGCACTAAACCAAACTCTTACCCCCATCAACCGCAATCACTTGCCCTGTTATATAGCTTGCTTTAACCGCTAAAAACAGCACCGTATCAGCAATATCTCTGGGCAGACCCTGTCGTTGCAAAGGAATCTTATTAATAATCTCATATCTCGTGTCTTGCGATTGATTTTCCGGCCATAAAATGACCCCCGGCGACACCCCGTTTACCCTTACGTCGGGCGCCAATTCTTTAGCTAGAGATTCGGTTAACGCAGACAAACCTGATTTCGCCACGCTGTAAACAGGGTAATGACGCAGCGAACGTTTTGCATGAATATCAACTATGTTAACGATACACCCTCGAGTGTTTTTTAGCGCTGGGAAAGCCGCCTGACTAACAAAAAAAGGTGCTTTTAAATTACTGCCTATCAAATCGTCCCACTGCTCTTCGGTGGCACCATCAACAGACGTTGCATAAAAAGTTGACGCGTTATTAACTAACACATCTAGCCGGCCTGTTTTTTCAAGCACCTCAGCGACCATTTGTTGGATTTGACTGACTGATTGCACGTTAGCTTGCACGGCCCACGCAGAATTTTCACGCGCCTCGTTCAACAGTTTCACTAGCGTTGCAGCTTCATCACTTGAATCACGATAGTGTAAAACAACGCCATAACCTGTTTGATGAAATGTTCTCGCTATCTCAGCGCCAATTCGCCGAGCGGCTCCGGTTATCAATATTATTTTTTGTATATTTGACACACGACCTCTAAACTACACTTTCAATAACATCATATTACTCAATACCCCATGCAAAGCCGACTTTTTTTACTGTTATTCTCCGCCCTCCTACTTCCGGCTTGTGCTCAAATGCCCGACAAAAAAGGCGGCCACTACGAATTCTTTAACTTTGGGTCCGTTGCTAAAACTGATATTGATATGGTTGCCGATACGCACGTTAAACAAACACTCGCTCAGCTGAAGCTGCTGACTATAAAATTGTATAAGCGCAACCCAAAAGAATGGAAAAAAACGAAATTGAGATCTAGAGAGGCTGCCGTATCACGAATTTTCAAACAACCTTTTCCATCGGTTAATGGTAAACACAGCGTCGCTAGTATACGGCTAGCATTTGATGAACACTATAAAGGTGATCGCGTTTTTGCTTACATTGCTGGGCTCGCCAGCATGCTAGCTATTTCATATAACGGTAAAAATAATTTTTATGTGTTTGATAGACTAGACGCACAAAAAATTTATAACGCTGCGCGAAATATTGAAGTGGCCGCGTGGTTATTGCAAACAAGAAAAAATAAACAAGACAGATACTTTTTGTTGAGCTCTGGCAAAAACAGGCCCTATATCAACAGAAGTTACGATAGGTTATTTGGAAAAATGATAGGACAGCAAGACACGTTGGCTAAAATCATTGCGACAACAAATCACCGCGTTATAAAAAACGTTATTCAGTCGGCGGCTCAGCTGGTCTTTCTACCTGTGTAAGCTAAGGTTCTTAACCGTCACGCCTTTGGGGTAAGAAATAGCTTTATCCGCACCCACTTCGAACACAACAACCATCCGGTCGCTCATCACCATTTTATTGAGCCTCGAGGTCACCCCTTTTTGCTCCAAATAATGAATTATTTCGGCGTTTCCCAACAAAATAGCGGCCGTCATCAGACTTAAACTCGGGCTTTGCCAAAGAAGATGATCTTTTGTCGGTGCCACAGGCCTTGATTTCTCATACTCCGACTGAATAGCGTACACATTGACCGCTATGCAACGCGTATCACCGTCACACATTAACTCGACTCCCTGTATTTCTTGGTTTTTTCTAGCAAACCAAGCGGCCTCTGTTTTATCGAATTCAAGGTAGTGGTTTTTAAACTCAACATCGTGCGATATTGCGTAACGTAACTGAATTTTCTTGAAATGCGGATCTAGCTTATTTAGATGGCGCGGCACCTCAAAAAGACCGGATAAACTTTGAGCATTATCCCAGCCTAAGTGCTCAATAAATGCTATCCATTCGTTGCTAGGACTTACAATCATTTGCCCAATAATCACGCTTCTATTTCGCAGCGTCATACCGGCATCTATATATAAACCTATAAGCTCTTTATCTTGCCCTTCAATGGCATCAATAAGTTGATAATGCGCCCACTCCAAACCTCGTTCTTGTAGCGTTTGGAGAGCCGCTAATTTCTTAGGTTCGTCTTTTGCCGCCGCTATAGGCTGATTAAAACTATCTAGGAAACGCCTGTTTTCATACACCTCAGGGTTGTAAATAAAATAGTATGTCGTCAGCAAGGCGACCATCATGCCAGCTAATCCATACCCAACGATAGAAAATATACCTTTTGTATCCATGTTTTTTCACTCATTCAATGTATTACTTAGTGAGACCTCAGCATAACATCTCAATTTTATCGTTAAACATGCGTTTGTGTTCTATATTTCCTACATAAATGCGTGCTTATGTCCTTAATTTAAGCTGATTTCGATCGTTTCTTAGGTTTTCTATGCAACACGGCGAATCTATCCTAGACAGCTTAAGTTCAGGCAAGCCGCGCTGCGTCAAAAATTTTACGCCTTTACGAATGTTTAACACTATCAAAATACTGTTTGAGTTAAGTTGCATACCCGCATCAATGAATGCCCCAACAAAAGGTATATTATTCTTAATAGCCTCTAGAAAACGGAAGTTCGCCCCCTGTGTTTCTTGACTTTGTAATACGGCTATCGCTTGACGCTGCGTACCCTTCAACGCTACAACCTCAAATTTGGCAGAACTGTTTTGATAACGATGACCCTCAAGCTTTTCACCGTCGCAAAACAGAGCATAAATTAACCCCAACATAATACCGACAACTCCCAATAGGATGAATAAATATAGAGGGCTTTAACTGCGCCATCTCAACTATTTGCTTTTTTTAAGCCTTCAATAATAACCTTACGTTTGGCATAAACAGCCTCACCAATCTGTTTGCCTTCTAAGCCTTGTTTTGCAAATTCTTTGGCGTCAACAGTATTAACGGCTTCATAAACCTGCCGAATATAATCGGCTTGCGGATAAGCCCGTCCCTCTAAACCCAGTCTTCCTTTCGAGTCTGCTTCACACGCCAATAAAAAACTTTCCAGCTTTTGCCTATGCCGAAAGGCCCCTAAGGACTCTAATAAATCAAGCAGTGTGCCTGCTTTTAGTTCAAAAGCGCGATGACAATGCGTATGAAACTGCGTTACTTTCTCAGCTAATTGTGCATATTCATTTGGCACGCGCAGCCTTTTTGTTAACGACTTTAGTGCGATCAATCCTTTTTTCTCGTGCCCATGATGAGAGGGCCAATATTGCTTCATCGTTAACGCTTTGCCTAAATCGTGTACCAGCGCAGCAAACCGTACCACGGGGCTTTTAGACAACCTGGCGGCTTGCTGTAGCACCATCATAGTATGTACGCCCGTATCTATTTCTGGGTGATGCTTGTGTGGCTGCGGAACGCCAAACAAGGCGTCTAACTCGGGCAAAATCACCGCTAACGCGCCGCATTGCCTTAGCGTTTCAAAAAACACTTCCGGTGAACTGTCTTCTAACGAGCGGCTGATTTCTTGCCAAACACGTTCTGGACTTAACGTTGTCAATTCGCCAGTAACGGTCATTTCCTGCAGCAACTGCATGGTCTCATCCGCGACGGTGAAACCAAGATGCGCATAGCGTGCAGCAAATCGAGCAACCCTCAACACCCTCAGCGGGTCTTCTACAAAATGTGAGGACACGTGGCGGAGCACTTTAGCCTCAAGGTCTGCCATGCCACCATAAGGGTCAACCAAGCCCTCTTCATTTTGCGCCATCGCGTTAATGGTTAAATCTCGACGCTGTAAGTCCTGCTCTATGCTGACGTCGGGTGAAGTAAATATCTCAAAACCTTTATAGCCGATACCCGATTTTCGTTCGGTTCTTGCCAGCGCATATTCAGCCTTCGTTTGCGGGTGAATAAAAATAGGAAACCCCTTCCCGACCGGAGTAAAGCCTTGTTTCAACATATCATCAACTGTCGAACCAACCACAACATAGTCTTTATCTTTAAGTGGGTAATTGAGTAATTGATCGCGAACTGCGCCTCCAACCAAGTATATTTTCATCAGCCAAGCCCTACGCAAGTTATACTCTTACGTTCTTGTATTACACGCGGACTTTGTAGCTTGTTAGACATATTCTTATCTTGTGCGGCCTTTGGGGTCATATCGGGAGTTATATCAGGTTTATTGGGCATTGGTGGCGGTATTGTTATCGTGCCTTATTTAGCTTGGCTACTACACAGTCATGGTATGCCAGCTGAAACAATCATGCAAACCGCTATTGCCACATCACTGGCAACCATCGTCATTACCTCTATTTCAGCCGTGTTAGCACAACATCGACGAGGCACTATTAATTGGGCTATTGTGAAAACCTTAGCGCCAGGGATAGCCATAGGCGCTTGGTTTGGCGCCGACTTGGCGCACCTTATAAGCAGCCAGACGTTAGCCTTAATTTTCGGCTCATTTTTACTGCTTAACGGTATAAACATGATGGTTAACGTAAAACCAAAACCTCATCGAGAATTGCCCAAAAACCTTCCTTTAAGCATTGTTGGTGGCGCATTGGGAACCCTGTCAACCCTAATAGGTATTGGCGGTGGTACCCTCACCGTGCCCTATATGACCTGGCACAATGTGCCGATAAAAAACGCCATTGCACTCGGTAGCGCGTGTGGCTTACCTGTCGCATTATTTGGCGCTTTCAGCTTTGCCATTATTGGCTCCCAAGCCATCAATTTACCTGCCAACAATATAGGTTATATCAACGTCCCTGCTTTTTTAGGTATCAGTTGCACCAGCCTGTTCGCTGCGAGTTTCGGCGTTCACCTTTCTTACAAAATGCCCACATCGGCACTTAAAAAAACCTTTTCTGTTATTCTAATAATCGTTGGCACTAAAATGTTACTAGGTTAGTGCCGTCTTTCCAACCTTCGAATACAAAACATGAGTGTAAGCACCTATTTAGTTAGGCCGTGGTCTGTATTCACTGCTGCATCATTGAGCGTTCTGTGAAAAACCCAGCCCCTTGTTAAGCTCTATTTCGTCATTCAATCGTCTGTAGCGTAAAATGCTCAAATGAATAATAAGACAGACAAATGGCATGCGCTACACGCAGAAACAGCGGTCATTGGATGGGAGGACCTGGAGCGCTTTTTCGCCCGAGGAAACTTATTGAGGGTCTCAACAGACATAGGCTTAGTCGACGCGGCATTTGAAATAGCCGCCGACAATAAACTCGTTATTGAAAAGTGGACATCTAACGGTTATCTCGCCGGCGTATCAAACGAAGAAGCAAGCCTGTGGGCAAAAGGCGAAAGCGAGCTTTGGTCCGTTATTGTGTTACCTTGGATACTGGTTCAACATCGTCAATAATCAGGCCTAAAGGTCAAACTAAATGTTACCGGCACCGCCAAACTGATTGATGGCAACTGGGCTATCGTCATAAGCTTTTCAAGGCCTCGATGTAAACCATAGTCAAATGCATTTAAAACAATCGGTTGAGTTGTACTCACTAACAGCGAACCATGAGCTAGACCAATGACGCGTAAATCGACATTGATCATCTTCTTTCTCCCATGCAAATCTAGCGCTAACACCACGGGCATAATCACTACATCACCCACTTTAATCGCTTCTAACTTTTTATTATTTAAATTCGCCGAGACAACTGCTGAGGGGAAGTTTGAAGTTTCAAACAGCATCGTCTTTAAACGCTCGTCACGAATGCCAATGTTTGTTGAAACACTGGCGAGCTGTATTCTGATTTTCGCTACGCCATTATCTGCAATGCCACCGCTGAGATGTTTGAAGGTGTGTACTTCACCAATCTTACTTTTCTTAACCGAAATGAAGTTAAGCGACGATGCCTCACCATCTAGTTGGTACTGCGCTTGCGCATTACTTGTTAGTAAGAGTAAAAGTAATAAAAAAAACAGTTTCTTTAATGTAATCATAAGTTAAACACTCTCAGTAAATAGACACTGTAGGGTACGTACCTCTTTGAGCTTTTGCAATAAAAGATAAAAGTCGTTTGTTTGGAACCACCCCCCACAGCAAGGGAGGGCTACAGGGATGGTACCAGACAATCTGACTGTATTTCCACCGTCTTTAGCGAGCATAAGGTGAGCAATATAGGGTCTCTTGCCGAGGGGCTGTGGTTGGGTGAGGGGAAAATAAAGGAATGACAGACAAAAAAAATGAGGACGCTTTGTCCTCATTTTTCCCTTGGGCTTTATTATTTACTGACTAAAACTTAAGGTCGACACGTAACTGTATGCTGTCGTCCGTTTGTTTATGCTCACCTATTAAGTCCAGGTTCAATCTGGAATCTATTGCCCAGCGAGCGCCTATATTATAGCCTTGCGAGTCGTTTGTCATATTTAAGCCCGCGTAAGGGGTCAATAAGCCACGGCCAAAGAATCCAGGTAGTCCGTAACCTAGCTCGGTGTTTAACTGTAGGCCTCTACTGCCGTTGCTATCCTCATCGTTTGCATAGTCAGTGACGGCTGCTGGCTGCCATATTCTATCGGCAACATTGCTTGGGGTGTCGCCCCAGGCGGGTTGTAGGCTTAACCACAGACCCTGACCGCTGCTGTTCGCTTGGTATTTGACCAGACCGCTGAGCCCCCATTCTTTGTAAT
>LWTM01000064.1 GCA_002101205.1 Cycloclasticus sp. symbiont of Poecilosclerida sp. N | reverse complement strand
ATGACCGTTGCCGCAATAGATCGTCTAGGCCACCATGCTGATATTTATAAAATAGTAGGAGGCCGTTACCGCAAAAAACACGCTTTAAAACCGAACCCCAAAATCGACCAAGCTAATTGACGCAGACAGGACAAGCTAGTTGACGTTTGATACTAAAGGGAGAACCGATGAGAAAAAAACAATTAGAAATTGACAAGTGTGAACAGTTTATTTAAAAATAGGTCTAGCCCAATACGTTGAATTTACGTGTTCACGCTAAAACTGGAATGGGTGTTCACTTTCACCGGAATAGGCAGTTATAACGAACTTGTCGATTTTGGTTATAAGAAGCGTTTTAGAGTGTATCAGCATCATCAATTCGGCGAATATCGTCCAAATGAAAACCGCCTTCATGTTGCATTAAAACAAGGATTTTTAGAAACTCCGAGGTCTTATATTCACAGTTACTTTTAGGTTGTGGAAAGTATTGTTCAATACGCTCTGCGGCGCTCAGCGACTCCATTAATTGACCCATGGCTAATAAACCTGCGCGACAGATCAGTCGGTCGTTCGTTCGTTGCATCGAGTTTATAAGGTAAGATAGCCGTAAGCCTCGAGTTGTTGCGCCGAATGGGTGATGGAGGGTTTTGTTGCTAACCATTATGCAGCCAAGGCTTTGTTCGTTTTAGAGGTTTCTATCTGGAGATTGGGGAAGTGAGTGGTTTTATATGCAAGTAGATGAACGTGAACAGCTTTTAATCGAATGGTTGCAAGGTGTTTTTGAAACAGATGATTTTAGTTGTGAAGAAGTATCAAGCGATGCCAGCTTTAGGCGTTACTTTCGAGTTTTTTTAGATAATAAGTCTTTTGTTGTGATGGATGCGCCGCCTGAGAAAGAGGATTGCACATCGTTTATTTCTATTGCGATATTGTTGTTTGAAAAAGGTGTGAATGTGCCACAAATTTTTCATCAATCATTGGACTTAGGTTTTTTAGTTTTAAGCGATTTAGGCTGTGAAAGTTACTTAGATAACTTAACACAGTCGGTGGCGGATTCTCGTTATAACGATGCCGTGCAGACACTGCATAAGATGCACGAACTAGCATTAAACGATATTGATATCCCTCATTATGACTTAGCATCGTTACAGCAGGAAATGAACCTATTTGACGAATGGTTTGTTAAGCAGTTGCTAGGGGTTGAATTATCGAAACAAGAGCAGCAGGTATTAGCGAATATAAAAAACATTCTATCCCAATCGGCTTTAGAACAACCGCAGGTTTTTGTGCACAGAGATTACCATTCACGAAACCTTATATTGACAGTAGAAAACAACCCGGGCGTTATTGATTTTCAAGACGCAGTAAAAGGCCCGATAACGTATGACCTTGTCTCGTTATACAAAGATTGTTATATCGCATGGCCAGATGAACAAATATATGCTTGGTTAGATAGTTTTTTACAACAAAGAAAAGCGCGCGGCCGTCATGATGATTTCGATAAGCAGCGCTTTTATCGGTGGTTTGATTGGATGGGTGTGCAAAGGCACTTAAAGGTGCTGGGGATTTTTGCGCGTTTAGCATTAAGGGACGGCAAGCCAAATTACTTAAATGATATTCCGCAAACGCTTTCGTATGTGATGGCTGTTTGCCGCCGGTATGACGCGCTATTACCGCTGGTTGAATTAATTGATAGACATGATTTGGTGGGTAAATTTGAACAACAGCGACAAGAGGTTATGACTTAATGAAGGTCATGCTTTTAGCGGCAGGGCGCGGCGAGCGAATGGGAAAGCTGACCGATGATTGTCCTAAACCGTTATTAAAAATAGCCGGCCTCAGTCTCATTGAGCATCATATTTTAGCGCTGAAGCAACAAGGGTTTAGCGAGTTTGTGATTAATGTTGCATACTTAGGCGGTCAGATTAAACGCGCGTTAGGCACTGGTGAACGCTGGGGTGTTCATATTGATTATTCAGATGAAGGCTCTCAAGCGTTAGAAACAGGTGGCGGAATATTTAATGCTTTGCCGTTGCTAGGCGATAAGCCCTTTCTTGTTGTGAACGCGGACGTTTGGACTGATTTTCCTTACGCTTCATTGATGCCTAAAACGGATAAAAACATTCACTTGGTCTTGGTGAAAAACCCAGAGCATAAGCTGAAAGGTGATTTCTGTTTATTGGCTAATGATATTATTCAATCAGGCGGGGAAAGATATACGTATAGTGGTCTCGGTGTTTTTAGCCCACAGATTTTCAAAGAGGAAAACGGGGGTGTTTTCCCTCTCGCGCCGATTATTCGAGAACAAATCAAACGTCAACAAGTTGCGGGGCAACTGCACTTAGGCATGTGGGTTGATGTAGGAACGCCTGAACGTTTAACACAGTTGAGGTCTGTTTTAGGGGCTAATCAATAACGCCGGATGCTTGTTCATCAGCGTGATATGAAGAACGTACCATAGGCCCACTTGCAACGTGCGAGAAGCCCATTTGTTTACCGAGTCTCGCTAGTTCATCAAACTCTTCAGGCGTAACATAACGCTCAACGGCTAAATGCTCTTGGCTAGGCTGTAAGTATTGCCCTAGGGTTAACATATTGCAATTATGCGTGCGAAGATCACGCATAACGTCAAGTGTTTCTTCCATCGTTTCACCAAGCCCAAGCATCATGCCAGATTTAGTTGGAACGTTTGGATGTGATTGTTTATAACGTTTTAAAAGGTTAAGCGACCATTGATAATCTGATCCGGGTCTTACTTTCTTATACAAACGAGGAATAGTTTCCAAGTTGTGATTGAACACGTCAGGCGGTGTTTGTACCAACGCCTCAACGGCTAAATCCATGCGTCCTCTAAAGTCGGGAACGAGCACTTCAATTTGTATAGTTGGGTTTTTTTCACGCACCGCTTTAATGCACTGTGTAAAGTGATCGGCGCCGCCGTCACGTAAATCATCACGGTCGACAGACGTGATGACCACATAGCGAAGATGCATGTCTTTAATGGTATCGGCAAGTTTGCGTGGCTCGTCTTTATCGAGAGGTTTTGGCCTGCCGTGGGCAACGTCACAAAACGGGCAGCGACGCGTGCAAATATCACCCATGATCATAAAAGTGGCAGTGCCGTTATTAAAGCACTCGCCGAGGTTTGGGCAGGCAGCCTCTTCACACACAGAATATAAGCCGTGGTCACGCAAAGATTTTTTTATGGCATTAACGCGAGGCCCGCTAGGGACCTTCGCACGTATCCAGTGGGGTTTGCGCAAGACGTCCGCTTTTTTCTCCACTTTAATGGGAATGCGGGCCAGCTTTGCTTCGTTACGTTGATGCGTGCTTGGTGTTGTGCGTGAGGGCGCTTTTAATGTGTCAGTATCTTGTGGCATGGCGTTAAGTAGGTAAGGTGTTCGGTCCAAGCGTTAACTCGGTATAGTTAAGTTGAGCTTTTATTTCGTGCAATAAAATGGCTGCAAAATCGGAAAGATTACATTTTACGGCATGTTCCGACAATTGGGTAACTTCAAGGCCCTCGTAGCCACATGGATTGATGTAACTAAACGGCGTTAAGTCCATGTTGATATTGACACTTAAGCCATGATAACTACAGCCTTTTTTTACGCGTAAACCGATGGAGGCTATTTTTTTGTTATCCAGATAAACACCGGGCGCATCTTTTCGTGCGACGCTTTTTAAGCCGTATTTTTTGAGCCCGTCGATGGTGATATTCTCAAGCACATCAACGAGTGAACGAACGCCTGTACCTAATCGAGGCAGATCAAATAAAACGTACATCACCAATTGGCCAGGTCCGTGATAGGTTATTTGGCCACCACGGTCTGATTGAACGATAGGGATGTCACTTGAGGTTAAAACATGTTCGGGCTTGCCGCTAACGCCTTGGGTGAACACGCGGTGGTGTTCTACAAACCATACTTCATCGCTTGTTTCATCGTTGCGTTGAAGGCAAAAGTCTTTCATCGCATTGCATGTTGTTTGATAATCCTGAAGGCCAAGTTGGCGAATCTGGAGTGAGTTTTCTTTAGTTGTTCTTACTGAGTTTTTCACAGTGACATAAGAACGTGTTCGCAGTCGCTTAAATCTCGATAGATAGCATCCATTTGTTGTTTGCTTTGGGCCGTAATGGAGATGCTTAGAGAGATGTATTTTTTAGATTTACTGAATTTGGATTGAACGGCCTTTTCGCTAATCTGTGGTATGTGTCGACGAATAATTTCAACGACGATCAAGTCTAGCTCGACGTGCGAATAGCCCATGGTTTTTATGGTGAACTTGCAGGGGTAGTCCATCAGTTCGTTGTGTAATTCGTCGGCTGTTTTGTCGGTCATTTTACTGTGTTCTAAGGGAGTCTTTGAACTGACTATAAGCAGTAGAGACTTGCCGCCATACGTCGCCAAGCTGACCGTTTCCTACGGCTTGCCGGTTTAATTCAACAACCGGCATGATTTGTTTAGTCGAACTTGTTAACCATATTTCGTCCGCATCAAACAGTTCTTGTTCAGATATTTCGCGTTCAGTTGCGCTTATACCCGCTTTAATAGCAAGCTCTAAAACGAGATCACGTGTGACGCCAGGCAGTAAGTTATGATTTTTGGGTGGTGTGATTACTTGATTGTTTTTTACGATAAACAAATTACTCGCAGTCCCCTCAGTTGCGTAGCCGTCGCGCAATAAGATGGCTTCGGTACAGTCTTGGTCGCAGGCCTGTTGCTTGAGCAGTATATTTCCAAGTAAGGCGACCGATTTAATGTGGCACCAATCCCAGCGGATATCATCTAAGGTGATGGCGCTAATGCCCCTAGATATTTTATCTAAGCTATCGGCGGCGATGGCCTGGCACATCGCGAAGGTGGTCGCTTGGTATTCGCTTGGCAGTTGATGGTCGCGATTTTTACCGGCGCCCCGAGTTACTTGCAGGTAAACAGATTGGTCTGATTGGCCACGTGGTTCAATTAACTTGTTTAGCACATCCGCCCATTGTCGGTCACTCATAACAGGTTTCATGCTAATAGCCGTCAAGCTACTATTTAAACGGTCTAGGTGTTGTTGTAGACGAAAAAGTTTACCGGCATAAGCAGGGATGACTTCGTACACACCGTCAGCAAATAAAAAACCTCGATCAAGTACCGATACTTTGGCCTTAGCTAATGGAAGGAATTCGCCATTAAGGTATGCGTTATGGCTACTTGAGACGCTCATGCTTTTTATTCCAACATCAGTAGCACTTCGTCTTTTAATACAGTTATAAAAGAACCCTCGCTGATATTGTGCAAGGCAATTAATGGACGTTTTGCAACGACGTCCTCTTTGAGCTTAATAACAACTGTGCCGACTTGCTGCCCCTTATTGATAGGCGCGATCAGTTGAGGGTTTATTTCTAGGCTAGCATCAAGCTGTTTGTACTGATTGCGTGCAATAGTTAAATAAAGGTCGTTTGCTAAACCGACAGCCAATGTTTTTTGTGCGCCTTTCCAAACACGGGCGGTACTTAATGACTGTTCGGCCTGATACAGCAAATGGGTTTTATAAAAACGGTAGCCGTAATTTAGCAGTGTTTGGTTTGCATTGTTTCTAGCGGCAACGCTGTCGGCGCCCATAACGACAGAGATTAAACGCATTTTGTCACGAACAGCGGATGAAACCAGGCAATACCCAGCGTCTTTTGTGTGGCCTGTTTTAACACCATCAACGGAGCTGTCGCGCCAGAGTAATTTATTTCTGTTTTTCTGCGTGATGCCATTGAACGTATATTCTTTTATGGCATTAATTTTATAAAGTTCAGGAGACTCCGCAATTAATGAACGCGTTAAAATCGATAAGTCTTTTGCCGTGGTGTAGTGCTCTTCGTCCGGCAACCCTGAACTGTTCATAAAGTGACTATTGACCATGCCGAGTTCTTTGGCGACTTGATTCATTAGTTTTGCAAAAGTGGATTCGTCTCCAGCGATACGCTCGGCTAAAGCGATGGTTGCGTCGTTGCCTGACTGAACTAGCATGCCGTGAATTAACTCGTCGATAGAGACAAACTTATCAACTTCTATGAACATTCTAGAACCAGGTGCTCTCCAGGCTTTTTCGCTAACTCTTACTTTTTCACTTAAGCTTAGGTTGCCCTCGTTGAGTTCGCGAAAAGTAATCAACGCCGTCATGATTTTTGTCATGCTAGCGGGTGCTAACTTAAGATTAGCATCTTTTGATGCTAACACTTCACCGCTATTAAAATCGGTTAAATAATAGCTGCGAGCTTTTAGATCAGGCGCTGAGGGGGTAGGTAATGCGTTTGCCTGAGTGGAAATGAATAAACAAAGAACAAGGAAAAATCGTTTCATGAGTAATTTAAAGCTATTGAGTATGAATTTAAATGAAAATTATATCATGCAAGCGCTTATCTGAAGAGGTAGTGACAGATGCCGTCAGACAAGTTTCTCAGTTAAGTCAGTACCAGCTACAAAGCAGTGCGCCCCCAACATTCCATATGAACATGAGCTTTCATCGACAAAGAGGTTTGACAGTGACACGCGGCCTAAGAGAAAAAAATTAATGAGGCGACGAAAAAACGTATTTATGGATGTTCTTTTAAGAAGCCTTTTTTAATCTCTTGCCCCAATTGAGACACAGCCATCGCGTATAAGTGACTGTGGTTATAACGAGTAATGACGTAAAAATTATGAAAGGTTAGCCAAAACTCTGAGTGTTCTTTTTGTTTTAATTCCAACAGCCTAACAATAGTAGAGTTTGCGATATTTGATGGTACTTGAACGCCTTGTTCTGATAGCTGCTTTAGGGTGTTTATAGGTTTAAGTGTCCGATTAAGTAATGTTTTATGCGCATCACCTTTGACAGTTGTTTGTTGAGTGATAAGCGGTGAATCGCTCCAATGATGTTTAGAAAAGTAGTTAGCGACGCTGTGAATGATATCGGCGTGACTATTCCACAAGTCTCGTTTACTGTCGCCATCACCGTCAACTGCGTAAGCTCGGTAACTGCTTGATATAAATTGAGACTTCCCCATGGCACCGGCATATGAACCTTTTTGTTCGTATGGGTCGAAGCCTTCTTCACGGCACAACAGTAAGAAGTGCTCTAGTTCGGATTTGAAAAACTTGGCTCGCTTAGGGAAATGAAACCCCAATGTGGTGAGTGAGTCGAGTACTTTGTATGAGCCGGTATTGCCACCATAACGCGTTTCAACACCGATAATGGCAACGATTATTTCAGCTGGAATGCCATATTTTTTAGACGCTGCATCTAGCAATTTTTTGTTTTCTCGCCAAAACTTTATACCGCCGTTAATACGATTAGATTTTAGAAAGATTTTACGATAGCTGTGCCACTCCAGGCGTTTTTCAGCGGGTGAAGACATGGCTTTAAGAATGCTTTCTTTAACGACTGATTTGTTTAATAACGCGCTGAGTTTGTCGCGGTCAAATTGGTGTTCAGACACCATTTTTTCGATAAAATCGTTATAAATAGATGTTTTTACGGCGCAAGCATTGAGTGAAAAAAAAGTCACTGA
Organism: Cycloclasticus sp. symbiont of Poecilosclerida sp. N; assembly: GCA_002101205.1. GTDB lineage: Bacteria > Pseudomonadota > Gammaproteobacteria > Methylococcales > Cycloclasticaceae > Cycloclasticus. Next base: position 36,795 of record LWTM01000064.1, on the reverse strand, counting down.
TATAGCAAGAATGGTATGGGAAAAACGTATTTTCATGGCCGGGTCCTAGGATAAGAATAATTTTCGGTGAGTGTGTATGGACATTAATATACCAAAGCCAATTAATAAAGTAACCATGGATGTGCCACCATAACTAACTAAAGGTAAGGGTATACCGACGACCGGCAAAATGCCCGTCACCATACCTACGTTTACAAACAAATAAACAAAAAAGGTGAGAGCCAAACTGCCGGCGAGTAAACGGCAGAAGGTGTCTTGTGCTTGAATTGCTATGTAGGTCGAACGAATAAAAATTAATAAATAAATGGTTAATAGAGCGATGCAGCCTATTAAGCCAAACTCTTCTGAAAAGACGGCGAAAATAAAGTCAGTTGAGCTTTCGGGTAGAAATTCAAGCCGTGCTTGTGAGCCATTCATCCAGCCTTTCCCGTAAAGTCCACCTGAGCCAATGGCTATTTTTGATTGAATAATATGGTAACCAGTGCCAAGTGGGTCATTTTCTGGGTTAAGAAAGGTGAGGACTCTTTGTTTTTGGTAATCCTTCATAAAGCCCCAAAGTACAGGGGTGAGGGCAGTGCCAACAGTAATAACACCCAGGATAAGTCGCCAAGAAATACCGGCAAGAAATAGGGCGGCGATGCCTGAACTCGCAATTAAGATGGAAGTACCTAAATCCGGTTGTTTGGCAATTAATACCGTTGGAATAGCGATAAAAATGGTCGCAAAGACAATATGCTTAGGGCTTGGAGGTAAGCGTTTTTCGGCGAGATACCAAGCGATCATCATGGGCGTTGCTATCTTGAGTAATTCGGATGGCTGAAAGCGGAAAAACCCCAGGTCTAGCCAACGCTGCGCACCTTTGCCTACGTCGCCTGCGAATAAGACGCCGAGTAAAAGTAAGATACCCAGTAAAAACAGCCAAGGGGTAAACATCTTAAAAATATGTGGTGGGATTTGGGCAACGATTAGCATGACGAAAAAAGAGATACCTAAGCGGGTGACTTGTCGTTGAAGCAGCCCCACGTCTTCTTGTCCTGAACTCGTCAGAATAAGGACGCCAATAGATGACAAGCTGACGAGTAAAATGAATAATGTGAAGTCGATGTGTAAACGCTGTAATAGCCCACTTTTACGTTGATGATTGTGGTGTTGCTTGGTTTGAAAAGAATAAATCATGGTGAGACCGTAAGATGATGATCGAATAGCTTGCGCGCGATAGGGGCCGCGACAGAGCCGCCGTGCCCACCATTTTCCACGATAACAGCAATGGCCAATTGAGGGTCTTTAGCAGGTGCGAATGCAATAAATAAAGCGTGGTCTTTTAGGTGATCGGGCACGTTTTTTTCATCATACTTTTCATCTTGTTTGACACTAAAAACTTGGGTTGTGCCCGTTTTTCCGGCGATTTTATAAGCAGAGCCCGTTCCGATTTTACGAGCCGTTCCACGCGGCCCATTAACAACATCATACATGGCGTTATGGATTAAGTCCCAATGAGCTTCGTTGAGCAATTTAACCGGGGCTGCACGGGTTGTTTTTGTTACGGTGCTATCGATACTAGAGATAATTGACGGCGTTAGCGCAGAACCTTTATTTGCAAGAAGGGCTGTTGCGTGGGCGAGCTGTAATGGTGTGGTTAAATTAAAGCCTTGGCCGATCCCTACAATCAGTGTCTCACCTGGGTGCCACGCTTGATTACGGGTGCGTTTTTTCCATTCGCGAGAAGGCAGCAGGCCGCTTTTTTCGCCCAAAATATCAATCCCGGTTTTTTTCCCGAAACCAAATTTAGTTAAAAAGCTGTGCATCCGGTCAATTTCCAGTTGATGGGCTAATTTATAAAAGTACACGTCACAGGACTGAACGATGGCATCGTGCAACGTCGTCATACCGTGTCCGCCTTTTTTCCAGTCACGGTATTTATGCTTGTTCCTAGGTAATTGATAAAAGCCTGGGCAGAGGCTCTTTTCGTCTGGCTTTATCGTATTGTATTCAAGACCGGCAAGTCCAAAAAAAGGCTTTAATGTGGAACCTGGCGGATATTGTCCATGTAGCGCTCGATTGAATAACGGATGTTTGACTGATGTTTGTAATACATTATAAGAGATCTGGTCAATGCCTTTAGAAAAAAGGTTTGCATTAAACCCGGGCTTGCTGACTAATGCGCGAACCGCGCCGGTTCGAGTATCGATAGCAGCGATAGCACCACTGAAATCACCGAGAGCATCGTAAGCAATTCTTTGTAGGTCAATATCGATGTTTAAAGTGAGATTGCTGCCTGATAAAGGCGGGGTGGTTGTTAAGACTTTAATTGAGCGGCCTTGAGCTGTGTTTTCTGTCTGCTGGTAACCTACCTCACCGTGGAGTTTGTTTTCAAAGGTTTTTTCTATGCCCGTTTTGCCAATAAAACGAGTGCCTCGATAACTAATGGGGTCAATAATCTTAAGCTCTTTTTCGGTAATCGCACCAACATAACCCACGATATGTGAGGTAAGTTCTGGGTACGGGTAGTGCCTTAGAAGCCGAGCGTGAATATCGACACCTGGGAATAAATGGCGACGAGCAGAAAAAATGGCGACTTCGGTCTCGTTAAGGCGACGTCTTAATGGAATACTGCTAAAGCGTTTTTGTTGTTTTCGATGTTTTTCAAACCGCGCTATTTCATTCTTTGAAATAGGTAATAAATCACTGAGTCTTTTAATGGTTAAGTCGATGTCCTTAATTTTTTCAGGGATGATTTCGAGGCTGTAGCGGGGGTTGTTTTCAGCTAGTACACGACCGTATTGGTCAAAAATAAGTCCCCTGACCGGTGTGATGGTCGATAACTTGACGCGATTATCTTGGGATAGATTAGAGTATTTCTCGTGCGTCTCTATTTGTAAATAGGTCAGCCTTGCAAGAAGCGCGAAAAACAAGAATAAAACAAAAATAATAAGGGCGATGGAGCGCGATAAAAATAAACGATTTTCGTGCAAAGCGTTTTTAAGATCGAAACTTGTTTTCATTGCGATACTATTGGACCCTAAAGCGTCTTCTAGTGAGCCGTAAACAAGCAAAAATAGCGGGCCAAATAAGCGCGCTTATGAGGGCCTGAAGCCAGTATTGGTACCCAATGATGGCGTGACCTGAAAACAGGCCAATCCAAAATGATAAAAAGCGCATTGCCAGTAAAAACAAAAGGATAAAACAGGCTTGTTGCCAGACATGATAATTTCTTAGGCGGGAGTAAACGGTGTGACTTAAGAACGAAGCGATACTAAAAATCAGGGCGTTTTGTCCTAGTGCGCTACCGGTTAAAATATCAACAAGAATACCGATTGAAAACCCGGTTCCAACACTTACTTTATGCGGCAGTGCGATGCTCCAGTACATCAGTATCAGTAAGGTCCAACTGGGCATTAAGCTTGCAAATTGATTAGGCCAAGGCGTGATATTTAAGCACATCGCAATAAACAGCGACAAATAGATAATGACGTTGCCTGAGAACTTAACGTGCACGGGGGGTTAAGTGTTTGGGTTCGGTAGGTGCGATGGGTAGGATGGGTATAGGCTCTTGTTTGCTCCACACTAATAAAACGTCTCGTATGCGCTCAATCTTGGCGACCGTGGTCGCCTCGGCGTAGATAAAAGCTTCGCCTGATAAGGGCGTCAGTTTGGTGATAGTGGCAACCGGATAGCCCTTTGGGAAAACGCCACCTAGGCCAGAGGTTGTTAGCAAATCACCTAACTTAATATCGGCGTTATGAGGTAGGTAAGGGAGTGTTAATGTGTTTTTAGCGCCGCTGCCGGATGCGATGTTTCTAAGCCCCGTTCTATTGATCTCAATGGGTATAGCGTGATTTGGGTCAGTAATGAGCATAATAGACGACGATAAAGGATGGACATTGATAATCTGCCCGATAACGCCATTTTCGTTAAGAGCCGGTTGACCGGCATAGAGGTTAAAGCGACTTCCCTTATCGATAACGATGTGCTGAGTGTTTGGGTTTTGATTAACTTTGATGAGGCTTGCTGAGATAAATTGTTCGCCTAATTTAAAGGAAGATTCGAGTAGGCTATGTAGTCGCGTGTTCTCTTTTTCGAGCGACTTAAATTTTTGTAATCTAGCTTTTAGAAACAATAATTCGGAGGATAATGAGCGGTTCTTTTCAAGTAGCTTAGTGTGACTACTCGTGCTTTCTATTAACCAATTATAGGCATTGACCGGCAGGCCTACGAGGACAAGAACGGGGTGTACGATAAAAGAAAGACCGTCTTTAATGTCTTTTAATTGATTCGTTTGAGGGGCTAAAAGCAACAATAAAACAGAAATGATAGCGGCCGCTATAAATCGAGCGCTTGTCGATGGGCCTTTTGAGAAAATGGGTTTTATAGCGATTAACCTTTCTGTTTATCCAAGATCGAATATGTGAGGCCCTTTTTCATTAATCAGTTCGAGAACCTTGCCCCCACCGCGTGCAACACAAGTGAGTGGCTCGTCAGCGGTGCGAACTGGAACGCCTGTTTCTTCATGAAGCAGCTCGTCTAAACCTTTCAGTAGTGCGCCGCCGCCGGTTAAAACGATGCCGTTTTCAGCAACGTCGGCGCTGAGTTCGGGTGGCGTTTGTTCAAGAGCTTGTTTAACAGCGCTAACAATAGCGCTAAGGGGTTCTTGCAATGCTTCAAGGATCTCATTGCTATTTAATGTGAAGCTGCGTGGGATGCCTTCGGCTAAATTTCGCCCTGTCACCGACATCTCCTTAATTTCTTTGGCCGGGTACGCAGTGCCTATGGCATGTTTAGCTTTTTCAGCGGTAGATTCGCCAATTATTGTGCCGTAATTACGACGAATATAATTGATGATGGCGTCGTCAAACCGGTCTCCGCCAACACGAATGGACTCGGAATAAACAATGCCGTTTAATGAAAGCACGGCAATTTCAGACGTGCCGCCGCCAACATCTAAAACCATTGAACCGCACGCTTTATCGATAGGAAGCCCTGCGCCGATCGCAGCGGACATGGGCTCTTCAATTAAATAAACCTCACGAGCGCCGGCGCCAGAAGCAGATTCTCTAATAGCTCTTCGCTCCACTTGAGTAGAACCACAAGGTACGCAAATAAGCACCCGCGGGCTTGGACGTAAAAATTTGCCTTCATGCACTTTATGGATAAAATACTGAAGCATTTTTTCGGTGATAGTGAAATCAGCAATAACGCCGTCTTTCAGAGGCCGAATGGCGGTAATGTTGCCAGGCGTTCTGCCTAGCATAGCCTTAGCCTCACTTCCGACAGCGGCAAAACTTTTTTCACCTCTCGCTTTATCCTCACGTATAGCGACAACGGAAGGTTCATTCAGAACAATACCCTGGCCCAGCGCATATATAAGCGTGTTTGCTGTGCCTAAATCGATTGATAGGTCGTTGGAGAACGCGCCACGTATTTTTTTAAACATGAATATAAAGACAAGTAATGGTGAATATTTTTATACTTTAACAACCCTTTACCCCTTTGGGCAAGACGCGAATTGTGTTAATTTGCACGTTTTTAAAGTACGAACTAAATTAAAGGGGGTCATTCTATGACAATTCAGACCGAAGATGTACTGAAAATCGCACATTTGGCGAGATTAGGTATTCAACAAGAACAACTCGAATCTTATGCGTCAGATTTGTCGAGTATTATGGGCCTGGTCGAGCAGATGAACCAAGTTGATACGTCTGATATTGAACCCATGGAGCACCCATTAGATCTGTCACAACGGTTGAGAGCGGATACTGTAACGGAAATCAATCAACGAGACTTATTGCAACAAAATGCGCCGGACACCGAAGACGGTTTGTTTCTTGTGCCAAAAGTTATCGATTAACCGCCATTGAAACGTAAAAATGTATAAAAAATCACTAAAACAGCTATCTTATAGCTTACGGAGTAAAGAGATATCGTCGGTTGAATTGAGCCAATATTTCTTAAGCAGAATCGAGCGCTTAGATGGCGAGCTAAACAGCGTTATCACGTTAAACGGCGAAGCGGCGTTACTCGAGGCCGCGCAAGCGGATAAATGTATTCAAGCCGGGAATGCAGGTCTGTTAACAGGCATACCTTTATTGCATAAAGATATTTTTTGTACACGGGGGCTAAGAACAAGTTGCGGCTCTAAGATGTTAGATAATTTTGTCGCGCCTTATACGGCGACAGCGGTGAGTAAATTGGAGCGAGCGGGTGCGGTTTTGCTGGGCAAAACCAATATGGATGAATTTGCTATGGGTTCATCGAATGAAACCAGTTTTTATGGCGCGGTGAAAAACCCGTGGGACCTAAACACTGTATCAGGTGGCTCGTCCGGTGGTTCAGCCGTTGCTGTAGCGGCGCGATTAGCGCCGATTGCCAGCGGCACAGATACGGGTGGCTCTATTCGTCAACCGGCGGCTTTTTGTGGTATCACCGGTATTAAGCCAACCTATGGTCGTGTGTCGCGTTATGGCATGATTGCTTTCGCGTCGAGTTTAGACCAGGCAGGTTCGCTTGCAACGAGCGCTGAAGATGCGGCGATTATGTTGCAAGCGATGTCAGGCTTTGATGAGAAAGATTCAACCAGCGCTGATAAGCCGGTGGACGATTTAGTCGTTCACCTAGGCGATTCTATAAAAGGCTTAACGCTCGGTTTGCCGAAAGAATTTTTTACCGATGACCTGGACGCGGACGTTCGTTTAAGAGTAGAAGAGGCGATCGACGCTATTCAGTCTGCGGGTGCAAATATAAAAGAAATCAGTTTGCCAAATATAAACCTCTCTGTGCCGGCTTATTATGTCGTTGCGCCAGCAGAATGCTCAGCCAATTTATCGCGTTTTGACGGCGTGCGTTTTGGTTATCGTTGTGATTCACCAAAAGACCTAGAAGACTTATACACGCGATCACGTGGTGAAGGTTTCGGCGATGAAGTAAAGCGCCGAATCATGATGGGTACATATGTTTTATCTGTCGGGTATTACGATGCGTATTATAAAAAAGCGCAGCAAGTGCGACGTTTAATCAAAAACGATTTTGTTGAAGCCTTTAAAGAGGTGGACATTATCGCCAGTGCAACAGCGCCGTCGGTTGCTTTCTCGGCAGGTGAGAAAAAAGATGATCCTGTGTCGATGTATTTGTCTGATATTTTTACCATTGGTGTGAATTTAGCAGGATTGCCGGGTATGTCGGTCCCTTGTGGTTTTGTGGACAAAAAACCCGTCGGGCTGCAGTTAATAGGTAATTATTTTGATGAGTCGCGCTTGTTAAATGTTGCGCACCAGTACCAGCAATTAACCGATTGGCACCTCGCCGTGCCCGCAGGTTTTGGGCAGGAGGGTTAATCATGCAATGGGAAACCGTCATTGGGCTCGAAATACACGTGCAGTTAGCAACAAAATCTAAGATTTTCTCTGGCGCTTCAACCGCTTATGGCGCGCAGCCGAATACGCAGGCCTGTGCGGTAGACTTAGGTTTGCCAGGCACCTTGCCTGTATTGAATGAACAGGCGGTGCGTTTTGCGGTGAGGTTTGGTTTGGCGATAGGCGCGCATATTGCGCCGTATTGTGTTTTTGCGCGGAAAAATTATTTCTACCCTGATTTGCCCAAAGGCTACCAAACGAGTCAGTTTGACAAGCCGATTGTTGGCTTAGGTAACATCAATATCGTGGTCGATGGCGAAACGAAAACAATCGGTGTCACCCGAGCACATTTAGAAGAAGATGCGGGAAAATCATTACACGAAGATTATCAAGGCAAGACGGGAGTGGATTTAAACCGCGCCGGCACGCCGTTGCTTGAAATTGTATCAGAACCAGATATGCGCTCATCAGTTGAAGCGGTGGCTTATGTTAAAAAAATGCATACCTTGGTGCAGTACTTAGGTATTTGCGACGGCAATATGCAAGAAGGTTCTTTCCGCTGTGATGTGAACGTGTCGGTTAGACCCGTGGGTCAAAAAGAACTCGGTACGCGAGCAGAAATTAAAAACTTGAACTCATTTCGTTTTATAGAAAAGGCGATTGCGCATGAGGTTGAACGTCAAATTGATGTGATTGAATCAGGCGGCTCAGTGGTACAAGAAACGCGTTTGTATGACGCAGATAAAAATGAAACGCGGTCCATGCGTTCGAAAGAAGAAGCGAACGATTACCGTTACTTTCCTTGTCCAGACTTACTGCCGGTGGAGATCACGTCTGAATTGTTGGATGAAACGCGTGCAACGTTACCCGAGTTGCCAGAGGCAAAAAAACAGCGCTTTCAAACGCAGTATAAGCTCAATGAATACGACTGTGATGTGTTAACAACGCAACGCGCAATGGCCGATTACTACGAAGATGCCGTGAGTTACTCTAATGGCGAAACAAAGCTTGTAGCGAACTGGGTGATGGGTGAGCTCAGCGCCTTCTTGAAACAACACACATTAAATATATCGGCGAGCCCCGTGACCGCCGAGCGCTTAGGTGGTTTAGTGAACAGAATCGCCGATCAAACTATTTCTGGGAAAATTGCCAAGCAAGTTTTTGAACACTTATCGACAAGCGATGCGACGGTGGATGAAATAATCGAACGAGAAGGCTTAATGCAAATTTCTGATAGCGGTGAATTGGAAAAAATTATTGACCAATTGATGGTCAATAATGAAGCCCAAGTTGAACAGTTCCGCGCAGGTAAAACTAAAGTGCTAGGCTTTTTTGTGGGCAGTATTATGAAGCAGACCCAAGGCAAAGCTAATCCACAGCAAGTGAATAAATTATTGCAGGAAAAACTGAAGGGATAGGCCAGTGAACTCGCTACCGCCAGGGCGTTCATCTCTTTTGCGCAGCCGGCCGCCCAAGGATAAGTTTTAGTAAGGCGGTATAAGCCTACCGCTCAACTGAGCCCATGCTTTGTCGGGTGAGCCCCAACACGTTGTAAAATGGACGGGCGGGGGCCGTAGGTAATGCTTCAGGGCGAAAGCTTTTTGTTTCTCAAGGAGATAAAGCCTAATCTTCCTTCATCCGCAACACTATTTCGACAATGTTTTTATCGTGCAATAGCTTAAAGCAGCGCATCTCAAGTACCCCCTTAGTGTTTAAAGAAACGATCAGATAAAGCGCGTCAGGGTAGTTGGCAAGTTCAATATCTGTCGCTGATGGTATGGCGGGGGAGGTTGGGTGTGAATGATAAACAGCAAACAGTTCCTGCCCTTTGTTTCTCATTTCTTTCATGGCGGCTAACTGTAACTCAGGCGCCATTAAGAAACGCGTTGCGGGCTCTTCGGAAACGTTATCGACGGGATAAAACGAAAATTTCCCGCAGCTGTCTTTGCCCAGCAATCCACACACCTCGTGTTCTTGAGATAACTGAGCGTAATGAAGCAATTCATTAACAAGTTTACGGGGTAATTCTATTTTTTTTTGAGCCATGTCTAACCTGAATAATTACGCTTTTTTACCCAATGTCGCACGCAGGTGTCCTTGAATATCGTTGAATTGTTCAATCAATTTAAAGTGGGATGATTCTAACAAATTCTTTACAGCCTCACCTTGCTCATAGCCGTGCTCAAACAAGATGGTTCCATTAGCTTTTAAGTACTCAAAAGATGCGTTTGCGATGTGCTCAATGTCACTTAAGCCCGTATGCTCGGCTATCAAAGCGCAAGTCGGCTCGAATCGGACGTCGCCTACACGAAGGTGGGGGTCGGTGCTACAGATATAAGGAGGGTTGCTGACAATTAAATCGAACTGTTGGCCCTTTAGCGCACTAAACCAGTCGCTAGAAGCGAATGTAATGTTATTTGCACCTAATTGTTGTGCGTTTTTTTGTGCAAGGCTCAGTGCTTTCTTGCTTGAGTCAACGGCGGTTATAAGAGCATTATCGAACTCTAAGGCAACAGTGATAGCAATAATGCCGCTGCCTGTACCTAAATCCAGTATTGTAAAAGCTCTCTTAGGTGTGAACTTTTGCTGAATAATCTCAATCAGTAATTCGGTGTCAGGGCGCGGGATTAAAACGTCAGGAGAGACCATGAATGATCGAGACCAGAACTGGCGTTCGCCAATTATATAGGCGATAGGTGTGCCGGCCTGACGCTGTCTGATTAACGCATTAAAGTGCTTGGATTCATCTTTTGATAATATTTTTTCGGGCCAGGCTCTTAAGTGGCTGCGGGGTTTATCTAGCGCGCGGGCGAGAAGCACCTCGGCGTCTAATTCGGAAGATTCGCTCGCAACTAATGCGCCGGTCGCGCGGTGTAAAGCGTTTTTTATCGTTGGTAGGCTATTCAAAATAAAGCGTTAATCGTCAGCACTTAATTGGCTAAGTTGCTCTGCTTGATGCTCTTGAATCAGCGGGTTAATCACTTGATCTAAGGCGCCGTCCATCACTTCATCTAATTTGTACAACGTCAGATTAATACGGTGGTCGGTGACGCGCCCTTGTGGGTAATTATAGGTTCGAATACGTTCAGAACGATCGCCGCTGCCCACTTGTAACTTGCGAGATTCGGCTTGCTCAGCGTCGATTTTTTCTTGTTCAGCGGCAAGGATTCTCGATTTTAATAAGCCCATTGCGCGTGCTTTGTTCTTATGTTGCGAACGCTCGTCTTGGCACTCGACAACCGTGCCGGTTGGTAAATGGGTTAAGCGGACAGCAGAATCGGTCTTGTTAACGTGCTGTCCACCCGAGCCTGATGCGCGAAAGGTATCTACGCGTAAATCACTGGGATTGATGTCGATATCGTCTTTTCCGTCGGCTTCGGCCATAATCGCTACAGTACAAGCAGAGGTGTGTACGCGGCCTTGTGCTTCGGTTTCTGGGACACGTTGCACGCGATGAGCGCCAGATTCAAATTTCAATTGAGAGTAAACATCACTGCCCTCAATGCGAGCAATAATTTCTTTATATCCGCCGTGATCGCCTTGGTTCTCACTAATGATTTCAAATTTCCAGCGTTTCTTTTCGGCAAAACGTAAATACATACGGTACAAGTTGCCAGAGAATATGGCCGCTTCGTCGCCACCTGTGCCAGCACGAATTTCAAGAAACGCATTTTTGCCATCGTTTGGGTCTTTAGGGAGCAAAAGGATTTGTAAGGTTTTAGCTAGCTTTTCTAGCGCTTTCTCAGTTTCTTTGAGCTCTTCTTTTGCCATGGCTTTAATGTCCGGATCGCTGTCATTAAGCATGTTTTTTGCGGCGTCGTTATCTTTGAGTGTTGATAGGTAACTGCTATGTGTGTCGACGATAGGATTAAGTTGAGAATATTCTTGACTGAGCGCACGAAATTTATTTTGATTGCTTTGAATGCTGGGTTCGGCCAGCAACCCGGCAATTTCTTCGAAGCGCTCACAAAGCGTGTCTAACTTATGTAGAATCGTTATATTCATGTTATTTTTTTAAGTTAAAGAGTTGTTTGGCCGCTAACAGTAAAGAGCTATTACCCTCAGAAGCAGCTTGCTTTAATGCGCTACTTGGGGCGTGTAAAATTTTATTTGTTAAGTCGTTAGCGAAGCGTTCAAGTACTTGCTCAGCTGTTTGGTTATTACTGAGTGATTTTAGGGCTTTTTGGAGCAACTCTTCGCGCGTTTGATCAGACTGTTTTCTTAATTGTTGAATGGTTTGTGAAGCATTTTGTGCGCGCATCCATGCCTGAAAGTGTGAGACTTGAATGTCGATAATGTCTTCGGCTTGCTCGGCCGCCTCTCGTCTAGACTGTAGGCCGTCATCAACAATATTTTTAAGGTCGTCCACACTGTACAGATAGACATCGCTGAGTGTGCCGACTTCTTTTTCAATGTCATGTGGAACGGCTAAATCCATCATAAAAATCGGCTTGTGTTTACGTTTTAGAATAGCTGTTTCAACGCTGCCTTTTCCAAGAATAGGTAGCTGACTGGCGGTAGAAGAAATGATGATATCGGCCTGAGCTAGATGTGCAGGTATGTCTTTTATTTCGATGGCGTAACCATTGCCTTGAGAAGCGATAGCATGGGCCTTCTCTAATGTTCTATTAGCCACAATCAACTGCCCAATGCCTTGTTCTTTAAGGTGTTGCGCGGACAGCTCAATGGTTTCTCCCGCGCCAATCAATAAAGCAGTTTGCTGGCTTAAGTCGGCAAAAATTTGTTGTGCAAGTTTAACGCCAGAAAACGCGATAGAGACAGGGCTAAATCCAATCGCAGTATCGGTGCGCACTTTTTTAGCTACTTGGAACGTGTGCTGAAATAAGCGACCAAGGTACTTGCCCAGTGTGCCTGCATCGTAGGCTTGCTGATAAGCGGTTTTCATTTGCCCAAGGATTTGTGGTTCACCAAGCACCATTGAGTCGAGCCCACAAGCTACGCGAGACATGTGTTTTATGGACTGATGTTCCGCGTGGCTATACAGGTATTCTCGTATATTAGTTTCGTTCACGAGGTGATGAGCTGCTAGCCAAGCGATAAGTTCATCCGTTTGCTGAGTAGCAATGTCGCAGTAAATCTCGGTGCGATTACAGGTCGATAAGATGGCCGCCTCTTCCACAAAGGGTAGCCCTGTGAGCGATTGCAATGAATCGTCCAAACGTTCAGGCGAAAAAGCGAGTTTCTCGCGAATCTCGATAGGTGCGGTGTTGTGATTGAGTCCGAGCGTCAGTAACATGCGCGTATAGTGTGTTTTAGTCTAATTGCGGTATTATAGACTTTTTTAAACACATGTCGGTTCCATTGTTAATTTGACAAAAATTGTACGTTTTATGTTGAATAATAAAAATGACTAGGTAAGAATTAAATGGACGTCGTGGATGTAAAATATTAATGGTGAGAGCGCTATGCTGATAAGAATTTTATGGGTGTTTTTTGTTGCACAAGCATCGGTTGCTTGTATGCACGTTAAAAGTGACCAAAAAGAAGCTGTGCCAAACGCTATTGGTTTGACTCAAGATGAAAAGGCAACAATAAAAGAAAAACTTGTTGAGCCAAAGAGTATAAGCCCTGAGTTGTTGTATAGCTTGTTAGGTGGAGAAATTGCTAGTCAGCGAGGCTATGCGGCCATGGCGTCGGAATTTTATGTCAATGCCGCAAAACGTTCGAAAGACACTGGTGTGGCACTTCGAGCGGCTCAAATAGCGCTATATAATAACGATATTGCGGCGGCTAAATCGGCCGTTGATATTTTACTAGAAGACGAAAGCCTTTCCGTTCAAGCAAGACGTTTGGCGCTAACGGTTTATTTGAAATCGAGCGACGTTGATAAGAGTTTGGCACAAATACAAAAGCTCCTTCAAGCAAGTGAAATTCCGAAACGCAATGCACTTTTATCAATAGGTGATGTTGTTTCCCGACATGCACACAGCGCTATTGCGATAAAAATTATGGACGTCTTGGTTGTTGAAAACGTTAATGAGGCTGGGGTGTATTTGGCGCGTTCGAAAATCGTGTCGAGCGCTGGCGTTTTTGAGCAAGCTGAGGCAGATGCACGCAGAACGATTAGTTTAGACGCTGCTTGGCAAGCAGGCTATATTCAACTCGCTCAAGTACTTGAGAAAAAAGGTGACACAAAGGCGGCTTTAGTTGTTCTAGAGGGGTCGAGTGAGGAACTGGATGTTCGACAGTTGTCTATGGCCTATGGCCAGCTATTAGCTAAGGATGGCCAATATAGCGAAGCAAAAAAACAATTCTTAGCGCTGGCGAATAAAGAGCCGAGTTATTCTGCGGCGAGATTCGCTTTGGGCCTGATGTATTTGAGGCTAGAAGATGTAGTGAGGGCCAAAGAGACTTTTGAACGCTTATATAAGGGGAATGTATTTAAATCGAAAGGGGCTTTTTATTTAGGCCGTATTGAGCGCCATCAAGAAAACCCAGAGGAAGCGTTGGGCTGGTTCAAAAAAGTAGAAAGAGGCGACAGTTATCTTGACGCGCAAGTGGCCATCGCAATGATTCATGCTGAAGCAAAGGATTTTAAAAGCGCAACCAGTGTGGTGCGGCGGCTGCGCAATGAATCGCCAAGATATGTTGCGCGCTTTTACCTATTAGAAGCAGAACTGCTCATGGGTAATCATCAGTATAGTGATGTGTATGCCCTGTTAACTGAAGCGGTTAACGAGACCCCACATGATTTATCTTTAAGGTATGCGCGCTCTATTGCAGCAACAGAAGTGGATGAGTTGGCGGAGGCGGAAAAAGATCTATTGTTTGTTTTAGATAAGCAGCCGACAAATGCAAACGCGTTAAATGCTTTGGGTTATACACTAGCAAGCAAAACGTCTCGTTTTAAAGAGGCGCGTCAATATCTAACAAAAGCATTGTTCCTACGCCCGGAGGATTCTATGATTTTAGATAGCATGGGCTGGCTAAACTATCGTGAAGGTCAATATGAAGAAGCGTTGGTGTTATTGGAAAAAGCCTATAAAAAAATGCCCGAAGGCGAAATAGCGGCGCACCTTGGTGAAACGCTGTGGGTGCTCGGGCGCCGGTCAGAGGCCAAAGTGATTTGGCAAGACGCGTTGCAACGAGACGTCGATAATCGATATTTAATCGATGTTATAGACAGGTTAAAGTGAAGAGTATTCTCGTTTGTATGCTCATGCTGACACAATTGTTCGCGTGTGCATCACTGGATATTTTAGAGGCGGATTTAGACCCTAAGGTGCCGGTTGATAATGTAGAGCGGGTCATGGCCATGAATCATTGGGGCTTGCTCGGACGGATTTTTGTTAAACATGGAAGAGAATCATGGTTAGCAAAATTAAACTGGCAGCATGATTTATTGTCGGATAATTTGACTTTAAGCACCTCGTTGGGCGGGGTTGTTGCAAAATTACGTTATTCTGAGCAGGGGATTTTGGTGTCAGATTCTGATGGGAATATGCGCGTAACATCAAATGATGAGTTGCAGTCTTTATTAGGTTATTCGCCGCCATTACAACATCTTAAGTTCTGGGTAAGAGGCGTTCCAAGTTCGGCGTTTGATGTTGAGCGACGTCATACCAACCCCTTGGGGGCGCAAGTATTTAATCAAGACGGTTGGAGCGTTAAGTTGGAGCGTTTTGTTTTATCTGCAGACGTTGTATTGCCGACGCGCATAACACTGATTAAAGATGAATTAAAAATTAAATTGGTGGTGGATGATTGGGCGGTGTGACATTGGGTGTTAAGCTGTGGGCCGAGCACTGGTGGCCGGCTCCGGCGAAGCTTAATTTGATGCTAAATGTCACTGGGCAAAGAAAAAACGGCTACCACGAGTTACAAACCGTCTTTCAAATTATAGGTTTCTCGGATTGGTTGAATTTTATACCTACAACAGACGGTGTGATTAAGCTGAATTGTAGCTCAAAAGAACTGCAAAATGATGAAAACCTGGTGGTGCGCGCGGCGACACTCTTGCAGCAAAAAAGCGGTAAAGACTTAGGCGTTAAGATAGAGCTGAAAAAGATATTACCCATGGGAGCAGGTTTAGGTGGCGGTAGCTCTGATGCTGCAACAACGTTACTTATTTTAAATGAAGTGTGGGAGCTGGGCTATTCGGTAGAAGAGTTGGCCGCTTTAGGGTTGACGCTTGGCGCGGATGTGCCGGTTTTTATATGGGGTAAGTCTGCTTGGGCAGAGGGCGTTGGTGAGCGACTTACAGCCATTGAATTACCTGAAAAGTGGTTCGTAGTGGTTAATTCAAACCTCCATTGCTCGACAAAAGAGGTTTTTGCGCATAAGAGTTTGACACGGGATAATCCAGCCATCACAATACGCGCCTTTCTCGATGGGCAAGAAGATAACGTTTGTTTGCCGGTCGTTAGACAGATGAATCAAAAGCTGGATTTTATTTATAAGCAGTTTTCTAGTTTTAGCAAGGTTTTCATGACAGGTACCGGTTCCAGCTTATTTGCTAAATGCGAGTCTCGAAAGCAGGCGGTAACACTGTTAAATAAGCTGCCGGGTAACTGGGAGAAGTGGGTGGTGAAAGGTGTCAGCGAATCGCCTTTACAGAAGTCGCTTAAACAGTTTTTAAATTTGCTAAGTTAGGTATAATTTGCAAAATAAAGATTGGGGCGTGGCCAAGTGGTTAAGGCACGGGGTTTTGATCTCCGCATCCCAGGTTCGAATCCTGGCGCCCCAGCCACCTTTATTTAAAAAATCATTTATTTTTAGTTAGGAGGTTATTGTGCTAGATAATCGCATCATGGTGTTCACCGGCAATGCAAATAAGTCCTTGGCTAAAGATATTGCCCACCACTTAAACATTACTCTGGGAAGAGCCATCGTTGGGATGTTTAGCGACGGCGAAGTGATGGTTGAAATTGGCGAAAACGTAAGAGGTAAAGAGGTTTTCGTTATTCAGTCAACGTGTGCACCAACTGGCGACCATCTGATGGAATTACTGGTCATGATAGACGCTCTAAAAAGAGCGAGCGCGAGCCGAATTACAGCGGTTATCCCTTATTATGGTTACGCAAGGCAGGATAGAAGGCCAAGGTCTGCGCGGGTACCTATTACGTCAAAACTGGTCGCAAAGATGCTTGATAACGCAGGTGTAGACCACGTTTTAACGGTTGATTTGCACGCCGATCAAATACAAGGTTTCTTTGATATCCCTGTTGATAATGTCTATGCCTCGCCGTTATTGTTAAGTGATATTTGGCAAAGAAAAACAGAGAACTTAATGATCGTTTCGCCTGATGTAGGTGGCGTTGTGCGTGCAAGAGCTCTTGCGAAACGCTTAGATGATGCGGACCTAGCCATTATTGATAAGCGTAGGCCTAAACCTAACCAGTCAGAAGTCATGAATATTATTGGCGATGTAAGTGGTCGAGAGTGCGTTATTGTTGACGATTTGGTTGATACAGCCGGCACGTTGTGCTTGGCGGCGAAGGCGTTGAAAAAAAGTGGAGCGCTGAGTGTAAAAGCATACTGTACTCACCCCGTGCTATCCGGCAAAGCCATTGCTAATCTCATGGGTTCTGTGCTCGATGAGCTCGTCGTAACCGATACAATTCCGCTAACAGATAATGCGAAAGACTGTAGTAAAATTCGTCAACTGAGCGTTGCTGAGATGCTAGCAGAAACAATTCGACGCATGGTAGATGGAGATTCTGTAAGTTCGCTATACGTTGATTGAAAAGTGTGGCAAAATGTGCGGTTTAGTATAGTTAATTTTTTATTCTTGGAGAAAGCAGATGAGTACCAGTTTTGAATTAGCGGCGTCGATTCGCGAAGATTTAGGTAAAAGCGCAACACGCCGTTTACGCAAACAAGACATGGTTCCAGCTATTATTTATGGTGCCGGCGCGCAGCCAGTGTCTATAATGTTGGCTCACAATCAGCTCATGCACAGCACTGAAAATGAAGCGTTTTTCTCGCACATTCTATCTATTGATGTTGCTGGAAAAAAAGAAAAGGTCATTATTAAGGCGTTGCAGCGCCACCCCGCTAAACCTGTTTTGATGCACGCTGATTTTTTACGCGTTGATATGAAAGAGAAGTTAAAAGTTCACGTGCCTATTCACTTTGTTGGTGGAGACGTCGCGCCTGGTTCAAAACAAGGTGGCGTGATAACGCATGACTTAGTCGACGTCGAAGTAGAGTGTTTGCCTAAGGATTTACCTGAATATCTTGAAATAGATATTTCTGAATTAGAGATTGGCGATAGCCTGCATTTGACGGATATTAAGTTACCCGAAGGCTTATCAATTGTTGCGTTAGCGCAAGGCGAAGCCCATGACGTTCAAATAGTGGCTATTCAAATAAATAGAGCATCGCTGGAAGATGAAGAAGAACTAGAAGGGGCAGAAGGGGCAGAGGAATCTGAAGAGTCAGAAGAATCTGGTGATTCCGCTGAAGAGGATGCAGGCGAGTAGCTATATGATTTCGCTAATTGTCGGCCTGGGGAACCCGGGCGATGAGTATAAAAAAACCCGGCATAATGCCGGGTTTTTGTTGTTAGATGCGCTCGCTAAAAACATCGGCGTGTCATTTTCATATAACTCAAAGTTTAAAGCAGATATTGCGAAGGGCACGGTTGAGGGCAAACCGATTCATCTATTGAAACCGCAAACTTATATGAATAACAGTGGTTTATCTGTTTGTGCGTACGCAAAGTATTTTGATATATCGGCGCAGCAGATAGCCGTAGTTCATGATGAGTTGGACTTTGAGCCTGGTGATATACGGCTTAAACGAGGTGGTGGGCACGGCGGACATAATGGCTTACGTGATATTGCAAGCCGCTTGGCATCAAAGGAATTTTATAGGTTGCGCGTAGGTATAGGGCACCCGGGCGAGCACGCTAACGTGTCTGATTATGTTCTTAACGCACCAAATAAAGCAGATGAAGCGTCAATAAGGGCAGCGATTGAAGCGGGGTTAGCTGAAATATCATATATTTGCAAAGGCGATTTTCAATCGGTTATGCAACGACTGCATACAGGATGAACTTTTGGGTCGGCAGGCGTTTTCTTTGTGTTAGAGGTAAATAGAACGATGCAGATAACTAACACGACGCCGGTCTGTTTTTATTAACGTTGTTCTAGACGCTGTGAAGCGAAATGACGCAACGGCAGCTTGCTTTTGATTGCTATAAGTGAATAGGCGTTTAGATTGGACAGATGAAGCATGATCTGATTACCTTTATTGGCAAGGGCAAGATAAAAAGACATTAAAACGAATCAATAATTTGATTTTGAATGTACAACGAACACCATTCGAGGGGATGGGTAAACCTGAACCGTTAAAAGAAAATCTATCAGGTTTTTGGTCTCGTAGAATAGATGATACCTGCCGGCTTGTATATGCAGTAACCGAGACACATATTACAAGAATAGCTTGTCGGCACCACTAGTCGGTACCACTAGTCGGTACCACTATAAGACCTCAGCATAGGCTCTTTACCGCTGCTTTGACGTATCATAGTGATTGATTTTTTCACATTCCCCACGTGCATTCCCAATATATTTTTCGGGATTTTTAATGAAATATTATTCCTCAATTAGGAAAATATATCGTCCATCTAATTGCGAATACGTTTTACAATATTCGCTGGCATATTTGTCTTCGCCAGTTAGGTTGTCTCTATTGCTATTAATGATGTCATAAAGTTTTGTGCTTTCAATTATACGTGCCGAGCATCCATCATCTTTTTTATTGTGCTTGCGAACCGGTCATAATTACCACGGTGTTTCATAATTGTGCCAACGATGCTATTCGTTCTAGATGTCGTATATTTTGTTGTGATTTCTTTTAAGAAATATTCAATTTCCCAATCGATTCATTGGCTGTCTTTATAGAATAAATCCGGACAGGCCACGTTTATAATAGGGCAGGATAACCGACTTCCAACGCTTTAAATCTGCACTGATTGCAAAATACGTTCAATTTAGCGAAAATACAAGGTTCATTCGGTATAGTGCCGATTATCTGTCTTCTTTGTTTGTTAAATAATTGGAAGAGCTAGTTTTGGAAAGAATTATGAAAAAAACGATGTACGAAAAAATTTGGGCAAGCCACTTTGTTCATCAAGAACCGGGCCAGGCACCTTTGCTATATGTTGACAGGCACTTAATGCACGAAGTCACAAGCCCGCAAGCATTTGAAGGATTACGCATGGCGAAGAGGCCTGTTCGTAACCCGCATAGCATTTTGGCAACGATAGACCATTGTGTGCCAACGAAAGATCGCGACTTGCCGATAGCCGACCCCATCGCTAAGAAGCAAATCGAAACGATGGCGGTTAATTGTGATGAGAACGGACTGAATTTATACGACATGGAAAGCCCAGATAACGGTGTGATTCACGTGGTGGTACCTGAACACGGCTTTGTGCACCCAGGTATGGTTGTAGTCTGTGGCGATAGTCACACAGCAACGCACGGCGCATTCGGTGCATTAGCATTTGGTATCGGCACATCAGAAGTTGAACACGTGATGGCGACACAAACCTTGCCGCAGCAAAAATCAAAAACCATGCTGGTACAGGTTAATGGCGTCTTATCTAAACACTGTGCGGCTAAAGATATTGCCTTAGCGATTATCGGTGTAACCGGTACTGCAGGTGGAACAGGTTATGTAATGGAATATGCAGGCGAAGCCATCGAAGCGTTATCAATGGAGGGCCGGATGACGGTCTGCAATATGGCAATTGAAGCGGGCGCACGTGCGGGTATGGTCGCGCCAGATCAAAAGACATACGACTTCTTAGAAGGTAAAGAATTTGCGCCAAAAGGCGAGCAATGGGAGCAAGCGTTGGCCTATTGGGGCTCATTGGTGACGGATGAAGGCGCGCAGTTTGATACGGTTGTAACGTTGAATGCATCAGAAATTTCACCACAAGTCACGTGGGGAACGTCGCCAGAACAAGTCGTCGGTGTTAGTGGTGTGGTGCCTGCCCCCGCTAGTTTTGATAATAAAGGTAAGCGTATTGCCTGCGAAGGTGCGTTGAAATATATGGACCTTGAGCCCAATACTAAAATGACCGATATCGAGATTGATTATGTGTTCATCGGTTCATGCACCAATGGCCGTATTGAAGACTTCCGCGACGCAGCTGAACTTGCAAAGGGCACGCAAGTAGCCGAAGGCGTTACAGCGATTGCTGTGCCAGGTTCATTTCATGTGAAAATTCAGGCGGAAAAAGAAGGCATTGATAAAATCTTTAAAGACGCGGGCTGGGAATGGCGTGAGCCAGGCTGTTCTATGTGCTTAGCGATGAATGGCGATGAATTAAAAGACGGTCAGCGTTGTGCTTCAACATCGAACCGTAACTTCGAAGGGCGTCAAGGCAAAGGCGGGCGTACCCATTTAGTATCACCCGCAATGGCGGCCGCGGCCGCTTCGGCAGGCCGTTTCGTCGATATCAGTAAATTAGGTTAAGATTATGGAACAATATAAAACACACGAAAGCATAGCGGCGTTGATGAATAGAAATAACGTCGATACCGATCAAATCATTCCTAAACAGTTTTTGAAAAAAGTAGAGCGTACAGGCTTTGGTGTGCACTTATTTCACGATTGGCGTTATAACGATGATGGCGTAACCGATAACCCGGATTTTGAGTTAAACAAGCCCGCTTTTAAAGGTGCAAAAATCCTTGTGGCGGGTGATAATTTCGGCTGCGGTTCATCTCGTGAGCACGCGCCGTGGGCCATTGCGGATTATGGTTTTAATACCATCATCGCTACAAGTTATGCCGATATCTTTTATAACAACTGCTTTAAAAATGGCATTTTGGCTATCGTGGCTGATGAGAGCGAACTAGACGCGCTGATGCAAGAAATTAATGCCAGCGAAGGCATTAGCTTTTTGATTGATTTAGAAAATCAAATGGTTACCACGCCAGCGGGTAATGGTTTTTCATTCAAGATTGACCCGTTTCGCAAAGAAAATATGCTGAAAGGGTTGGACGATATTGGTTTAACCTTGAAGCACGTCGATAAAATAGACGAATACGAAGAGCAGCACAAAAGCTGCTACCCTTGGCTTTGGGCATAAGGCTTATCTAAACAGATGAATTAAATATAGTAAGACGATGGAGTCCAGATATATTCAAGTAATGGATACCACCTTGCGTGACGGTGAGCAAACGCAGGGCGTGTCTTTTTCGCCTGCTGAAAAAGTCAGTATTGCTAAAGCATTGCTTGAATCACTGCGCGTTGACCGCATAGAAATAGCGTCTGCTTGTGTGTCAGACGGTGAGCAAGAGGCAGTTCGTAGTATCAACGAGTGGGCACAAATTGAAGGCTTTGGCGGCGCCGTTGAAGTGCTTGGTTTTGTCGATCACAAACGCAGCGTAGATTGGGTCGTCGCGACGAGTGGTCAGGTGATTAATCTGCTGGCAAAAGGCAGCGAAAAGCATTGCCGAGAGCAATTAGGTAAAACGCTAGAAGGGCATGTTCAACAAGTGCTTAATACCATTAACTATGCCTTAGAGAGCGGTTTAAAGGTGAATATTTACCTTGAGGATTGGTCGAATGGTTATGCTGATAACCCTGAGTACGTCTTTGCGTTTATGGATGCTATTAAGGATTCAGGTATAGAGCACTTTATGCTGCCAGATACATTGGGCGTTATGTCACCAGAAGAAGTATTTGATGCGTTAAGTGATATGTGCGCGCGTTATCCTGATGTGCAATTTGATTTTCATCCGCATAATGACTATGGCTTAGGCACGGCGAATATCATGGCGGCTGTACGCGCGGGCATTAGCGCTATCCACTGCACCGTTAATTGTTTAGGCGAGCGCGCAGGTAACGCATCTGTGTCAGAAGTAACGGTCGTATTGCGCGATAAAATGGGCATGAAATTGTCGATTGATGAGAGCAATATCGTCCGTTTGAGCAATATGGTAGAAAACTTTTCTGGTAAGTGGGTCGCGGCCAACGCACCTATTATTGGTGATGATGTGTTTACTCAAACAGCGGGTATTCATGCAGACGGAGATAAAAAAGGCGGTTTGTATGAAAGCAAACTCAGCCCAGAGCGTTTCGCTAGAACACGCAGTTATGCGCTGGGTAAAATGAGCGGCAAAGCATCACTGAGCAAAAACTTAGAACTCTTGGGTATCGATTTGTCTGAAGAGAATCAGGGAAAGGTGCTGGAGCGTATTGTACGTTTAGGTGATTCGAAGCAAACCATCACCACGGAAGATTTGCCCTTTATTATCGCCGACGTATTAGAAAACGAAAGCTATAAGCACATTAAATTACTTGATTGCTCTATTACCAGCCGCCTGGACGAGTCATCTGTTGCCATTATTAAGGTGGATATAAAAGGCAAAGAGCACACGTCTGAAGGCATTGGGAACGGGGGCTTTGATGCGTTTATCGGTGCCGTTAATAAAGTGCTTGATGAATACGACACGGTATTGCCAGAATTAGCAGATTATGAAGTGCGCATTCCAAAAGGTGGTCACACCAACGCGTTAACAGAGTGTGTTATTACTTGGGAAAACGAATTCAAGAAACGCAAAACACGGGGTGTTCACTCTAACCAAGTGTTTGCCTCTATTTTGGCGGCACTACGGATGATAAACATTCAATTACATGAAAAACAATGATTTTTATAGAATTGTGCCGAAGGCAATGCATGAAATTTGCGTGACTAAACAAAAATTCAAAAATTAAAGGGTGGAAGCAAAAACAGGGAGTGTTTTTGAGTTTTTCTACAGCCTCGTTATACAGCACCACAGTACAAAACATTTTCATTTGACTTAAAAACGGACATACAGTAATCGGTGGAAGCTGCGGTTAAGAAAGAAAATATTGAGCAATGGATCGAATAATACAAGAAAAGGCACTAACTATCCTGAAGAACGCAGAGGTTCTAGTTGCGGTAGCAACGTGGCAGTTAACTTAACGTGAAAAATAACGATTGAGGAAAATATGGGATTCTGGCTATTAACAGGAGTTGTAATAATTTTGTGCTACGCCATCAAAGTAATGGCAAAATCCTCGAATCGGCAAGCTCATAAAAATGATAAGCAAAGTTCCGAAAATGAGATTTGTGCAACTTGGACTCCTAACAATTGGGCTACAACGAACAGCAATGATGACGATTTAGCTATCTTCCGTATTGCAGGCGGTTATGATGAGGAAAAAAGCAAAAACAAAGCACCGGGTAAATGGATAAAGTCCGGTGAGTCTATCACCATAAAGGGACAAACATTTTCTAGCGGTAACTTTTATTTGGGTGGACAGCTCAGTTCATTAGACGGATCTGGAGCTGAAGCATCACTGGTTGACGATTCGCTAAAGGTTGAGAATAAGTCGTCTAGTTTTGAAGATGAAAGTTTAGGCTATTGGCCTAAATTTATCACACTCACACCTAAAGGACGTGGTGCTTTCCTTAGCTGGCTATCTAGCAACAGAAGCGACCCAGAAACACCTTTGGGTTATGTGTTTATTTTTTTCTATGGCCTCGAAAGACGTATTGTCGTTGATTCAATACATCAGGCAGTAGATGACGCGGAATTCAAATCTTTGTTTGACGAAATACTACGATTAAAAGGCATTTACGGCAGCAGCCGTTCCTTTTCCAATTATTCCATACGACTACTGGAAGTCATGTGCCTACTACGTCCTCATGTAGTATCAGATCCGGACCTAGAAAAATCTCCTCAAAGGGACTCTCTTTTATTTAAACATCGACTGGCCACTACGGTCAGCGAAAAAAAACCAGTTCCTGCTGAACTAGCATTGGCATGGATTCGGTTTTATCCAGATTATAATCTGAAGAAACCTGCGCGGCTTTGTAGCGATGAATTTAGCCAGATGTTTGCACACCTCTATAGCAAAAAATATGGGGAAGGACTTGTCGTCAAACCCAATAAAACACGATTAAGTATAGAGTATCATCCCGCGAGTTCTTCTTTGCGCGGTATATCTTTTCCTCAAAAAGATATACCCGACCCTAGTAATTTGAAAGGCCCTATAAATAAATTGATCGTCATCGCAAATGACAGTACGGCTAAATTAGATGCTTATAGTCGGTATCTTGCTAAACCAGATACGTCCCGCACGGATATTGAAGCTATATTATTATTGCCGGATGAACTCGATGGTTTAGGATCTACGTTAGGGCTAGGAGAGTTTAAGAAATGGGTAGATGATGCCATTTCAACAAAAAATGGTCTGGTTAATGTCGAAGAATTCTGGACATATACCAAATCGCCTTTACCTGCCAAGATCAATAAAAAAGAAGCTGAATTAATTCAAAATCTTGCTCAAAAAGCCGATTATGGCATAGCACCTGACACACGTTATCATCATGCGAAGACGAGCGTAGATGGAAAGCTGGTTCTGTTTCCTGAAGGACACGGGAAATATTTCGAACCATCTAAAGAGTTTAATGCAATCGGGATGACCTTACGACTAGGGGCTATGGTTGCTACGATTGATTCACGCGTTGATCAAAGAGAAAAAAACGAATTAATGCAGCTTATTGATCACGATACTAATTTATCACCCACCGAGAAACGGTCACTACACGCCTATTTACTTTGGAGGCTGAATACGCCTTCAAATGTCACGGGCTTAAAAGCAAGAGTGGGAACACTTGGTAAAACTGAAAAATTAGCCGTTAGTCGTATACTCGTAGGAGTTGCGATGGCTGATGGGAAAATAGATCCAGATGAAATAAAGCAGTTAGAAAAACTCTATACCTTACTAGGTCTTGATAAAGCACTAGTTACAGGAGACATTCACGGGATGTCATCAAGTAAAGCGGGCTTGCGGCCTGTCAGCGCTCAATCAGAAGGTATTTTGCCCGCTTCCACTGCATTCCAGCTCAATGAAAGGACTCTAGCAATACACGAGGGGGAAACCAAAGATGTACAAAGCATGTTAGGTAAAATATTCATGGAAAATGAACCTACTGACGAACCCTATGAAACGATTACGGATAGCGTCGTAGAAGAAGGGCCAGGAATTGATAAACAGCACTATGCTTTATTTGAAAGCCTGATACGAAAAGACAAATGGACTCGCGAAGAAGTGGAGGCACTGTGCCGTGATTTAGGACTGATGGTCAGCGGAGCGTTGGAAATTATTAATGACTGGTCGTTTGACAAGGTAGACGCGGCTGTGTTTGAGGAGAAGGGCGACGTTATTTATGTCGATCAGGAAACCGTAGAAGAGATAGAGGGTTAAACTTATGGAAAAACGTATCCGGTTAAAAGAACGTGATGCAATCATTCAATCACTGAAATCTGGCGTGACTCCCAAAATAGGGATTCAGCACATTCAGGTAGGGCGAAGCAATGAAGTCAAAGCCGTGTATAAGGACATTGAAAGGATCTCACAAGGTGGCGCAGCATTCAGGCTTATCATTGGTGATTATGGCTCAGGGAAAACATTTTTTCTGAGCGTGGTCCGTTCCATTGCTCTTGAAAAGAAACTGGTTACGGTCAATGCGGATCTCTCACCGGGTCGACGTATACACGCCTCGGGAGGACAGGCACAGAATCTTTATTCTGAGCTTATGAGGAATCTGGCAACCCGTAATAAACCGGATGGAAATGCCTTAGCTAGTGTTGTAGAACGGTTTGTAACTCAGGCTTGTAAAGAAGCAGATGAAAAAAACAGCGATGTTTCGACTGTAATACATCAAAGATTAGCATCCTTATCAGAACTGGTGGGTGGATACGATTTTGCAAAAGTCATTGATGCTTACTGGACCGGTCATGAGCGCGATGACGAACAGTTAAAATCAAATGCTATTCGTTGGTTACGTGCTGAATACATGACTAAGACAGAGGCCCGAAAGGATCTTGATGTCAGAACGATTATTTCGGATAACTCGTTTTATGACGCGTTAAAACTTATGAGTCTATTTGTACGTCAAGCGGGTTATGGGGGCTTACTCGTTAATCTAGACGAGATGGTCAATCTTTATAAATTAAGTAACACACAAGCACGTACGTCGAACTATGAGCAGATTTTACGAATACTAAATGATTGCCTCCAGGGTTCCGCTGAACATATAGGGTTTTTACTAGGTGGGACACCTGAGTTTTTACTAGATCCACGCAGAGGATTATATAGCTATGAGGCACTGCAATCGCGTTTAGCTGAAAATAGCTTTGCGCAGCGAGCAGGTGTGATTGATTATTCCTCTCCAACACTTCTGTTAGCGAACTTAACACAGGAAGAACTTTATATTCTCTTGAAGAATCTTCGTCATGTATTTGCCGGCGGTGATACTTCTAAATATCTAGTGCCTGATGATGCTCTCAAGTCCTTTCTACACCATTGTAGTAAGACTATCGGGGATGCCTATTTCCGTACACCAAGAAATACCATCAAAGCATTTTTAGATATGCTGGCAGTTTTGGAACAAAATCCTTCTATCCAATGGTCGCAGTTAGTTCAATCAGTTGCGATTGAGAAGGATCGCCCAAGTGATATAGATGAAATTATTGTGGGCGAAGAGACAGGTGAAGATCTGGATTCTGATGGGCTAGCTGATTTCAAATTATGATAGAGGAATATCAGCGGCTTGATAAGCGTGTACAAAAATGGTTATTTAATCAGGGATGGCCTGATTTAAGAGAGATACAAAAGCGGGCAATTGCACCGATTCTGGCAGGTGATACAGATGTGCTGATTAGCGCATCAACGGCGGCAGGTAAAACAGAAGCTTTTTTTCTACCTGCGTGTAGTGCAATTGCCGAAGAGAGAAGTGGCTTTGGTATCCTGTATATTAGTCCTTTAAAAGCACTGATTAACGATCAGCACCGCAGGCTCGAAACTTTAAGTGAAATGTTGGATATGCAGGTTACGCCGTGGCATGGTGATAGCCTTCAATCCAAAAAAAAGAAAGCCAGAAATAATCCTTCAGGTATCATTCTTATTACCCCTGAGTCCTTGGAGTCGCTCTTAGTCAGAGAGCCGGGATGGGTAAAACAATCTTTCACCTCACTCAAATATATCGTCATTGATGAGTTTCATGCGTTTATCGGAACGGAACGAGGTCAACAACTACTTTCTCTGCTCATTCGTCTTGAACATCTCACCGGTCGTATTTCAAACCCCATTCCACGGGTGGCACTAAGTGCGACTCTCGGAGAACTTGAAAAAGTACCACTTTCTCTCAGACCGAATAAGAGTCTGCCTTGTGAAACCATTACCAACAGTCAGCACCAAAGTACTATTAAGGTTAATGTTAAGGGATATTTAGAACCGGCAAACATCAAGCCAAGTGATACAAGGACATCTGCCGAAGAGCAGATTTGTCAGGAAATTTATAGACTCTGTAGAGGCGACTCGCATCTTGTATTTGCAAATAGCCGTAGCAGAACTGAGAGTATTGCTGCACGGTTAAGTGATTTATGCGACCAACAAGTTATGCCGAATGAGTTTTTCCCTCATCATGGTTCTTTATCTAAAGAACTCAGAGAAGATTTAGAAGCTAGATTACAGAAAGAAACCCTACCTACTACGGCCATTTGTACCATGACATTAGAGTTAGGTATCGACATCGGGAAAGTGAGGTCAGTCATTCAGGTTACGCCACCACACTCGGTATCAAGTTTACGGCAACGGTTAGGTCGATCCGGCCGAAGAAATTCTCCTTCTATTTTACGAATGCTCATCGCTGAAAACGAACTGACCAGTAAATCCAATATCATGAATGGCCTTAGATTAGGGCTAGTTCAGTCATTAGCAATGATACGGTTGCTCATTATAAAGAGTTGGTTTGAACCAGCAGATACAGAGAAAATGCACCTCTCTACATTTGTGCACCAGATTCTTGCTGTAATTGCACAATGGGGAAGTGCCAGAACAGACCAGCTTTATTTTTTATTGTGTGAGCAAGGACCTTTCAAAGAAATAACTATTGAGCGCTTTAAGCAACTGTTGTCCCACATGGGAAAAGTCCAACTGATACAGCAACTAAATAGCGGTGAGTTGGTTTTGGGGATTGAAGGCGAGCGTCTTACCAATTTCTATACATTTTATGCAGTCTTTAAAACACCAGAAGAATTCCGCATTGTCGCTGGAAGTAAAACGCTTGGCACACTACCAGTTGACTCACTGATCCTTAAAGATCAGCACATTATATTTGGCGGGCGCAGATGGAAGGTCGTGAATATTGATGATGAAAAGAAAGTTATCCACGTGATTTCTGCAAAGGGTGGTAAACCTCCGAATTTTAACGGTGGTGGCATGTCGATTCATGACAGGGTTCGACAAGAGATGTTAAGTATCTATCGGGCTGGTGACTACCGCATTGAGGTCGGCAATCAGAAAACAGATTTTGTGGACAATACTGGAAGACAGCTATTTCAAGAAGGAGTGTATCTTTTTAAAGAAGCCTGTATTGAAGAGCAACCCGTCTATCAAAGCGGGAATAACTGTTATGTTTTCTCATGGATGGGTGATAAAGTAGTTAACACACTTACAGTTTTGCTCATTAGAAGTGGGTTTGTATGCAGTAATTTTGCTGGGGTTATTGAGGTACAGAATGCGAATGCTGATAGCATAAAAAATTGTTTAATAGATATAGCAAAAGATGGGCTACCAAGTGAAACCGAACTAGCTGGAATACTTTTTATCAAGCAAAAAATTAATGAAAAGTATGATGAGTATATTCCTGAAGACTTGTTAACTGAAGGATATGGACGAAAAGCATTTAATTCTAGGGCTGCTAAACAGTGGATATTAACTCTGTGAGACCTCAGCGCGTGTACTTACAGCACGCGTGCCGGCGGTGCTAGTGCTGACAGTATAACCCAATAAATTCGCATTAATTTTGTTATAATGCATCATGCAAAAATCATTCTCAACACAGCCACAGGTCGTCCCAGTTACCCTTTACTGACGCTATTTCGAAGCTTGTTGCTTGGCGTATGGCATCAACTATCCGATGTGCAGTTAGCCCAGTGTTTATACAGGGACTTATTGTTCCGTAAATTCTGCGGTTTGGAGCTTGATGGTGACGTTCTAGAAGCATCGACTATAGGACGGTTTAGAACGCAGTTGGTTGAACACGATCTATGGGGCCGATTGCTAGGTGAGATCAACCGTCAGCTTGAAGCAAGAATTATCATAATATAAGGTTGTTTTAATTTTGAATTTAAGAATTATTATTTTATTATCATATCTATTATCAACTGTCACAATCGCAGCTGAATACTATGTCACTCCTCCCACGACATCAACTCGTAGTTATGTGCCAGCTATCTCAGATGATAAAATGGAGCAATGTGTAAAGTTATATAATGAGTCTGAATGGTTATATAAAAAAATGAATGATACGTCTGTTGATAGCTACAGTAAAAAATCAGTAGATAACTACAACAAAATGGTAGAACAACATACTAGAATGGCAAGTACATTCAATACAGAGTGTGCTGAAAAACAGTCACGTTCAGCTTGTAAGGCTGCGCAAAAATTAAATAAAGAACAAGGTTTTCCTTATCAGGGTTGCTAACTTGAACATCTCAAAAGTTAATAAAACATCAGAGTAAGCGGCATGTAACAAAAAGCTCGAGCGGACCATCTTCGGTAACCGCTGAATTTGCGTTAGACACCAATTGATACTCCAAGGAGAGTTTATGAAAATCACCATCTCTGCTCTTATTTTAATGGCCGGTATTTTTTCTACTTCTGTTTTCGCTGAAGATTGTTCAGATGCATATTCATATGCGGATGACGCATATACGCAGGCTAAAAGAGGATATAACGCAGATAACTTGGAATATGCTCAATATTACGCACGGAAGGCAATGTTTGATACAGAAGATGCCATGTTTGCTGCTGAAGGTTGTAATTGTGATGATGCTTATAGTGCGGCAGATGATGCCCATACCTATGCAAGAAGAGCATATCTTTCCGGAGACTATGATGATGCTATTGGTTATTTAAGGAGAGCCAAACCTTCTGCCGATGATGCAATGTCGTATGCGGATGATTGTGGCACTTAACAATCAAGCGTCTAATAAGGAGTTCGTTGGGACGCAAACTACGCTGTGCTTCGTTTGCGCCGCACAGCTTGGTCGTCCTACGCAAAAAACAGGAAACACATGATGAAAGAACAATTTGAATCTCAACTGAAAAAGTTTGTTGAAGACCTTAAAAAGCATATCAGTACTGAAGATGGTCAGTGGACTGTTAAAGGTTTCATAGATGTGTTCCAAAATATTTATACAATTTCCTCTGACACTAAAATTGTCTCAAAAATTCTGGAAATTCACTTATTTCCCAAAATCATGGAATTTGCCGAAAAACATGGATATAAAATAGTATTAGCAGAGCATCAAAATTATTACCCCGACATTTCATTTGTAAAAGCAGAGGATAAAAGCATTAGATTTGCCGTGGATTTCAAAACTACATACCGAAATCCAAGCAAGCCATATTTGTGTAATGGGTTTACATTAGGTTCGCATGGAAAATACTTTGAAGAGCGAACAAGTACAAAAAACATACAATTTCCTTATGGGGAATATTCAGGTCATTTTTGTCTTGGTATTATCTATGATCGCGCCGATGGTGCATCTATAGATGAAACAGCGAGCCACAATATTAAGGACTTACACTCTATTGCGTCAGTAGTAAGCGGATTCCAGTTTTTTGTTGCTGAAAAATGGAGAATTGCCAGTGATAAAAGTGGTAGTGGTAATACCGCAAATATAGGAAGCATTAACAATATTGAGGATGTTATTAGTGGCAATGGCATGTTTTCAAAGCTCGGAGAATCTTGGTTTGATGATTATTGGATGAATTACAACAAAATCACCATTCCTGACGGAAAAGATGGGACTAAGAAAATTACTTCTTTAGCTGACTTTGTTGAATACAGAAAAGGGGATATTTCACTAATTGTCCCAAAACACAATAAAGAAAGGCTGATAAATAAATGAAGGTCAATGTACCACCCATAAAATCTCAAGGAATAAAAACAAAACTAGTTCCTTGGATAAAAACTATTGTTCCTAAAGAATTTGAAGGAAAATGGATAGAACCTTTTATGGGAACTGGAGTTGTAGCATTTAATCTTGCACCGAAACATGCATTATTGTGTGATACAAACCCACATTTAATAAATTTTTATCAAGCCATTGCAGACAAAGAAATCACTCCGCAAATCGTAAAAGAATATTTAAAAGAACAAGGAGCACAATTATTAGAAAAAGGCGAATCTCATTATTATGAATTAAGAGCACGGTTTAATGAAGAGCATCGCCCTTTGGACTTTTTGTTTTTAAACAGAGCTGGTTTTAATGGAATGATTAGATTCAATAGAAAAGGAGGGTTCAATATCCCTTTTTGCAGAAAACCAGAACGATTTGCACAAGCTTATGTAACCAAAATAGTAAATCAAGTTACACACGTAAGCAGGTTGTTTGAAATGAAAGATTTTGAATTCAAATGCCAATCTTTTGAGAAAACTATATCTAGCGCTAGTCCTGATGATATTATTTATTGCGACCCTCCGTATATAGGTAGGCACGTCGAGTATTTTAATGGCTGGGACGCTGATCGGGAAAACAGTCTATTTAATATTTTATCTCAATCAGAAAGTGAATTTATTTTATCAACTTGGCATCATAACGATTTTCGTAAAAATGAATATATCGAATCTTTGTGGGGTCAATTCAATATTTTAACAAGAGAGCATTTTTATCATGTTGGTGGTAGTGAAAAAAACAGAAACCCAATGATTGAGGCCATTATTACAAATTACGATACGTCAAATTTATGAAACTAAAAATTGTTGCTCATAAAGCCTAAGAAGACACCCGCTACGCTTGCACCTACACTGCCGGCGCAGGCAGCACGCGTGCCTGCGGTATAATCGACAGCTTTATCCGCCTTCATTAGGCCTCCCCCTATATCAGAGTTTTAAAGATAGCTCTGATATTCAAACTATCGGCATCGCTCTTAATTTTCCAACCACTTTATCGCCAAACTCATTCGTGCTAATCATCGTAACGCTAGAGTCTAGCTTAGAGAGGTCAGCTGTTGAATAACCATCCGTAAATACCTCTTGCATTGCAGCCCAGACATTGGCAGCTTCATCGACCATTCCAAAGCTGTACTCAAGCATCATGGCGATAGAGCCAATCATTGAATAAGGGTTGGCAATGTTTTGCCCTGCGATGTCTGGCGCAGAACCGTGAGATGGTTCGTAGTATGCTTTATCGTCCCCTAAGCATGCAGAAGGCATGAGGCCAAGTGAGCCTAAAATACCGCCGCCTTGGTCACTTAGAATGTCGCCAAACATGTTTTCCATCACCATCACGTCAAACTGTGTTGGTTTGAGACAAAGCAAGGTCGCAACCGCATCAACTAGAATATTGATGACTTTAACATCAGGATATTCAACTGCAACTTCCTCCATAATTTCATTCCAAAGTACCGATGATTTCAATACGTTACTTTTATGAATGTTGTGGAGAACCTTTTTACGGCCGCTAGATAACTTGAATGCGTGGTGCATGATTTGACGAATTTGCGCTTCGTCGTATTCAAGCGTTTCTTTTACGTAACGTAAGCCTTGTTCGTTAACCCCCACTTCTTTTTCGCCAAAATACAGCCCGCCGACCAACTCGCGCACCATAATAATATCAATGCCCTCACCGATGACTTGAGGTTTTAAGGGCGAAAAGTGCGCCAACCCTTTGGGTAAAAAAACAGGGCGGTAGTTTGCATACGTGTTGTAACGACGACGCATAGGTAATAAAGCACCGCGTTCAGGTTGCTCATCAACCGGAATTTTTTTCGATTCTTCATGGCTTAAACCAATCGGACCTTTAACAATGGCGTCGGCTTGGTCGCAAATGTCTTTGGTTTCCTGCGGGAAAGCTTCGCCTTTTTCAAAGTACGCACAGGCGCCAAAAAGAGCGTGCATTAGTTCAAAGGTTACATCATTTCGCTCTTCAACCAGCTTTAGTACCTTAACGGCTTCTTGCATAATTTCCGGGCCAATGCCGTCGCCAGGCATTATGGCAATTTTATAATTTTTCAATCGTTTATCCGTTGCTTGTATGGAGGGTAAACAAGGCATTTTACGCGATTGAGCTAAAGTGTGCTACAAATGGCGTGTAAACATTTACCAAGTGTGTTGCACCCATACGAACGAAGATAATTAAGTGCACTTTAAGCCGCACGCCTAAGCCGGTTTATAAAGGCTACCGAGTTTTTGGCCTGATGTGTTTATGCAGAAAATAAGAATATAAAACAAAAACACATGCTTAACGATAAAGTTGAGATGTTATGCAGAGGTCTCCTGTTTTAATTTCTCGTGAAAATTCGTCGGGTTTAGTGTTCAGCCCCCTAATAGGGATAGAATAAATTCGGACAGGTCACGTATTAATTAATAGGACAGATAATTTACGCCTAACACGCTAAAACCAGCGGCTTGACAGTGCAAGTGTAATCGGGATAATTAGAAGTCTTTGTGGTTGCGTGCTAATTTCATCAGTCCATTAATTTCTTATGGGGTTGAATTTAGTTAAAGTCGCCCCATATCTAGCATTCACACTAACTTATATCGAGGAGATATACATGAACTTACGTCCACTCAGCGACCGTGTCATTATCAAGCGCGTAGAGGAAGAAGCTGTTAGCGCAGGCGGCATTGTGCTTCCAGACTCAGCTAAAGAAAAACCAAGCCGTGGCGAAGTTCTTGCTGTAGGCAATGGCGCAACAAACAGCAAAGGCGACTTACAACCAATGGCTGTAAAAGTGGGTGATAACGTATTATTCGGTAAATACTCTGGTACAGAAGTTGAAGTAGACGGCGACGAATTACTCGTAATGCGTGAAGACGATATCATCGCGGTTGTTGAATAATTTTAAGCATATTAATTGAGGAATACGAACATGGCAAAGCAAGTTAAATTTGGAGATGACGCACGCAACTTAATGGTTGAAGGTGTTAATATATTAGCAAAAGCAGTTAAAGTAACGTTAGGCCCTAAAGGTCGTAACGTTGTTCTAGATAAAGGATTCGGTGGCCCAACAATCACTAAAGACGGCGTATCTGTTGCGAAAGAAATCGAACTAAAAGACAAGTTTCAAAATATGGGCGCGCAAATGGTTAAAGAAGTTGCCGCTAAAACATCAGACGTTGCCGGTGACGGAACAACAACCGCGACTGTACTGGCTCAAGCTATTTTAGTTGAAGGCATGAAGTCTGTTGCTGCGGGCATGAACCCTATGGACTTAAAGCGTGGCATTGATAAAGCGATTGTGGCAGCAGTTGCAGGCATTGAAG
Source organism: Cycloclasticus sp. symbiont of Poecilosclerida sp. N (assembly GCA_002101205.1). Classification (GTDB taxonomy): domain Bacteria; phylum Pseudomonadota; class Gammaproteobacteria; order Methylococcales; family Cycloclasticaceae; genus Cycloclasticus. Next base: position 2,148 of record LWTM01000064.1, on the reverse strand, counting down.
CATTAGCCGTGCCATGTTCAGACACCAAAGCGATTGCCCAAGTGGGCACTATTTCTGCGAACTCTGATGAGTCTGTGGGTGAGATTATCGCTGAGGCCATGGACAAAGTGGGCAAAGAAGGCGTTATTACGGTTGAAGAAGGTTCAGGCTTAGACAACGAATTAGACGTTGTTGAAGGCATGGAGTTTGACCGTGGTTACTTATCGCCTTACTTCATCAACAACCAAGAAAACATGAGTGTTGATTTAGAAGAGCCTATGATCTTATTGCACGACAAAAAAATCTCAAATATCCGCGATTTACTGCCTATTTTAGAGGGGGTTGCAAAAGCAGGTCGTCCTTTATTAATTATTGCAGAAGACATTGAAGGCGAAGCGTTAGCAACATTGGTTGTTAATAATATGCGCGGCATCGTTAAAGTAGCGGCGGTTAAAGCACCAGGCTTTGGTGACCGTCGTAAAGCAATGTTAGAAGATATTGCTATCTTAACGGGCGGCACAGTGATTGCTGAAGAGGTTGGCTTAACGCTTGAAAAAGCAACGCTAGAAGATTTAGGCTCAGCAAAGCGGATACACATTAATAAAGACAACACAACCGTTGTCGATGGTGCTGGCAAAGCGGCTGATATTAAGGCACGTGTGACACAAATCCGTACACAAGCTGACGAAGCAACATCTGATTACGACACAGAAAAGCTTCAAGAGCGCATGGCTAAACTAGCTGGCGGTGTTGCGGTTATTAAAGTGGGCGCAACAACAGAAGTAGAAATGAAAGAGAAAAAAGCCCGTGTTGAAGACGCGCTACATTCCACTCGTGCAGCGGTTGAAGAAGGCGTAGTACCTGGTGGCGGCACAGCACTTATTCGCGTATTGGAGGTAGCAGCTAAAGCAAAAGGTGCAAACCATGACCAAGACATCGGCATTAAGATTGCGCTGCGTGCAATGGAAGCGCCTTTGCGTCAAATCGTAACTAATGCAGGCGAGGAAGGATCTGTTGTTCTTCAAGCTGTTAAACAAGCAAAAGGTAACAAAGGCTACAACGCAGCAACCGGTGAATACGGCGATATGATTAAAATGGGTATTCTTGACCCCGCCAAAGTAACCAGAACAGCGCTACAAAACGCTGCGTCTATTGCGGGCTTAATGATCACCACAGAAGCGATGATTACCGACGAACCTGAAGAAGCCGGTGCAGCAGCTGGCGGCGGCATGCCAGATATGGGCGGCATGGGTGGAATGGGCGGTATGATGTAAATTTTTTAGCTTAGTTTCACTAAGTCTCAAAAAGGCTCGTAAGTATTTAACTTACGGGCTTTTTTATTGTTTTTTACTTTTAGTTAGTCGCATAATGTGTCATTTGTCTGGGCTCAGATAGAAGTGAGACTTTTTGAGATGTAAAATTCGGGTAGCCTGTGAGTTGTTAACTAAACACAGGAGACTAGCCGATGCAGATCAAAAGCCTGCGAATGAAATCATACAGAAGTTGGCCTATTGCCGATACGGCTAGCGCAGAAGTTGTTGTTCGGATAAAGAAGCGGGAACAACACCAGCGCGACTAATACAAGCGTAGCGGGTGCCGGCGGTACCATTATCGACCCCCCGATGGTGTGAGATTAGAAACGCCAATGCGTTATTATCAACAACTCATGCAGGTCGCCTGATTTGTCTCACAGGTACTGAACCCGAACAATGCGATAAGTAAGAAGTGAGCGACTATGCCATTGCCGTACCCGCCGTTACAAATAAAGCTGCCAAACAATTCTCTGAAGCGTGCTTCAAACTGAGTCCATTCGAGATAGAAAAGGTCATCACCGACAACGGCAGTGAGATCAAAGGCGAGTTTGATTCCTTATTATCCGATGCACATATAACGCATCTTTGGACGTACCTAAGCACGCCCAAGATGAACGCCGTCTGTGAGCGTTTCAGCCGAACCATACAAGAACAGTTCGTCGATTATCACGAAGAGTTATTATTCACCGATTTAGCCACATTTAACGAACCATTGGCTGACTAGTTAGTGAAATATAACAGCATGAGACCGCATAAAGGTTTAGAGCTAAAAACACCAACTATTATGTAGTAGCTATACAGTGTTGTTGCATGGCTTGCAGACTATATTATTCTGTACTGCAGTCGCAGGTCACAA
>LWTM01000063.1 GCA_002101205.1 Cycloclasticus sp. symbiont of Poecilosclerida sp. N | reverse complement strand
ATGGAAAGCCGACAAAAGATCCTGACGCGGGTTGGCGTGTTAAGAATGATAGTCGAGGTAAACCTTTATCAAAACAAGAGCAAGCCCGCAACAAAGCCATTGCGGTCACTCGAGCAGGTGGTGAGCGTCCTTTTGCCACGTATAAGAGACATTATGGGCTTGGCAGAACACGATTTATGGGGCTGGGCAAAAATGCAACCGTTTATGGTTTAGCTGCCATGGCTGCGAACATTCGCAAAGGAGCTAAGTTTTTAACGCTCTACGGCATACCAGAACCAAGTTATGCGGGGTAACTGTGTCAAAAATCAGGGAAAAGCACTAAAAACAGGCATGAAATCGATTTTTTAGGCATTAAATGACCTAAAAACAGCGTAATTGACGGAAAAATAGGAGCGGTCTCATGAAGGTGGATAAAGTTGTTGGTTATACCTCCGGCACACGTACTGAGGTCTCATCAAATGACTGCTGAATCAGTTCCATAGCATCATCTATTTCGTTTACCTCAGATAAGCCCAATTCTACTTCACCATTTCCCCATCGACCTAGATCAGATATATCCTTACAGAGGTTTTTGGGATCGTTGATTTCTTCGTATTTCATATTAAGCGATAATCGTAACCGAGATTTTTGAGGCTCTATATCAACAAAATTACTACTTGATTTAAAGGCAATATAAAGCTTTTTATAATCTTCTGTCACCGTTGAGTCAATATTTAATATGCGCTTTTTTAATTGTTGGTATAAGTCCAGCATATCACCTTGCAAATGCTTGAAGTTATCAAGAGAATATTGCTCCACAGGCTCATTACTGCCTTGATTAAACCGTTCTAACACATCAGGTGATAGATGAGGTGAAACCCATATTTGTCTGGCTTTCACCACTAACTTTTTAACTCTCGCGTCAATAGTAGACTTGTTCCAAACATCTGTTGCTTTTAAGGATTCATTCAATCGAATAGGGGAATCATTAAAACCACCCTCCATAGTCTTCTTAACATCAAAAGGACGATCGCTTAATTCAGAGTTGTAGCCTGTTAAAGTCAAATTACCCAAGGTGTGAAGATATCTTTCTTGTATGGCCTGCCATTCATCGCCCAACATCACTTTCCATTCGTCAGATAAGTTAGGATTTTGCGGCATAATATGTTCGATGGTGTACTCGTCAATATTTACTTTTTCTTTCCGATCGAAATTTTCCAAACGGTCTAATAGATAATTCCGCGTTCTAAAATGATAAACATCTTTAACCGCAATTCCTTGCTCAAACTCCACATCAGACGGGAATCGTTTATATCCTTGCAGGTTAATAAACGCAGCCTTAACACTATTTAAATAATCTTGTTTTTGTATTGATTTATACAAATTAGCAAACGTCTTATTCAAACTATTGGTCGGTATCCCACAAATTGCCCTGCGAAATACATAATTCTCAACCAAATTAAGTGTTTCTATAAACTCTTCTTTGCTTAAATCTTCTTTCTCATAATCACTATAAACTGCTAATAAGAAAGGATGGCTTACATCTACCTTCAAGCGTGAAATACGTTTAAATGCAATTAATAACTCAGAGTCCGGCTCTTTATGTAAAACCATATTGATATAAAAGTCTGAAAAGTAAAATATATCTCGAACAACATCAGTTATCGTTTTAGGTGATTTTTCACTTTGTACATAGCGTTTAAAAGCATCATAAACAAGATCAATTTTAGGGATGCTACCCGTTTTTACAGATAAATAATCTCTAATAAACCAGCCAAAGCGAGAAGCGTATTCATTCCCAAACCCTTGTTCCATAGGAAACCAGAATTGTTCATAAAGCTCTGTTTGTAGTGTAACTTCTTGCCCCATCAATACATAGTTGCGAATTAAATCAGCTTGCGATAGATCAAGGCCGGTACTATTCATACTCTCGAAAATAAGCTGGGGTTTATCAACATCTTTTTCGAGCACCACATCAACAATAAATAAACGCATTAAACCGTTGTAAACATCCTGAACATTTTCTGTATTAATTTTCTTTTCAAAAAACGCAAAATTTTCTGCCACCCGCTGAGAAACCGGCTTACTCAAACTCACCCCTTTCAGCAAATCCATTAAGGTCTGCCTGTCTGTGCGAGTTAATAATAGTTTGAACCTTAACTCCCCATCTTCTTCGGCATTAAACAAATAATAATTCTGTAATTTTGTCGCATTCGTACCAATATCAACTGTGTTTTCTTTAATGAATCTTGCCAGTGCTGCGATCAACAAGGTGATAGTTGTTAGCCTTTGTTGTCCATCTATCACTAACAATTTAGGCACATCAGAAACCGTTTGAATGCTCTCTTGAAAATAAACAACTGAACCTACAAAGTGACCATTCAAATTTTTAGAAGAACTGATCCGCAAAATATCTTTAAAAAGCTGCTCGCATTGAGATAAATGCCAGCTGTAAGTTCGCTGGTAAATAGGAATCATAAACTGCTTAGGGCCTTTTATAACACTTAATAGGTTGGCTGAACTGGCTTTCATCGGATTTCCTTTTTATTTCTATTATTTAACAGTGATTTGTCCATTCATTAGCATAGGTAAGAGCCAATCACGTAGCTGGATTAGGTCTCTATTTTGAAATGCAACATTGTAAATTTTCTCAAATAGAGCATCTACATTTTTATAGTATCTTTGTAAAATCTCATCTGGTGGTAAAATAATTGGTGAAGCATCAACAATTCCTTTATTAATATGCGGTTGCTGCGGCCCCGTTCTTAGTGACATTAAACGCGGTATTTCGTTTTTTAAGTAAGGATATATATACAATGAGACCTCAGCACGTGCACTGGCGGTGCTAGTGCTGACAGTATAACCCAACAAATTCACATTAATTTTGTTGTTATAATACATCATGCAAAAATCATTGTCAACACAGTCCAATCTCTTCTTTTCAACCGCTGACTTAGACCATCCTATTCTTCATAGTCTTGATGACACAGAAGCCTTGTTGGAATGGCCTGAAATAGAAACATTGCTCACCTCAATCTATGATTCTAACACAGGACACCCTTTACTGACGCTATTTCGAAGCTTGCTGCTTGGCGTATGGTCTCAACTATCCGATGTGCAGTTAGTCCAGTGTTTATACAGGGACTTATTGTTCCGCAAATTCTGCCGTTTGGAACTTGGTGGTCATGTTCTAGAAGCATCGACGATAGGACGGTTTAGAACGCAGTTGGTTGAACACAATCTATGGGGCCGATTGCTAGGTGAGATCAATCGTCAGCTTGAAGTAAAGAACATCATCATGAAAGAGGGTCGCATTAATATTATTGACAAGGTGAATAGCGCAACTAGAGAAGGTGCCCTGGGGCCCGCAACGCCGATAGAGGCCGCACAATCTGGTGCAGGCGATGGCAAAGATGGAAAGCCGACAACCGGCACAAGCGTAGCGGGTGCTGCGACCAGCGGGAGTGCTGTTATGTCCTGTAAGGAAAGCATAAGGGTAAGTACACGTGCTGAGGTCTCAGATACTCTAAAAAAATGTTTATTTTGCAATATGACTAAAGGTAGAGTAATTGCAGAAAATGATTATGCATATGTAATATATGACGGGTTTCCAGTGACTGAATGTCATTCTTTAATTATTCCAAAGCGGCATACCGATGAGTATTTCGGTTTAACGCAAGATGAACTTCTAGCGTGTGATTCTTTATTAAGATCTATGAAAGCTAGGATATTGAAACAAGATAAAACTGTGGAGGGTTTCAATATTGGAATGAACTCAGGCGCTGTTGCAGGGCAAACTATCTTTCATTGCCACATACATTTAATACCTAGACGTGAAGGCGATGTAGAGGACCCCAGGGGGGGTGTGCGATGGGTCATGCCAAATAAAGCAAAGTATTGGGTTGCGTAATATGCTCCCAACTGACTCAAAAATTAACTCAGCTGCTCTTACTGCAGTTTTTAACAGTACTACGAATTCTTATAAATACTTCTTTATGCTGGGTGTTCTTTACCATTCTAAAAAATCGGGTAAGGGCGGTAGCATTGAAATTGAGTTATTAGACTTAGCATCAGAAATGTTACTAATGGCTGGTTTTTTCATATTTAATTTTAAAATATCGCTTGGCCGTCAAGATAAGTTACTTGCGATATTAACGCGTTTCTTAGAGGATACTAAAACCTCGGAAACAACTTTTGTGAAACGAAGTGATAGAGAACAACTGAGACGGGAGCTTAAACAGTGGCTGTTAGAAAATAAAAAGGCTAAAGATGCAGTTTTAAAGTATGTACCGTACCGGTTCTTAACGCCTTTCTTTGCTAATGAGTTGGCTCGATTACGTGACAATAAGAAAAATTCAGCAATAATTGATTTGGCGTGTAAATATTTTGATAGTAGAAAGCCTCTTTATAAAATAGATATTAAGAAGGAATGTATTGTTATTCATTCAGATTGGAGCCGTTATCTAAATGAAAACGTCGGAATATTAGAAGGCTGGGTTGGATGGGAGTTGGGCCAGTATTTTCAGTCAAGAAATCCGTCATTACCAGCGATACCTTTAAAAATCCAGGCGTGGTTTAAAGGTGGTAGAGCTGGAATGCAAATGCAAAGAGAATATTGGCAGCGCATTCTTCAAGAGATGAAAGGGCGAAAGTGTTTTTATTCAGATGGAAAATTAGATAATTTTTCCCTCGACCACTTTTTACCTTGGAGTTATGTTGGGCACAACCGGTTATGGAACTTAATACCCGTACTTAAGGAGGTGAATTCATCAAAAGGAAATAAATTGCCAGACATGAATCAATACCTAGGCAGATTCATTCGTAAACAGCATTTTGGAATCGTAACTTCAAAGGAGCTTTTTACAGAAAGAAGATGGGAAAATTTTATGGAACCATTTATTGATGATTTTAAGTTAAGTGACTATGGCAAGCTGTTGGATAAAAAGGTATTGGATGAGGCATATAGAAGCGCAATGTTGCCGCAAGCTCAAATAGCAGAGAACTATGGTTTTACTCCTGGTTGGAGGGTGTAAAAACAACTGTGTAACTGTTCATTATCTACAATCCACAAAAAGGGGAAATAATGAGCACAAAGAGGAATCACAAGCAATGGCAGAGGAACTGGCCAAAGACTTAAAGACACCAGATGATCTTAGTCAGTTTAGCGCCTTTGTTACGAAGCTAACCGTTGAAGCAGCTTTAAAGGGTGAGATGAGTCACCATCTAAGGTACGGTAAAAGCGACCCAGCAGGGCATTGGGCATTGCAGCGGTAATAGCCGAAACGGTTATTCCTCAAAGCGACTCAAGGGTGATCATGGCGAAATGAAGTGTTAGGTACAAAAATCATTTTGCCTAAAAAGCACTCAAAAAGGACAATCGTTATCAACGCGATAAAAAGCGCAAACTGTGTAAAAGGCGCTATTTCTTTCATAAAAAATGATTGGTTTTTTGTTGTAATGGGTAAACGGCTAAAACCAAATAGAATTTAGCCGTTTTTAAGCTGATAGGGGTGATTTTTGGTTTAGGTTTTTAAGGGTTGACTACATAACTGAGTTACTCTTATTGCTCGAATAACGCGAAATATAAAAGTGATTTCCAACCGACCTTAGCTGAGTACTATACCCACTTAATAGAACAACCCATGCTTGGCATTTGCTCGACTGGGCCTTTTCCAGTTTTAGCGACAAGCAACATCGCTTCGACTAAATCACGCTTTGCATTTTCAGCACTTCCATCCATTCCGCTTTCATCTAAGCGACCGCGGTATTGCAATTGCATTTGGCTGTTATAACCAAAAAAATCGGGGGTGCAAATTGCACCGTAATCCTTCGCTACTTGTTGCGACCCATCCATTAGATAAGGGAAGTTATAAGCTTTCTGTGTCGCTATTATTTGCATGTTCTCGAACGAGTCTTCGGGGTAATCATTTGGGTCATTCGACATAATCGCCACCACACCTATACCATTTTTTTGCAAGCTGGCTATATCTTCAACCAAACGTTGTTGAATGGCTTTAACGTACGGGCAATGATTACAGATAAACATAACCAGTAAGCCATTTGCACCCACACATTCATCGCGTGACCAATTTTTGCCGTCAACGCCTAACAAGTTAAACTCTGGTGCGGGTAAGCCGAAGTTACAAACTGGGGTGTGCATCAATGTCATGCTGTCTCCTTAATCCAATGCTTTAAAAAGTAATAAACCACCAGCACTACCTAACGCCCATGTCGCAACGGGCGCATCGCCAAACATAAGGGGCGCAAAGCCATCTAGACCTAAGATAATAGCCGCTGAAATGAGCAAACTGCCACCACAAATAGCCATAATACTTTTACGATGATTGCGCGCCATTTGCTGTTGTATTTCTTCTAATTGCTTGGACTTCCACTTAATTTCTAGCTCGCCTTTTGATGCATCACTTAACACTTGATACATCATCTGTGGTAATTCCGGCAATTTCTCACCTATGTGTGGCAGGTGTTCTTTTAGTTTATTAAACGTAGCTTTCGGGCCAACCGTATTCTTATACCAATCTTCTAGATAAGGCTTCGCTGTTTGCCATAAGTCCAGATCTGGATACAACTGGCGGCCTAAGCCTTCTATGTTCAAAAGAGTTTTTTGCAGAAGGACTAATTGAGGCTGCACTTCCATATCGAAGCGCCTTGCAGTTTGGAACAAACGCAACAACAAGTGCCCGTAAGAAATTTCTTTTAGGGGCTTTTCAAAAATCGGCTCACATACAGCGCGAATAGCGCTTTCGAATTCGTCGACCCGCGTATGCTTGGGCACCCAACCTGATTCGATATGTAGCTGTGCTACGCGGAAGTAATCGCGTTGAAAAAAAGCGAGAAAATTCTCGGCTAAATAGCGTTGATCAGCAACGGTTACGCTACCCATAATGCCAAAGTCTACAGCAAGGTATTGCGCGTCGTCCGAAGCAAAAATATTGCCAGGGTGCATATCGGCGTGAAAGAAGTTATCGCGAAATACTTGTGCAAAAAATATTTCCACGCCGCGTTCGGCCAGCAGCTTAAGGTCTACGCCCCTTTGTTTTAATTCGTCAATTCGGCCAATCGGTGTGCCATAAATTCTCTCCATGACCATCACGTTTTGGCGTATATAATCCCAATATACATCGGGCACATACAGTTGGTCCGAGCCTTCAAAATTTCGCCGCAGCTGCGAGGCGTTAGCTGCTTCGCGAACCAGGTCTAGTTCATTATGAATCGTGTTGTCGAATTCATATACGACCTCTAATGGCTTAAGGCGTCTAGCCTCATCCCAATACTTATTCGCCAAGCCCGCTAAGGCATACAGTAAGGCTACATCAGCACTGATTGTTTTTTCAATCCCTGGGCGCAATACTTTAACGATGACATCTTCACCCGTATGTAGCGTGGCAGTATGCACTTGTGCAACAGAGGCTGATGCTAACGGACTTTCAGAAAATTCCGAGAATATTTCCTGTATTGGTTTTTCAAGTGCCTTTTCTATAATTTGACGCGCCAAGTCATCCGCAAACGGCGGCACATTATCTTGTAGCTGAGACAGTTGTTCGCCAATATCAGGTGGCAATAAATCTTGACGAGTCGATAAAATTTGGCCAAATTTAACAAAGATAGGCCCTAAATCTTCCAGTGCTTTACGAATACGCTCACCACGTGAACCCTTTCGTTTACCCATAAGGTAACTAGGTGATACGTACGTCAAATAACGTAACGGCCGAAACAAATGCAGATTAAAAACAAATTCATCTAAGCCATAACGCAATAGTACTCGCTGAATCTTTATCAAGCGAAGTGCTGTTTTAAGGTTAATCACAGTACTTTTTCTTCTAACCCATTCAGTGCTTCTTGTCGCTGCTCGACTAATCGTTGCACCCTAGCCTCTAATCTATCTGTTGATAAACGCAATTCGTCGACTTCTTTTTTGAACCGCTCTACTTCAAACTTAGAAGGCAACATATTTTGTTCTTCACGAAAATATTCCGATATATTTAAGCCATTGGTCTTTGTGGTTTCTTGTAACCAAGCCGACATACTGCGAACAAAATCGCCCGTTTGGTTTGCGATGACATCACCGGTTAATTGCGACAAGGGCTCTTCCCAGTCCACCTCTATGTTATCCATGAATTTTTGAAATTGGGCCCCTAAGGCCGTATCGCCTTCGACGACTACATCACCAGAAAATAAGCTAGCAACCGACGAACCTTGTAAACGCATCATCGCTAGCGCTACAGGTGAGCCGGAAATTTTTGTATCGACGTGTTCATTAAACTCATCGCGAATATCTAAGCCATCTGCGGTAATAATAATGAACAAGCTAAGCTCCAACGGATTGAAATTGAGCTCAACCACTTTGCCTTGCATTTTTTTGAGCTGTTTCGGCACCTCTGGGTCGTGGTCTAAATAGCGGTTAAGCGCTATTTGTAAGAGCTTTACAAAGGGTAACACTAACGACATAGCTAAAGCTTGTAGCCTGTGTGGACCGCGACAATGCCACCCGTTAGATTATTCACTTGGCAACGTTCAAACCCGGCCTCTTCCATCATACCTTTAAGCGTTTGTTGATCTGGATGCATACGAATAGATTCTGCTAAATACTGATAACTGTCACCATCTTTGGCGATCAATTCGCCAATTTTTGGCAATAATTTAAATGAGTATATATCGTAAATTTTGTCTAGCACTGGGTTTATTGGCTTGGAAAACTCTAAAATCAATAAGCGCCCACCCGGTTTTAATACATCGAACATCGAGCGCAATGCTGCATTTTTATCCGTTACATTACGCAGGCCAAAGCCTATGCACACGCGATCAAATTGATTCGATAAGTACGGCAAGCTCTCCGCATTGGCTAAGTTATACGTAATATTTTTTATATGCCCTTTATCGATCATGCGGTCACGGCCTATGCGCAGCATAGCCTCATTAATATCCGCCAGTACAACTTTGCCTTTGTTACCCACACGTTTGGCGAGCAAGGCTGATAAGTCACCCGTCCCCCCTGCCAAATCTAGTACGACGTGACCTGGTTTTACATTCGCCATTTCAACGGTGAAACGTTTCCATAAGCGATGAACACCCATCGACATCAAGTCGTTCATAATGTCGTACGAGGGTGCGACGGAGTCAAAAACTTCGCGAACTTTAGCTACTTTTTCTTTAACCGGAACGTTGCTAAAACCAAAATGCGTTGTTGTTTTATCTACCATATCAGCCTTCCTTTATCTGCCGTTGGTAACCGGCCTGTTTCAGTCTTGTTAAATAGTCTTGCCAATTTTCTGCTTGTTTTTTCGCCAGTTCAATCAAGAGATTCCATGAATAAATACCCGTGTCGTGCTCGTCGCTAAATACTAAGCGAACAGCATAGTTGCCGACCTGCTCTATCGCGACGATGTTGACGTTTTCTTTGCCTACTTGCAGCACTTCTTGGCCAGGCCCGTGTCCTCGGACCTCTGCTGAGGGCGAATAAACCCGCAAATATTCACAGCTCAATCGCGAGGTTTCGCCGTCGTCAAACGTTAACGACAATACTTTATCTTTTTGGTTGAGCGCTAAATCAGTAATCGTTGTCATATTCGCTATCTACAAAATATAACGCGATAAGTCTTCGTCTGATGCTAGCTCAGACAAGTGCTTGTCAACATACGCAGCATCAACCGTCACATTTACCGTCGAACCTGCCGGCGCGTTAAACGAAACATCATCTAGTAAACGTTCTAAAATCGTATGCAAACGACGTGCACCAATGTTTTCAGTCCCCTCGTTCACTTGCCAAGCCATTTCAGCAATCCGCGCAACGCCATCATCGGTAAACGTTAAAATAACATCTTCAGTTTCTAATAATGCCGTGTACTGTTCGGTTAACGATGCATCTGGCTCTGTCAAAATACGGATAAAATCTTTTGCGACTAATGCATCTAATTCCACACGAATAGGGAAGCGGCCTTGTAACTCAGGAATTAAATCTGAAGGTTTGGAAACATGGAAAGCACCTGAGGCAATAAACAAAATATGGTCTGTTTTTACCGCACCGTATTTAGTCGTCACTGTACTGCCCTCAACTAGGGGTAATAAGTCACGTTGCACACCATCACGCGACACATCCGCACCGCCACTTTCGCCACGCTTACAAACTTTATCTAGCTCGTCTAAGAACACAATCCCTGTTTGCTCCAGGTTTGTTATTGCCTTGTGCTTTAGTTCTTCTTCATTAATGAGTTTACCCGCTTCATCTTCGATTAACGCAGCTAATGCGCGTTTAATCGATAATTTGCGCTTTTTCTTTTTATCCCCCGATATGTTTTGAAACATGTCTTGTAGCTGATTGGTCATTTCCTCCATACCGGGGGGCGCCATAATTTCAACGCCAACGCTTGCCGCGTTCATTTCCACTTCAATTTCTTTATCGTTCAAGTCGCCTTCGCGTAATTTTTTACGAAACTTTTGACGTGTAGCATCGCCCGACGTGTCATCTGGGTCCGCACCTTCTGCCCGTGGTAATAAGATATCTAGCACTCTGTCTTCCGCTGCATCTTCGGCTTTGCGTTTAACTTTTGTTGTTTCTGTCTCACGCGTCATCTTTACGGCAATATCAGCAAGATCGCGGATGATAGAATCAACATCGCGGCCAACATAGCCAACTTCGGTGAATTTGGTCGCTTCAATTTTAATAAAGGGGGCTTTTGCTAAAGTCGCTAAACGACGGGCAATTTCTGTTTTACCGACGCCCGTCGGACCGATCATCAATATGTTCTTTGGCGTGATTTCACCACGTAAGCGATCAGGCACTTGCGAACGCCTCCAGCGATTTCTTAGCGCGATAGCCACTGCTCTTTTTGCCGCGTTTTGCCCCACTATGTGCTTGTCGAGCTCATGCACGATTTCTTTCGGTGTCATTTGACTCATGCTACTTTTTCTCCTCTGCAGCTAATTCTTCAATCGTTTGATTGTGATTGGTGTAAATGCAAATATCGCCCGCGATACCCAGTGCTTTTTCTACTATCTCACGTGCTGATAAGTCCGTATTTTCTAGCAATGCACGTGCAGCAGACTGAGCAAACGGCCCACCTGAACCGATCGCAATTAAGTCTTGTTCTGGTTGAATCACGTCGCCATTGCCCGAAATAATCAACGAATCTTTACTGTCAGCAATCGCTAGAAGTGCTTCTAACTTACGAAGCATACGGTCTGTTCGCCAATCCTTCGCCATTTCAACGGCTGCACGCGTCAAGTTTCCATGATGTTTTTCCAGCATCACTTCAAAACGCTCAAACAACGTAAACGCATCCGCCGTTGCACCTGCAAAGCCGGCAAGCACATCGCCACCTGCGAGTCTGCGAACCTTTCTAGCATTGCCTTTCATAATAGTATTGCCCAGCGTGACCTGGCCGTCTCCACCGATCACCACGCTATCGCCACGTCGCACAGAAAGAATCGTTGTTCCTCTATAATCCACTTTTATTTCCCACTTTAACTGTTGACCTTACATTTTACACAATATTACGAGCTTAGCGCGGATGCCGTGCTTGTTTAGCCGTTATTCATCTGACGGATGATATTCTTATTCTCGTTGTCAACAAGGATCCCTTATTGTGCGTCAACTAAACCCAAGACCTCTCAAGCACTCGCGCTTAATATGGGCGCTGTTTAATGGCAGCCGCGGGTGCTATTGGCGATATTAACCCCTGTGGCTAAAATTGCCGCGGTCTGATTAACTCTTCTTTTTTTGTTTTGCGCGAGGATGCGCTTGGTCATAAACCGACGCTAAGTGCTGAAAGTCTAAATGCGTATAAACTTGTGTCGTACTGATATTGCTGTGCCCCAGTAATTCCTGCACGGCTCTTAAATCTTGGCTGGATTCCAGCATATGGCTGGCAAAGGAGTGGCGCAACATATGCGGGTATAGGCGCCCCTGCAAGCCTTGTTTTTTTCGCCAACGTTCCAAGCGCGATTGAATACTTCTAACGGTTAAACGCTTGCCTGTTTTCCCAGTAAAAAGCGCCATTTCATCTGTTTTAATATTTTTCGCTCTCGCTAATAACCACGCGCGAATAGCCTCAATCGCCTTGCCGCCTATAGGCAATAAACGTGATTTATTTCCTTTGCCACTCACAATATGAATCATTTTACCGCTTAAATCAGCGTCCATTAAGTTAACATTTGCCAGTTCACTCACGCGCAAACCCGATGAATACAATAACTCCCACATTGCCACATCGCGAACTTCTAGTGAGTCGACCGGCTCGACATTTAACAAGGCATTCACTTGGTCCACGTCCAGAACGTGTGGCAACGGCTTGGCTGCTTTTGGCGCGCGAATACCCGCTGCTGGGTTATTCGGGATATGTTTAATTTTTATAAGATAATCGAAAAAACTTCGGCTGGCAGACAGTTCGCGTTGCAAACTTCGGCTACCTAAGCCATGACGATGGCGCTGTGCTATAAATCGGCGAACATGGTGACTGTTGAGCCCTGCCCATGTTGAAAGATTTTGCTCGTCACAATACGCCGCTAACTGCGTTAAATCACGTGTGTATGCTTTTAATGTATTGGGAGATAGTCGACGCTCCACTTTTAGAACATCTAAAAACTGCTGACAAATATCAACAGCGTCGTGGTCCATCGCTAATTAGTGCTTGTTTGTTGCAATGAAGCCAGTCGTTTTGCGACTACCTCACCCAGGTGCGCAAGGAATAACGTACCCATTGTCGGATGAAAACGACCCGCACTTTTACTACCAATAGCTAATAAGCCATCTTGCTTATCAATCTTCAACGGAATAAACGCCGCCGAACGGACGTCGTCTGCCTGCTCATTAAATAACGATTCGGCTTGCTCACGCGTTGGGTGTCCACATTTTATTTTCTGCGAGTCAACAATACGTTTAAATTTTTCAAAATCTTCCGAGTTTTTCTGCCAAAGCACGTCGCTGATAGGAAAATCACTATCGTCTTCATTCGCAATCAAACGCATAGCAAAAAAGTCTGCGCCGAAACATTCTCTTAATGTATCGTCCAGCGTTGCAAACACATCTTCAACACAGCGTGCGTCAATCAATGCCGCCGTGAGTCGTTGCATTCGGCCGAATAAGGCGTCGTTCTGGCGGGCTATAGCTAGCAACCCTTCTAACTGTTTGTGCGTCTTCTCATTTTTATCACGCAATAACGCGAGTTGACGCATGGTTAACGATACGGTCCCGCCGTTACATTCACTAACCTTTGCTTGTTCAAGAAGGTCTGGGTATTGATTAAAGAAATCAGGTGTTTCGAGCAAGTAATCTCGCACTTGCTCCGCCATAAGGCCCGATTGTTTTAGCTTTTGTCGCTCTGTCATAGCTCAATCATACCATCAAAAACGAACGTTGCAGCCCCAGCCATGATCACCGGATGGCCGCGGCCTTGCCACGCAATTGAAAGTTTTTCGCCGGTTAGTTGTACGGTCACTGGCGAATGGAGCTCACCGCGCTCAATCCCCGCAACAACAGCCGCGCAAGCACCGCTGCCACAGGCTAACGTTTCGCCTGCGCCGCGTTCATAAACGCGCAGAGCAATATTTGATGGGTTGATGGTTTGGCTAAAGCCTATGTTCGCGCGTTGCGGGAATATATCATGACTTTCCATCGCCGCACCTACCGCACCTACCGGCGCACTATCAAGGCTATCAACCTGAATAACCGCGTGCGGATTACCCATCGAAAGCGCTGAAAATTCAATGGCGTTGTTAGCAATATCGACGCTATAAGTAGGCTGTTCTCGCTCAGCTAGTAGAGGGATTTTCTCGGGTAGGAATTGCGGCTCACCCATATCAACGGTCACATCATTTTGCTCATTGATATTTAGCACCAGTTCACCCGCGCCCGTTTCTACTGTAATCGTACGTTTATCTGTTAAGCCTTTTTGTCTAACGAACAAGGCAAAGCAACGCGCGCCATTACCGCACTGCGACACTTCGCTACCATCGGCGTTATATATAACGTACCTAAAATCAGCGTCACCCGTAGTCTGCTTAACGACAAGAAGTTGGTCAAAACCGACGCCGTAATGCCTATCCGCCAATTCTTTAATGCTTTGCGCTGTTAAAACGACGGCTTGGTTAATCGCATCGATAACAACAAAATCATTACCTAACCCGTGCATTTTGCTGAAGTTAATTAACAACTCGCTTCCTCGGATTCATTCGGCAATAAGGCTTCGTTTTTCCATAGTTCTTCCACGCGTTGACGAGCACCGACTAAGTACACTTGATCGCCATCTACCATCACTTCGGCAGCGCTTGGCCGAGAGTTGTAATTTGAACTCATCGTGAAACCATAAGCGCCTGATGAACGAACCGCCAATAAATCCTCCTCTTCAAGGGCTAGCGTCCTATCTTTACCAAGAAAATCGCCCGTCTCGCAAACGGGACCAACAACATCATAGCGGCCTGTTTGCGCCGTTGAATTTAACGCAACAGGGATAATGTTTTGCCAAGCTTGATATAAGGCCGGGCGCATTAAATCGTTCATTGCCGCATCCACAATGGCAAACTGCTTATCCTCCGTCGGCTTTATATACTCGACTTTGGTCACTAAAATACCCGCATTACCAGCGATTGCGCGCCCAGGTTCTAATAAAATCTCGTAAGGTAAATCACCCAATCTTTCATACAAAGCTTGTACATATTCAGCCGGTTCTGGCGGCATTTCATCTTTATAGCGAATACCTAAACCGCCGCCTAAGTCTAAATGATCAATGTTAACCTCAACTTCTTTTAAACGCGCTAACAAGTTCAATACACGGTCCAGTGCGTCAACAAACGGCTTTACATCGGTTAACTGTGAACCAATATGGTAACCCAAGCCCACGACATTTAAATTCTCCAGTTTATTGGCGCGCTGGTATTGTATAAAGGCGGTTTCAATATCCAAACCAAATTTATTTTCTTTTAAACCTGTGGAAATATACGGGTGTGTTTGCGCATCGACGTCGGGGTTAACACGGATAGAGATGTTTGCGATAACGCCCAGTTCACCCGCGATTTCATTAATCCGGTCCAGTTCAGCGATCACTTCTACATTAAAGCAGCGGATACCCACTTTTAAGCCACGACGAATTTCGTCACGACGCTTACCTACACCTGAAAATACTATTTTCTCAGGCTGCCCGCCCGCTTTTAAAACGCGTTCAAGTTCACCCACAGAAACAATATCAAAGCCTGAACCTAAGCGAGCCAGCACATCTAAAACCGCGATATTTGAGTTGGCTTTAACGGCATAACAAATTAAGTGCGGATGGCTCCCAAGCGCTTGATCAAACGCATTCCAATGACGCTCCAGCGTCGCCCTAGAATAAATATACGTCGGCGTGAAAAACTGACTCACTATTGATGTGACGGCAACATTTTCCGCGAACAACTGGTCTTCGCGGTACTGAAAATAATCCATTTACAAACCTAGTTCTTGCGCTACCTGTTGGCTTGGTATATACAACGGGCCTGTTTGCCCGCAGCCTACTACAAGCATGAATAAACCCAGTATTAACCCTGTTTTTAATAAACACATCATCTTCGCATCCTATTATGTTCGATATTTAGCAGTATAAACGCTTGGCGTTTTTTGGCATACTCTAATCATTATAGAAATCTTTCCACGAGAGAAAATTTCGTTTCTAGGCACCAAGAGTAGCCGCCTTAGGCGACGATGTATAGGAGCGAGAGAGATTTCGTGCAATGGTCTCTTTCAAGCTCATCAACCGAAACTAAATATCATGCAAAACACTAGACTACCTTCCATTATTTCCAACCCAAGCTCACCTATTCGTTGTAGCGTTATTTGGCTTCATGGCCTTGGCGCTAGCGGCAATGACTTCGCGCCCATCGTGCCTGAGCTTAATATACAGGAAGAATTAGGTATTCGTTTTGTATTCCCGCATGCCCCCCGTATGCCTGTCAGCATTAATGGTGGCGCGGTGATGCCCGCTTGGTACGACATCAGCGAAATGGATTTAATGAAACGCGCCGACAGCGCCGGTATTGAACAATCTAGCGCAACCATTACTGACATGATTAACGATGAAATCGCTAGCGGTCTTGAACCTTCGAAAATCGTTATCGCCGGTTTTTCACAAGGAGGGGTTATTGCCATTGACGCGGGCATTCGTTTCCCCAGCACGCTGGCGGGCATTATGGCGTTATCCACCTATATCCCTATGCGCGACAGCCTGCCAAACGCTGAAGAAACGGGCAACGGTAATATCCCTATCTTTTATGGTCACGGCGATTACGACGGGGTGATCCCTCTTCAACAGGCCGAGTCTTCACGGCAATTCCTTGAGAGCTCTGGCTACAGCGTCAATTGGAAATCCTATCCGATGGAGCACTCTGTTTGTCCAGAAGAGATCTCACATATCAGAACATGGCTTACTCACGCGCTCTGTTAAACTTTAATAAGAGACTTTTTACATTACCGTAAGACCGCCGCATCATTCGGTCAAAGACTGCCCATCCAGTAAAATAGCGACTATCTAATCACTAACAACAAATATCTTAGAATAACTCTCGGCAAACCTCACTCGCAGAGGCTCTTGTCATTGAACATAAATCTAAGCCCAACAGAATAATCGGGCCTGACCCCTTTGGTTCTTTTAAAAAGCGGGCCTAAGGATTGCTCCTTTTTTAGAAAATATTGAGTTTTTACGAGGCGTTTTTGTTGTTTAAAAACGCTTTTGCATCACTAACCGCCTGCATTACCTGACGAGGCGCTGTCCCACCTATATGATCACGCGCAAACACCGAGCCTTCTAGCGTTAAGACATCAAACACATCGGCAGAAATTTTTGCTGAAAAGCCTTGCAATTCTTCCAGTGACAATTCGGATAAATCGCGCTGGGTCTGTGTCCCTAAACGTACGGCTAAGCCGACCACTTCATGCGCATCTCTAAAGGGAATACCTTTGCCTACTAAGTAATCGGCTAAATCTGTTGCTGTTGAAAACCCTTGTTTCGCCGCTTTTAGCATGGACGCTTTCACCGGCTCAATATTCGGCACCATATCCGCAAAGGCACGAAGTGAACCTAGCACGGTATCCACCGTATCAAACAACGGCTCTTTGTCTTCTTGATTGTCTTTGTTGTACGCCAGCGGTTGCGATTTCATTAACGTCAATAATGAGACTAAATTGCCGTTCACGCGGCCTGTTTTACCACGCACTAATTCTGGAACATCCGGGTTTTTCTTTTGCGGCATAATGGATGAACCGGTACAAAAAGCATCGGGCAGCTCAATGAAGTTAAATTGAGCACTGCTCCACAGCACAATTTCTTCAGAAAATCGCGACAAATGCGTCATCAATAAGGCTGATGCGGCGCAAAATTCTATTGCAAAATCTCGATCACTTACGCCATCTAACGAATTCGCACAAGGGTGTGAAAAGCCGAGCAACTCTGCTGTCATGTTCCGGTCAATGGGATAACTTGTTCCAGCCAATGCCGCCGAACCCAAAGGCATCACGTTAACGCGCTTGGCACAATCGGCAAAGCGTTGCGAATCACGTTTAAGCATTTCAAACCACGCCATTAAATGATGTCCAAACGTTATCGGTTGCGCCACTTGTAAGTGAGTAAAGCCTGGCATAATCGTATCCGCATTTTCACCTGCCAAGCTCACAAGCCCTTGCTGTAAGCGGCTTAATTCGGCATCAATCAACATTAATTGATCACGCATAAATAAACGGATATCGGTTGCTACTTGATCATTTCGCGAACGTCCTGTGTGCAACTTTTTCCCTGCAATACCAATGCGCTCGGTTAATGCCGCTTCAATATTCATATGCACATCTTCAAGCGCAATCGACCACTCAAACTCACCCGCTTGAATACTCGCTAAAATATCACTCAAGCCCGTTATGATTTGCTCGCACTCTTGTTCCGTCAAAATGCTCACTTTCGTTAACATTTTCGCGTGCGCAATCGAGCATTGAATATCATAGGGCGCTAAACGCTGATCAAAATCGACCGATGCTGTGAACGCTTGAACAAAAGCGTCGGTGCTCTGCGTGAAACGTCCACCCCAAAGTTTGTTTTGTTTGTCTTGTGACATGATTCTCAGATAGCAGTGAATTTCGTCTAGTATATCATTTAAGATATGTCTTAATTTAAAGCAAATAGGCGCTGAGCTAGTGCGCATGACGCGAATAAAAGTTCTCTGACAAATCAGCCATGTTTTTTACCCGACGTTTGTCGCGCAAATATTAGCCATGACTCTTACTGTAAACAGCCGCTTTTTATCTGCTCTTTTGGCCTGCCCTAAGTTTAAATGCCCGGTCTAAATCGCCTACTGACCCGCTTAACCTACACCTGAGCGGCAGCGATAAAACTTCCACCATAGGCCGACGGACAGCAAGCTGAGCTCAATAAGTTACTCAGACAAAAACGCTGGGCGCTTAAAACAAGTATCGCGCCGGCTGTTATAATGGGTAAAAATCAAACCCAAGAAATCTATGCCACTGATTAGAATAGCCACGAGACGTAGCCCCCTTGCATTATGGCAAGCTGAGCACGTAGCCACTTTATTAAAAAGCTCTCATCGTGAGCTTGAGGTTAAGCTGGTGAAAATGGTGACCGAGGGCGACAAGATTCTTGATACGCCTTTAGCAAAAATTGGTGGTAAGGGTTTGTTTGTCAAAGAATTAGAGCAAGGCTTGTTAAATGGCGATGCAGATATTGCCGTTCACTCAATGAAAGACGTCCTTGCTGAATTGCCAAATGGACTTGAAATTGGTGCCATTCTTCGTCGTGAAGACCCCCGTGATGCGTTTGTATCCAATAATTATGCTGATATTGACGCACTTCCACACGGCGCTACCGTCGGCACATCTAGCCTTAGACGACAATGCCAGTTATTAGCAATGCGGCCCGATTTACAAATCAAATCGCTACGCGGCAATGTGAACACACGCCTACAGAAACTAGATGATGGCGATTACGACGCTATTATTCTCGCTGCTGCCGGCCTTATTCGTTTGGGGTTTGAAAATAGGATCAAAATAGCACTCCCCGTCAACATCATGCTCGCAGCCGTTGGCCAAGGCGCCATTGGCATTGAATGCAGAGCTCATGATGACTGTACTCAGCGCTTTATTGATTGTTTGCACGACGAAGCAAGCGCCTCGTGCGTACGGGCCGAACGCGCGATGAACCGCGCTTTAAAAGGAGGTTGTCAAGCACCCATCGCAGGGCACGCAAGAATTAAAAAGGGGCTGTTACGTTTACAGGGTCTAGTTGCTGAACCCGATGGTAGTATTATGATTTCAGAGCAAATAGAGGGCGCTTTGGAAAACGCCGAACAATTGGGTATCGCGGTTGCTGAACGTTTATTAGCGGCTGGCGCAAAAGAGATTCTAGACAAGCTCTACGGCCGTGCTGACTAACGAGTTCTCTACTCACGTTTTAGTCACCCGGCCTGAACACCAGTCTGCGGGCCTATGCGCCCAACTGTTAGCCCGTGGCTTACAGCCTATTAAATACCCCACTATTGAAATTCAAGCCATTAGCAATAAGAAAACGGCCTTACAGAACATAGCCCAAAATGATTTTATTATCTTTGTCAGCGTCAATGCGGCTTTGCACACTAAGAGACTACTCCACGAGCAATGGCTAAATACCAATAGCACGCTCATCGCCATTGGCCCTAAAACCTCTGAAACACTCAAAAACCTTGGGCTAAAGCCCAACATAACAACCAATAAGCCTTTTAGTTCTGAGCAACTTTTAAAGCAACTGCCAAGCAAGCTCCATGCTAAAAGCATTGTCATCATAAAAGGCGTTGGAGGTCGCGTTTTTTTACTGCAACAACTAAAACTACGCGGCGCTAATGTCACTAGTATTGATGTTTATAAGCGCATTTTACCTACCCGAAAAACATTGCCTTCTAACACGTCAATAAAGTACATCACTATCACCAGTCAATTAGCTTTAGAGAACTTATTCATTTTGCTGCATGAGCAAGTAAACGAGTTAAAACGGTCGAGCACCTTTGTCGTCTTTAGTCAGCGTATCGCTGAATTCGCCAAGGGCATGGGGTGCCAGCAGGTTTTAGTGAGTCCACAAGCTAATGACTGCGGCTTGGTCGCCGCTATCGTTAAAGCCGAAAGTTGTTAATTATTTTCCTACGCCCTTCCCCTTCAACGCTATACTATGAAATAAGTTCTAGTTTTGACGCTCTTGTGAATCAGCAGTTTAAAATTATTATTTTTAATCTTTACGGATACCCCCATGAAAGACAACGCTGAAAAAGACAGTTCTACAAAGAATGAAGCGGCACCCAAAAAACCGCCTGCCACTACAAAAGTGACTGCGGCTAAAAAAACACCCCCTGTCCTTGCTAAACAAAAGACAGGTACGGGCATTAGTTGGTTTGCAATCCTTTTAGTGATTTGCGCCACGGGCGCTGGTTTTTTTGCGTTCAATCAACTTAATCAACAAATTGTTCTATTATCAAATGACGCCCGTTCGACTGAACAAGCCACTGTGGTCCTTACAAGCTCTTTACAAACAAAATCTGACCGCCTTAATGGCGATGTATCTAGCTTAGCTAAGAAACTCACCGACTTTCAGCAACAAACAATTGAAAAAACCACGCTCTTACAAAAGCAAGTGGGCAAGAACAGGCACCAATGGCTTATCGCTGAGGCCGAGTATTTAAGCGGTGTGGCCAACTCCCGATTACTTTTGGCAGGAGACCTCGCTACGGCCACCGCCGCATTGCAGGCAGCAGATCAACGTCTTAAAGAGAACGGTGACCCACTTGTTTTTCCTATACGCAAACAATTGGCAAAAGAGATTAACATCCTAAAAAGCACCCAATTGCCCGACATTGTAGGCATTTCATCGCAACTTCTCGCGTTAGAAAGCGCCGTTGCGAACATGGAAATTACTCAGCCTCACGCCGGCACCGTTCAATCGGCGGATATTGGCAAAGGCGACCGGTTGCCTATTCCAGAAAGCATCCAAAACACGCTTAGTGATGCCTGGGGGAACTTTAGTAAATTAATCGTTATTCGCCGCAGTGATACGCCCATCGTTGCACTGATGACCCCGGAGAGAGTTGAGCTTATTAGAAAAAATTTAGCACTCAAGCTCGAAACAGCTCGTGTTGCCTTAGTTAACAAAAATGAAGCTTTATACACAGCAAGCATCACTGCCTGCGCTCAATGGCTTAGCGATTATTTTGACCCTAACAACCCCGCCGTTAAAACAGCACTGGAACAACTCGACGTGTTGAAAAATACGACCATTAAAGCAAGGTTACCTTCCATCGCTTTATCACTAAAAATGTTACGTGATTTGCCTTTGCTAAATAGCACTGAACAAGCGAAAAAAGCGCCTATGACCCCCACTGCAATAATAAAAAAAGTCCCCTCTAAACGAGCGGCTATTCATAATGAGCTTACTAAAACAAGCCCTGAAGAGGAAAAAGAAGACGCTAAAGCAGGCAAACAGAAACTATTATGAAATATATTTTTATTGCCATTTTTGCTCTTATCATTGCCAGCGGCCTTGCTTATCAAATACACCTTGAGCCAGGCTATGCCTTACTGACTTACGGCACATTATCCATCGAAACGTCACTGGCCGTATTACTGTTCATCGTCTCCTTGGCTTTTATGAGCTTTTACTTCGTCTTAAGAACAATATTAACCGTTAAGCGGGTACCGAAAAGTATTGGTCAGTGGAACATCAACCGGAAACAAACGAATTCAAAAAACGCACTCAATAAAGGGCTTATTGACTCGGCACAAGGTCATTGGCAACAATCTGAGAAGTTACTGATTAAGCACGCAAAAGATAGCGACACTCCCTTATTAAACTACTTAAGCGCAGCCCATTGTGCACAGTCACAGCGTGCATACGATCGTCGCGATGACTACCTATTTAAAGCCGGTGAAGCGTTGCCTGAACAAATGCATGTTATCCACCTAGCGCGTGCTAGGTTGCAGCTCTCTGCGGGTCAAATTGAGCAATCGCTCGCAACACTTCAACAGTTAAAAGAGGTCACCCCAAAACACCCTGCTGTCCTTATATTGTTGATGAAAGCGTATCAACATTTAGCTGACTGGAATAAATTACAAGCGCTGCTTCCTAGCCTTAAAAGTAACCGAGAAATACCACAACAAGAGTGGCAGTCTATTGAAAAGTTAACTATTCTCAATCTATTAACAAACGCCTCGAGTTCAAATCAGCACTCTGTCGGCGCTCTTTGGCGAACACTTGATAAGAAACAAAAATTAGATCCTAAATTCCTGGCCGCTTACACTGATTATCTGATAAATAAGGGCGAAAGCCACGTCGCTGAAGACTTGCTATTAAAGGGCATTAAAGCTCAGCAAGACTCTACATTAATGGTGTTATACAGCCAATTAAATATATCTAATAGTAAGAAAATTACGCAATTAGAAAAATGGCTAAAAAACCAAACGGCTAACCCTGAGTTACTAAATGTTATTGCTAAGCTCTGCTTACATCAAAAACTGTGGGGCAAAGCTAAAACATATCTTGATAAAAGCTTGGGCATTCAACCAACAGGCCAGGCTTATATGCTGTTAGCTGACGCTCTTGAAAACTTAGATTATTCTGACCAGGCGGTGAATAATTGTTATAAAACCGGTTTAGAGATCAGCTTAAACGAACACACCACTGACCGAAAAAATGCCCTGCCTTTTACTGATGTAAAAGATTCGCCACTTTCAGTCGCGCACTGAACCTGGGACTAAACTAAATGAATATACGAGTTAACGGTAAGAATCTGTCTTGTCACAAAGGTGATACGCTTGAGCGACTCATTCAACAAATGGGACTCTTCGGCAAACGTATTGCAATTGAGCTAAACGAAGAAATCAAACCCGCAGATCAATTTAATACTATTCAGCTTAAAGAAGGCGACACTGTAGAGGTAGTACAAGCCATCGGTGGTGGGCAACCAGACGTGTTTGTCATTGCCGGCCAAACGTTCTCGTCTAGGTTACTTGTCGGTACGGGTAAGTATAAAGATATGGCTGAAACACAGGCCTCCATTGAAATCAGTGGCGCTGATATTGTAACCGTAGCTATTCGCCGCACGAATATTGGTCAAAACCCAGGTGAGCCCAATTTGCTGGATGTTATCTCACCCGATAAATACACGATTTTACCCAATACAGCTGGCTGTTTTACCGCAAAAGACGCACTTAGAACTTGTCGGCTCGCTCGTGAATTGCTCGGCGGACACAAACTGGTAAAACTGGAAGTATTAGGTGATGAAAAAACATTGTTCCCCGACATTGCCGCCACTGTAGAGTCTGCCGAGATTCTTGTTAAAGAAGGCTTCGATGTGATGGTTTACACCAATGACGACCCTATCGTCGCCAAGCGTTTAGAAGAAATTGGCTGCGTTGCTGTTATGCCCTTAGCCGCACCGATAGGCTCGGGCCTAGGCATACAAAATCGCTATAACATCATGACGATTATTGAAAACGCTAACGTGCCGATTATTGTGGACGCCGGTGTTGGCACCGCATCTGATGCCGCCATTGGTATGGAACTTGGTTGTGATGGCATTTTAATGAATACCGCCATTGCACACGCAAATAACCCCGTTCTCATGGCATCCGCCATGAAGAATGCCGTACAGGCTGGTCGCGAAGCATTTTTAGCCGGCCGTATGCCTCGCCGCCGCTACGCATCGGCTTCATCACCCATAGACGGTTTAATTTAGCTATCACCTCATCTAAGCGTGACCCATACTAACCCGGTCTTTGTAAGACGTATTCGCAGTTTTGTAAAACGCGAAGGTCGCTTAACGCCCGGTCAACAAAGCGCCATTAAAGCGGGTTGGCCTGTTTTCGGGCTAAACCCAAACGTTCAAATCAGCCCCGTTGAATTATTTGGCAACGACAACCCCCTCACCTTAGAAATTGGTTTTGGCAATGGCGAAAGTTTAGTCTGCATGGCTGAAAGTAATCCTGATAAAAATTACATTGGTATTGAAGTACACCGTCCAGGCGTTGGCCATTTATTACGTCGCGTCTTAGAAAAGCAACTGAGTAATATCCGCGTGTTTAATACCGACGCGATTGACGTCCTACAACAAGCCATTCCTGAACATAGCCTTGATAGTCTGCAACTGTTTTTCCCCGACCCTTGGCACAAAAAAAGGCATTATAAGCGCCGCATTGTACAAACAGAATTTTTAAATTTGATTCATTCAAAACTTAAAGTAGGCGGACAATTTCACGCCGCGACGGATTGGGAAAATTATGCTGAACACATGATGGACACCTTACATTCTCACGCCGGCTTTATAAACTCAAACAAACGCTATGCTGACCGCCCTAAACAAAGGCCATTAACGAAATTTGAGAACCGAGGTTTACGTCTTGGGCATGACGTGTGGGATTTGATCTTCACCACGCGTTAATCAACTGCGCTGCGGCACGTGAAAATCTACATTAATCCGAAAAATAGCGGCAGCAATAACATTTTCAATACCTGTAGCCCAAGTAACGCCACCATAGGGCTTAAATCAAACCCTCCCATGGGCGGAATCATACGCCGGCAAGGCTTCAATACAGGTTCAGTAATTTGATACAACAAGGCGATCCCAGGGTTATATGACGTAGGCGCAACCCAACTCAAAATGACTGTCGCAAAAATACTGTAGGTAAAAACATTAATGACGCTACTGATGAGCTCGGTTAAACTCCAAATAAATATCATCCACAAATTTGCGTTTAGCTGACCTGCAGTCATTAAGAACCCCAACGCTATTTGCATCATTATCATTAAGGCAACGGCAGACAAATTAATGTTTTTTATCGTAGGAAAAATAGGGTTTAATGCTCTCAATGGGCCTTGCGTCGCTTTAAGAATAAAGCCTGATATCGGATTTCGCGAATCGGCCCCTGTCGACTGTAGTAACACACGAATAATAAGTATGAAAATATACGCACCAATCAGTGTATTGGCAATCAACATCAATGGGTTAGAAAGGTATCCAGCTGGCATTATTTGCCTCCTAATTCATCAGACAACTCAATGGAGCGGTCTTTTGCTGCGAGTAACGCCTCTTGAAAAATATTAGCTAGCCCGCGTTCGTTCATGACGCCAAGGGCCCGCTCTGTGGTGCCCCCTGGTGAGGTAACACGCTGCCGTAACACAGCGGTTGACTCACTTGATGCTAACGCCATTTTAGCAGCGCCCAGCGCGGTTTCTTGCGTTAATAGTTGCGCCGTTTGTGGGTCCAAACCTGCATTAACGGCTGCGGCCTCAAGTGCTTCCATCATCATGAAAAAATAAGCCGGCCCGCTGCCCGATAAAGCAGTAACCACATCTAACTCACTTTCAGCGTTTACCCACACCGTAACCCCCACAGCACCTAGTAACGACTCAACCTGATCTTTTTGATTTTCACTCACCTGCTCATTCGCGAACAAGCCTGTTGCAGCCGTTTTCACCAAAGCGGGTGTATTTGGCATACAGCGAACAATGGGCAGATCACCGCCCACCCAGCGGCGCAACACTTCGATACGAATACCCGCTGCAATAGACACCACCACCGGTTTTTTCTGTTGAACTGCCTGTCTCACCGCTTCAGTCGCCACCTGCATGTGCTGCGGTTTGACCGCCAGCACTAAAATATCAACATCCAGAGCTAAAACAGAGGCGTCTTGCTCGACATTGACACCAAACGTATCGCTTAGATGCGCTAATTTTTCAGCATCTAAGTCTGCTACTGTGATCTTATTTGCAGGATAGCCACTACTCACAAGCCCGCCTATTAAGCTGCCGGCCATATTGCCACCACCAATAAACCCTATGTGTTGTGTATTCATTTCATCAAACCACTCAAGAATTAAAATATAAACGAGGTATTAGACCCTACTTTTTACTGAGCGAACACCAAAAATAGCCGTCCCCACTCTCACCATCGTCGAACCTTCGGCAATAGCGGCTTCCATGTCATCACTCATGCCCATCGACAAGGTGTCTAAATTCAAACCAAACTGTTTATTAACCTCGCCTTGCACATCCACCAACTTTTTAAACGACGCGCGTTGCTCGCCCATTGATTTATCCGCTTTTGGAATAGCCATAAGCCCCCGTAAGTTTATATTCGACAAATCTAGAACCGGCTGAATAACTGACGATAGCTCATCCAAACTCAAACCCGATTTCGTTTCTTCTTGGTCAATATTAACCTGCAAACAAATATTCAGTGGCGGCATATTAGCGGGTCTTTGCTCATTCAACCTGCGTGCAATTTTTAATCGATCGACGCTGTGTACCCAGTCAAAATAACGCGAAATATCGCGTGTCTTATTCGACTGAATCGGCCCGATAAAGTGCCAAGCAATATCTAAGTGCGCTAACAACCTTTGTTTATTCAACGCATCCTGCAAATAGTTTTCGCCGAAATCACGTTGCCCCGCCTTGTACAGTGTCGCCACATCACCTGCCGGCCGTGTTTTACTAACAGCCAGTAGCGTTACTGCTGAACTTAATACTCCACATTTCGAATGCGTAACCTTAATTAATTCTAACTGCGCAAAATATCGTTGTAATAAAGAAGGCATTATTTAAATTTGTGTCTATCGTTTGAGTGCGTGTTGATCTCTTTGTGAAGCCATTATACAAATAAACCAAAGCTCTCGTGATACAACGGATTTAAAACATGAATATTTCAGATTTATTAGCCTTTAGTACAAAAAACAACGCTTCTGATTGACACCTTCTTGTGGGGCTACCTCCTATGATGCGGGTTGATGGCGACATTCGTCTAATCAAGATGCCTGAGCTTAAACACAAAGAAATTCACCTAATGATTTGCGACATCATGAATGCAAGCAGTGCCGCGGCCCACAGTACTTTCACTTAAGGAGACATCAGTACGTGCACTTACACCGCATAACTTGGCTCTGGCATACCGTAGAGCGTTAAAAACTTAGCCCCTTTGCGACTGTTCGCAGCCATGGCAGCTAAACCAGAAACGGTTGCATTTTTGGCAAGCCCCATAAATCGAGTTCTGCCAAGCCCATAATGTCTCTTATACGTGGCAAAGGATCGCTTACCACCTGCTCGAGTGGCCGCAATGGCTTTGTTGCGGGCGTGCTCTTGTTTTGATAAAGGTTTACCTCGATACCCCTTGCGTTGCACTTGATCGGCAACGCCGAACTTAGCTAACTTATCTCGGGCCTGTTCGGAATTTCCGAATTTTCCTTAGCAATTATTTCCACTGTAGATAATTTGTTACCACTACAGACTCCACCAAACTATTTGCGGAGCGTGGATTTAGATTATTGCTCCACAAATAGTTTAGTGGCGCACACAGGTGACACAAAATATTCATAACACCTGTTTCCCTTCCGCTAAATTAATTAATGTTGGGAACCAAAGAATTGAAGACCTGCTACCGCTTCCACGCTGCAATTCCAATAAAATACCGGCGTCTCTTAACTGCCGCAATAACCCTTGTGTTGTTTTTTCATGGATACCGTGACTTTTTTTTAACTCTGTTGCGCAATCTGATGTTTTAAACACCGGCTTGTTAAAAATAGCATCCAACAAATAAACAGAATATTGCGAATGCGTCTCTCGACGAACATCCTCTTTCATTGATTCATATAAAGACATAATCGATTTTACTCGCTCACTATTTTGCTTGGACTGCTCAATGATGGCCTGTAAAAAAAAGGCAATCCAGCCATTCCAGTCACCTTCACCAGAGATCCCTCGTAAACGCATATAGTATCCATCTCGATTAGCTTCGAGATACTGACTTAAATAAAACATTGGCTGAGATAACGCTTGTTTTTGAAATAAAAACAAAGGGATAAGAATTCGTCCTATTCGACCATTACCATCCTTAAACGGATGTATCAACTCAAATTGCGCGTGCATAACGGCCGCTTGCAACAAGGAATCAAGTTCATCTGAACCTAAATAAGTTTGCCAGTCGTACAACGAATTTTTCATCTGGATAGGCTCAGGTGGTACAAAAGTTGCCTCCTCTATTGAACAACCTTCTTTGCCAATCCAGTTTTGATCTACTCGAAACTCTCCCGGTGTTTTATGTTGACCACGCACAGAAGACAGTAAAATTTTATGTATTTCACGCACCAAAGCTAAATTAATAGGGCGGGTTTTAATATGCTCAGAAGCCTGCAGAAGTGCACTACGATAATTTAATATTTCTTGAATATCTTTGTATTTTTCGCCCTTTTTAATTAAGCCGGCTTCTTGCTCTAACACTTCATCAACCGTTGCCTGAGTACCTTCTATTTTTGAAGACAACACAGCCTCTTGCGTAGTCAACGGAGAGAGCATAATGGCAGGATTTGTAATTCCCTGTAATAGCCCATCATAACGAGCAAGCCCTGCATTAGCCTTCGTTGCCAAACCAAATAATTGTTTAAAGTCTAAACCTTCTAAAGGTAATGTATTAGGTATATAAGGTGTCATTGTTCTTTCTCCTCGGCATCAGGCTCATCAGAATACGGCAGTTCTAGTGATTTGATATGCCCGATGGCATTTCCAGCAATACCTCTAATAGAGCCATACATACCCGTAGTATTCTCCAGCACCTTAGTTATTTGCTTCTCACGTTGTTTCCAGATACGAGCCAGCGCACGTTTTTCAGAATCAAGGTCTGTTTGCATTTGAGTGAAGCCTTCAACAATGGCTTCTATTTGCATCTTAAATTCATTGCTGATCAGATAAGAATAAAGCATCCCCATTTTATCGACCTGATTCTCACCTGATTTCTTCGTCATATTTAAAGCAATAATTTTCTCGCGAAGAATAAAGGACAGAGCCTTAAATTCTTCATAGGTACAGACCCATACACCATCCATCAATCCCATCCGATCAAATTCTTTGGGTAATACATTGGTGACAAGCACGCCAATATCGACAGCTTTCTCACGCATATCAGCTTTAAATTTTTCTATCCAAGTCTTTTGAAAGTCTTTGGTGCGCTTGCTCTCATAATAAATGGTTCCGCAATTTTGGCTTTCATAAGTGTTAACTGTTTGTAAACAATCTCCACCTCTTTGGCCTTTCTTTATCTCATCAATAGTATCCAGAGGAAACTTATCTATTAGCCATTCTTCAATAGCCAATTCTTGAACTTCACCTTGCGTTTGCATAGAGCCTTGTTCTGCTTTTCGTTGGGCATCTGATAGCTGTCTTTTTAGCTGATCTAAGTGCTCATCTTTTTGTCTAAGCTTCAGCTCATTTTGCTCGTCAGCAAACTTCTGAATTTTCTCTCTTTCAACCTTTAATTGTTCCGTTAACGATTGTTCCGCCTTAAACTGTGCTTTTTCCTCAGCTTCATTTTTTTCACGCTTTAATTGCTCAACTTGAATTTTAGTTTGATTGAGTTCTTTAACTTGTTCAGTTTTTTCAGTAATTTGATCTTGCAACGCAGTTAGTTGATCACTTTGTTCCTCGGTAATTTGTTTTTTCAACTGATCAGATAAAACCTTCTTTTCAGCCTTTAATTGCTTGGCGACACTATCACTTAATTTTTGGTCAAAATTTTGTTGTTCTTTTCTAAGGGCCGATTCCTTATCTTTTATTTCAGATAAAATAGTTTCATTTTCTTGTTTTAATTCTGCGGCTTCAGCATGTATTTTTTGCTGTAATTGCTCTTCAATTTGATGATAAAGGATGTCATTAACATCGATCTCAGCTTTACAGCTTGGGCACTGAATGGTGTTTTTTTGTGTCATATTATCTCCTACGAAAAGATAGCCAATTCTTCTGGCGCATCTTCGTCAACGTCTATGCTCTTTAGCAAGCTTGAATACTGAGCGGGGTCTTTGTGTTTAATTTTCTGAAGAATACAAATTGCAGCCGTTTTCATTTCAAGAACCTCAACGGGCGTAGCACCTCTTTCAAAAACTCCTGCCATATGTGAATATTCATTATTTATTCTATCTGAGACCTCAGTACGTGTACTGACAGTATAACCAACAACTTTATCCACCTTCATGAGACTTCCCTTATTTTTCCGTCAATTACGCTGTTTTTAGTGCTTTTTCCTGATTTTTGACACAGTTGCCCCGCATAACTTGGTTCTGGCATACCGTCTGGTATACCGTAGAGCGTTAAAAATTTAGCCCCTTTGCGAATGTTCGCCGCCATGGCAGCTAAACCATAAACGGTTGCATTTTTGGCAAGCCCCATAAATCGTGTTCTGCCAAGCCCATAATGTCTCTTATACGTGGCAAAGGGTCGCTTGCGACCTGCTCGAGTGACCGCAATGGCTTTGTTGCTGGCCGGCTCTTGTTTTGATAAAGGTTTACCTCGATACCCCTTGCGTTGCACTTGATAGGCCATGCCGAACTTAGCTAACTTATCTCGGGTCTGTTGTGAGCTATAAGCAGCATCCGCATACAGTGCACTCTCATCACCTAGCAATAAGGTGTCACGCTCTTGAGAATCGTGAACATTACCGGCCGTCACACTTTGGCGAGGTCGCAACAAAAATTATGCGGATTTGTTGGGTTATACTGTCAGCACTAGCACCGCCGCGCAGGTACTGTCAGCACTAGCACCGCCAGTGCACGTGCTGAGGTCTCTTAAGGTGAAGGACTGATTGCGTACTAAGACTTTCCATAATTTACGCTTGCCCCAAAGTGGAAAACGTTTTCTCAAATGCAAAACAGATTGTGATTGCTGGCTTTTTATCTGCATCCGCCAAGCCTCTTTTATGTGCGATTATGTTATCACACAGACGACTTGCTTTTTATTCCTTATCTCCTTGCCGTGTTTGAACCTGATCAGCACTCATTTTTAGATAAGTATTATGCAGTCGGCTGACATCTTTTTCCAGATTATCCAGTGAATTGTCGTTGTTCAGGATATCATCAGCGTGTAAGAGCCGGAATGGGCGGGTACATTGGGCTTTTATAATGGAATCGATCATTGAATCGTCAAACTCATCGCGCGCTTTGACTCTGTTTCTTTGGGTTTCTTCGGAGCAATCAACGACTAAGACACGGTCAACCTTTTTTCGATGGTTCGTTTCAAACAATAAAGGGATGCTCAAAATGCCGTATGGAGACTTGTGTTTGGCTAGTTGTTGGTACATTTTCTGGTAAATTATTGGGTGCAATATATTTTCCAGTTTCTCTTTATTATTGGGATGATTAAAGACCAGTTCGCGCAGGTAACTTTTGTTGAGTGAGCCGTCAGGAGATAGTATCTCCCCCCCGAAAGCACTCGTCAATAAACTTAAAGCAGGCTGGCCAGTTTTTACGATAGCGCGTGAGATCTCATCGGCATCAATAACCGGAACGTTTGCGTTTTCAAATAATTGGCTAACGGTTGTTTTTCCACAGCCAATACCGCCTGTTAAGCCAATAATTAGCATAGGTAGCTACAGGCCAATAATTTGTGTAGGGAAGGGGTGTTCATTTCACTTCCCCAAATCAATGCGATAAATGCTGCAATAGATAAGTGGGGGCCCAATGGCATGGAGGGTGTTTTGCCACAAGCTTCGACGCTAATGAGCGTTAGGACTATGGCGGCGCTAATAAAAGCAGACAGCGCAATAACTAAAGGCAGCATTTGCCAACCGACAAAGGCACCGATTGCGGCGAGTAGCTTAAAGTCACTATAGCCCATTGCTTGTTTGCCCGTTGTTAGTTTAGGGAATTATATACTTAAATCTACAAGCGTACCGCCGGCACTTCCTTCGGTCGTAGCGGGTGCTGTCATGTCCTGTGACCGGAGGAAATCCTGTCGTGTCCTGTAAGGAAAGGAAAGGAAAGTACACGTGCTGAGGTCTCTATTTATTTTTCCATTGGTCGCGTATAGCGAGTTTTTCAACCTTACCGAGCTTCATTTTTAAACCCTTTTAATGCAGGTCGTAGGTATAAACCTCGAAGCTACTCATTAAGGTGG
The DNA here is from genome assembly GCA_002101205.1 of Cycloclasticus sp. symbiont of Poecilosclerida sp. N. Lineage (GTDB taxonomy): Bacteria > Pseudomonadota > Gammaproteobacteria > Methylococcales > Cycloclasticaceae > Cycloclasticus. The sequence goes on along the minus strand of LWTM01000063.1, from coordinate 3,738 downwards.
AGAGACTCCAGCCATATTCACCCAATTTTTCTCACTCAGCGTATTAATTGCGAGTGCAACTTGCCGAGGAGTGAATTGTTTCTTCCTCTCATTCCATGCGCGAATTTTCTGTATTACATCATCGGGATCTTGGCCATTTTCTTGTTCAATAACCCAGTGTACAGATGTAAGTAACTCTAAGCCAAGAGGTGACTCAAACCCATCGACTAATTCTGCCACTTTTTCAAATCGCGCGAGGCTATCAGGGTGCTGTTTTAGAAAGGCTTCGGCCTCATCTACTGCACCTGGCACAAGCTTCAATTCCTTCTTCGGCCCGTCACCACCATCGGCATAACCTGATACAAAATGCCCTTCAATGGCATTAAGCACATGGCTCAAGTTTTGGGCATAAGGGCCATACGCGGCTTTTTGATACTTAAGTCTTAAAGGCTCACCCGTGGACTGCATAAAATAAAGCAGTTTATGCACTTCTAATAAAGTCACAGTCGGGTCTAAAAGACCACCTAAATAACGCTGCATCAACTCAATTAAAACCGCACGACCGGCTGTCATTTTTGGCACCTTACGGTTATTCACCATTTTATCGTTCTGTGGCGCACCTTTTGGCTCGTAGACTAAAACCTTCACACCCTCTAAATCACTTAATGTAGATTCAATCATTTGGCGTACATCAACCCAATTTAAGCCTCCCAAGCCACTACCTAGTGGAGGAATAGCAATAGATTTTATTCCTCTCTTCTTTATATCGCGTGCCAAAGCATTAAGCCCTAGCTCAACGTCTTCTATTTTACTAGCACCTCGCCAATGGCGCTTGGTGGGGAAATTAATAATGTATTTAGGATTTGTTAGTTGACCGGTCTCAACAATAAACATACGGCCTGGCTTTACTTTATTTTGCTTGCAGGCAGTAGCATATACTTTAAAGTTATCAGGCCATGCTTTTTTGAATTGCAATGCAATCCCCCGACCCATAACACCCACACAGTTTACGGTATTCACTATCGCCTGCGCATCAGCTCGTAAAATGTCACCCGATGTAAACTTAATCATTCGCGGTCTTTCATATGTATTTAACTACCATTTATTCTAATAGTACCATGCTGGTTTAAGTGTAACAGTAGGCTTGTATGTCGTCGCATCCAGCTCATCCAGCGCAGCCATCACTTGTTGATAAGTGAACGCCGAATGAACACCTATGGCTTCGACAAGGTGCCAAGGAAAACACTGTTCCAGTAAAAATTCGGCCTGCTTTCCATCCTTGCACCCCCACCATTGGTCGGTTTGAATCGCCAGCCAATTCAAATCATTCAAATGAGCCAAATCATTTCGATCTTCAAAAAAATAAGATCCCGCATTGGATAAGGTAAACGCCCAGCGACGCCGCTGCTGATCGGCCCAAATTACAACAGCATTAAGGTCAGCCTGCAAATGCATAATTGGGACTTGCCCACCTTTATAAGCCAAATCAGGGTTGTTCGCCCGACAAATGACATACAACATAATCGAGCGCGGGCAGAAATAGAACGGTACGCACTGACCAACATACAAATCAGGGTGAGTTGTCAGCCTTAGAGCATGCAAGCGGCGGTGTTTAATATCCTTCATGCCAATCATACTGCCCGTTGTAGCTGTAGCTGCAATTTGTGCATCACTCAGCAAACCACCAGTCGCTATAATCGAGGCAAGGCGATCAACGTGGACTATATGATATAGTTTTGGGTTGGGTTGGCTGGGCTAGACATTTATCCCTTCACCGTGACTTGACCATTCATTAGCATGGGTAAGAACCTGCCTCTCAGTTCTATCAGTCTCTCTTCGTGAATATGGATTATGCAAAGGTCTCATTAAACTGTATATTCATAGAATAAATTATACTCGTCTGCGCCCTTTGCATAAATATGAATGATGAGTATAGTTTACATTATTCAAAAAAAAACCTAGGATCAAAAACACTTTTCCTGTTATTGCCAATCCCCTTGAATAACGATACCATTCTATCCTTAGTATCAATTTGGCCATTACCCTCGTTTAATCTAAATACCAAGTCCTGACGGGGCAAACTCATCGCGGTTTAAATGTTTAGTGCTGATATTATGAAATGTGCCGTTCAAAGTCCTGACAGGGATATCCTCGTTTTAATACCGCCCAAACACTCTCAATGCCGTTGGTATGTGCCAGGCCATTTACAAACTCTTTCGCACTATGATTAACGGTTTTATGGTTAAAACCACTCAAACCTAAATACCCTCTAAAGTCATCGGTAACTACTATGCTTTTTGCTTGAATATTACTGTGTATTTTACCTTGTAGCGTTTGTTTATTGGTTCTATCTATGACCATTGCTTTAACTTTACCGCCCCTTTCTTTCATTCCAAACACCGCAGTCTTGCCAACCGCACCACGACCGCCGTTTAACTTCTTATTGGCGTGTTTGTTCTTTTCTTTGCCACTGAGACGCGTGCTACGCGTCCTGCGACCGTAGGGAATACTGTGACCGTAAGGGAACCCTGGCAGGGTAAACACGCGTCCTGCCTACGCTGACAGTGTAAGGGCCAGCGCCGGCGGTGTAAGGGTGAGAGTATAAGTCTCATCTGCCTCAACGATATTAGACAGTTTAAACGAACCTTGCGTGCAAGCTTGCCTAATTCTTTGTAACATAAACCACGATGATTTTTGTGTAATACCTAATTCTTTACTGAGTTATAGGCTTGATACACTTTTTCTTGAGGTTAGCATAGTGTAGATAGCAACTACCCATTTTTGAGTGGGTATTTTTGATGCGTGCATAATAGTATTGGTTTTTACTGTAAAAGCTTTTCTACAATCTTTATGCCAGTAAGTGTGCTTTTTAGATTTGTATTTACCTATATTATCAATACCGCCACAATGAGGGCATATTGGCTCTTTGTCCCATCTTATTTTTTCTAGCTGCTTAATAGATTTATGTTCGGTTGAAAACTCTTTTAACAATTCTATTATGCTAATTGTCTTTGCGCGCGCCGGCGGTGCTTGTGCTGACAGTGCTTGTGCTGACAGTGCTTGTGCTGACAGTGCTTGTGCTGACAGTGCTTGTTTCATATGTGCGTTTTAAAGTTATTTGTAGATTATCACACCACTTTTAAATTAAAATACGATAGCATTTTTCCTTTCATTGTAAGGTTTATTGGCTATTTTTCAGATCTAAGTATATAACTCCCAAAATTTATTACGACAAGAACCGATAGCACGGCTGTCGATACCTCAACGAGAGGGTAGATGTCAACAACGCCAACTCAAAAACAAGACAAAAAAGATGCTTGAACCCTTTAATGAACGAAGCGTGGGAACAAGACAAAAAAAATGAGGACGCTTTGTCCTCATTTTTCCTCGGGTTTTGTTATCTACTGACTAAAACTTAAGGTCAACACGTAACTGTATGCTGTTGTCTGTTTGTTTATGCTCGCCTATTAGGTCTAGGCTCAACGTAGAATCTATTGTCCAGCGCGCGCCTATATTATAGCTTTGAGTGTCGTTTGCTATATTTAAGCCAGCGTAAGGGGTCAATAAGCCGCGGCCAAAGAAGCCAGGTAATCCGTAACCTAGCTCGGTGTTTAACTGTAGGCCTCTACTATCGTTGCTATCCTCATCGTTTGCATAGTCAGTGATGGCTAATGGTTGCCATATTCTATCGGCAACATTGCTTGGGGTGTCGCCCCAGGCTGGTTGTAGGCTTAACCACAGACCTTGACCGCTGCTGTT
>LWTM01000062.1 GCA_002101205.1 Cycloclasticus sp. symbiont of Poecilosclerida sp. N | reverse complement strand
CAAGGTTTAATTAAAAATCGTTTTAAGGGTAGTGAGAATATTGGTTTTTGTTTGGATAAAATAGATATTTTAGCCGATGATTGGTTAGCAAAAATTAGTCAAGCCAATCCATACAATAAGTACAACGGTAGAGAAAGTTCATTATTATCCAAACCAGAATCAAAAGAAGCCTTAACAGATAATAAATGGGTGGTAATGCAATCAATGCGTGATATTGATAGCAACAGTTTTATAAAAATACAGCAAAACTTTCAATAGCCATTATGGCAAGGTATATACAAACTGGAGTAAGAAAAGTAATCGGTGCTTTTGCGGGTGTTGGAGCCTTAGTAGAGGATATTAAAGGTGTTGTTAAAATTAGGGAGTTTGATAAATGGGATTTTTATCAAAAGTGGGACGAAAACAACTACATAAAAGATAACCGCTTATTGCAACGCTTAAAAGATAAAGGCTTCCCCAAACTTAAAACGCTCATAAAAGCGCCAACCAATCAAGCAAATAGTTATGCTAATCCACAATATATTAGACCCACAAATACTGATAATGTAATCAATGCTGAATATTTTCCTAAATGGATGTTTTGCGGTAAATGCCATCGTTTTAAACATTTAAAAGATTGGTGGGAAAAATGGGAAAAAGTAATTAAGCAATACGATAGTGCTCCTTTAGTAAAGGCAAGAGATAGTTTCGTTCCGCCCAAATGCGGTTATTGCTATGAGCAGGCTAGAATAAACAAAAAAGGTAACCGGTATCACGAATTAACTCAAACTCGTTTTATTATGACCAGTTCAGATGGCAAAATATCCGATGTGCCTTGGGATAAATGGTTAACCTTTAAACAACAAGCTAAACACGAAGATGATAAAACTATAGACTTTGGAGATTGGAATAAATGCTGTGATAAGCAAGACTTATATTATAAGCAAGGAGATTTTGAAGATTTGTCAGGTATTAATATTACCTGCAAAAATTGCAACAAACGCTCAAGTCTAGTGGGCTTATATGGCTTATCTTATGCCTCTGGCAAAGATAAGCAATACAGATATAAAATGGCAATTCGTTCTAGCAATAGCGTTTATTATCCAATTTTAGTGCATAGTTTGTATTTACCAAGTGCCAGTGATATTGATGAAAATAGTCAATTAAAAATAGATGGGTGGTTGAAAAAAAACAAAGATACCAATTTTATGTTTGATGCATTAGAGGAAAAATACTCAGAAAATGAAATACAAGATTATATAAATAGCAAAGAGGCAAGCACTGCACAAAAAGAAGTCACATATCGCCAAAAAGAATATCAATTTATATTGAAAAGTCCAGACTTATCAAAAGATGATTTTATTTTCAAACATCAAACAATAGATAATTTAGATAATAGTATTAGTCATCTAGTGCAAATATCTCGCCTAAAAATGACCACCGTGCAAACGGGTTACACCAGACAAGAACCGTTAGATATTGATTTATTTTTAGACGGCAAAACTGATAGAATAAAACCACAATACACTTCATCACAAGCCCAGAATACTGAATATTTGTTGGGGATCGAAAACTTTGGCGAAGGAATTTTTATTACATTTAATCAGCAAAAAATTAATAATTACATTGAAAAACGCCGTGAACGACTAAATAAAATTTTTCAACAAAGTGAAGGTAGTGCATTATTTAAAAACAAATTTAGCGATGCCAAGCATTTGGCAAAATTTATTTTTGTGCATACCGTGTCGCATTTACTAATGAAAGAGTTAGAATTTTCTTGTGGTTATCCAACCGCATCTTTAAGCGAGAGATTATTTGTTGATAACAACGATATGCAAGCCGTCCTAATTTATACAGTTGGTGGTATGGAAGGTGGATATGGTGGTTTAGCATCTCAGGCAAACCCACACAAGTTCAAACAATTATTAGATAACGCATTAGAGAGAGCCGAAAATTGTGCCTCAGACCCAATTTGCTATCATTCTGACGGGCAGGGTGTCAGCGAAATGAACTTAGCCGCTTGCTATTCTTGTGCTTTAATTGCTGATAATGCTTGTGAATCTTTTAATTCTTTTTTAGACAGACAATCTTGTGCAGAGTGATTAATTGACGTTTAAAATAATAGATGCAGAAAACAGCGATTTTTGAATAGATGGGAATAATGACTTTAATCAAACCAGACGACTGGCCCCTGCATTTGCGTAGTGGTGAGGGTTTGAAATCGGCAGCAAAATACAGTGTGGCATAAATGGGGTGGGCGAATTTTAGGTGCGGTTTATTCAATAAAACACTAGCCAATCAAAGAAGGTAAAGATTTTGCCATTTGAAGCAACATAATCCATTCAGAATGGAGTGGATTATCCGTGCAAGAGCACAAAGCCCTTAAAAGTTTAGACAGCCAAAACTTACGCGATAATATGAGTGAAGCCGAGCTGCTCTTTACTGCCTTAGCCGAACTATCCACCCGTCAAATTGCTGAAACTGACGAAGCAAAAGGGCTGGAACAAAACAAAAAAACCGCCAAGCAAGGAGGCACTATCGCCAAAAACGCCAAAGTTGAGCTAGAAAGCAAAACCCATAGAAAAATTGTTGATAGTAGTAATTTTTTAAAGCCAACCAAATTGATAAAAAAATAATGCAACGATTAGACAAATCTTACAAGCAAACAGATTATCTTGAATTTTTAAATAATACGTTTGGTTTTTCTCAAACGCTAAAGCCCATTACAATCGACAATCAAGAGGTTAAAAGTTTTGAACAATTAGGTTTTATTACTACCAGTGATGCCAAAAAATTACCTGTGTTTGAAATTCACATAAAACCCAATACCAAATTACAAAGAAACCGTGTGCAATTACGCAATCTGGTCGCTAAAAAAATCCAATTAGAGGACGGGGCTTTAGCGGTTTATGTGGATGGTGAAAACAAACAGTGGCGTTTTAGTTTTATTGCCATTGAATATAAATTCACAGAAGATGGTGTTAAAAAAGAACAAACTGCCAGCAAACGCTTTACCTATCTTTTAGGCGAAGGCATGCAAACCAGAACCGCCAAGTTGCGTTTTGAAACCCTTAATAAAACCTCAACTTTAGCAGATCTAGAAACCGCTTTTGCGGTTGAAACGCTGAACGAGGATTTTTTCAAAGAACTTTATAAGTGGTATGAAAAAGCCCAGCAGGAAGTCATTTTCCCCAATGATGAAAATGCACAAAGCCACACCCAAGCTGGACTTATCCGCTTTCTAACGAGGATTTTATTCGTCTGGTTTCTCAAAGAAAAACACCTTATCAACCCCGATTTATTCAACGTAGAAAAACTCAAAGCCCTGATTGATTACGATAAAAACAGCAGTTTTTACAAAGCCATTTTGCAAAATCTATTTTTTGCCACCCTTAATCGTCAAATAAGCAATGACAATAAAACAAACCGCAGTTTTCGCAAGAGAACCCCAGAAGGTAAAGTCAGTGACGCTGATTATCTTGTCACCAGTATTTATCGCTACCAAGATTATTTTCGAGACCAAGATGAACAAAAAATTATGGGTCTATTCAAACAAACCCCATTTTTAAACGGCGGCTTATTTGAATGTTTAGACAGAGAGGCTAGCGATGAAGAGAAATCGGCTTACAGCCAAGATAAAACCATCCGCAAAGTTTGCAGTGCCATTCGCATTGATGGCTTTTCTGATGGAAAAAAGAATCCGTTGGATTTTAATAATGCCTTGTTTTTTAACGCTAGCGAAACAGGATTATGTGATTTATTCAAGCGATACCAATTTACCGTAGAAGAAAGCACCCCACTGGATATTGAAGTCGCCCTTGACCCTGAATTACTCGGCAAAGTGTTTGAAAATCTACTGGCAACTTACAACCCAGAAACGGGCGAGCAGGCCCGCAAAGCCACTGGCAGTTTTTATACGCCACGCGAGATTGTCAGTTATATGGTGGATGAAAGCCTAAAACAGCATTTTAAGACTGCCACTGGTTTAGACGATGAAACAATAAATGAATTATTTATTGAGAGTGAAAACAAACTCAAGTGTGAGCAGATTCAGGCTGTTATTAAGGCAATTGATAATCTTAAAATCCTTGACCCCGCAGTCGGCAGCGGAGCTTACCCTATGGGTGTTTTACAACGGCTGGTGTTTATTTTAGAGAAAATAGACCATGAAAATAAACACTTCAAACAACAACAATTAGGCAAAGCAGAACAAATGGACGAGGCGAGTAAAAAGGTCTCGATTGAAGTGATTGAGCAAGTTTTTTCTGCAGAAAATCAGCACAACGCCTACGGCAAAAAATTGATGCTCATTGAAAAATGCATTTATGGTGTGGATATTCAAGCTATTGCCATCCAAATCTGCAAACTGCGATTTTTCATCAGCCTAGCGATTGAACACAAGCCCAATTCAGACCCATACAATAACTACGGCATCAAAGCCCTGCCGAATTTAGAAACCAAATTTATTGTGGCAAATTCGCTATTGCCTTTGGATGAAAAACCAGAACATCCAGGCCTTTTTGATACGGATATTGATAATCTGAAAACAACCTTAGCCCAAGTGAGGCACCAATACTTTACTGCCAAAACCCTAAGCACCAAACGCAAATACCGCGACCAAGATAGGGAAATTCGCCAGACAATGCTACAGACTTTAAAAAAAACTGGCATTACCCCAGCCATAGAAACAAGCATGACAAAAGTGGTGAATTGGGATTTATACAATCAAAACGCACAATCTGATTGGTTTGACCCAGAATGGCAGTTTGGGGTTAAAGTGGGTTTTGATGTTGTGCTGGGCAATCCGCCTTATGCCCAAATTAAAAGAAATATTTACCCAAAGGCAAATTTTCCTTATGCAGAGGGCAAAGATAAAGGCAAGCAAAATTTATACAAATTATTTCTTGAACTATCTTATAACCTTTGTAACAAAAATGGCGTTGCCACGATGATTGTGCAAAGTAGTTTAATGGGTGATTTATCCGCCGCTGCCACCCGCCAACTTTTATTAGACAAGACTCATTTACAGCATATTATTGAGTTTCCAAAAACCGCAAAAGCCAAAGATAAACAAGTGTTTAGTTCAGTTACTCAAGGCACTTGTATTTATCAGTTTTTAAAGCAAAAATCAGATAACTACCCCATTAACATTTCTATTGATAACGATAGCCACACCATCAAACAGCTCCAATTCTCAGAGATTACCAAACAAGATATTAAAACCCTTTATCCAACGTTGTTATATTTACCCAAAATTATTTATGGTAGCACCTCTATATTAAACAGAATCGCCAAGAATTCTAACATTGAACCATTGGTTAATTTTGCTCAATCAATCAGGCAAGGTGACATCAACCTCACCAGTCAAAAAGCACAATTTTCTCAGCAAGTTAGTGATACTAAATTATTGCGAGGCAGGCATACTCAGCGTTATCATGTTAAATATAATGAGGCAGATGAATATATTTTAACGGGTTGCCAAACCGAACAAATTACCTTTAACCAAGTTAATATTTTTCTTGTTTCTCAAGAAATAACGGGCATGGTTGATGAGAGAAGATTGCATTTTGCCCTGCACCAAACCCAACAGCCAATAATATGGGGGCATACCGTAAATAAAATTTTGCTTACCGACCAGCAACACAGTCAATATTTCCTTGCCTTGCTGAACTCAAAATTTATGGACTGGTATTTTCGCATTACCTCATCTAATAACCATGTTCAAGGCTATGAACTCAAACAACTCCCCATCCCCAAAATTGCTAAACCAGAACAACAGCCTTTTATAGAATTAGTCGATAAAATCCTCACTGCCAAAAAAGACGGCAAAGACACCACCGCTTTAGAAGCCCAAATAGATAAAATGGTCTATCGACTCTATAACCTAAGCCCCGCTGAAATAAAAATCATTGAGGCTGAAAAATGAGTAACAAAGCAGAGAAATTTTTCAATGAAGGCAATGTTTATCTTGGTTTATTTAATCCCGGTAGTATTTTTTGTATCGGTGGTTAGAAGTGTTTTCATTTTTAGGGTAGCACGAGAGTGGCATTTTTAAATTAACATAAGTATGTGGACTATTGACTTTAAAAAAAACCTTATCTTTTTTAATTATATTTCCATGCTGGTCGCGAATAAATAAGCTTATAAAGCTATTTCTTTCTGGAAAAGAAATTTCCACAGATCCGTCTGTTGAAGTTTGAGGGAGGCTAAGATTTAGTTGCAGTCTACCTTTTTTCCTTAGCGTATGGCTTATGTCATACGCCCTTTGCCCATTCTTATTAAAGTGATTCCCACGAGAGCTTTTTTTAACAAGAACCTCACACCTTGTTGCCTCGCCTTTATCTAAAATTAAATATGTTGAATCAATATCTGCATATCCACGATTTAATTCCTCTTTCTGTATTTCTGCACGGCCATGCTCCCGTATTTCTTGTAATTCTCGCGCCTCAACACCTCCAGATAAAACAGACCCTAACGAAAGTATTAAAATAATTCTATTCATTTGTTGCCCCTTTTAAATATCGGGTGCATTCGACTCATAAACGCGCCACTACATATAACTGATTAACTGGGATAGTAAATTTCTGCTTAACATACTCACCTATTGTTTCTATGAGACCTCAGGATAACGTCTCAACTTTAATTGTTAGACATATGTTTTTGTTTTATGTTCTATATTTTCTGCATAAATACGTGGTTATGTTCTTAATTTCAGCTGATTTTGATCGTTTCTTGGATTTTCTATGCAACACGGCGAACCTATCCTATACAGCTTGGTTCAGGCAAACCACAGCGCGTCAGAAACTTTGCGCCTTTGCGAATATGTAACGCCATCGCGGCGATACCATAGACGGTGGCATTTTTAGCCCAATGGCGTGTTCATCTGCGGCCATGCTAGAAACGCAATTTGGCTTATTAGGGGAGGGCTTTAGTTCGCTAGTATTAGCTGAAGTTTGAGAGGATATGGTTATTAAAATGAAAAAAGTAATTTTTTCATTCAGCAGTTTCAGGCTTTATTGGTGGAATGAATTTTTTAGACATTAGTAGGCCAATTTCAAACAAGAGCCACATAGGTAGCGCGAGTAATGTTTGTGATATTACGTCGGGCGGGGTGAGTAGCATACTCACAACAAAGGCACCGACGACTATATACGGTCTTTTTTCAGACAAACTTTCGGCTGTTGAAACGCCGGTTTTAACCAATAGGAATGTGGCAATGGGTACTTGAAAGGCCATGCCAAAGGCGAAAAACAGAGTCAAAACAAAGTCTAAGTATTTGCTGATATCGGTCATTACAGCGACACCTTCAGGGGCGGTAGCTGTTAAAAATTGGAATATTAGCGGCATTACGACAAAGTAGGCGAATAGCATACCCGTATAGAATAAGAAAGTCGCAGCGGTTACTAAGGGTAGCGCAATTTTCTGTTCGTGCTTGTATAGGCCTGGTGAAATAAATTTCCAAACTTGATAGAAAATCCATGGAATACTGATGAAAACGGACAACATGAGGGTGAGTTTTAGAGGTGTTAGGAAAGGCGATACAACCTCGATTGCCACCATGCTCGTGCCTTCTGGCATATGAACCAGTAAAGGTTGAGCAATCAACGAATAAATGTCATTTGCAAAGGGTGCTAGCGGCAAAAATATCGCTAACATGCCAGCGAGCGCGTGAATTAAGCGCGTACGTAATTCAACTAAATGGGAAACAAAACTCGTTTCTTGGTCGTGGGAGTCTGTGTCTGACATAAATAAAAACCGGAGCGATCAGAGAGGTTGCCCTGTTTAGGTTATTTGTCGCTATCTTCTTTATTACTATCTTCTTTATTACTATCTTCTTTATTACTATCTTCTTTATTACTATCTTCTTTGGCAACAGATTTTTGGTCGTCGCTGCTCTTTTCTTTCTCGCTCTCTTTCATGGCCCCTTTAAAGCCCTTGATTGCGCCGCCTAAGTCGCCGCCTAAATTGCGCAAACGCTTTGTTCCAAATAATAAAAGAACAATAACGAGAATAATGATTAGTTGCCAAATACCGATGCCGCCCATGGGAACCTCTAATGATGTGGTTGAAGTAGAGACATTCTACTTGTTTCTATTGGCTTTTTCATCTAAGCCAGAAAGTCCAAAGCGACGTTCGAGTTCTTTTAGCACATCGTTTGAGTTTAAACCTTGTTGTGCCAATAGAACAAGGCTGTGAAACCATAAGTCGGCCATTTCATAAATAAGCTTCTGTTTATCGTCTGATTTTGCAGCAATGATCGTTTCGGTTGCCTCTTCACCAATCTTTTTTAAGATGCCGTCTAAGCCTTCATCGTACAAGCTGGCAACATAAGAATATTCTGGGTCTTCTCGTTTGCGTTGCTGTAAAACGGTGTCGAGTTGTTTTAGTGTGTTGTTCATGATGTGTAGATGTCTTTTGGGTTTTTTAATACAGGATCAGTTTCCAGCCATTGTTCGTTAACAAGTTTTCGATAAAAACAACGTTCGCGGCCAGTATGGCAGGCAATCCCGCCTTTTTGTTCAACGGACAGTAAAACGACGTCTTCATCGCAGTCTAAGCGCATGTCGATAATTTTTTGCTTATGCCCTGACTGTTCGCCTTTATGCCAGAGTTTTTTGCGTGAACGCGACCAATAGACCGCGTGGCCTTGCTCTGAGGTCAGTTGTAAAGCTTCTGCGTTCATCCAAGCGAGCATCAGGATTTTGCCTGTTTTATGATCTTGGGCAATGGCGGGAATGAGACCCTTTTCATCCCAGCGAATTTGCTTTAGCCACTGGTTCATAAGCGTACCTCAATGCCGTTGTTTTGCATATGTTGTTTTGCTTCGCCAATAGTGAACTCTGCAAAATGAAAAATGCTAGCGGCCAGTACAGCGTCGGCTTTACCTTTGGTGATGCCTTCGACCAAATGATCCAGCGTGCCTACGCCGCCGGATGCGATGACGGGTACTTCTACGGCTTCGCTGATGGCGCGTGTTAATTCAAGGTCAAATCCAATTTTGGTGCCATCCCTGTCCATGCTGGTGAGCAATATTTCGCCAGCGCCATAAGCCACCATTTTTATCGCCCACTTAATGGCGTCTATACCCGTCTCTTTGCGGCCGCCGTGGGTGAATATTTCCCAGCGTTTGGTCTGCCCATCTTCGCTAACGCATTTTGCATCAATAGCTACAACAATGCATTGCGAGCCAAATCGTTCAGCAGCTTCTTTAATGAATTCAGGGTTAAAAATGGCAGCGCTATTAATGCCAACTTTATCGGCGCCTGCCTTTAACATACGGCCGATATCTTCTAGCGTGCGGATTCCCCCGCCCACGGTTAGAGGGATAAATACCTCGCTAGCGACTTGTTCAACCACGTGGGCAAGGGTGTCGCGATTATCAGACGTAGCGGTAATATCAAGAAAGGCGATCTCGTCAGCACCCTCTTTGTCGTAACGCCGGGCAATTTCTACAGGGTCGCCAGCATCGCATATATCAACAAACTTAACGCCTTTAACAACGCGACCGTCTTTAACGTCGAGACAAGGAATAATGCGTTTCGCTAGACCCATGTTTTAAGTGTAAGACTCAGCAATTTTTTCGCCCTCGGCAAAATCGAGCGTTCCTTCGTAAATGGCGCGGCCCGTAATCGCGCCCATAATGCCATCGTCTGCGACTTTCCCAAGGGCATGAATGTCATCCATATTAGTAATGCCACCCGAGGCAATCACCGGAATGCAAATGGCTCGCGCCAGCTTGGCGGTCGCCTCTACGTTAAGGCCTTTCATCATGCCGTCGCGCCCAATATCGGTGTAAATGATAGCCTCTACACCGTCATCTTCGAAGTGTTGAGCTAGGTCGATTACATCGTGGTTTGACAGTTTGGACCAGCCATCGATAGCCACTTTATCGTCTTTAGCGTCTAGCCCAACAATAATATGGCCAGGGAATTCAGCGCAAACGTCACCGACAAAGTGCGGCGTGTTAACGGCTTTTGTGCCAATAATAACGTATTCAACGCCGGCATTGAGGTAGGTTTGAATCGTTTCTTCATCGCGAATTCCACCGCCTATTTGAATGGTTAAATCAGGGTGGGTTGCAGCAATGTCATGCACAACGCTAGCGTTAATGGGTTTGCCGGCGAAAGCACCGTCTAAGTCTACTAGATGCAGGCGCTGTGCGCCCTCATTGACCCAGCGTGTGGCCACTTCTACGGGGCTGTCTGAGAAAATGGTTTCATCATCCATACGTCCTTGGCGTAAACGAACGCATTTCCCCTCTTTTAGGTCAATGGCGGGTATAAGAATCATTTTGCTTTCCTGATGTTTAGGATTTTCCGTCCCAGTTTAAAAAGTTTTTCAACAATTGCAATCCTGCGTGTTGGCTTTTTTCGGGATGAAATTGAACAGCGACAACGTTCCCCCACTTTAGTGCACAGGGGAATGGGTTCGGGTATTCACTGGTCGCTATTATGTGCTCACTCCCCACATTTGAAGAAAAATAGCTATGTGAGAAGTAAAAACGCCCGTCTTGTGGAATTTCATCAAATAATGGGGATGAATATAAGTGATTAACCTTATTCCACCCCATATGTGGTATTTTAAGATTATCGCTCAGGTTTCTTGTTGTATTACGTGGAAATTTTATCGCATTTCCTGGAATAATTCCTAGGCAGTCGGTTCCGCCATTTTCTTCGCTATGGTCCAATAAAGCTTGCATGCCGATGCATATGCCGAGTAAAGGCTTACTTTTGGCAACTTGTTTGATGGTCTCATCTAGACCTGTGTCACGAATGGCGGCCATGCAGTCGCGCATAGCGCCAACGCCTGGTAAAACAACGTGGTCGGCAGATAAGATGGTTTTTTTATCGGCACTAACAATAACGTTAGCGTTTGGCGAAACGGTTTTTAGTGCTTTTGAAATAGAATGGAGATTACCCATCCCGTAATCTATTACGGCAGCTGTGTGCATAGTGGATTCTCGTTTAAATGTTACAGACAGCCTTTTGTTGACGGTGTAATGCCTTCCATTCGTGCGTCTTTTTCTAATGAGAAGCGTAACGCGCGCCCAAAAGCTTTGAATATAGTTTCTGCAACGTGGTGTGCATTAACGCCTTTCAAATTATCGATGTGCAAAGTGGCATTGGCTTGATTGACGAAACCTTGAAAGAATTCACGGAATAAGTCTACGTCGAAGTCGCCAATTCGCGCACGGGGAAAATCCACATCGTAGGTAAGCCCAGGTCTGCCGGAGAAGTCTATAACAACGCGTGACAAGGCCTCGTCCAAGGGGATATAAGCGTGACCATAACGATAGATGCCGATACGATCGCCAAGTGCGTCAGTAACAGCTTTGCCAAACGTGATACCTAAATCTTCAACCGTGTGGTGAGCGTCAATGTGTAAATCACCTTTTGCTTTAATATCAAGATCAAGCATGCCGTGGCGAGCAACTTGCTCGAGCATGTGCTCAAGGAAAGGAATACCCGTTGAAAAGTTAGTTTTACCCGTGCCATCTAGGTTGACGGTAACGGATATTTGCGTCTCTAGGGTGTCGCGATTAACGGTTGCGGTTCTGTTATTCATATTAAGTTAGTGTTTTGTGCGGCCAATAAGTGGGCATTTTCCCAATAACGCGATGCGATAGCAAGAGGGAAGTTATTACGAATGGTTTATTATATCGTTACAGCGGGTGAATAAAGTAAGTTGTTACTGAATAATAACGGAGTGAGTGTGCCAGTAGTTTACGCATGAGTGTAAGCATATGCTTACAGACATTGGGGCTTTAGCTGATGTTTTTAAGAAGAATATTAATCTATGCTTTAACCGTCACCAAAAAATCCGTGAGACGAGTCTCGCTAAACAAGGATTGTTTAAAACGCAGATGCGAAGGATTACATCACGCACAAGGACGTTAAAAGGGTTGTTTGCCAATCTAGCTGACTATATTACCGGCGGAGTTTCTGCTTCGTCGGTTTTTTAATGCCTCACGATTTAGTTGCTCGTGATGCCCGTTTGCGTTCATTTTCAGTTAATAATTTCTTTCTTAGCCGGATGCAATGAGGCGTCACTTCAACTAGTTCATCGTCTTCAATAAATTCGAGAGCTTGTTCGAGTGTCATTTTGACAGGGGGGACAAGGCTGAGTGCTTCATCGGTGCCCGATGCGCGAACGTTTGTTAATTGTTTGCCCTTCGTAGGGTTAACAACAAGGTCGTTTCCTCTTGAATGTAAGCCGACGATTTGCCCCTCGTAGACTTCTTCCGCGTGGCCCAAGAAAAGCTTGCCGCGCTCTTGTAAGCCGAATAAGCCGAAAGCTAGGGTTTTGCCCTTTACCATGGAAACGAGAACACCATTTTGACGAGAGGCGATTTCACCGGTCTTAATTTCGCCATAATGATCAAAAACACTGGTCATGATGCCGGAGCCTGATGTCAGGGTGAGGAAGTGTCCGCGAAAGCCAATTAAACCACGTGATGGGCTGATAAACTCAAGGCGAATACGGCCTTTCCCATCTGGTTCCATGTTGGTGAGATCTGCTTTACGTAGCCCCATTTCTTCCATAATAGAGCCTTGGTGCTGCTCTTCAACGTCAATAACGACTTGTTCAAAGGGTTCTTGTATTTTGCCGTCTATTTCTTTTTGAATAACCTCAGGGCGGCCGACGCCAAGTTCATAACCTTCACGACGCATAGTTTCTATGAGTACAGACAGGTGCAATTCACCACGGCCAGAGACAACGAATTTCTCTGAGCTATCGCCAGGGCGCACACGTAAAGCGACGTTATGGATAAGCTCTTGTTCTAAGCGGTTTTTAATATTACGCGAAGTAATAAACTTTCCGTCTTGACCGGCAAAAGGAGAGTTATTGACTGAGAAAGTCATGCTGACAGTTGGTTCATCAACCGATAGTGCAGGCATGGCTTCAATATGGTCTAGGTGGCATAAAGTGTCTGAAATGCGAAGCCCATCGATACCGTTAATACAGACAATATCGCCAGCAAAGGCTTCTTCAACCTCAATACGTTCAAGGCCTAAATGACCTTTTACGTTAAGCACTTTGCCTTTACGCTGTTTGTTTTCACTATCAACAATAATTACGGTTTGTCCTGGCTTTAAGCTGCCACGCGTAATGCGGCCCACACCAATAACGCCAACATAGCTGTCATAGCTGAGTGAAGAAATTTGCATTTGAAAAGGCGCCGTCACGTCAACTTCTGGCTGTGGCACAGATTCCTTGATGAGCTCGAATAAAGGCGTCATGTCGTCTGCAAGCTCATCGGCTTCTGGCCCGGCAACGCCGTTGATGGCAGAGGCATAGATAACGGGGAAGTCCAGTTGTTCATCGGTGGCGCCGAGTTTGTCAAACAGGTCAAAGACTTGATCGACAACCCAGTCTGGGCGCGATCCTGGGCGGTCAACTTTGTTGATAACAACGATAGGTTTTAGCCCTTGTTCGAACGCTTTGCTGGTGACAAAACGTGTTTGAGGCATGGGGCCGTCAACAGCGTCAACAAGTAATAGGACGCAATCGACCATGGATAGCACACGTTCAACCTCGCCGCCAAAGTCGGCATGGCCTGGAGTGTCAACGATGTTGATGTGGATGCCTTCCCATTCAATGGCGGTATTTTTAGCTAAAATGGTGATGCCGCGCTCTTTTTCCTGGTCACTAGAGTCCATGATGCGCTCGGACCCTTGGGCTTTACGATCAAGCGTGCCGGATTGCTCTAGTAGTTTATCAACAAGAGTCGTCTTGCCGTGATCAACGTGGGCAATGATGGCGATATTACGAAGGTTTTGTTTCACGAAAGAAGGTTCCTATAATGTATGTGGTGTAAGCCTATTTGAGTGATAAGCGAGGTAAAATTAGCTTTGTTGCCAAGGCAGTTTATGAAAGCGCCAACCGCCTAATGTGCCGCGGTGGTTATGTCCATCTTTATCGCCTTCAAAGCCTTCTTCCACGTTGTATAGCGATTGATAGCCGGCTTCTTCTAATAATTTAGCGGCCTCCATCGAACGCACCCCACTGCGACACATTAAGACAACCGGTGTGGACTTAGATGGAAGGTTCTTTTCAACCTGTTCAACAAAGTTAGCAAAAACGTCCCAAGTAGGTGGGCTTTTAAGCGGTACGTTCACGGCGCCAATAGGGTGGCCGACAAAATAAAATTCGACGTCCGTTCTTGTGTCAATCAATACGGCTTGAGCGTCGTTTTGTAACACTTTATAAGCCTCTAGAGGCGATACTTTTTTTATATTAGACATAATCAACACACAGATAAGTTAGCCAAGCATTATACAATGCTTTGTATTACAGGTGATGTTTCAGTTGGCAGATTTTTGGGCGATAAGTATTGCTTCGTTTCTAATACCTTGTTTTATGTCTCCAATGCAGGCCTCTTCGTGATAAATAATAGGGGATAGTTCGCTGAAGAGTGATAAAAGTTCAGTTTTTTTGAGCAAGAAATTAGGGTTGCTAGGGCCTTCGTTTGCTGTTTTCTCAAGCGTAAAAGTTTGGTAAAAAAGCAGACCGCTAGGTTTTAATGCGGTGAGTAGTTGTGGGATGAGTTCGCGGTCGAGAAAGCGAGAGACGGCGATAACGTCGTATTTATTCGCAGGGAAGGTGGCCTGACTTAGGTCTACGACAGACGCCTTAATATGGCTTAAGCGGGCGGTGCTGTTGATGTGTTCTATAGCAACAGCGGAGATATCCCACGCGTCGACGTCTAAGCCTTTTTTTGCAAGAAAAAAACTGTTCCCACCGAGACCACAGGCGAGATCTAAAGCAGATCCTTTAGTGGGTAGCAAGTGAGCGTATGCTGATAACATGAGAGCAGGGCTAGGTGTATCTTTTTTGCGTTGGCGATAAATAGCGTCCCATTTTTGTTGTAAATTGCTCATTAATCGCGCCAAAAAACGGGACTAAATAATATGAGCAAGGTAAATATTTCTAAACGTCCTAGTAGCATTGCGAAGCAAGCAATCCATTTACTGGCGTCGGGTATGTTCGCGTAATTACTGCTGATATCGCCTAAGCCTGGGCCTAGGTTGTTAAGTGTAGCTGCGACGGCCGAAAAAGCGGTGACTTGATCAAGCCCACTAATCATCATTAAGATCATCAATACGCCAAACGATAAAATATAAGCTGAAAAGAAGCCCCAAACAGCACTAATAACTGGCTTGGACACAATCTGACGGTCTAACTTTACCGGCATGTCTGAATGAGGATGAATCAAATGCGTAATTTCTCTACCCAGCTGTTTAAGCATAATAAGGATACGAACAACTTTAATACCGCCAGCTGTTGACCCGCCACAGCCGCCATAAAAACTCACAAGAATTAATAAGACGGGAATAAATGAAGGCCAGCTTGCGTGATCAGATGAAGTGAAACCAGCGGTGGTTGCAAATGAAACAACGTGGAAGATAGTTTGTTCAATAAAATTCGAGCCATCCATGATGAAACCTAACGCAAAAAGACCGATGCAGATAATGACAATGTGAGTCAGTAAAATGATGACGTAGCCTTTTACCTCACCGTTTTCAGTATACAGCTTGAGATTGAATGATTGGGCTGCTTTGAAGTGTAAGGCAAAATTAATACCAGCAATAAACATAAAAGCAATACAGATATAGTTCAGAGCAGGGCTATCAAAAAAAGCGAAGTTGGCGTCGTGGGTTGAAAACCCCCCGATGGAAACGGTACTAAAACTGTGGCTTATGGCGTCAAAAAGTGTCATGCCGCCAAGCCAATAGGCACCCGCGCAAGCAAGCGTTAAGCTGGCGTAAATTGTCCATAATGCTTTTGCGGTTTCGGCAATGCGCGGTGTTAGTTTTGAGTCTTTAACGTGGCCAGGTGTTTCGGCTCTATATAATTGCATGCCACCAATACCGAGCATCGGCAAAATGGCGACGGCAAGAACAATAATGCCCATGCCACCAAGCCATTGTAATTGTTGGCGATAAAAAAGAATGGATTTAGGCAAATCATCTAAGCCGGTGATGACGGTTGCACCCGTCGTGGTAAGGCCAGAGATAGATTCGAAAATGGCATCGGTTAATGACAGCGATGGCACGCTTGAAAAATAAAAAGGTATGGCGCCAGACAGGCCAAGACTCAACCAAAAAACACTAGCAACCACGAAACCATCACGAGTTCTTAGCTCTCCCTCAGAGTGTCGAGCGGTTAGCCAAAGAGAGAAACCAGTTAAGAAAATGACAAAAAAACCGATTATAAAAGGTTGGTGATTTTGTTCGTTATAGATGTATGAGACAAGAATAGGCGGCAACATGGTGATGCTGAACAAGCCGAGCAAAAGCCCGGATATTCGCCGAATAACGCTGAAGTGCATAGTCAACCAATTATTTTGCTAAGCAAGGATTGAGAGGGTTGAAAAAGCGCCTCAACTTGGCCGATGATGGATTTGTCACAGATAAAGAAAACAAGATGGTCGTTACCTATAAGCGTTAAGTCGTGCTTTGCGGGGAGCGATTTACCGTTGCGAATCAGGCCGATAATAAAGGCGCCTTGTGGAAGTTTGATATTGCCAATTTCTTTGCCAGCGATTTCAGACGTTGTTCCATTGTCTTGTACGATGGCCTCAAAGGCCTCAGCTTCGCCGCGCAATAATGAGTGTACGCTTGAAATGCCGCCTTGTCTGACATGAGTTAATATTTTTCCTATCGTTGTGTGTTGCGGGTAAATCACGTTATCAATAGAGCCATCATCGACCATGCCCATATAAGCGTTTCTATCAACTAAGCTCATCACGACCCGGGCGCCTAAGCTTTTGGCAAGCATAGAGCGTAAAATATTGGTTTCGTCGTCGGTGGTCAGGGCACAAAAGACGTCCGTTCGATCGATGTTTTCGTCGAGCAGAAAGGCTTCATCTGCGGCGTCACCGCACAATACGATGCTTTGGTCTAATAGTGCTGACAGTTGATACGCCTTATCGGCATCTCGCGTGATGATTTTGACCTGCATGGTATTTTCAAGTGCTTTGGCTAAACCCGTGCCAATGCGCCCGCCGCCAGCAATAATAAGACGCTTATAAGGCTTGTCTTGATTAAATAAAATATTTAAGACTTTTTGAATATCTTCCGAGGCGGCAATAAAAAAGACGCGATCGCCGCCTTCAATGATGGTTTGATGAGTGGGAACAATAATCTTGGCGTTGCGATAGATAATCGCGATGCGGGCGTAAATGCCTTGTAACATGGCCGTTAAATCAGCTAATGATTTGCCTACCATGGCGTGTTGACGAGAAAACTTTGTTTCGACCAAATTCAACGTATCGTTAGCGAAAGATAAAACTTGCTGGGCACCTGGGTGCAAAACAAGGTTCTTAATGAAATGTATGATTTCTTTTTCTGGATTAATGATGGCGTCTATTGCTATAGCCTTGTCTGTGAAAAGCGTGTCTTGGACGTCTAAAAAAGCTTGCGCTCTAACACGGGCTATTTTTTTGGGAACCGCGAAGAGGTGATGGGCAATTTGACACGCCATCATATTTGTTTCATCGCTATCGGTGACGGCAATAACAATGTCAGCTTGTTTAATGCCCGCACTTTCCAATATGTCTGGGTGAGATACATTGCCGCAAATACTTGATACATCAAGGCGTTCACAGACAGAAGCGATGACATCGGGATTCTTATCGATGAGAGTGATATCAATGTTTTCGTTCACTAAATTACTGGCGACAGTACAGCCGACTCGGCCGGCACCTAAAATAATAATTTTCATAAAGTAGTGCGGTAATACTGTTTAACGCTTGTCTTTGAATTCAACGCCAAGGGCGTGCAACTTGCGGTATAAATGGGTCCTTTCGACTCCGGATGTTTTAGCCAATTTTGTAACGTTTCCGCTAAGCTGGTCAAGATGATAATCAAGGTATGCTTTTTCAAATTGTGCTCTAGCATCTTTAAGCAATAAATCATAAAAAATTGGTATATCAGTTGATGCAATGGCGGATCTAGCGGGTTCACCAAGCGTTGTTTTCACCTCGGTTAGTCCAATCTCGTCGCCAATGCCTAAAATTAATAGGCGTTGAACCACATTTCTTAGTTCGCGAATATTCCCTAACCACATATAATCGCTTAAAAATTGTTGCGCCGCAATAGTAAATGTGCGTTTAGGCAAATTTTCTCGCTTTATATAATGTTGTAGGTAAAAGTCTAATAATAATGGAATATCTGTCTTTCTATCTCTTAGGGCGGGTAAGTGAAGGCAAGCAACGTTGAGCAAGTAATATAAATCTTGTCTAAATTGACCGTTTTGAATGGCCTTCTCTAAATCTTGACGTGTTGAAGCTAGAATTCTCACGTCTGCTTTAACTTCTTCGCTACCGCCAATACGTTGAAATGTTTTTGACTCCAGTGCGCTTAGTAAGCGAAGTTGCACATCACCGCTCATGTCGCCGATTTCATCAATGAAGAGGGTGCCGTGGTTAGCTTTTTCAAGTAAACCGTAATGAATGGAGTTACCTTTTTCACGGCCAAAGAACTCCTCTAAAGCGTTGTGTGAGGTAATCGTGCCGGTGTTCAGAGCAATAAAAGGACCGTTTTTACGCGTGCTATTTCCATGAATATATCTTGCTAATGTTTCTTTTCCGCTACCTGGTTCACCGGTTAATAATACGCGTGTGTCGTGCTGACCGAGGAGGCGAGCTTGTTCTAGTAGTTGAGTGATTTGCGGACTATTTCCGAGGGGTTCTTGGGTGTTACCCGAAAACTGCCTTAGGCCAACGTTTTCTTGCTTGAGCTTTTCGGCCTCAAGTGCGCGCTTAATGGTTAACAATAATTTTGCGGTAGATAAGGGCTTTTCTAAGAAATCGTAAGCACCTAGCCGGGTGGCCTCTACTGCTGTTTCAACGGTGCCGTGCCCAGACATCATGATAACGGGGCAGGATAAAGCGCCCGCATTTGACCATTCTTTTAATAGCGTGACACCGTCGGTATCAGGCATCCAAATATCAAGTAAAATGAGGTCGTGTCGACATTCATGCCGCGCTTTTTGAGCAGCAGCAGCACTGCCAACGGTCGACACTTGGTACTGCTCATCTTCGAGAATGTCGCAAATTAAGCTGCGAATATCGGGTTCGTCATCAACGACAAGAATATGGGGTTTGTTCATGCTGAGTCCGTGGATTTTAGAGTGATTCTAAGCAGTTGTTATTGGCAAATGGATGATGAAATTTGCACCTTGTGGTTGAGCGGCTTCAACTCGAATATGCCCACCATGTTCTTCAATAATTTTTTTAACAATAGCTAAGCCAAGACCAGTGCCTTTGCTTTTAGAGGTCACGTAAGGTTCAAAAATTGTATTAGACTCGGAATTATCCACCCCAGGACCGTTGTCGGCAACACTAATTTCTATTGAATTGATATATTTTAGGTGTTTACTGGTAATATTTATTACACCATTGTCAATATCAGCAATGGCTTCTTGAGCATTTTTTATCAAGTTTATAAGGACTTGCCGAAAACGAATTTGGTCGACAGAGACTTTGGGCAGTCCGCTTTCCGTTTCGATTTGAAGCGTTTCAATTTGGCCCTGGTACAACGAGGCAACATCATCGATCAATTGAGGAATGGATAAAAGCAGTGGTTTGGATTGGGGGGGGCACGCAAAATCTGAAAACTCATTGACCATGCTCTTCATGGCGCTAACTTGTTGGACAATGGTGTTAGTGGACTTTATTAATACCTTGTCAGCATCGTCGTCTAACAGCCCATGGAGTTTCTTTTGTAGGCGTTCGGCGGATAATTGTATGGGTGTGAGTGGGTTCTTAATTTCATGTGCTAAGCGTTGGGCAACTTCGCTCCATGCTGCATTTCGTTGAGATTGAATGATCGGTGTCACGTCATCGAAGATTAAAACGTAGCCCGATAATTTGTTGTCGGTAGCGTACAGCGAGGTGCCTTTGAGCAGTAGCGTTTTCTTTTGATTATTGATAAAAAAAATGAATTCGTGTTGCCAGTCGTTTGGTTTTTCTACGAACTTTGTTATTAATAAGTGAGTGAAGCTCTCAAGTTCAGGAAATTTATCAGCGATTTTTTTAAGCGAAAAGCCGATACACGCGGTTAAGGGCTGTTCGAGAATCTCGCTGGCGCCTTGATTAGTGGTATTAAGCCGCAAAGAGAGGTCGAAACTTAACACGCCATTGGAAAGGTGGCTTAGAACTGTTTCTAGATAAGCATGCTGTGATTCGGCGTCTTTTTGTGCACTGTAAGCTTCAGCGCGAGAGCTTGAAATACACAGCGTCATCTCGTTAAACGAATTAACTAAGAAGCCGAGCTCGTCTTGGCGACCGACCTTTAGCTTTTTTTCATAATTACCTTCGGCAACGGCTTGGGTCCCTTTAACGAGTTGTCGGATAGGTGCGACTAGCCCTCTTGCGAAAACAAAAGCGGCCCAGCTGGCCGCTAATAAGCAGAAGATTAAAACCAATGATAAAGTGAGTGTGAAACTGAACTTTAAAGAATCGCGTAAATAGTTAAACTCTTGGAAAGCTGTGTAAGCTTCTTCCACAGAGCTTGCCAGCTTGCTAATGTCTTGTGGCACAGTGTAAATCGCTTGTAAGTAACGTTTAGACGATGAATGTTTAATTTCAACGAGGGTCCGAACGATAAGATCAGTCTGAGAGCCAGGTTCTAGTCCAATGAATTCACCGTGTTGTTTGACAAGTGATAGCGCAGAGCTATCGGGTGTGTTGGGTATCAGAACATTGGGGTCAATATTGCTGATGGCGATAATTTTACCTTGCCTAGAAAAAACGGTGAGTTCAATCGCGCTGGTTTGCTGAAGAAGACCCACTAAAGAAAGCGACAAAAAGATATCAGACTGCCCCTCTAATTGATTGGCGAGTTGACGCGTTTCTTTGACCAGTGAAATGGTGCGGTTATCTAATGAGCGACGGCTTAGGGTTAAAGAGTTTTGCATTGCGTCGTCAATTTGCGCATTGAACCAACTGTCGACGCTTTGGTGTAGAAGTTGATTGGAAAAATAAAATACGATCCCTGTTGGAATAACTGAGATGGCAAAAAATAACAAGACAATGCGAGCGGTTATGTGAGAACCGACGGCCCGTTTCTTGAATTGACGCCAAAGCCAGTTGACGTTGACAATGAGTAACCCAAGTAAAAATAACGTTCCGATAACATTGACAACGACAAGGGATGAGAACAATTCGTTGAATCGCGACGATGATTGCGTCGCATGGCTCATCAAATAAAGGCTGACAAGCAGGCTAAGCAATACCCCTGCAGGGATAAGATAGTTTCTTTTTTTTATGGGTTGAGGGACCATTGAAAGGGATCGCTGCGTAAATGCCAACCTGGCGTTAGATAGGCCATAGGCCGCATGGGTAGGGGTAATGCCTCGATATTAAGGTAAACCGCGATAGATGCATAGGCATTATATCCGTCGGGTATCTCAATAGCGTGCATAGGTAACTGTCTCAGTGTGCCAAGCACGCGAAGCGCGGTGTTGAGGCTGGAAAAACTATGTTGAATATGATGGTTTATATCAGATACCTGATACGTTTCGGCGAGCGTGTGGCGTTTGATTTGATAAGGCAAGCTAATCGTGTTGTGGTGCTTGTCCCAAAGCCAAGGCCGGGTTTCGATAATCGATAAATCGACGTTAAACGTTAACGTAACGCCATTGTGTAAGGCCTCTATTGCCTCATCGCTTAAGGTGTACTGTATATCAGCGTTGAGCAAGAACGTTTGTTCTTGAAAAGAAAAATCAGCTGTTTTTATGGTTATATTGGCTTGTTCATCCGCAAAACTGGCGATGGAAACGAGTAATAGAATTGAGGCGAATAGAAACGAGTTTCTAAAAACAATGAAGTTTGCCTGCTTTATGTTTTTGTTAGACATGCGTAATAAAATCCATCCATGTTGTTCTCACCGGGCAAAATTTGTCGGCCAAATTCACAGGAGCGGCCCCAGTCAGCCTTTATATTAATTGTTTTAGCATCACAATGGTGGGTCATAAAATCAGCTATTTGCTGACTGTTCTCTGCTGATAATATAGAACAGGTCGCGTATAAAAGCACACCCTTTTTCTCTAACAGTGGCCAAATGGCATTGAGCAGGTTTTTTTGTAGTTCAACTACCGCAGTGATGTCGGATGGTTTACGTAATAATTTGATATCCGGGTGTCGTCGAATAACGCCGGTAGCAGAACACGGTGCATCAAGTAAAATGCGCTGAAAAAGCTGGCCATCATGCCACTTTTCAGGCTCTAGCGCATCTACGGTGAGGACCTCAGCATGAAGATTTAGGCGCTCTAAGTTTTCGATAACGCGTAGATTTCGTTTTTCATCAATATCAATCGCCGTCAGCACAATGTCATTAGGCGCGCGTTCTAATATATGTGCGGTTTTGCCACCAGGCGCCGCGCACACATCGAGCACGCGCTGCCCACTTTCAACGGCTAAAAGTTCGGCGGCTAATTGGGCGGCGTTATCTTGTACCGATGCGGCGCCTTGAAAGAAGCTTGGTAGTTGGTCAACATTAACGGGTTTATCTAGCGTTAGGCCCACCGAATTGAAAGGGTTGGTGGAGACGCTGATAGCCGCTTCTTTTAATTGCTCTTTGTAGGTGTCGCGTGAATTAATGCGTTGATTCACGCGTATCGACATGGGCGGGCGTTGATTGTTGGCTCGTAAAATATCAGCCACATGAACGCCCCAATCCACCTCTAGCTGCTTAACCAACCAGTTAGGGTGTGAGGTCTGCTGATTGAGTTGCTTATCGACGGCGTTTTCTAGGCTTTCACGTTCTCGTAAAAAGCGACGTAGTACGCCATTTAAAACACCTTTTGCCCAGCTTTTTTTGCCCTTGCCGCAGGTGTTAACGGTTTCGCAAACAGCGGCATGGTCGGGCGTGCTAAGATAAATGATCTGATATAAACCAAGCAATGCTAAAACAGTAATGTCGATATCTTTTGGCTTAAAAGGCTTTTTTAATAGTAGGTTAACAATAGCGCTGAGTCGTTCGAACCAACGAATAGTGCCGTAACAAAGCTCGCGACAAAAGGCTAAGTCTCTAGGCTCTAAGCCTTCGCAAGCGCTAAGAGCGTCGGTGAGCGATTTTCCATTTTGGACCACGGCGCAAATAACGCTAACAGCAGTTTGTCGCGCTGAGAGGGCTTTGGTTTTCGAGCTAGAGTCCATATTAGCCTAAGGTTAAGCCATTGATTGAATGCGCAGATAGGTAATCGCTTGCCGCCATGCGCCGTTTGTTTGCAGGTTGAAGCTCGGCGATTTCTAAATAGCCATCTGCGCACGATACGAGCAATTGATGTCCGTTAATTTTTACTTGCCCAGGCGCGTTAGAAGTGGACTTTGTGCTGACTCGTGCTTGCCAGATGCGCAGCGGTTTTTGGTGAATCAGCGTATGCGCAACGGGCCATGGGTTGAACGCTTGAATTACGCGTTGGATCTCAGCAGCAGGTTTATTCCAATCAATGAAGGCTTCTTGCTTGCTTAACTTATGTGCATAACTGGCGTCGGAAGCTGCTTGCTGGACAGGCTGTAGGGCGTCACTTTCTATACTTGGTAACAAGTCGATTAGAGCGTTTGCGCCAACAGAGGCGAGCTTCTCATGTAGGCTGCTAGCATTGTCTTGTTCGGATATCTCGCACGAAACTTTGCTTAACATGTCGCCGGTATCGAGACCTTTGTCCATTTGCATTAAGGTGACGCCGGTTTCTTTGTCGCCAGATAAAATAGCGCGTTGAATGGGTGCGGCGCCTCGCCAACGTGGTAAAAGCGATGCGTGAATATTGATGCAACCAAAGCGCGGCATATTGAGCACGGTTTCCGGCAAAACAATGCCGTAGGCCACGACAATAATCAGGTCTGCTCGGTAGCTTGCAAGTGCGTCAAGAGCGTCATTAGAGTTGAAATTTAAGGGTTGTTCTACGGCAATATTTTGACCTGACGCGTATTGTTTGACGGGGCTAGGGTGGTACTTTCGGCCCCGGCCAGAGGGTCTATCAGGTTGCGTGTAAACAGCGCAAATATGATGTTTTGTTTGAGTCAGTGCTTGCAGCGTTGGTAGGGAAAAAGCAGGCGTCCCCGCAAAAATAATTTTCATGATGTTTACTTGCGACCGTTAAAGCGTTGATTCAGGGCGAATGTTTTGGTTGACGAGGTCTTTTCCCATGCGTTCAAGTTTTCTCCGAATTCTGCCGCGCTTTAGAGGGGAAAGATAATCAACAAACAACTTGCCATCTAAGTGGTCAATTTCATGCTGTATGCAAACAGCCAATAAATCATCGGCTGTTAGTTCGAAAGCTTCGCCGTTCTTATCAAGTGCTTTTACAGTAATGGCCTGTGCTCGCTCAACGTCTTCGTAAAAACCAGGGACAGAAAGGCAGCCCTCTTGCATTATTTCAACACCTTCTTTATGCGTAATAACGGGATTGATGAAACACAGAGGTTCTGTTTTACTCTCTGATACGTCGATGACCATAAGGCGTTTATGAAAATCGACCTGTGTAGCGGCAAGACCAATGCCCCCTGCGTGATACATTGTTTCAAAAAGATCATCTATGAAGAGTCGTAAAACGTCGTTAACGGCAGTGACCTCAAATGCTCTTATGCGAAGTCGTGTATCTGGAAAGCGAAGAATGTCTAATTTTGCCATGCTAGGTGTTGTGTGTGTCAGTTCAATTGTTTCGGGTGGATTCTAACGAATTTAGATTAAACTTTGAATAGCGAATATTTTCAGCTAAACTTTAAATGCTAAAACTTGCCAATAAAAATGAGCAACATGGGCATGAAAAAATTACCGTTACTGTTGTTTGAAGCGCTGTTTTGCTGGAAGGTGTTGGCCAATAACATTGAGTTAAATCCATCGCACCGTGGCCGCCGGGTTGTCGCTAAAGGAGATACGCTTTTGGATGTTTCAGCGAAATTTTTACAAACCCCAGGGCGTTGGCTCGATATTTGGCAAACTTGCGAGCAAATTGCAAACCCGCCTTTAATTTATATTAAAATCAGCAAGAAAGCCCCCACTCTAATGGGGATGAATTGCCCACTACAAGTTTTGCAAAACCGCATCTCTATGGTGCATATAATACCTTACAAACTGAATGAATTTAATATCAAGTGCAACGATAAGAGATGTTTTTGCTGGTGGAGGTGAAAAAATAGACCCGCTAGATGAACGGGCTGGAGTTCTGATGATTTCTCGCGTATTTGATCGCGTCAGCCATAGACTCGTTATGCAAAGTAAGCGCGTTATGCACCGCGGCGATACGGTGCGACTTTGAATAATGATAAGAGGTTTGGCGATAAAGCGTTATCGTCAGGTCTTTCTATTTCCGAGCTAAAGCCCTGGCTTGCGCTGTGGCGTGTTAAAGGCGTTGATGCTAAGACATATTTGGCGTTACTTGAGGAATTTAGCTCGCCGGCGGCTGTCTTTCTAGCGCCAATAACGGCGTTAAATCAAGCAGGTTTATCTGCGGTGCTTGCCGAGCAGATAAAGAACTTTGATCACAACGAGATTGCATTAGATTTAAAGTGGCTTGAGCACGAAGGTTGCCATGTTATGTGTTGGCATGATGAAGATTACCCTGCTTTATTAAAAGAAATTCCAGACCCGCCACCTATATTATTTATACGAGGTGATCGGTCTGTTTTAGGTTCTTTACAAATAGCCATGGTGGGCACAAGGGGCCCATCACCCATGGCATTAAATACAGCGAGGGCTTTTGCAAAAAGTTTTGCTGCTTTTGGCTTAACAGTTACCAGTGGCCTGGCATTAGGTGTTGAGCAAGCATCCCATCAAGGTGCTTTAGAGACCGAAGGTGCGACTATTGCGGTTGCGGCAACAGGCTTAGATAGAGTGTACCCCGCAAAACATAAACAGTTGGCGCAGCAGATTATAAAAACAGGTGCGTTAGTGTCCGAATTCCCCATAGGTACGCAGCCTAAGCCTGAGTATTTTCCTAGACGAAATCGAATTATTAGCGGTTTAAGTTTGGGTGTTTTGGTGGTTGAGGCCGCCATAAAAAGCGGCTCCTTAGTTACCGCGAGGCATGCGATGGAACAGGGGCGGGAAGTTTTTGCTATTCCAGGGTCTATTCATAATCCTTTGTCGAAGGGTTGTCACCATTTGATACGCCAAGGGGCTAAATTAATTGAAACAGCCGATGATGTTTTAGAGGATTTAGGTAACCTGTCGCTCGTTGCCATAGGGAACGACAGTCCTCTAGATAAAGATGGTGTGCGGTGCGGTCTATCAATAGAAGGTGATTATGCGCTTTTGCTTAAAAAAATTGCTTTTGACCCTACTTCCGTGGATGATTTAATTGCACAAACAGATTTTACAGCAGAAGAAATATCGTCTATGTTACTGGTGTTGGAGCTACAAGGTTTAGTATCATCTGTGCCTGGCGGTCTTTTCTATCGGTGTTCAGCCGATTAAGCTCAACGATAAGCTGGAGGCTTTATCCTCCATCGTAATGGAACGTGTCCCCGTGCGGGTAATAATAGAGGTAAGATTGAAAAAATGAAAGAAACTATTTTTGAAGTACTCGTGTATTTGTTTGAGCATTATATCGATGAGGGCGAGGAGAAAGCGATTGGACAAGAAGCGTTAAAGGCAGATTTATTGGAAGCAGGGTTTGCAGAAAATTACGTCGATAGGGCATTTGACTGGATGAATGAGCTAACACTCTTACCGTCGGCGGCTATTGAGAACCCCGCTGAGCAGGGCGCTGTTCGAATTTATTCAGCAGAAGAGCGCTTACGTTTTAATGTGGACG
Source organism: Cycloclasticus sp. symbiont of Poecilosclerida sp. N (assembly GCA_002101205.1). Taxonomy (GTDB): domain Bacteria; phylum Pseudomonadota; class Gammaproteobacteria; order Methylococcales; family Cycloclasticaceae; genus Cycloclasticus. The sequence goes on along the minus strand of LWTM01000062.1, from coordinate 8,343 downwards.
CGCAAGGCTTTTTATTATCCCTTGAGCAGGCGGGCATTATTGATTCGACCCGGCGTGAATTGGTTATTGATAGAGCAATGGCTTTGGGTGATGTGATGTTGACGGTTGACCATATAAAATGGGTTGCATTGATGGTGTTGTTTAGTCAGTCCGGTATGGAAGGGCATTATTCTCAAATGGAAGAGCTGGTCTACGGCGACATTCCATTTGAATTACATTAGGCGAAACTATGTCAGCATTAGTTATTGTAGAGTCACCGGCGAAAGCCAAAACCATTGAAAGATACCTAGGCAAGGGCTTCACCGTACTTGCTTCGTACGGTCATGTTCGAGATCTAGTACCTAAAGAAGGTGCGGTTGACCCGAGTAACGACTTTGCAATGAAATACTCTTTGGTTGAAAGAAACCAAAAACACGTGCACGCGATAACGCAGGCCATGCAAAAAGCAGACGAACTGTATCTCGCGACCGACCCAGATAGAGAGGGTGAGGCGATTTCTTGGCACGTGTCTGAATTATTAAAAGAAAAACAGCTGCTGATTAACAAGCCCGTTCATCGTGTGGTTTTTCATGAAATAACCAAAAAAGCAATCCAAAAAGCGATAAAACACCCGCGCGAACTGTCTAAGGACATGGTCGATGCACAGCAGGCACGACGAGCATTAGATTATCTAGTGGGCTTTAATTTATCGCCACTGTTGTGGAAAAAAATTAGGCGTGGCTTATCCGCAGGTCGTGTGCAAAGCCCAGCGCTTAGACTGATTGTTGAACGCGAACTTGAAATTGAAGCGTTTAAAAATCGCGAGTATTGGAGTATTGAAGCGGCTGTGAGATCGGCTGAACAACCGTTCAAAGCAAAATTAACGCATTTTGACGAAGAAAAACTCACGCAATTTAGTGTTGAAAATGCAGCGCGAGCAAACAAAATAAAAGAGGATATTACCGCAGTGGCCGCCGGTAAATTATTGGTTAAAAAAATACAGAAAAAGCAGCGGAAAAGGAAGCCTGCGGCCCCTTTCACCACCTCGACCCTTCAGCAAGAAGCGGCAAGAAAACTTGGTTTTACAACGAAAAAGACCATGCAAATAGCCCAGCAATTATATGAAGGAGTCGCTATTGGTTCCGAATCAGCTGGTCTTATTACCTACATGAGAACCGACTCGGTGAACCTTGCCGAAGAGGCCGTGAGTGAAATCCGCCAACTTATTCAAACGCGTTACGGTAAAGATAATATTCCGCAAACAGCACCTGTTTACAAAACTAAATCAAAAAATGCGCAAGAGGCGCATGAGGCGATTCGCCCGAGTTCTGCGGCGCGCGTGCCGGAAGATATTCGTGGTTCTTTATCTAAGGACCAATACAAGTTGTATTTATTAATCTGGAAAAGAACGGTCGCCAGCCAAATGATTGATGCGTTGATTGATGGCGTGAGCGCCGATTTAACCTGCGGTAAAGGGCATACGTTCCGCGCCACAGGCTCAACGGTTAGCAAACCAGGTTTTATGTCGGTGTACCTTGAAGGCAAGGATGACAGCAAAGAAGACGACAGTAAAGAAAACCTATTGCCGCCGATGCAAGAAGGTGAATTAATTGATTTGTTTGAAGTGATTGCAAATCAACATTTTACCGAGCCACCACCGCGTTATGGCGAGGCGAGTTTAGTTAAATCGCTTGAAGAACATGGCATTGGTCGCCCATCAACGTATGCGTCTATTATTTCAACGCTACAAAATCGAGACTATGTTGAGCTGGAGAAAAAGCGCTTTTATCCAACCGATGTAGGCCGCATTGTGAACAAGTTCTTAACCCAACATTTCACCAATTATGTGGATTATGATTTTACGGCGAAGCTAGAAGATGACCTTGATGCGGTTTCGCGAGGCGAGAAAAAATGGTTGCCGTTAATGGAGACGTTTTGGCAACCGTTCAAGACGCTGATCGATGATAAGGAAACCAGTGTTCAACGCAGCGATGTAACGCAAGAAGCGATGGATGAGAAATGCCCAGAATGTGATAAACAATTATCTATTCGCTTGGGGCGTAATGGGCGATTCATAGGTTGTACCGATTATCCAGAATGCAGTTATACGCGTAATTTAAACGATAATGCGGCGTCTGCTGAACCGGAAATTGTCGAAGGTAGACAGTGCCCAAAGTGTCAATCCAACTTAATTATACGCTCGGGACGCTACGGCAAATTTATCGCTTGTAGTTCGTATCCAGACTGTAAGCACATGGAGCCACTAGAAAAACCAAAAGACACGAATGTGGTTTGCCCTGATTGTAAAAAAGGCAACATTGTTGAGCGAAAATCGCGTAAGGGGAAAATATTTTATTCTTGCTCGAATTATCCAAAATGTAAATATGCCTTATGGAATGAGCCGATTAATGAGACCTGCCCTAGTTGTAACTGGGCCATTTTAACGGTCAAAACAACCAAGCGAAGAGGGGCTGAAAAAATATGTCCACAACAAGAATGTTCATATGTCACACCCTGTGAAGAAATGGCTAAACCTAGATAACGTAGAAAATATGATGAAAAATCAAAAAACATTTGTTGCTGTACTCATGGGGTCTGACTCCGACTTCCCCGTGATGGAATCGACATTAGAGGTGTTGAAAAAACTCGATATTCCCTATGAAGTAAGAATAACCTCAGCGCATAGAACCCCAGCGCAAACACACGCCTACGTGACGGACGCAGACCGGCGTGGTTGCGCTGTATTTATAGCAGCGGCGGGTTTGGCGGCGCATTTAGCAGGCGCAGTGGCTGCGAATACTGTGAAACCGGTGATTGGCGTGCCATTAGATGCAGGCTCTTTACAAGGCAAAGACGCGTTGTTATCTACCGTACAAATGCCAGGCGGTATACCGGTAGCGAGTGTTGCGATCGGTAAGCCTGGCGCAAAAAATGCAGCGTATTTAGCCTCACAAATTCTAGCCTTGTCGGATGACGCTTTGGCGCAACGTGTACGCGCACAAAGACAGACAGCCGGCGAGGCGGTGATTAAGAAGAATCAAGAACTACAAGAGCGGTTGAAATAAACTTCGTTGTACGCAATTGATTGATGCCCTCTGCTTGGCAAAAACGACGTTTTGTTGAATGCGTTCACCGAGGCGGCGTGGTCGCTTATCCAACAGAGTCGGTGTTTGGTTTGGGCTGTGACCCGTTAAATGCGAAAGCTGTTTTTGAACTACTGACTATTAAAGGTCGTTCGCAAAAAAAAGGGCTGATTTTAATCGCTTCTGATTTTTTTCAAGTTTCGCCGTACCTAAAAACGCTACCAAAATCACTGATTGCGAAACTGGAAGACGTCAATCAAGAACCGGTGACGTATATTTTGCCGGCAAAAGAATCAGTGCCAAAATGGTTAACCGGGCAGCATAAAACCTTAGCCATTCGCCTCGTTCAGCATGACTTAGCAAAACAAATGTGTGAACTAGCAGGCATAGCGCTGGTGTCTAGCAGTGCGAATGAATCGGGCGGAGAGGCATTGAAAACGGCCCATAAAACACGGTTGAAATTTGCTCGGCGTGGTGTCTTTGTGCTTAACGGCAACGTAGGCGGGGCCAAAAAACCGAGTAGAATTATTGACCCATTAACGAATAAACAACTACGCTAAATACAATATTTTATTGATGACATCACCGGATATTCAACGAGTAAAAAAATATTTTCTCGTCTTACAGCAGAACATTTGCGCCTCAATAGAAGCGCTCGAGGACGAGGGCGTGTTTAAAGAAGACCTGTGGGATAGAGATGGCGACACAGGCGGGGGACGTACGCACGTTTTGGAAAACGGCAAAGTGTTTGAGCAAGCCGGTGTTAATTTTTCGCACGTTCGTGGCGACTGTTTACCTGCATCGGCAACGCAGCATCGCCCAGAATTAGCCGGTCGAAATTTTGAAGCCTTAGGTGTTTCCTTAGTGATTCACCCGCGTAATCCGTACGTACCTACTTCGCACGCGAATGTGCGGTTTTTTATTGCAGAAAAAGAAGGTGAAGAACCGATTTGGTGGTTTGGCGGTGGCTTTGATTTAACGCCGTACTATGGCTTCAAGGAAGATTCGGTGCATTGGCATCAGCAAGCAAAAAATGCTTGCGAGCCTTTTGGCCACCATGTATATGGCGAGTATAAAAAATGGTGTGATGAATACTTTTTCCTAAAGCACAGAAATGAGCCACGTGGCATAGGCGGCTTGTTTTTTGACGATTTAAATGAAGGCGGTTTTGATCATTGTTTTGATTTAATGAAAAGCGTCGGTGATCATTACATTCTTGCTTATGCGCCCATTGTTGAACGCCGAAAAGCGCGCGCCTACACAGAAAAAGAAAAAGACTTTCAGTTATACCGCCGTGGCCGCTATGTCGAGTTTAACTTGATTTATGATCGCGGGACCTTATTCGGCTTACAAACAGGTGGGCGCACAGAATCCATATTGATGTCATTGCCGCCACGGGTCAACTGGCGTTATAACTGGGAACCAGACCCCGACTCGGCGGAAAGCGAACTGTACGAGGTTTTCTTACAGCGCAGAGACTGGCTTGACTGAAAGCTAAAGAACTATTGCTTAGCGGCAGCACGTGAGCGCTTGTTTTTCTCGACTAACTGCTGAATAACACTCTCTAAGCCACCACTCTCCTTAACGTGTTTCGCAAAGCTCGCTTTGTAATTTATCACCATGCTGATGCCCTCAATGATGACATCATAGGCTTTCCATTCGCCTTTTTTATTGACGGCCATGCGATAGTTCACAGCAACCGGTGGGCGAGAAGGCTGAATAATTTCTGTTTTAACGATTAAACGCTTTTTTGCAGGGTCTAAATACATCGGCAAGAAATGAACCGTCCATTCGTCGAGCTCTTTAAAAGCCGCCGCGTAGGTGTTCACTAATAAGCCTTTGAACTCGTGTTGGAACTGTTTTTTCTGGTGTTCACTTGCTTTGCGCCAGTATTTCCCTAAAACAAGCTTAGACACCTTGTCTAAATCAATACGGGGCTCGATAATTTCATTCACCAATTGAAGAACATAGGCTCGATTATCCAAGCGTTGTTTGTTCTTTTGGACGGCGGCAGACAATAAATCAGAGGTTTCTTGAATGACTTGTTGAGGTGCGCTCAGCTCAGCTGCAGAAGCAGTAAAGGCAGCGCACAATGAGAGTGCGATGAGCCCGGTAAGTAAGGTCTTTTTTATTTTATGCATCATGTTTTTTCCTGTTATTGCTTTTATTTTGTGGTGATTATTAGCTTTAGTAGACCTCGTAAATGTCTATTGTATTGCTGCATTAATAGCTTCAATGACGGTATTTTCAATTTCCTCTAGCAAAGGCAGTGCAGCACTACCTTGGCCAACGAAGCTAGGCTTAACAAATAATATATGCGCCTCAGATGAACGCTCGATGATGGTTAAATGTAAAGGGCATAAAGCCAGCATTGAAGGATCGACATTACTTACTTTATTTGCGTACGAAGCATTGCAAAAAACCATGCTGCGAATACCGCCTAAATTGTTTCGGTTATAGTTTTCAGCCCATTTTTCTTTAAAGCGAGCAAGGTTTTTAGCAATATTGGCTTCAAAAATAACGTAAAAATTACGCTGTTCTAGTTCGTGATAAACGGCATTAAAGGTATCATCAAGGCCCATATTAGTCGTTTTTTCATACACTGCGCTAGATGCAAATGCGAACTTTGATAGAAGGCAAAGGATTAAAATGCTTAATAATTGTTTCATAGCTGTTTGCCTTGAGGGTCTGTGTAATAGCCTCTAGAAAAGAGTATAGCTGCTAAAATCATAAAGTGTTAACGTAAGTGAATAGTTGTTAAAATATAACTTTATTATAGCTTGAATGGGTAGGTAAATGAAGGGCAATAAAACAAGTTATCTTCTACAAACAAGACAGCGGCGTATGCGCAACGATGATTTTAGCCGCCGCATGATGCGCGAAACAACGTTAACGGTGGACGATCTAATTTGCCCCGTTTTTGTTGTAGATGGTGAAAATCAGCGCCAAAAAATCACTTCAATGCCAGGTGTAGAGCGCTTGAGCATTGATTTGTTATTACAAGAAGCAAAAGAGATTTTTGAACTAGGTGTGCCAGCGATTGCCTTGTTCCCCGTCATATCAGAAGGTTCTAAAACGCGGTTAGCTGATGAAGCATGGAACTCAGATGGCCTCGCGCAAAGAGCCGTTCGTGCGTTAAAAGAAGCCTTGCCAGCGCTAGGTGTGATAACCGATGTCGCCCTAGACCCGTTTACCACACACGGGCAAGATGGCTTAGTTGACGAAAGTGGCTATGTTCTAAACGATCAAACGGTGGATGTGTTGGTTAAACAGGCGCTTTCTCATGCGCAAGCAGGTGCGGATGTTGTCGCTCCTTCCGACATGATGGATGGGCGCGTCGGTGCAATACGCGAAGCGCTTGAGGCGGCGGGTTATACCCATACTAGAATTTTGGCGTATTCAGCAAAGTATGCCTCCAGCTTTTATGGGCCGTTCAGAGATGCGGTACGGTCCGCAGCGCAATTAGGTGCAGGCAATAAATACAGCTATCAAATGGATTGTGCGAATACCGACGAGGCATTGGTAGAAGTCGGTTTAGATATAAAAGAAGGCGCCGACATGGTGATGGTGAAACCTGGCATGCTCTATTTAGATATTGTTCGACGCGTTAGCGAAGAGTTTTCAGTCCCTGTATTTGCTTACCAAGTCAGTGGTGAGTATGCGATGCTTAAGGCGGCAGCGCAAAACGGCTGGTTGGATGAGAAAGCAACAGTCTTAGAGTCCCTTTTGGCATTTAAAAGAGCCGGCGCAGATGGCGTGCTAACGTATTTTGCCAAAGACGTTGCGAGCTGGCTGAAAGAAAGCAAATAAAGATGGATCAATACGCGGTTTTTGGTTTCCCTATTGAGCACAGCAAGTCACCTCTAATTCACCAGCAGTTTGCCGAACAAACGCAGCAGTCGCTAAGTTATAAAGCGGTTGAAGTGAGACCACAGGTGTTTGATGAAACGCTGGATGACTTTTTTCGCTTAGGCGGGCAAGGCGTTAATTGTACTGTGCCTTTAAAAGAACTGGCATTTAGAAAAGTGGATACATTAACCCGGCGTGCTGAGTTTAGCTGCGCGGTTAACACCATTAAGAAAATGCCAGACGGTTCTTTGTTGGGTGATAATACCGACGGTGTGGGCTTGCTCACCGACCTTTGCGAAAACCTCGGCTTAAACCTAAAGGGTAAACGCTTACTGGTTTTGGGTGCAGGTGGTGCTACGCGTGGCATTTTACAGCCATTACTTGAAGCGGCCCCCGCGACGCTTTATGTGGCGAACAGAACGCTGTCCAAAGCACAAGCAATGGTGAGTTTGTTTGAACCTATTGGGCGAATTGATGCATCCAGTTATGAAGATTTAGCAGGGCACCGCTTTGATATTATTATCAATGCCACGTCAGCGAGTCTAAGCGGTGAACTGCCGCCTTTAGCGACAGACTTGCTGGCAAAAAACAGCGTTTGTTACGACCTTGCCTATAGCCAAGAGGCCACCGCGTTTGTTTTATGGGGTGAACAACAAGGCGCAACGCTCTCGGTTGATGGTTTGGGAATGTTAGCTGAACAAGCGGCGCACGCATTTAAATTGTGGCGTGGTGTTATGCCGAAAACATCGAATGTGCGGGCTAATTTACGCGGTTAACTGCTTTCTAGTCGCTTAATTCAGAGCGCAGATTCAACTCGCTAGTGCAATTGTTGGGTTAATCCCAACCAATACGTGATGGGGTGTTTTAAAGTCCAGACATTTTCTTGGACGATTTTTTTAGTTTATCCATGATTTCTTGGACGCTCTTGGCCTGGCATATTTACTTAGTCGCGAGATGCGAATCTATCGGTGCTGGTGATGATTTTAACCACTTCGCCATTTTCAATGTGCTCAGGTACTTGTGCTTCCGTACCCGTTATTAAAGTGTCTGGTTTTGTGCAAGAGGTGGCGGATGCACTTTTAAGCCTAGGGACGGTGTCTGTAATTTGTAGGCTAATGGTGGTAGTCAATTCAATGGCAACCAAAACTTATTCTAGTGAAATACCAACAATGTATTCGAGTCCTTCGCTAATGAATGTATAAATTCAGAAATATATTACACTATAGCGCAGGAGAATAGAGGTGCAATATGTGGTGGATTCATAACAAATATATAGATTTAGGCAATATTTATGATATAGTGCCATTTCAGAGTTCTTGCAGGGTTAACTGGCAAGGACTGTTTTTTAAATGAATGTTGCACTTAATGGGTTGAATTCGCCCTCATTATCAAATTACGGAGATTAAGAAAATGTCTGCACAACAATTATCCC
>LWTM01000061.1 GCA_002101205.1 Cycloclasticus sp. symbiont of Poecilosclerida sp. N | reverse complement strand
GATAGTGCAAATAATAGCAAAGGCACCTTAACCAATACGCTATACAGCGTCCATCCCTATCTTGGTTATGACTTATCACAAGGCGGACGGGTCTGGGGCACATTAGGCTATGGTCAAGGCGAGGTAGAAATTAGCGATAAAATCAATACCGTCGAAACCAAAAGCAGCCGTGACACCGAGCTATACAGTCTAGCCTTTGGCGGTAGTGGTGATTTATTATCCAGTAATAACTGGCTAAATATGTCTGGCACCACCACCTTGCGCCTTAAAGGCGAGGTCTCACTGTCTAATATTAAGGTGGACAAGGGCAACCTAGCTAATGCCAAAGCATTGTCCATAGACGCTCATCGTTACCGTATGGCATTAGAAGGTAGCCATAAACAAACCCTAGCCAGCGGTGCTAGCATCAGCCCATCTGTAGAATTGGGAATACGCTATGACGATGGCACCGGTGAGACAGGTGGTGGTGTAGAGTTAGCAGGTAGCTACCGTTACAGCAACCCACAAGGGTTGGAAATGGAACTACGTGCGCACGGTTTACTGGCACATGAGTCAAATTACAAAGAATGGGGGCTCAGCGGTCTGGTCAAATACCAAGCGAACAGCAGTGGTCAAGGTCTGTGGTTAAGCCTACAACCAGCCTGGGGCGACACCCCAAGCAATGTTGCCGATAGAATATGGCAGCCAGCAGCCGTCACTGACTATGCAAACGATGAGGATAGCAACGACAGTAGAAATCTACAGTTAAACACCGAGCTAGGTTACGGACTACCTGGATTCTTTGGCCGTGGCTTATTGACCCCTTACGCTGGCTTAAATATGACAAACGACACGCAAGGCTATAATATAGGCGCGCGCTGGGCAATAGATTCCAGATTGAACCTAGACTTAATAGGCGAGCATAAACAAACGGACGACAGCATACAGTTACGTGTTGACCTTAAGTTTTAGTCAGTAAATAACAAAACCCAAGGGAAAAATGAGGACAAAGCGTCCTCATTTTTTTTGTCTCGTTCCTAAGCACGCTCATCAAAGGGGTCAAGCATCTTTTTTGCCTTGTTTTTGAGTTGGGGATTGGGAACGAATAAACGGTTTGTTATTGAGCAATGCTTACGAACCATTTTTTATGTGTCATCGGATTCGTTTACATTTAAACTACACATATGCTTATGTTTGATAACGATTATTTTGAAAAGTCGTTAGATTCTGAAGCCAGTAAGGCGATGGAAAAGATCACTCAACCATGAGTCGATTGATCAACAAGAAATGATGGTTTTGGTATTAAAAGCACAAGCCAACTACATTACACACATGGGGCAAGACTTACGAGGTGAGATGATTGCCTTGCGTGAAGATATGGACAAGCGTTTTGAGCAAATAGATAAGCGTCTTGAACAAGTCGATAAGCGTTTTGATGCAATGATTGCCAGAATGGATAAGTTTATGATTTGGTCTTTTTCTAGTACTTTCATGGCAGCGGGTATTGTGGTCGCCTTAGTTAAATATTTATGATAATCACGCGTTCAAGTTTCTCAATACCGCCTGCATACGCTAACGCTAAGATTAGCGGGCGTATGGTTCAAGATGCTGGTTGGTCTATGCTTTTAGGGTATGATTGAATATAAAGTGGCTCTATATGGGTGTAATGTATCAATCATTAACTGGTGGGTCCCAAGCACTAAGAAGTGTTCGTCTTGCGGCAATATAGCCAAGAAAGACATATCGGATAGAGAACATCAATGTAAGTGCGGATTGAATACTACTAGAGATTTAAACGCCGCTTTGAATATTCGGGCGCTGTAAGTAAAAACAGAGGGATTTAAGATTTACAATACCGCAGGAACTGTGGGAATATAAGCCTGTTGGAGTTCTGCTTGCACCGCCCGCGCCCGCTACGCTTGTTTTACGGTGGGTCGATGAATCAGGAGGCCCTTAACCTTTAGTTAGGGGTAGTTCACATAACAAACCCCTTTTAAGTTATTAAAACTTCCGTTCCTACGGAGATTCTCTCATATAAATCAACCACATCATTGTTGAACATTCTGATACAGCCGTGTGATGACGGTTGTTCACACATCAACTCATCAGGCGCTCCGTGGATGTAAATATAACGCCGCATCGTATCCACTTTGCCGAGACGGTTTTTACCTTTTTCAACACCTGATAACCATAAAATTCGCGTTAAAATCCAATCTCTATCGGCTGCTTTTCGCGCCCGCTCTAATGAATGAATTTCGTCCGTTAACCTGCGACCAACAAAAACACTACCTAACGGTGCACCATCACCTATTTTCGCACGAACAATATGTCGCCCACGCGGTGTTCTTTCACTGCCAAATAGCTCGCCAGCACCATTTTTCGCGGTACACACCTTATATGACTTAAGCAACACGTCAGTTTCATATAAGAACAACTTTTGCTGCTTGATAATGATGTTTATCTTGAACAAGGCGTGCGTCATTTACTTTTCAAACAAGGCGATGGATTCAACATGGGAGGTATGAGGAAACATATCCATAACACCCGTTCGCTTGAGCGTGTAGCCTAACTTATTCACTAAAATAGCTGCATCGCGCGCCAAGGTGGAAGGATTACAGGAAATATACAATACCTGCTGCGCACCCCACTTTGCTAAGTAGTGCAAAATTTCTTTGGCGCCTAAGCGTGGCGGATCAATAAGTACTTTGTTGTATTTTTTCTTTGTCCACGGCTGATCAGCAAGCTCTTGCATTAAATTTGCCGTATAAAAACCAACATTCTCAATCCCATTTTTATCGGCATTGTCTTTTGCACGCAAGATTAAGTCGTCATTGCCCTCAACGCCTGTCACATGCCCTGCAACACGCGCCATAGGCAAGCTGAAATTACCCAGCCCACAAAACAAGTCGAGCACATTGTCACTTTCATTAAGGTCTAATGTCTGCAACGCTCTATTGATCATAGAGTTGTTAATTTCAACGTTAACCTGCACAAAGTCACTGGGCCCAAAGTACAATGTGACATCATTTGGTAACTGATAACTTAGCGCAGGCTTTTCACCCCTTAATGGGGTGATGGTATTGGGTCCTTTTGATTGGGTATAAATGTCTACATCGGCTGATTTTTCAAACTCCGCTAATATCGCTTCGTCCTCACTACTGAGCGGCTCTAAAACTCTAAAAACTAAGGCGGTTCGATGGTCACAAATGGAGACCTCAATTTGCGGTATTTTGTCTTTAATGGACAAGTTTCCAATCAACACCGATAGGTCCATCAAACGTTTCCCAACCGAGGGGTGTAGCACCTCGCATGATTCGATTTCAGCGAGAAAAGAGCTAGCTTTTTCTCTAAAACCAACCAGCACTCGACCTTTTTTAGGTACGTCTTTAACGCCTAAGCGTGCTTTGTTCCGGTAGCCCCAGTGCGGCCCGGTTAATGCTGGCCACAATTCAACATCGCTAATATGGGCAATGCTTTTAAACTGGTCGACAAGTATGCTTTGTTTCGCCAAAATTTGCTTCTCGGGGTCAAGGTGTTGAAAACTACAGCCTCCACAAATACTGTAATGTTGACAGCCTGGTTCGACACGGTCTTCGGAGGCTTTTAACACTTCGGTTACGCGCCCTTCGGCAATATCCTTTTTCTTTCTGGTATATTCAAACACCACCTGTTCACCAGGTAGTGCATTGGCAATAAAAACAACTTTCCCGTCAACATGTGCAACACCTTTACCATCATGCGCTAAGGATTGTATGTCTGCGGTGGCCGTTTGCGGTGGTAATTTTTTACGTCTGTTTCTACGTCTTCCCATAATGTCCTGCACATCAGATATCGATCAATAATACGCGGTATTTTAAACGTTCCAGTGAATTTAATCAGCGAAAAGGCCGGTAGAGATATATCGGTCTCCGCGATCACAAACCACCACCACAATCGTCGCATTGGTTAATTTTTTCGAAAGTTCTAATGCAATGTAAGCCGCCCCGCCAGACGAAACACCACAAAAGATACCCTCTTGTTGCGCTAGCGCCCGCATTGTATCTTCCGCCTGTTGCTGCCCTACTTCTATAATCTCATCCACACGTGAACGGTCGTAAATTTTAGGTAAGTATTCTTCGGGCCAACGGCGAATCCCTGGTATTTTTGAACCGCCCTGTGGCTGAACACCTATAATTTGAATATCAGTATTTTGTTCTTTTAAAAACATCGAGGTTCCCATAATCGTCCCCGTCGTGCCCATCGAACTTACAAAGTGGGTTATCTCGCCAAAGGTATCTCGCCAAATTTCAGGCCCTGTGCTTTTATAATGCGACAGAGAATTATCTGTGTTAGCAAATTGGTCCAGAACGCGCCCTTCACCGTTCATCTGCATTTTTCTTGCTAGATCAATCGCAGCTTCCATACCGCCTTTAGCCGGTGTTAATATGATGTCTGCTCCATAGGCTTTCATTGAAGCGCGACGTTCCACACTCATATTATCCGGCATAATCAAGGTCATTTTGTAGCCTTTAATCGCCGCAGCCATCGCCAAAGCAATACCCGTATTACCGCTCGTAGCTTCAATTAAACGGTCACCCGGCTTAATATCATCGCGCAACTCAGCTTGTTGAATCATGTTTATCGCAGGTCTATCCTTGACTGATCCTGCAGGGTTATTACCTTCTAGCTTGAGTAAAACATTATTGGATGTTGAATCCATCCGCTGTAATCTAACAAGCGGCGTATTACCAACGAAATCTTCTATGGTTTGGTAGCTCATTTATTCTCTTCTAAACTCAATAAGCAGGCAAGATTAGCACACCTTACTATACCGTTTAATAGTTTTGCGTTATGTCTTTAGCGTTGGACGCTATGATAGAGTTTTTGAATCAAATATTGGAGGAGCAATGATGGATGGCAAAGAACAGGCTCTGCCTCTATTTAATACAAGCGTAGCGGGTGTCGGCGGGTCCATTATCGGCCCATGATGGTGTGAGCTTAGAGACACCAATGAGTGAAATGAACGGTATCTTAAAGGCCATTGATACAGAAGTACCTAGGGATCGAGATCGTATATGAATGTAGCCGGTACACCCGCGTGGCAAAATCCTATTTTGCAGGTGATGCCAATGCAAAGACATTTTCAACTCCAATAGAGAATATTGAAGAGTTAATTGTTCCTAGCATTACCATTACCGAGGTCTTTAAATTGGGGTGAACCCCCATTTGAGGTTTTTGCACAGATGACCGGCAAGGACTGTTTTTTAAATGAAAGTGTTGCACTTACGGTGTGAATTAGCTCACTATTAACAATGAAAGCAGACATATTGTATTCATTAAAAAAGCCCCTTGATACACAAGGGGCCTAATAGTTAACCTAACAATACTGCTGTTATTTTAAGGCCACCAATGTTTTAGGTGGGATAAATCTCTTCCCCAACCAACATAGGCCGTTGCCATACCAAAACCCATATAAAACAATATCTCAGCCGTATTTAAGTTTAACAGCGTCGTTGCAGGAGTCATGCCTGACAATCCATACATCGCAATAATAATGCACAATGGCCCAACAATTTGATTAGCCAATCGGGCATAACTACTGTCAAACAGGAGTACTGATGCTACTAAAAACATCCCTGAGATAATATGAGCCGAATTTTGAAGTGGCGTTAAAACAAAGAACAAGAATTGTTCGCCGGCATAAGGGATACCTACAACACCTAGCACCATTAATGAAAAGCCAAGGTACTTAGCATATTCAATATTAACCTTATGATGATTTTCCCACAAGCACTGCACACCTTCTTCTACATGCATATGAGTGTGACGCTCTACTGTAGAACCCATAATAGACCTCCTAAAGCTAGTTAATGTGCTCATTTTGACATGCTTGATTTTATTTAGTTCAATTATTCATAGAGCCACTGCTTCTATTAAGAACTGACGTAAGAAAAGTTAACCGCTTCCATTAATAAATACCCTTATAATCAAAGGCATGCTTAAACAACTTATTCCAATACCTTTCGCATTTTTTGTTGCATTTGTTTTTTGGAGCATTGCATTAGCGGAACCTGTGCTAGGACAAAGCCATCATTTGCCAAATTTTCCACAACGGATTGTGTCTTTAAACTTATGCGCGGACCAATTATTAATGGAAATGCTACCTCCTGAGCGGCTTGTCGGAATTACCTATTTATCTTTAGATTCAGGCATCTCTTATCATCATAAAAAGGCCATGCATTATCATTCACACCAAGGCCGTATTGAAGAAATCATCGCATTAGAACCAGACCTTGTTGTTGCAGGACAATTCACCACTCAGCCTATTAACCAATTGCTTGAAAAATTAAACTACCCAGTTCTACGTATTGGTTTACCAAAAACCGTAGGCGAAATAAAGCAGCAAATAGACTCACTTGGTAAACAAATTGGCGCACCTAAACAAGCTGTCAAGATGACAAATAAGATAACTCGAGATTTGCTTGAACTTCGTAAAAACACATTACAGAACGAACCGCGTGCAGCTATCTATTACGCTAATGGTTTCAGCGCAGGCAAACAAACGATTGTAAATGAAGCGTTAAACCTCGCTGGCTTTAAAAATATTGCTGCTGACCGCGGGCTCAATTACATAGCACCGTTATCTATGGAGGCGCTCATTCGAGCCGAACCCGATGTATTAATTCTTGGCCGATACCAAGAAAACACGGATGCGATGGCGCATCAAGTTCTAAAACATCGGGCACTACAGCGGTTCATTCATATTAATAATGTACAAACCATTTCTATGCCAGATCGTTACTGGGATTGCGCCGGCCCTGCTATTATTAAAGCTATAAGTCATTTACAAAAAAGCTACACCCCTCAAAATAACAATTTATGAAAAAGCTCAGTAACATATCTGATAATTCCCAGGAAAAGCGTTTAATACTTTCTTTATTGGGCTGTATTACTTTGCTTTTTCTCGTTTCTTTAAACGTCGGGAACATTAATCTTGATGTGTTCAATGGGCTAAAAGACATTTTTAATGCGGATACCTCTATCGACACTTTAGTTATTTACGAAATCAGGCTTCCTAGAACATTGTTAGCCCTTGTTATTGGAGCCTCTTTAGGACTATCAGGTGCTGCACTACAAGGCATGATTCGTAACCCGTTAGCCGAACCCGGTATTATTGGTGTTTCAAGCAGCGCCGCTTTGGGCGCGGTCATCACCTTTTATTTCGGCTTGAGTGCTGTTTTCCCTCTAGCGCTACCACTAGGCGGGATTATTGGCGCCCTACTCGCTGTTGCATTCCTTCACGCCCTAACTGCTCATAACAACAGTATGCTCACGCTAATTTTAGCAGGTGTTGCCGTTAGCAGCCTTGCTGCAGCATTAACATCATTAGCCCTTAATTTAGCCCCTAACCCGTACGCATCGCTGGAAATCTTTTTTTGGCTGATGGGTTCGCTGTCGGATAGAAGCTTCACTCATGTCTGGTTGATTTTACCCCCAACCCTTTTTGGTTGGTGGCTCATGCTAGGCACTCGCCGTGACTTAAATGTTTTATCACTCGGTGAAGATACCGCCCGATCACTCGGCGTACAACTTCAGCAACTTAACAAACGAATCATTTTGGGTGTTGCTCTAGCCGTTGGAGCAGCTGTTTCCGTTAGCGGAGGCATTGGTTTTGTCGGCTTAGTCGTACCACATTTATTACGCCGTTATGTCGGTTATCAGCCAGGGAGGTTACTCATTAGCAGTGCCTTAGGTGGTGCCCTCTTATTACTGGTCGCAGATATCACCGTTCGTTTATTATCGACCCAGCAGGAATTAAAGATCGGCGTGTTGACTGCTCTTTTGGGCGCGCCCTTCTTCTTACACTTAATTTTAAAATCAAAACGAGAGTGGGCGCCATGAACTTAGTCGCTTCAGGTGTTAACGTTACTTTATTGGGAAAGCCCATCTTAAAAGATATTAGCGTTGAATTTCCAAGCGGTAAGTTGATTGGTCTCATCGGTCCAAATGGTGCGGGAAAATCAACATTCATTCGTGCATTAGCCGGTTTGCAGGTAATTGAATCTGGCCAGATTACGCTCAACAACCAACAATTACATGCGCTGGCACCATTAGAGCTAGCAAAAAAAATAACTTACCTGCCACAAACAGGTGAATGCCATTGGCCCATGACCGTTGAGCGTGTCGTCATGCTAGGTCGGCACCCGCATCTAGATAACCACCTTTCAAGTGACGTCGATATGCAGGCGGTCGAACAGGCGATACAAGACGTCGATATAACACACCTTATTGGCCGTTCGGTTAATGAACTTTCAGGTGGTGAACGAGCACGTGTAATGCTCGCGCGAGCTCTATCAACTCAAAGTGACGTTCTATTAGCCGACGAGCCCATCGCATCACTGGACCCACGACATCAAATTGAAGTGATGGCTGTGCTGCATGAATTAGCAAACAAAGGTAAAACCGTTCTTGTGGTCTTACATGAGCTTCATTTAGCTATGCGTTATTGCGACAACTTACTGATGCTAGACCAAGGCCAGAAAGCATCAGAAGGCCTGCCTGATGATGTACTAACTTTTGATAATTTAAGAGCTGTTTATGGTATAGACGCATTATTTGGTAGCCACCAAAATGCTAATTGGCTTTTACCTTGGGAAATAAAAAAAGGGAAGAAAAACTAGGTTTTCTTCCCTTTAATCATTCAAGCAAACTCTTTAAATTAATCAACGGGCTGATAGTTAATTGAAAAGAATATATTCGTACCATCTGTATTATAGCCAGACACGGTTTCATATTCTTCATTAAATAAATTTGAGACTTTAACTTGCGCTGTTAAATCCTTATTTAGCTTATATGAACCGACTAAATCAACTGTCGCAAACCCAGCAAGTCTACGCGTGTTTGCAGAATCATCAAAACGACGGCCTGATACAAACACTTTACTTCCAAGACTAAAGTCACCAAACGATTTATTCGCATTTAATGCAAAGGTTTGTTCTGCGCGCCTAGCAAGCACATTACCATTGTTTGCTTCGCCGCTTCTATTTTCCGCATCAGTCCATGTCAATTGTCCATCAAAATCAATGCCCACTAACTTAGTAGATGCTTGTAGTTCAAAACCTTTAATAACAGCCTCGGAAATATTTTGAGGGCCACGAGTACCATCGGATACAATAAGGTCTTTGATCTTTGTGCGGTATACATTAATAGACCAATGAGCTCCAATATGATTTCCAGAAACTCCAAGCTCATATGATTTTGAACGCTCGGGGTCTAGTAGTCGATTACTGTTTACATAACCAGAATCAGGTGATAGCGGGTAATAGAGATCAATTAAAGACGGGGCAACAAATGCTGTACCAATGGATGCTGTCAATCGTAATTTTTCAGACAGCGCCATTCCCCATGCAACATTGCCTGTTGTATGGCTACCAAATTGCTCGTCATGTTCTCTTCTTAAAGCGACTTGATAATCACTGTGACCATACTCGCCTAGTAACTGCCCAAAAAAGGCATTACTGTGTCTATTCTTTTTCTCATAACTCAGATTCGTTTCAATCTTATCATCTTCATAATCATAACCAGCTATCAGTAAATTTTCGTCGTTTAGCTGAATATCATTTTGAATACTAAAGTGATCTTGCTGATTATCAGAAAAGCCTTTATCAGTGCCATCTTTGTTCCAATCTCCTTCAATGCGGCCTTGGCTTAACGTGGAAGTAACCGACCAACCATCTGTGATAGCTGTTAATAGCTTTACACCAAAAGTGTGTTGTAAAAAATCGGCTTGGTTACTAGAAAAATCAGAACCGTCATACTCTGACTCACCTTCACTGTAGAGACTAAAAAACTCAACATCCGCACTTTCTCCAAAACGATGCCCCGCTCTAATAGAAGAATGGGTATTTCGGTATGCATCTTTATCTGGTTCTACTATGCCGCAACCAAAACCATTGGGGAAAGGCTTTCCATAACACGCGTTAAAGCCATTCGTTTGGG
The DNA here is from genome assembly GCA_002101205.1 of Cycloclasticus sp. symbiont of Poecilosclerida sp. N. Lineage (GTDB taxonomy): Bacteria > Pseudomonadota > Gammaproteobacteria > Methylococcales > Cycloclasticaceae > Cycloclasticus. The sequence continues at coordinate 18,846 of LWTM01000061.1, read as the reverse complement.
TATAGCCAGCACTTAAGCTATACCATGTTGATGCGTCACCACCAGAAACACCAAAACTTGTTTCCTTTGTATCATGCGTACCAAAACCTGCAGAAAAATGGGGTTTAAGTTCACCCGAACCTTTTTTAGTAAATATTTGGATTATTCCACCAATAGAACCAGAGCCATACAGGCTAGACTGTGGGCCACGAACCAATTCAATCCGTTCTATTAGAGATAAGGGGATCTGTTCAATTTGTGGTGCACCAAAAGCATTAGTCGCCAGTTTTACGCCATTTAAAATAATTTGCGTATGATTAGACTCTGTACCGCGCAAGAATAAAGAGGTCTTTTTGCCTAAGCCACCAGAATTACTAATCACAACACCTGGCAAGCCTTCGATAGCCTCAGCAACTGTTTTGTATTGATATTTTTCTATATCGTCACGGGTAACAATTGATACGGATGCCAATGTTTTATCCGCTACTTGTGCTGTACGAGTAGCCGTAACAACTAATGCATCATCTTCAGCAAAAGCGATAGATTGAGTTAAAGAAAGCGCAGCAAGAATGCTTGACGCTAGAATCGTTTTTTTCATGAGTTTTCCTCGTTGTAAAGCGCAGCCCCGCGCCAATTAATAAGCGCCACGAGAGGAAATAGATGAAGTTGAGAAAACAAACAAAGAATCAACAACAGCCCTGTTGCCCACCCGCAACGTACCGATTTGCTAATGGCAGGTCTCCGGACTCATAAGTGGCTATTGAATCGCCGATGTATCGCCTTCCCATGTTTTACACAGTGGCTGTTGATACACTTTTCTTATATACCGTTGCGGGGGCAGTGTTGGGTTTGAACAGTGTCGTACCAACTTCCCTTAAAATTGAGTTATACACTCAAACCAAAAGCACGAGCATTATCTTTTATCGACAAGGGTTAGTCAAGCTATTGTATTGTCCACCCGCATCTCATTCATAAACGCTGGCCTCAATTAGTTCTTTTAGGCGTTGACCGTTAGCACTGTTGGCTATCTTGTACTGGCTTACTCTTCCCACGCTTTGTTAGCCTAAATTAACTTGGTTATCTAAGACAACTGCGTGATTAATTCAATACCATTAGGATTTTGAAACCCTCTCGGTAATTTTGTACCGCGGTGCGCCCTGTTACCTCGGTATACATCAAGGTCCGAGAGCTTTAAGTTAATATGTCGTTTACCGGCATAAATACGAATAGATTGCTGCTCGCTCACGACACAAAAGCCGATCACATAATCATCTCCCGACTTTAGGTCTTTCGTCGAGATTTGAATCAATTTATTGCCCTTACCCCTGTTTAATTCAGGCACATCACTTACAGGGAAAATCAGCAGACGGCCTTGTTTACTAATAACTGCCAGCAAACAGTCATCCTTTTCAAATAAAGCAGGAGAAAGCACTTGAGCACCTAGGGGGAGAGACAATAGTGCCTTACCCGCTTTGTTTTTGCTAAATAGTTCGGGCAATTTAGTAACAAAGCCATAACCGGCCGTTGACGACAACAGAACTTTTTCATCCTTGCCTGCAAGAACACTCGTAAACATGGCGCCTGTAGGCGGTTTTAGGCTACCCGTTAATGGCTCACCCTGCCCACGAGCTGATGGCAGACCATGCACAGGCAAATTGTAAACTCGTCCTGTTGAATCTAAAAAATGGACCAGGCTATTACTACGCCCTCTAGCCGATGCTAAATACTCATCACCCGATCTAAAGGTGAGGCTTTTAGGGTCAATATCATGCCCTTTAGCTGCGCGTACCCAGCCTTTTTGTGAAATGACAACGGTTATCGGCTCATTAGGAATCAAAGCACTTTCATCCAACGCTTGAGCGGACTGTCTGCTAACGATAGGCGAGCGTCTCGCATCGCCATAAAGCTCTGCATCTGCCTGTATTTCTTTTTTAACTAAGGTACGTAAACGTTGTTTTGAACCGAGAACTTTTTCCAAGCCACCCCGTTCCTTGGCCAATTCATCTTGCTCCGCACGAATTTTAAATTCTTCTAGTTTCGCTAATTGGCGTAATTTAATCTCAAGAATCGCATGTGCTTGAACATCCGTAATAGAGAAACATGCCATCAGCGCTTCTTTCGGCTTATCTTCTTCTCGAATAATTCGAATCACTTCGTCAATATTCAAATACGCGACCAACAAGCCATCTAAAATGTGCAAGCGGTCGGTCACTTTATCTAAACGATATGTTAAACGCTTTTTAACTGTTTCAATGCGATAACTAAGCCATTCTGTTAGCACCACTTTCAAATTTTTGACTTGCGGTTTACCCGATAAACCAATCACATTAAAGTTAACACGATAGGTCCGTTCTAAATCTGTTGTGGCGAAAAGATGTAACATTAACTGCTCAATATCCACGCGGTTTGAACGCGGAGCGATGACTAAACGTGTTGGGTTCTCATGATCTGATTCATCACGTAAGTCTTCCACTATTGGCAGTTTTTTCGCACGCATTTGCGCGGCTATTTGCTCCAATACTTTTGCGCCCGACACTTGATAAGGTAATGCCGTAACAATAATTTGCCCTTGCTCCATTTCATAACGTGCACGAGCGCGTAAGCTGCCCATGCCTTTTTCGTACATAGCGTGAATATCCTCACGCGACGTAATGATTTCAGCTTCCGTTGGAAAATCCGGTCCTTTTATGTGTTCCATTAACGCTGAAATATCCGTTTTAGGCTCGTCCAACAAACGAATGCAAGCGGTCGCTACCTCATTCAAATTATGCGGTGGGATATCCGTGGACATACCGACGGCAATGCCGGTAACACCATTTAATAACAAGTTCGGCAAACGCGCGGGTAATAAAACCGGCTCTTGCAAAGTGCCATCAAAATTATCCGTCCATTCAACTGTGCCCTGCCCTAATTCACTTAGCAGGCTATTTGAATACGGCGCAAGCCGTGATTCGGTATAACGCATGGCGGCAAATGACTTGGGGTCATCTGGCGAGCCCCAGTTGCCCTGCCCGTCAACTAAGGGGTAACGGTAAGCAAATGGCTGCGCCATATGCACCATTGCCTCGTAGCAGGCACTGTCGCCATGCGGGTGAAACTTACCCAATACATCGCCGACGGTTCTGGCTGATTTTTTAAATTTCGCATTGTTTGATAACCCTAACTCAGACATCGCATACACAATGCGGCGTTGCACAGGCTTTAAGCCATCCGCAATGTGCGGTAAAGCGCGGTCCAAAATAACGTACATGGAGTAATCCAAATACGCTTTTTCGGTAAAGTTTTTTAGCGGCAATGTTTCGATATTTTCAAACTGTGTTGTACTCATAATGCTCTCTTATATGTCCGCCAAATTGCCGCTTTCTTCTAGCCATGCTTTGCGGTCAGGCGCACGTTTTTTTGCTAACAACATATCCATTTTTGCGTGTGTTTCGTCACCGGCTTGCATGGCCAGTCGCACTAGCCGGCGGGTATCCGGGTTCAACGTCGTAACGCGTAATTGAGACGGGTTCATTTCACCCAAACCTTTAAAGCGCTGTACGTTGACTTTTCCTTTCAGTTTTTCAGCTGAAATACGGTCTAACACACCTTCTTTTTCGGCATCATCTAGGGCATAAAACACCTGCTTTCCTACATCAACGCGGTACAAAGGCGGCATCGCCACGTAAATATGCCCCGCCTCTACCAAGGGCGCAAAATGACGTACAAACAAAGCGCATAATAACGTCGCGATATGTAACCCATCTGAGTCAGCATCGGCGAGAATACAAATTTTGCTATAGCGTAAGGATTTCAAGTCAGGCGAACCCGGTTCCACGCCAATCGCCACAGAGATGTCGTGAACCTCTTGCGACGCTAGGACGTCAACGGGTTCCACTTCCCACGTGTTTAAAATCTTCCCGCGTAGCGGCATAATCGCTTGAAACTCACGATCGCGCGCTTGTTTTGCAGAACCGCCCGCCGAGTCCCCTTCAACCAAAAACAATTCGGAACGGTCTGAATCTTGTGATGAACAGTCTGCTAATTTGCCAGGTAAAGCCGGCCCGCTTGTTACTTTTTTACGGATAACCTTTTTACCCGCACGTTGCCTATTTTGTGCACGTTGAATAGCAATTTGAGAAATTTCTTCGCCAATGGCCGGGTGTTGATTCAACCATAGGCTAAAGCTATCTTTCGCCACACCTGATACAAATGCTGCGCATTCACGTGATGTTAAACGTTCTTTCGTTTGCCCTGAGAATTGTGGGTCTTCTAATTTAAGAGATAAGACATAATGACAACGCTCCCAAACATCATCGGGCGTGATTTTAACGCCTCGTGGTAACAACGATTGAAACTCACAAAATTCGCGTACCGCTTCGGTTAACCCCGTGCGTAAGCCATTTACGTGTGTGCCGCCTTGAGTCGTTGGTACAAGGTTCACATAACTTTCTGTTATGCCTTCGCCGGCATCTTTAGACCATGCTAATGCCCACTCAACCGACTCACGCTCACCGCTTGCGCTTGAAACAAAGCCTTCTTCTGGCAACAAATTTAGATGCTCTAATTGACTGAGCAAATAGTCCGTTAAGCCATTTTCGTAATACCATTCCGATTTTTCAGCACGCCCTTCATCATTCAAGCTTATGCGTAAACCCGGACACAGTACGGCTTTAGCTCGTAACACGTGCTTTAATTTCGGAACTGAGATATTTGCCGAATCAAAATAAATAGCATTCGGTTTGAAATGAACAGACGTACCGGTGTTTTTTTGCCCTACCGCGCCTAATTCATTAAGTTTTTCGACGGAGTCGCCATTTTCAAAAGCCATGTGCCAACGCACGCCTTCTCGCTTCACTTCAACATCTACGCGACTCGATAAGGCGTTCACAACCGAAATACCCACGCCGTGCAGACCGCCAGAGAACTGGTAGTTTTTATTCGAGAATTTACCACCCGCATGTAAACGCGTCAAAATAAGCTCAACGCCTGATACGCCATGCTCTGGATGAATATCAACCGGCATACCGCGCCCATCATCATCAATTTTGACTGAACCATCTTTATAGACACTGACATCAATTTTGCTTGCAAAACCAGCAATCGCTTCATCAACGCTATTATCTAACACCTCTTGAACAAGGTGATTTGGCCGAACAGTATCGGTGTACATACCCGGTCTTTTTTTAACAGGGTCTAGACCCGTTAAGACCTCAATGTCGGAGGCGGCGTATTGCTTACTCATAATAGGTGAAAGATAATTAAATAAACGAGGATGAATGTTTGCATGGGATTCTAACGATTTCACTAGCGCATGAATAGGATTTATTTAAAGTTGTCAAAGCGAGGAATATTCCTAGCTGAAAATTTGTTTCTGCACAAATATAAGGCCAACGCTACAACTATAGTATTCAAAGATTTGAAACTGAAAACGATAATTCACGAACTATTAGGCCCAAAAAATATTAAGTTAATGCACCATCTGAGTAACAAGAAAATGCTGACAATCTCTTTATCAGGTCTTTTTTTCAGCCGTAAGAACAGTTGTCAATCAAACGATGGGGTCTGCTTTGCTCAAATCCAGGTCATGATTCAAAAAGAGCTTAAATAACGCGGTCTTTTTGTTCGCGGTTCCTCTATTCAATGAGGGGTGGGCTCGCAATAAATGACGTCTGAGCCTTGCTTTAAGTTTACAAAAAAAAACGGCGCGAAAAAGCGCCGTTTTCACTGATTAAAACGACCTAAAGCTTGTCAGAATTTTCGCTTAAGTAAGCAGCAACACCATCAGGGCTCGCGTTCATGCCCTTGTCACCTTTTGTCCAACCAGCAGGACAGACTTCACCATGCTCTTCGTGGAACTGTAGCGCATCAACCATCCGTAACATTTCATCGACGTCACGGCCTAAAGGTAAATCGTTAACCACTTGGTGGCGTACTGTACCTTCCGTATCAATTAAGAAAGAACCACGAAACGCAACGCCCCCTTCAGATTCAACATCGTAATCTTTACAGATTGAATGTGTCATATCAGCGACTAGTGTGTAACCTACTTGACCAATACCACCGGCATTAATCGCTGTGTTTCTCCACGCGTTATGTGAGAAATGCGAGTCAATTGACACACCAATCACTTCAACACCGCGTTTTTTGAATTCATCCATACGGTGATCAAAAGCGATCAACTCAGAGGGGCAAACAAACGTAAAGTCTAATGGATAAAAGAAAATAACGGCATATTTACCTTTTATCGCCTCAGATAATGTAAATGAATCAACAATACTACCGTCGCCCAATACAGCGGGCGCTGTAAAGTCAGGGGCTTTTTTTGAAACTAAAACACTCATGATAATTCTCCAAAATTCAATGATCGAAAATAACGCAGCCTCAAAATAAGGCGGTTACTAAACCTGAAAAATCATAGCATTTTTAACATCAATATAACTAGGAATTTTACTCTTATGCTATAGTTAATTTTTACAGAGGGTTGGCAAAATAAATTGCTGGCCTCCTTTAATTCACTAAAAACAGCACGCATTAAATTATATGGCAAAAGCAAAAAAACTGGACTTAGAAGACTCTTTAAGGACCCTTGAATCATTAGTTGAACGTATGGAAGGTGGCGATTTAACACTAGAGGAATCACTAAAAGAATTTGAACAAGGCATAAAACTCGTCCAATCTTGTCAGAAATCCTTGGCTGAGGCTGAACAAAGAGTTGAAATTTTACTCAGTAAATCCGTTTTAAAAAAACCTGTTGATTTCGAATAAAACAGCTCATCGTATTAGATAAATGAGCGCGCTCAAACAATTTCAAAAAGAAAAGATTCAGCAGGTGGAGTTAACTCTAGACTCTCATTTGCCTGCGCCTCATAGTGAACCGGCACGCCTGCATAAAGCCATGCGATATTCAACGCTCAATGGCGGCAAACGCATCAGAGCCATGCTCGTTTACGCAACGGGCCATTTACTTGACCTTCCCTCTTACCTACTAGATAGTCTCGCTTGTTCTATTGAATTAATACACGCTTACTCACTCATTCATGACGATTTGCCTTGTATGGATGACGACGACTTACGCCGCGGCAAAGCTAGTTGCCATAGGGCCTTTGATGAAGCCACTGCTATTTTAGCTGGGGATGCTTTGCTAACTCTCGCCTTCAAGGTGTTGTCTGATGCTGATTGCTCTGCTGAGCAAAAAATAATTTTCATTCAGCTATTGTCGCAAGCTTCAGGCTCTAGAGGCATGGTAGGCGGGCAAGCCATTGACTTGGCGAATGAAGGCCGAAACATCTTAATTTCTGAGATAGAAAACACGTATTCACACAAAACTGGCGCGCTGATTTGTAGCTGCGTCACGATGGTTGCAAGTTTAAAGTTCAACGCCAAGGATAAACAATACCAGCACTTAAAAAATTATGCTGAGTGCATAGGCTTGGCCTTTCAGGTACAGGACGATATTCTTGATGAAACTTCTTCAACACAGGTACTTGGAAAAACGCAAGGCAAAGACCAACAGGCGGAAAAGTCAACTTATCCGTCCTTGCTCGGTTTAGATGCCTCAAAAAAATTAGCGAATAATTTGTACGATAATGCTATTGCTAATCTATCTAGCTTCGGTGAGCGAGCGAACTACTTACGTGATCTTGCACAATTTACCGTCTCTCGATTAACCTAATATCATTAGGTCGTATTGACTTGCATAGTCGCCACTTGCAAACGATAATACGAAACCTTAATTCAATGTATTTATTGACATTACGTGACAGCTACAACCACTCATCCATTGCTCGATAAAATCAGCCTGCCTAGCGACTTACGTGAATTGCCTGCCGATAAGCTTGTTGAACTATCTGTCGAGTTACGTGATTTTCTTATTTCGTCTGTTAGCCGCTCTGGCGGTCATCTCGCAGCTGGGCTTGGCACTGTAGAGCTCACCATTGCCTTGCACTATGTTTTCGACACACCAAACGATAAATTAATTTGGGACGTTGGACACCAAGCCTACCCGCATAAAATTCTTACGGGGCGTAAAGGTCAAATTTCAACGATCCGTCAAAAAGGCGGTATCACGCCTTTTGTTACACGCTCAGAAAGCGAATACGATGCTTTTGGTGTTGGCCATTCAAGCACCTCTATCAGCGCGGCATTAGGTATGGCGATTGCAGCCAAAATTAACGATGAAAAAAAACGCACCGTCGCTATTATTGGTGACGGCGGGATAACTGGCGGCATGGCCTTTGAAGCGCTCAATCATGCCGGCGCTTTGGACGCAAACTTGTTGGTTATTTTAAACGATAACGACATGTCAATTTCACCGAATGTTGGCGCTTTAAAAAACCATCTTGCTAAAATCTTATCTGGCAAGATGTATACAACCGTTAAAGAAGGCAGTAGAAAAGTTCTCTCAAAAATGCCGAGCGTATGGGAACTTGCAAGACGAACCGAAGAGCACGTCAAGGGCATGGTCATCCCCGGTACTTTATTTGAGGAGTTAGGCTTTAATTACATAGGTCCTATTGATGGCCACGACTTACCTACCTTGGTTAAGACTCTTTCAAACTTAAAAGACTTACAGGGCCCTCAGTTCCTACATATTGTGTCCCAAAAAGGTAAAGGCTATTCACCTGCTGAAGAGGACCCTGTTGGTTATCACGGCGTTAGTAGATTTGATAGGACTGACGATAACCTACCAAAAAAAGCAGTTAGCGCACCGACTTATACCGAGGTTTTCGGTCAGTGGTTGTGTGACGTTGCTGCATCAGACGATAAGGTTGTAGCTATAACACCTGCCATGCGCGAAGGTTCTGGCTTAGTCGAATTTGAACGACAATTCCCTGATCGCTACTTTGATGTTGGGATTGCCGAACAACATGCTGTCACCCTGGCCGCGGGTATGGCTTGCGAAGGCTTAAAGCCCGTTGTGGCCATTTACTCCACATTCTTGCAACGCGGCTACGACCAATTAATTCATGACGTTGCGTTACAGAATTTACCTGTATTATTTGCCATCGACCGCGCAGGCGTTGTTGGGCCAGATGGACCGACGCATTCAGGCTCGTATGATTTGACGTATTTGCGTTGCCTGCCCAATATGGTTGTTATGGCACCCGCTGATGAAAACGAGTGCCGCCAAATGCTCAGCGCAGGTCTCCATTACAATGTACCAACGGCCGTTCGTTACCCACGAGGTAAAGGCCCTGGCATTAACGTTAGTACCTGTGTTGAAACAATACCGATAGGTCAAGCTATTGAGCTTCGCAAAGGCAAAAACATTGCCTTGCTCGCATTTGGTTCCGTTGTTTACCCTGCGCTTGAAGTAGCTAAGGAGTTCGACGCAAGTGTTATTAATATGCGTTTTGTTAAACCACTTGATAAGGCGATGATCGAGCGCATCGCGTCATCCCATCAAACTATTTTCACGCTTGAAGAAAATATGATTCAAGGCGGTGCGGGTAGCGCTATCAACGAATTCATTGCTGAACAAAAACTTGATGTGACTATCGTTAATATAGGCCTACCTGACTTAAACTTAGAGCACGGGTCCAGAGAAGAATTATTAAAAGAAGCTGGACTTGATGCCGAAGGCATACAACAATCCATACGGCAACACCTTAATGTAGCCCAGTAATGCGCCAAGCACTTTATAATTAGCTCCCATATGACAATCGAAGACGTACAAAACCGCCCTGACGCCAGAAACATGCCAATCAATAAAGTGGGTATAAAAGATATCCGCCATCCATTCGTTTTTGTTGATAAAAATGGCCACGAGCAAGCCACTGTGGGCACCTTCAATATGTCTGTGAACTTGCCGCATCATCAAAAAGGCACGCATATGTCGCGTTTTGTTGCCTTATTAAACGAAGATTGTCAGCAGATTTCATTGCAAAATTTTAGCGTTCTGCTAGAGGCTATGACACACAAACTTGAAGCCGATGTTGGTTATATATCAGCTGAATTTTTATATTTCATTAATAAATCAGCACCGATGACTGGAGTTAAGAGCTTGCTTGACTACCAAATAAAACTGGCTGGCCAGTGGTCAAAAGAAGAGACTCGCATCAATATAACCGTTGTTATTCCCGTTACCAGCTTATGCCCTTGCTCCAAAAAAATTGCTGACTACGGTGCGCACAACCAACGTTCACATATCACCGTGAGTGTAGCTACGAATGGCGACCTTTTTGCAGAAGACATTATTACTTTGGTAGAACAACAAGCTTCTAGCGAACTGTTTAGCTTATTGAAACGGCTCGATGAAAAACACGTCACAGAGCTGGCCTACGACAACCCAAAGTTTGTTGAAGACGTAGTGCGGGACGTTGCCAACGCGCTTAATAAAGAAAGCAAAGTTTTGTCTTATGTTTTAGAAGCTGAAAATTTTGAATCCATTCACAACCACTCTGCCTACGCAGTAATTGAAAATAATAAATCAACCTAAATATTATCGGAGCACTAACAATGTCCAACTCCTTAGAACTTAGCCAATATGGCATAAGCAATGTCTCAGAAATCATTCACAATCCATCATTCGATGTTTTGTATGCACAAGAAACGCGTGATGACCTAGAGGGTTATGAAAAAGGCACTGTGACAAACCTAGGTGCTGTGGCGGTTGATACGGGCATTTTCACTGGTCGTTCGCCAAAAGATAAATACATTGTTATGGATGATGTATCCCGCGATACCGTGTGGTGGTCTACACAGGGTAAGAATGATAATAAGCCTTTATCTGAAGAGAATTGGAGTAGCCTTAAGAAAGTCGTTACTGAGCAGTTATCGGGGCAGCGTTTGTTTGTTGTTGATACTTTCTGCGGTGCCAATAAAGATTCACGTTTAGCCGTGCGCTTTATTGTTGAAGTCGCTTGGCAGGCACACTTTGTTAAAAACATGTTTATTCGTCCAAGCGAAGAAGAGCTTAAAACGTTCGAGCCAGACTTTGTTGTTTTGAATGGCGCAAAAACCAACAACCCTAACTGGGAAGAACAAGGCTTACACTCAGAAAACTTTGTTGCCTTCAACCTCACTGAAAAAATGCAATTAATCGGTGGCACTTGGTACGGCGGGGAAATGAAAAAAGGCATGTTCAGCATGATGAACTACCTGCTTCCACTTCGCGGCATGGCATCCATGCATTGCTCTGCTAATGTGGGCAAAGAAGGCGATGTCGCTATTTTCTTCGGCTTATCTGGAACGGGTAAAACAACGCTTTCAACCGACCCAAGCCGCCAGCTTATCGGTGATGATGAGCACGGCTGGGATGATAACGGCGTGTTTAATTTCGAAGGTGGCTGCTACGCAAAAGTCATTAACTTAAGCGCTGAAGACGAGCCAGAAATATACGCCGCCATTAAACGCAACGCCCTATTAGAAAACGTTGCTTTATCAGATCAAGGCGTTATTCGATTTAGCGACAGTTCTAAAACTGAAAACACACGTGTTTCATATCCGATTGACCATATTGAAAACATCGTTAAGCCCGTCTCTAAAGCAGGGCATGCAAAAAAAATTGTTTTTCTAACCGCCGATGCGTTTGGTGTAACGCCGCCCGTTTCTATGTTAACCGCGGAACAAACCAAGTACTACTTCTTATCAGGGTTCACTGCCAAACTAGCCGGTACAGAGCGCGGAATCACAGAACCTACACCGACCTTCTCTGCCGCATTTGGCGCGGCTTTCTTGTCCTTGCACCCAACTAAGTACGCCCAAGAGCTTGTCAAACGTATGGAAGCTGTCAACGCACGGGCTTACCTCGTTAATACAGGCTGGAATGGCACCGGTAAACGTATTTCAATTAAAGACACACGCAGCATTATCAATGCCATTCTTGATGGCTCTATTGAAAACACCGACACCAAAGAAGTGCCGTACTTCAATCTTGAAGTGCCAACATCGCTCCCAGGGGTTGATGACAACATTCTAGATCCGCGAGACACCTATCAAGATAATGGCGAATGGGATAGACGTGCAAAAGACTTAGCACAGTTATTTATTAAGAATTTCGAAAAATACACCGACAATGACGAAGGTAAATCTCTCGTTTGCGCTGGGCCAAAACTTCCTTAACGCCAAGGCTTGACGAAAAATGACCGTGCTTTGCGCGGTTCTTTTATTGTAATCGTTACTGCCCATCAACGTTTTCATGCCTTATACTCAAACATTAGCGATACCTCGATAGAAAATATTCCATGCCCATTGAAAACAATCGTATCGTTAGCGTTATTTTAAATGGCGGTCTGTCGAGGCGTATGGATAATAAAAACAAGGCCTTTCTACAACTCGCGGGCAAACCTCTTATTGAGCACGTTTTAAATAAATTAAGACCCCCAAGCGAAACGCTTATTATCAACAGCAATGATCAAAATAAGCGCCTTGAGGCTTATGGCTTACCCATTGTAAAAGACAGCCTAGATGGCTTCCTAGGGCCACTTGCTGGCATTCTTAGCGCGATGGAGTGGGTCAGCGAATATCAGCCGCAATGTCACTTACTCGCATCGATTCCTATTGACACGCCCTTTTTACCCGATAACCTTATTAACAAGCTTCATCAACGTCTGCTAGAAAGTCAAGCGACCTTAGCTTTTGCCGCTTCCAATGGTCGCATTCATCCCGTTATTGGGCTATGGCCTATCGCTTTAATGGATGATTTACGTTCAGCTATCGTCAACGAAGGTATTCTAAAGGTCGATTTATGGACATCACGGTATAAAACCACCCATCTCTCATTTGACTATCAAACCGTAGACCCTTTCTTTAACATTAATCACGATGATGATCTCTTGCAAGCTAAACAGTTTTTGTTACGAGGAGAGATAAATAACCAGGGTAACGCGAGATAATCTAAATAGGGTAAATAGGCTTTTCGGAGCGCGTTTTACAAGAATAGCGCGTAAAATAAACCCATCCGTGCTTTGACGTGTTAATATCATGATACATGGAATTACTATCTCGCCTATATACAATGATATAGGTGGGAAACCATTTCCGCTTATTCACACTGTTAGGCAATCTAAAAAAGGAGAAGTAACTGATGGAAATTGTTTTTATTGTAGCATCTACATTAGCAATAATTTTAGCTTTAATGGGCGTCAAAGTCGTCCCTCAAAGTGAAAATTATATAGTTGAGCGTTTCGGAAAATATACAAAAACATTAAAGGCGGGTCTGAACTTCATAACACCCTTGTTTGATAGGGTTGCAAGAAAATTAAGCATTCTTGAAAGGCAGTTGCCCGAAAAGCCACACGATGTCATCACAAGAGATAACGTTACTATCGTCATCACAAATACAATATTTTTTAAAATTATAGATGCGGCAAAAGCAACGTATAGAATTCAAAACCTAGAAAGTGCTATCAATAATGCGGTTACTGGAACGGTCCGATCAATTGTTGGGTCAATTGAGTTTGATGAAGTGCAATCCCATAGAGATGAAATTAATAAAAAAATAAAAAGCAGTCTTGAAGAAACGTGTGCGGATTGGGGTGTGGATATAACGCGTACTGAAATATTGGATGTTGATGTTGATGAAAATACAAAAAAGGCTATGCAGCAACAGATCAATGCAGAAAGGGAACGACGAGCGACAGTCATGGCGGCAGAGGGAAAGAAAAGATCAGCAGAATTAAATGCAGATGCTGAACTTTATGTAGCACAAAAGACAGCTGATGCAAAACGCTTGTTAGCCGATGCAGACGCATATACAACCAAAACAATCGCGGAGGCTATTAACAACGAAGGAGAATCCGCAATTCAATTTGAAATACAGAAACGACAAGTAGATGCAATAGGGCAATTATCAGGTTCTAACAACTCCAAAATTATACTTTTACCAACTGATATTATCAGTGCATTAAGCTCGGTAAAATCTTTCTTTAAAAAGTAAGTATGGCATTGATATTTACAGTTGAATTTTGGCTTACTGTTGGTTTTGTTTTATCAATTTTAGAGATATTTAGTGGTTTTTTTATTGCTTTATCGTTTGGTATAGCGGGGTTTATACTGGCAGCGCTACTTAAAGTATTGCCCGCATTATTTACTGAATGGTATGAGATTGCATTGATTTACAGTGTTATCAGCTTGTTGATAGTTTTTCTATCACGAAAAATATCTGCAAAAAGTAAAGCAATAAAACATGATGTTAACGATTAATTGCCTAACAAGTGACGGTGGTTAAAAGGCAACTTTTTAAGCTACTTTTTCATCCCATTGCGCAAAGCTATTACGCCGTTGAACTGTAACATAAGGTCTTGTGTGCAATTAAAGGTGGGTCTCAGTTTACCCGTTTTAGTTGGTTTTTTTAATCATACAAGGCTTGTAGCTGAGGTTATGCTACACAGACTAGGAGACGTTGTTGAAACCTTTAAAGGATAAGAAAAAAATTACGACGGTTGTTTTGTTAGCCGCTGGCACAGGAAGTCGTTTGCGTCCATTAACTTTAGATGCGCCCAAGTGTTTAACTGTTGTTAACAACAAACCCATTATTCAACATTTATTGGATACATTCCGCACTCAAGGAGTTAAGAAAATTATTGTAGTAACTGGGTATTTAGAACATCTTATTCGTGAATATATGAATGAGCATGTTCAGGATATGCAGATGGAATATGTCTTTAATGCTGATTATGAAACCACTAATAACATTTATTCCTTGTGGCTAGCTAGACAAGCTATTAACGAGCCTTTTCTCTTGGTAGAAAGTGATTTGTTTTTTGATGCTAAACTTTTGAATAAAATGATGTATCCAAATAGAATTGCCTTGTCTATCCGCTTGCCTTGGATGAATGGCACTACGGTGTCACTTGATAAAAATCATCAAGTTGATAGATTTTATATGTCCACTGACACCACTGAAAAGCAACATTACAAAACTGTTAATATTTGCAGTTTGTCCTTAGACAGTTGGTATAAAGTCTTAGCCAGGCTGGATAATTACATCGATAAGAAAAATCTCAATGCTTATTATGAGGCTGTTTTTTTAGATTTAGTGGCAAATAAAACATTATTCTTTGAAGCGGTTATGTTTGATGAAAATAGATGGTATGAAATCGATACGACTGAAGATTTAGATGCTGCAGAAAAACTTTTCAGCACCACCTAATGGGCGGGTTTTTATTTAAGAATATTGCTAATATTGTTTCAATATTAGGGGTCCTTCCTCTAGCATTATTGTACTTGGATAATGGTTATCAATATTTACTACCATTGATTGTTTTTAACAATGTTATGGATGATCTTGATGGTATCTTAGCCACAAAACTAAACATCAAAAGTCGTTTTGGTGCTGATTTAGACAATGTTTGTGATGCAGTCGCCCATGTGGCTATCACACTAGCATTGGGTGCGCATTTTAGTGGCATTGTCCTTATAGCAAGCATTATTACCTCTGGTGCGATTATTATTAGAGCTACTTCAAGATTAAACCCCGACAGGCTTAGTGGCGGTTCTCCTACCAATGAGTTAATGCGTCATATTTTCTTTGTTTTGATATTGTCTAATTTTTTCACATTTGATCCTGAGTACGTTTTAGTCGTTGTATTATTTTTAAATACAATTTCTATGTCATCATCAAAAGAAATGATTTTCATGCTTCGTAGTCAAGCAACAACAGTCTCTTTGGTTATCTTGGTTAATATTGCATTAATCCTATCGCTAGTATTGCCAATATTATCTCCTTATACTGCTTTGATGTTTTTTATGGCTTATTTATATGCTTTTTTGAATATAATAAATCTTAACAAAAAATAAATAAGGGGCGAACTCAACCCATAAGTGCAACAACAATAATGTTTGGCTAAAACCCCCTCTTCTCGTTTTTTTACTCTGGTTTCTATTCCGACCTAGAGCAGATGCTTTACACCGTCACGCTCTTCTTTAAGTTCATTCTCTGTCGCTGTCATTCTTTCACGGCTAAAGTCGTTAATCTCCAGGCCTTGCACGATAGAGTAATCACCGTCTTTTACTGTGACAGGGAAAGAGTATATTAAACCCTTTTCAATACCGTAACTGCCGTCACTTGGAATACCCATGCTAACCCAATCACCGCCCACGGTGCCCTGAACCCATGTTCTCATGTGATCTAGGGCTGAGCTTGCGGCAGATGCTGCACTTGATAAGCCACGCGCTTTAATAATGGCGGCTCCGCGCTGTTGTACGGCTGGAATATAGTCATCTGAGTACCAACTTGCATCAATTTTTGATAACGCATCTTCGCCGTTAATTAACGTATTGTGCAAATCTGGGTATTGCGTTGCTGAGTGGTTGCCCCAAATAGTCATTTTAGTAATGTCTGTATTGTGCGTACCTGTTTTTTCAGCCAATAGGCTCACTGCACGGTTATGATCTAAACGTGTCATTGCTGTGAAGTTACGGGGGTCTAAATCAGGTGCGTTATTCATGGCAATCAGCGCATTCGTATTTGCAGGGTTACCTACAACTAATACGCGAACATCACGTTTAGCGACTTTGTTTAATGCTTTACCTTGAACTGAGAAAATAGCTGCATTCGCTTCTAGTAAATCTTTACGTTCCATACCCGGGCCACGAGGACGCGCGCCTACTAAGAATGCAAAATCGATATCTTTAAAAGCAACTTCTGGATTATCAGACATAACCACGTCTTTTAATAAAGGAAATGCACAATCGTTCAATTCCATTACTGCCCCCTCAAGTGCCCCCATAGCAGGTGTGATTTCTAATAGGTGCAAGCAAATAGGCTGATCTGGACCTAAAAAGTCGCCAGAGGCAATGCGAAACAATAATGAATACGAAATTTGACCAGCGGCGCCAGTAACGGCTACATGAACAGGTGCTTTCATTTCTAATAATCTCCTTAATAAAAAAAGTGGAATTATAGCGTATAGCTGATACAGCAGAAATTATTTTCTTCTGCTTCAATCACTCCACCCTCTTGGATATATAAAATAATTGGCTTTAACGCGACTTCAGTATCTCTTTTAAATCGTAATGGTAGATAAAGCCTGGCAAAGCAAATACTGCGAATAAGCATAAGGTGACAACATAAAATTCCCAATCTTGCTCAGTGAGAACTCCCATTGTTTTGTACTCTAAAAAAAATCCAGCAGCAAAACAAATGGCATACCAAAGCATCCATTCAAACCAACGTAACCAGCCTGATTTAACTGTTATTTGGTGCAGACAAAAAAGCTTATCGCTTAACCACGGTAGGTTTGCCGCCGCTATTGATAACATCAAAAACAGAACTATATAAGATTGATTAATCATCTATCACTAAAGACCTTGTTTATTTGGTGCCGAGAGCGGGACAAATATAATCATTAACTATCAACCGCTTAGGAGAGTTGTCTCGTAATATTTTCGCAAACCAACTCCACTTTATGTGAAATTTTAACATTTAAAGACTGCCGTATGTGAATTTGGCGCAGGGCAATATCCTCTTTAACGCCTCGTTCTTGCCATTGCTCTATCAAAAGCGAGTTCTGGGTATTCAGTTTCTGCTATTCTTTCTGCCCCAACCCTTGCCAGCCAAGTTTAAAGGGTTCGTCTTTTGGCGACGGAATGGATTGAATTAGGCGTAAAACTTGCTCGGTATCAGCCACATCTGTTGCGTAGAGTTTGCCGTCACTGGATTGCATTTTCAGTTGCCCGGTTTTCTCAGAAAACTAATTGCCCTCTTGTCTCAACTTTAGTAATCTCCTTTGGCGAGAAAATGGCTCGAATTATACCCGCCGGCACCTCTGTAAAAATTGCACTTACGAATTGAATCTAAGCCTTGTAATAGTCGGGTTTTATTTTGTTTAGCCATTGGCCCCCATTTTTAACTTTCAATCCGATAAAAACCTTACCCATCCTGCCGATATGCTCTAAAAGACTGGCGTTTTTGATATTCTCAAATAACTGAATGTCGCATAAATAAGGTAGATGTTTAGTGCCGCACTCTCCGGTTGCTAAAACTTTTTGGAATAAAAAATATATCTGTCTTGTTCCTCTTGCAGATAGGTTTTTTCTTGATAGTTTTGGCTCAGGAATATAAATAAGATAGCAGTTATTAGCATTAATACAGTAAAAAACCAAAAATAGCCTGCTCCTGTCAGCATATTACTACCATCGTCATTAACAATAAAAAAGTTAACGGCACTGGTAAATAAATTACCTAGTGCAACAGACATAAAGAATAAGGCCATAATAAATGATTTCATGCTTTTCGGTGCTTGTGTATAAGAGAACTCCAGACAAGTAATAGATACCATTACTTCAGCCGCTGTCAAAATGACATATGCCAATATTTGCCAGCCAATAGAAGGCACAAGACCTTGTTCAATTTGCATTTGAATCAAAGCAGGAATGGTAAATGCAATGGTCGTTAAGAATAAGCCCATGCTGATTTTTTTCAGGGCGGTTAATACCACTATTTTATTTAATAAAGGGTAAATAACTGAATTAAAGACGGGGATTAGCAACATAATCAACAAAGGATTTGCTACTTGAATTTGCGAGGGTAAAACTTCAAAGCCGAAGATCATTCTATCCATCTTCTGTGCTTGCAATACCCAGGACGAACCGGTTTGTTCAAATAAAGCCCAGAAAACAGCGATAAAAATATAAATAGAACTGAGTTTTAACAAAACCTTGAGGCCAACAGGACTAAAGACTTCTTTTAGAAAACCCATTCCAGAGGGCTGAATATGCACAAAACGGTAACGACCACTCCAAAAAGCGACGGTGGCGACTAACATCAGCAGTCCTGGTGCTGCAAAAGCAACCGCCGCGCCATATTCAGCCAGTAACCAGGGAATAAGTAACATGGCAGCAAAAGCACCTAGGTTAATAGAGAAGTAAAACCAGCCAAACACACCGCTTAATAGATGTTGATTAGTTACACCAAATTGATCGCCTACGTGAGCTGAAACA
>LWTM01000060.1 GCA_002101205.1 Cycloclasticus sp. symbiont of Poecilosclerida sp. N | reverse complement strand
ACTGGTTACTAAATGCAGTCAACCTGGACCTCACCGTATAAAACGTCTAGCGAGTGCATTACCTAGCATGATGATTCGTCAAGGCTAACGCTGCATCATTGCGCTTCACAACGTCTAGAACAAAGTTCATAAAAACGGACAGATGCCGTGTTAGTTATCTCGATAGTTCTATTGACTCCTAACAGCCCTTTATTTTTCCTTCACGCTACGCATTAAGTTGCGATTCAGCAAGGAAGAGATTAGTATCCACTCCGTAAACAAGAACGATTTTTGCTTTTAATATTAACTGACCTTTAAATTAACAGGAACACACCATGACACATGAACTGCCTCCTTTACCTTATGCCATTGATGCATTAGAGCCACATATTTCTCAAGAAACGTTGGAGTTTCACCACGGCAAACACCACGCAACATATGTAACAAAACTAAACGGTATGATTAGTGGCACCGAGTTTGAAAACGCTCGCCTTGAAGATATTGTTAAGAACTCTTCTGGCCCTGTTTTTAACAATGCCGCACAAATCTGGAACCATACTTTTTATTGGAATTGCTTAACACCAAACAACACTGAACCTGCTGGCGATTTACTGGCCGCTATCAACAAGACTTACGGTTCTGTTGATGCGTTCAAAGCCGAGTTTAACGATAAATCTATTAACCTTTTTGGCGCAGGCTGGTCTTGGTTGGTTAAAAATGCTAACGGGACCCTTGAGATTGTTCAAACATTTAACGCAGGAACACCTTTAACATCAGGTCAAACACCGTTGTTAACGTGTGATGTTTGGGAGCACGCATATTACATTGATTGCCGTAATGCACGCCCTGCTTACATGGACAAGTTTTGGGCATTGGTTAACTGGGATTTTGTAGCGTCAAACCTATAACCCCACAAACAAAACCTAAAAAGGGTGCTTACATAAGCGCCCTTTTTTATGCTCTTAGAAAAACCGTTACTTTTGCGTATACAACTCGCTATTTTTATATTGGTCATTTAGATGACGCAACAACACCAACAATACTGCCGCGATAGGTAGCGCTAATAACACACCCGTAAAACCAAATAGTTGGCCGCCCGCCATCACAGAAAAAATAACCGCTACTGGGTGCAAGCCTATCTTGTCACCAACCAATATCGGTGTTAATACAACGCTTTCTAACACTTGAGCTATACCAAATACTAGTACAACAGCCAATAAGCCACTTCCATCATATAGTTGAAAAATCGAAGCCACACACGCCAGCATCAAGCCAATAATTAACCCTAAATAAGGCACGAAACTCACCAAACCCGCGATTAAACCAATCAATAGGGCAAACTCTAAACCAGCAATACTTAAGCCCACGTAATAAATAATCGCCATGCAAGCCATCACCAGCACCTGCCCTTTAAAAAAGGCCGTCAAAACAGCATCTATTTCTTGCGCGATAAGCTTCGATTTTTTTTCTATTTTTCGTGGCAATGCGCTGTGGATGTTTCTCGTCATAACATCCCAGTCCCGTAACAAATAAAACGTAACAACTGGAATTAATAATAAATTAGCAAAACCCGACAGTAACGCCATGCCAGATGCCGTTAACGAACCCAATACAGATGCCGCCATACTTCCAGCTCCACCGATATTGTCTTGTAACGTTTTCTGTAATTTTTCAGCATCTAACGTGCCTAAGCCACTAAAGCGATGCTGTAACCAAGGCAGCGCAGTCTCTTTTCCCCAAGCGATAATAGCCGGCACCTTTTCTACTAGCGCTGCTATTTGTTGTTCGATTAACGGTAATAGAATAACAATCACGGCGGTTAAACCAGAAAATATAATGGCAAAAACTAGCGTGACCGCAAGTGATCTTGGCCACTTTATTTTTTCTAAGCGATCAACTAACGGGCAGCCTAAATACGCCAATAATGCCGCACTTAAAAATGGCATTAATACTGGCGAAAGAAGGTACACCAGTACAGCAAATACTATAAAAATCATTGCGTATTTATTGCCGTTATTCATATCAGCCTTTCAATTTGATGTTCCATGCCTTCATACCCCACACCCAGATGTATTCTAAGCCACTTATTGCTGTGGTTGCCGCAACAGAATATAACGCAAAATCAAGCCAAGTGGCAGGTACATTAATAAGTTGCTGGCTTGAAATTAACATGACCAAATAAATAATCTGGAATGCTGTATTTAATTTGCTGGAAAAAGGCGGCTCTCCATGAAATGCCTCAACCATAAAATGGTACCCCAACGCACCAAAAGCGACCACCAAATCGCGTATCAAAATAACGGCGAACAACCATGCTGGCATTAAATCAATAACGATGCAAACTAAAAAACAAGAAACCAACAATAACTTATCTGCCAACGGGTCTAAAAATGATCCTACCTGGCTAGTCCAACCATAACGTTTTGCTAAAAAACCATCTAGTGCATCCGACACGGCGGCAATCACAACGAGGATTAAGGCTACCGTATAACTCTCATTCAATAATAAGTAAGCAATCGGCGCAACTAGTAATATTCTTGCAATACTAATAGCATTGGGAATGTCTTTTCTTGTCATTAATTAATACTGTAATACAGTGTTTGTTTTAGCGGCTGGCTAACACCTTGTTTCTGCGAGTCAATAAAATGAGTCCTTAGGGGATATGCCCTGGCCTCTGGTTGCAAAACATTATCTAGTCCAATGGTATCTTGTAGCACACTAACCCTACCTATTACGCTTAATTCGAGTTCCACTTTATCACCCGTGACTTGACTCCAATTCAGCTTTTTAACCATGTCTAGGGACGATAGGTAACGAGTAACTTCCACAAATTCCGTCAAGTCACTGACTCCTTTCACGTTTATCGTTATCGCGCTTTGTGATATAGCACCATAAGGTGCGTAGATATTCGCTAAATCTTCCGAAACTCCTAAAAATGCTAATGACAAAATATTTTCTACGGTATCGGCTTGCTCTAATCCACTACGCTGACCGCTTAAACCCATTAACGTCCAATTCAAATTCCAGCTGTTTTCGCCATCTTTTAATAAACGGCCATACATCATTTGTTTTGCTTCATATCGCTCTGAGGCAAGCAAGATCTGATCAGAAAATCCTGCCCAAACATCATTAAAGCTAATTATCCTTTGGTCATCAATATCCAATAAAGGCAAGGTTATTCTCAATCCTACGTCTAATGCTGCCTGTGTAAATAGCCCAGACTCATCAGCTTCCGAACCAACAATGTATTTCACCCCGTCATTTTCAACCGCGAACCAAACTAAAACAGCAGGGCGCTTACTTCCCCACACCGGCGTGTCAAATTGTTGCATGACTTTGTCCAATGCTGACTTTTGAAATTTAATCGTCAACCAAAAACCAAGTTCGTCGTCTTCTTTCTCCTTATACTGAAACTGTTCAATGTATGAGCTAACATTCGATAATGCGCCCAATAGAGGTCTATTTTGTAGAACACTTTGTCTGCCTGATACTTTTTGCACTACTTTTCTTATGGCGATATGAATAGCCGCGTTACGCGCTGACTGCGACTGGTCATCAACGGCTACTATTGCCGTATACAAGCCATTCACCTGCACCGCGTATGACGACATAGATAAAACCAATAAAATAGAACTTAATACATAACGCATGAATACTCTCGAAATTTCTATATAAGCAATGTCCATAGCATAATATAGTTAACCCTATTCCTGCCAACAATTCACTCAACTGATATAATTCTTCTTTTCAACCGTATAGAACTGATTTTGAGTACTTCTAAAACCAGCTTGCGTTACAAAGATGCCGGCGTAGATATTGATGCTGGCGCTCAACTCGTAGAGCGCATTAAACCTATCGCAAAACGGACTCAACGCCCTGGCGTTATGTCTGGTCTTGGCGGCTTTGGGTCTTTATTTGAACTGCCCCTTAATCGTTACAAAAGGCCCGTGTTGGTTTCTGGCACAGACGGTGTTGGTACAAAACTAAAACTCGCCATGATGCTAGGCAAGCATGACACTATTGGCATTGATTTGGTCGCCATGTGCGTAAACGATATTATCGTGACCGGCGCAGAGCCGTTGTTTTTCCTTGATTATTACGCAACCGGCAAGCTTAACCTTGGTGTGGCAAGCGATGTTATTGCCGGCATTGGCAAAGGCTGCGAGCTTTCTGGGGCGGCGCTTGTTGGTGGCGAAACAGCAGAAATGCCAGGTATGTACGAAGGCGAAGATTACGACCTTGCCGGCTTTAGCGTTGGCATTGTAGAAAAAGAGAATATTATTGATGGTTCTCAGGTAGCCGCTGGTGACGTATTGATTGGCTTAGCTTCTTCTGGCGCACACTCAAATGGCTATTCACTCATCAGGAAAGTCATCGAGTTACAAGACGACCTTGAGCAAACATTAGGTGGCGAACCATTAGCCGACACCCTACTCGAACCCACTCGAATTTACGTAAAAACATTGCTAGACCTAATCAGCAAATACCCCGTGCATGCCTTAGCTCATATCACCGGTGGCGGCATCACTGAAAACCTTCCGCGTGCTTTACCTAATAATACTGTTGCTAACATTACGCTAGGCAGTTGGCCAACGCCGGCATTGTTTGATTGGCTTCAAGAAGAAGGCAATATCAGCGACAATGAGATGCTTAAAACCTTTAACTGTGGCATTGGCATGGTGGTATGTGTGGCTGAAAAAGACGCCAAAAATGTTTTAACGCATCTTAATAATAACGGCGAATCGGCCTTTATTATCGGCAACATATCCTCAGCACAAGGCAAACCAAAGGTTAACTACCTGTAAAACATAGCATGAATACTAATTACCGAATTGTCGTTTTGTTATCCGGCTTGGGCACAACACTACAATCAATTATTGACTCACAACTCCCCGCAACTATTTCGGCCGTCATCAGTAATAAAGCCAATGTGCTTGGTCTAAAGCGTGCAGAAGATGCCAACATTCCAACACATACGTTAGAACACGCGATTTACGCATCCCGCGAGGAGTTTGACCAACAGTTGCAAAAACTTATCGACACATACCAGCCACACCTGATTGTTTTAGCCGGTTTTATGCGCATTCTAAGCGAACCTTTTGTAAAACAATATTACGGCAAACTTATCAATGTTCACCCTTCTTTATTACCAAAGTACAAAGGCATGCACACACACCAACGGGTGATTGATGATGGTGAGCCACTGCATGGTAGTAGTGTACATTTCGTTAATACAGAATTAGACAGCGGCCCGGTCATACTACAAGCTCGTCTGCCTGTGCTTTCATCTGATAGCGTGGAAAGCCTAGAAATGCGTATCAAAACCAAAGAGCATCTGATTTACCCAACAGCTATTAGCTGGCTTGCCGAAGGTCGAATCGAACTAAAAGGCGATGAAATCTATATGGACGATAAAAACATGAGTGGCCCCGTTGTGATGGATTATATGTAGAATACATCCATGGGTGTCTTATCTAAAGCGCTCTTCGTTATGTTTTTCACACTTTCCTCAACGTATGCTTTTCCAATGAAGCATGTTATTCGTGTCTTTAAAACCTAATACAGGCTTCGCTATAACGAGATTAAAATAAGCCGCGTTAGATTAAGCGCTGTGCCTTTAAAGGGCAGCCAACACCAACTTACCTCTTCGACTCACAGCAGTTGCTTATTTGAAATTACCGATACGTACATAAAACCCCTCTCATATCAATACAAGCAGCCTTTGGGCGACGATTTAAAAGATATAAAGCTCAGCTTTGATTGGCAACAATACACGCTGAATAATTATTCCGAAGGCAAGACTGGGCAATGAAAATAACAGATGGCGTGCTCGACAAGGCGCTTTAAGCGCCGCTTGCTAGGAGCGCAAGAGCTTTCGTGGAAGGCCCAACCTTTAAGCTTTTGGCAACGTAACCCCTGTCTGCCCCTGATACTTACCAGCACGGTCACCGTATGAGGTTTCACACACTTCGTCTGCACCAAAAAACAAAATTTGCGCCACGCCTTCATTCGCATAAATTTTAGCTGGCAACGTTGTCGTGTTAGAAAATTCTAATGTTACTTGCCCTTCCCACTCAGGCTCTAAAGGCGTTACATTCACAATAATACCGCAACGCGCATAGGTTGATTTGCCCAAACAAATCGTTAATACATCGCGTGGTATTTTTAAATACTCCACCGTTCTTGCCAGTGCAAAAGAATTTGGCGGAATAATACAAACGTCCGACTTTACACCTACAAAACTATTTTCATCGAAGTTTTTAGGGTCAACCACAGCCGAGTTAATGTTCGTAAATACTTTAAATTCATCTGAACAGCGTACATCGTAGCCGTAGCTTGATGTCCCGTAAGAAATAACACCCCCACCATCGTCTGACTCTCTTACTTGACCTGACTCGAACGGCGAAATCATATCGTGATCTTGCACCATACGACGAATCCACCCATCTGATTTAATGCCCATGATTAACCTTATTCTTAATTGATTGTAATATTCGGAATTTTGCCACTAAAGTCTTTCGCTTTAACTGACAAAGAAGCCGCTAATTTTCTTGCCATCCCTCTATAAATAGCGGAAATTGGGCTCTCTGGATCTGCCGCAACGCTTGGTGTGCCACTGTCTACGCTAGTGCGAATAGATAAATCAAGCGGCAAAGCACCCAAAAATTCTATATCGTATTCCTTCGCCATCGACTCACCGCCGCCCTGTCCAAAAATAGCTTCTTCATGCTGACAGTTAGAGCAGATATGCAAACTCATATTTTCGATTAAACCCAGTACGGGGATATCGACTTTTTCAAACATTTTCAGCCCTTTCTTCGCGTCAATCAACGCAATATCCTGCGGTGTCGTCACAATAACCGAACCCGTAACAGGCACTGTTTGCGCTAGCGTTAAGTGAATATCGCCCGTACCTGGCGGCATATCGATAATCAAATAATCAAGCTCGTCCCAGTTGGTGTCATTTAGCAATTGACCTAATGCTTGCGTGACCATCGGTCCACGTAGAATCATCGGCGTGTCTTCATCTACTAAAAATCCCACTGACATCACTTGCAATCCATGTCCTTTCATCGGTTCAATGGTGCGCCCATCAGGTGAGCCTGGGCGACCGGTTATGCCGAGCATTTTCGGCTGGCTTGGACCATAAATATCCGCATCAAGAACTCCCACTCGCGCACCTTCTGCATGCAGCGCTAACGCCAAGTTCACCGACGTAGTCGACTTACCAACGCCGCCCTTGCCGGACGCAACAGCAATCATATTTTTAACGCCTTGCATGGGCTTTACGCCTTTTTGAACCGCGTGCGGCTTTATCTGCCAACTAATCGATACATCGGCACTTTTAACACCTTCAAGCAACAACATATGCGTGCTAATATCTGCCGACAATTGTTCTTTAATGCCTTCTGCTGGATAACCCAAAGTAACTTTAACATGTAGCTCACCGTTTACTAACGTTAAGTTTTTAATCCCTTTCGCAGAAGCAACGCTTTTTCCCGTCAGCGGGTCTAAAAATGCTTTTAAATGTTGCTCTATGTCTGTTACTGACAACTCACTCATCCTGACTCCAAATATGTGCGTAAGAAAACGCGCTATTTTATACGTTTATTAGGGCTTTTAGTTAACTTTACGCACATCAAGAATTGATTTTTTATATTTAAGGCAAGCCTGTCTTGTAACCTGCACGCATTAAATATGTGCGCCTCAGCATAACAGCTGAATTTCATCGCCAAACATGAGCCTCAATTTTATTTTTTGCATAAATCCCTCAAGACAACCTTAATTTAAAGTTCTTGATTGTTTTTTGCCTTCATCTATACAACACGGAGTACCTATCCTGTTAGCCTAGCAGCCGTACAATTGCAAAAACTTTGCGCCTTTACGAATGTTTAAAACCATCCCAGCGACACCATGCTCCCAGTAGCAAACTGCGGAGCAGTGTTAGCTGTGGATAACTTGGGCGGCCTGTTTTTGAGTCATAAATTGAATACAATAACTGGCGAATTCAACCCATAAGTGCAACACTCCCATTCAAAAATTGGCATGACGGCTAAGTGATTAAAAGCAGGCTAGAATAATGAGTATTTACTAAAGATACTACTTGATGTTGATTAAGTGCAATTACCCTGCATTCATCTCTGCTTTGCCGTTTAATTTATGGGACAATCTACTTTACAAATCAAACCCTTAATTAATCACCTCAGCTGCGTTCCCGTACTACCTCCATGCTAAAAGAAATTAGAAAAATTCTCGTTACCAGTGCTTTGCCTTATGCGAACGGACCGATTCATATTGGTCATCTTATTGAATATATTCAAGCGGATATTTGGGTTCGTTTCCAAAAACAACGTGGTCATAACTGTCACTATGTTTGCGCTGATGATGCGCACGGCACGCCCATCATGCTAAAAGCACAACAAGAAGGCATTACGCCTGAACAGCTAATTGCCGACACGTGGACGCAACATAACGCTGATTTCGCCGAATTTAGCGTCTCTTTCGATAATTTTTATAGCACTCATTCAAATGAAACCCGTCACTACGCCGAGTTAATTTATAATCGCCTTCACGAACTAGGACATATTCACAGTAAGACCATCACTCAAGCCTACGACCCTGTTAAAGAAATGTTCCTGCCCGACCGCTTCATTAAAGGCGGCTGCCCAAAATGTGGCGCAACTGACCAATATGGTGATAATTGCGAAGCCTGCGGCGCAACGTATTCGCCCACCGATTTAATTAACGCGGTTTCTGTGGTTTCTGGCGAAACGCCTATCGACAAAAAATCCGAACATTATTTCTTTAAGTTGAGCGACTTTGAAGTCATGTTAAAAGAATGGACTCATTCCGGCCATGTTCAAAAGCAGATCGCAAACAAGCTTGATGAATGGCTTGAAGCCGGCTTACAAGATTGGGATATTTCACGCGATGCGCCTTATTTTGGCTTTGAAATCCCCAATGCACCGGGAAAGTTTTTCTACGTTTGGTTAGATGCTCCGGTTGGTTACATGGGTAGCTTTAAGAATTTATGCGATAAAAGCGACCTAGACTTCGATGAGTACTGGGCAAAAGATAGCACCACCGAGCTGTATCACTTTATTGGTAAAGATATTGTTAATTTCCATGCGCTTTTTTGGCCTGCCATGCTTACAGGCGCAGGTTTTAGAACACCTACCGCTATTTTTGCACACGGATTTCTCACCGTTAACGGCGAGAAAATGTCCAAATCACGCGGCACATTCATTAAAGCCCGTACGTATTTAGAACACTTAAATCCTGAGTATTTACGTTATTACTTTGCCGCTAAACTCTCTAGTCAGGTAGAAGATATTGATCTTAATTTCGAGGATTTCAGCCAACGTGTGAACACCGATCTTGTGAACAAAGTCGTCAATATTGCGAGTCGCTGCAGTGGTTTTATAAAAAAACGTTTTGATGGCAAATTATCCGCTCAGTGTGCAGAACCTGAATTGTTCCAATCATTAATTAACACTAACAGCGAGATTGCCGAACATTATGAATCCCGCGAATACGGTAAGGCAATGCGTACTATTTCGGCGCTTGCCGATAAAGCCAATCAGTATATTGACGAAAAACAGCCGTGGGTGCTTGCCAAGCAAGAAGGCAAAGATGAAGAACTTCATGCTATATGCAGCGTGGGCATTAACCTGTTTTACGTGATTGTCGCTTATTTAAAACCTGTTGTACCTGAAATGGTCGGCAAAGCTGAGGCATTCTTAAACATAAGCCCTTTAACGTGGCCTGACCAATTAATACCGCTGACTAATCACACAATAAACAAATTCAAGCCTTTAATGACCCGCGTTGAGCCCGATAAACTGGCGGCGCTAATCGAGGCTTCTAAAGAAAATTTAAAAAAGAAACCTGCCTTACACAGAACTAAGAAGGCAAAGTTACAAACAACTGAGAGGTCTGAAATGATTGAATTTGACGATTTTGCGAAAATTGATTTGCGCGTTGCCTTAATCGAAAAAGCAGAACACGTTGCAGAAGCGGATAAGTTATTGCGCTTAACCCTAAGCCTTGGCTATGAAACACGGCAAGTGCTCGCAGGCATAAAAGCAGCCTATGCTCCTGAAGACCTTGAAGGCAGACTCACGGTGGTGGTGGCAAATTTAAAACCCCGAAAAATGCGTTTTGGCGTGTCCGATGGTATGGTGCTAGCCGCAGGCTCTGGCAACGAGGATATATGGATATTATCGCCTGACAGCGGCGCGAAGCCCGGCATGCGAATTAAGTAACCTACTCGCACCGGCAGGTCATTGAGCATTTTATTGAGAAGCCTTATAATTCCTTTATGGAATATAAAATATTTTTTTATGCTAGTTGGGAATATCTGCTAGCGTAAATTTAAGAACTTACGCTAATAAAGTTATACTAGCCAAAAATCATTATTGACCTATGTCTGAATACCTACTCATCTTAGTTAGCACCATACTGGTTAATAACTTTGTATTGGTGAAGTTTCTTGGCCTGTGCCCTTTTATGGGCGTTTCAAACAAGCTAGAAACTGCTATGGGCATGGGTTTAGCAACAACATTCGTGTTAACGCTTGCTTCCATTTGCAGCTATTTAGCCAATCACTATTTGCTTGAGCCTTTGGGTCTGGAGTATCTACGCACTATCACCTTTATTGTCGTTATTGCCGTCGTTGTGCAAATGACCGAAGCGATTGTGCATAAAACCAGCCCACTTTTGTATCAGGTGCTCGGTATTTATTTGCCCCTCATCACCACAAACTGTGCCGTGCTTGGTGTCGCTTTACTCAGCGTACAAGAAGACCATGGCTTTATAGAGTCTGCCTTGTATGGTTTTGGCGCAGCAATTGGTTTTTCTTTGGTGCTGATTCTGTTTTCCACCATACGCGAACGCATTAGCGTATCAGATGTGCCCGAACCTTTTAAAGGTAATGCCATTGCTCTAATAACCGCTGGTTTAATGTCCGTTGCCTTTATGGGCTTTTCTGGGTTGGTGAAGTTCTAAATATGTCTTTTATTATTCTTATTGCGTTGTTTGCCGCGTTTGGTGCTCTCCTGGGCTATGCGGCTATTCGCTTTAAAGTTGAAGGCAATCCCATCGTTGACCAAATAGATTCCGTGCTACCGCAAACCCAGTGCGGACAATGTAACTTCCCCGGTTGTCGGCCGTACGCCCAAGCTATTGCTGATAACAAAGCCGATATTAATCAGTGCCCACCTGGTGGTGATGCTGGCATTGCCGCATTAGCCGATCTGCTCGGCGTAGAACCAAAACCACTGAACGAAGAGAACGGCGTTGAACAAGCCACGCTCGTTGCGGTTATTGACGAAGAGGTTTGCATCGGTTGCAAGTTATGCATTCAAGCTTGCCCTGTCGATGCTATTTTAGGCGCACCAAAACATATGCATACCGTAATTGAAGCTGAATGTACGGGCTGCGATTTATGCTTGCCGCCTTGCCCTGTCGAATGCATCAGTATGGAGCCTATTGCCAAGACACTGGCGCTTTGGCAATGGGATAAACCCGATAACTCTCAAAACAAGGCGAAGACATGAAGTTATGGCGTTTTAATGGCGGGCTGCCTTCTCTGGCTGAGCACAAAAACGAATCAGTTAACCTGCCTATCGAGCACGCACCTGTGCCCGCCAAACTGGTTTACCCCTTACGACAACACATTGGTAATGCTGCTACATCGTTAGTTTGCGTTGGCGACAAGGTGTTACGTGGTCAAAAAATTGCAGCCGCTCGAGGCCTGATTAGCGCACCAATTCACGCAGGCAGCTCTGGTGTTGTTACTGATATTTCCGACCACCTCATTCCTCATCCGTCTGGTTTTTCTGCGCCTTGCATCAGCATTGAAACCGATGGTTTAGACGATGAAATAGCACCCGTTCCTCATTCCAGTTTTCAGCAGCTATCTATTCCTGAGTTAATTACTATTATTCGGGATGCCGGTATTGTTGGTTTAGGCGGCGCAGCTTTCCCCACCGCTATCAAGCTCGATAATCAAAGTAAAACACGGAATATTGAAACGCTTATTTTAAACGGCGCAGAGTGCGAACCTTATATCTCTTGCGACGACCGCCTGTTAAAAGAACGCGCCGACCGCGTGGTTGAAGGAATTGAAATACTGCTTCATCTACTGGGCGCAAAACGGGCCATTCTCGCTATTGAGGACAATGTACCTGATACATTTAAATCGATTCAATCGGCCATCGCTGTTAATAACAATCACGCTATAAGCGCTGCGCAAATCCCGACCATTTACCCAACAGGTGGCGAGAAACAGCTTATTAAAACCCTAACGGGCAAAGAGGTTCCAAGTGGTGGAATCCCCGCTGACATTGGCATCGTTTCAATCAACGTCGGTACGGTTCACGCCATTCAACAAGCTGTTATTGAAGGCAGGGCTCTCACATCAAGAATCATCACCGTGACTGGCGAAGGCGTTAATACGCCACGCAATCTTGAAGTGCGTATCGGCACGCCCATCAGCACATTAGTTGATGTTTGTAACGGTTACACAAAACTAGCCGAGCGCTTAATTATGGGCGGCCCTATGATGGGCTTTGCCTTATTAAACGACGAAATACCCGTGGTTAAAGCAAGTAATTGCATTTTAGTTGCCAGTAAGCACGAAGCCATTACCGACAAAAAAGCCATGCCTTGCATACGTTGCGGCTTATGCGCTAGTGCTTGCCCAACAAATTTATTACCGCAACAGCTTTATTGGTTTAGTCGGTCAGAACAACTCACAAAAGCGGAAGATATTAATTTGTTTGACTGCATAGAATGCGGTTGTTGCGACGTTGTATGCCCGAGCCACATTCCATTAACGCAGCACTTTAGATACGCCAAAAGCGCCTTAAAAGTACAAAATCACGAAAAACATTTATCAGATATTGCACGCGATCGGTTTGAAGCGCGCGATGCTAGACTAGCTAGAGACCAAGCCGAGCGCGCTGAAAGGTTGCGAAAAAAGAAAGCCGTTTTAAAAGAAAAACCTGCAAAAGAAGAGCTTGATGCTGCCATCAATCGCTCAAAGGCAAAGAAGCAAATCGCTTCTGAGAGTAAGGGTTAATTCATGCACTTTTTAACATCCAACTCACCCTTTATCGCACCGCAAAATAGCATCCAAAAAATGATGTTATGGCTGCTTATTGCACTGACTCCCGGCATATTCACCATGATCTGGCAGTTTGGCTATGGCGTGTTATTCAATATTATTATTTGTGTGTCAAGCGCCATTGCAGCAGAAGCCCTTATGCTCTACCTTCGCGGCCGCCCTATCGTGCCTTTTATCAGCGACCTAAGCGCCGTGGTGACGGCTTTATTACTCGCGCTCGCCTTACCAACCATCGCGCCATGGTGGATCCCTTTTATCGGCGCTTTTATTGCCATTGTTATCGCCAAACACTTGTACGGTGGATTGGGCTATAACCCCTTCAACCCCGCCATGGTTGCCTTTGCTGTATTAATGATATCTTTCCCTAAAAGCATGACGGTTTGGATATTGCCTAACGCATTGCTGCCGAACGGCCTCAGCTTTTCTGATATTTTTGCCATCGTTCTTAACACGCAGCCAAACAACGATCTGGTCGATGCTATCACCGCTGCAACACCGCTTGATGAAATGAAAACGCAACTCGGTTTAAATCAAACAACGGAGGAAATTAAGTCTGCCTCTATTTTTTCTTCTCTTGCGGGACAAGGTTGGCAGTGGGTGTCCATCGCTTATCTACTCGGCGGTACTTTGTTGCTATTCAAAAAAATCATTAGCTGGCACATCCCTGTCGGACTGCTATCTGGCTTGTTTGTTATCAGCGCATTATTTTACTTATTTGAGCCAGGCATTACGCCGTCGCCTATTTTCCACCTGCTCGGTGGTGGCGCGATACTGGGTGCTTTTTTTATTGCAACCGACCCTGTAACGGCAGCCACTACACTCAAAGGTCGCTTTATATACGGCGTACTCATCGGAGTCCTAACTTATATCATTCGCACTTGGGGTGGCTTCCCTGAAGGTATCGCCTTCGCTGTCATTTTAATCAATATGGCCGTACCGTTGATCGACCACTACACGCAAACTCGCGTTTACGGACACAAATAACGTGGCAAACAATAGCAAGTTCATGATAAAGTCAGGCTGGGTGTTAGGGTTGTTTTCCCTTATTGGCATTGGCCTGGTATCTTTAACGTATTTGGTCACTCACGAACAAATTGCAGAAAACGAACGTTTGTTTGTTTTAAAAAACTTACACGAACTCATCCCCGAATCACTGCATGATAATGATTTGCTGGAAAACACTGTGCAAATTGTTGATAGTAGCGCTTTCGGCAGCGAGCACGAAGTAACTATTTACCGCGCCATCAAAGACGGGCAATTGATTGCCTTGGTTGCCTCCCCTACCGCGCCCGATGGTTACAACGGTTCGATTAAACTACTAGTCGCCATCAAGAAAAACGGCGAACTAATGGGTGTTCGCGCAATCTCACACCATGAAACACCTGGCTTAGGCGATGCAATAGATACCAACAAAAGCGACTGGATTTATTCATTTAATAGCAAATCGTTACAAGAGCCTGAAATTAAACAATGGCGAGTAAAACGTGATGGCGGTGAGTTTGATCAATTTACAGGTGCGACAATAACACCGCGAGCTGTGGTCAAAATGGTGTTAAAAACTTTACAATATTACAAAGCAAATCATAACGTGCTAACGAATACCGATGAATAGCTATAAACACATTCTAAAAAATGGCCTTTGGGATAACAACCAAGCCTTTGTTGCCCTGCTTGGGCTTTGTCCTTTATTGGCGGTCAGCAATACCGTAATCAACGGCTTAGGACTGGGTATTGCCACCACTTTGACGCTTATTCTATCCAACGCGATCGTTTCTTTAGTTCGTCACCAAGTTGGTAGCGAGATACGTTTACCCGTTTTTGTCTTAATCATCGCATCGATTGTGACCGCCATTGAACTCACCATGAATGCCTTTTTCTACGAACTGTATTTAATACTGGGGATTTTTATACCACTTATCGTCACCAACTGTTCAATTATTGGCCGCGCCGAAGCATTTGCGTCTAAAAACCCAATCGGCGCTTCATGCGTTGACGGGTTTGCCATGGGACTTGGGTTCACTTTTGCACTCGTCATCCTAGGCGCGATGCGCGAGATTTTAGGTTCAGGTACCTTGTTTTCCAATGCACACTTAATGTTCGGCGAAGCGGCTAAAGACATGACGATTTACGTCATCGATGACTACGAAGGGTTCTTGCTAGCCATTCTGCCACCAGGTGCATTTATTGGCTTAGGCCTGCTCATCGCGCTTAAAAATGTTACTGATAAACGATTGGCTCAAGCTAGTAGCCAAAAAGTAAACATCGTATTAGACCCTAAAAAGGTCTAATTAACTTTTTTGAGTAACACTGCACATTCATTAAACTCTTTGGTTTATAAACCAAAGTCGATCATTTTTTGTGTTGCGTTATCCATCGTTTCGCATCTTTTTTTAGCCGCTTTTGTATATAAAACAGGAGTATTTTCCACCGATGATATCGCCAGCATTCCTGCCAAAACTATCAGTGTTTCACTGGTAGAACCAAGCCCTATCCGACAAGTAATTCCCGTTCAACCGCCAAAACCTAAAGAGATAAAGAAAAAGCGTATCATTACCCAAGCGCCATCGCCAAAAACAGTTTACAAAAAACCAGAGGTGGTCAAAAAAACGGACAAACCTAAACCACCTGTTGTTAAAAAGAAAGCAGTATCATCGCCTTTGCCTTCGCCGGTGAACAAACCCACCCTTTTTACATCACCGCAACCGAGTTACCAGCCTAAACCAATGTACCCAAACAGTGCGCGACGCAGAGGCGCCGAAGGAGTGGTTGTTTTTGAGATTTCTATTGCCAATAATGGCCATGTAAATAACGCGATTATTATTCAATCGTCGGGTTATTCAGTGTTAGACCGGTCCGCGATGAAAGCGATAAAAACATGGCGGTTCCCCGCCAGTAAATTCAATACTTTCTCTACATTCAAGCAGAAAGTTGAGTTCAGGCTAAACGGTTACTAATTCCACGTATTCCAAATGGGCTCGCAGTTACTAGGAAAATCAGCCATTTTGCCTATATCACTCCATTGGCTCGGCTGATGAAAGTCTGAGCCACAAGAACCCAGCAGACCTTTTTCAACGCACAGGCGCGACAATACATTCGTCTTATCTTTCGTTTGGCAACCTGAAACCACTTCCATGCCCCGCCCACCTACTTCAAGAAAATCATCTAATAACAACGATAGCCTTGTTCGTGTCATTTTATATTTCAATGGATGCGCTAATACTGCAACACCGCCACTACCGACAATCCATTTAATGATTTGCGGCAAGTCAGCCCAGCATTGTTTTACATC
Source organism: Cycloclasticus sp. symbiont of Poecilosclerida sp. N (assembly GCA_002101205.1). Classification (GTDB taxonomy): domain Bacteria; phylum Pseudomonadota; class Gammaproteobacteria; order Methylococcales; family Cycloclasticaceae; genus Cycloclasticus. Next base: position 10,346 of record LWTM01000060.1, on the reverse strand, counting down.
GCCAGCTTTGCCGTTACCCAGATATTTCTTAAACGCAGTTTGCGTATCTTTAGCCACACCTAATTCAATCAGGTGCTGTGCAAAATGAGGCCGCCCAATGTTGATATGACCCGCTATCTCTTTTACCCGTTCAAGGCTAATGCTCAAGCCCGCTTTTATTAGCCGCTCGCTAATGAGTTCTGCTCGCTTGGCTCGTGAATTTCCTTGCTGCGCCACGCCTTCTCGTATTTGTTCGCTATTTAAATCAAAATTCAATCCAACAATATGGACGCCAACGCCTTTCCATTGAGTAGAAAGCTCAATGCCTGGAATAATTTTTAAATTGTCATCTGAAAGTTCACTTAGCACATCGTAAGCACCAATTGAATCATGATCAGTAATCGACAAGACAGATACGCCATTCGCTTTAGCTCGTTCAACCAATTCAATTGGCGTAAGTGCTCCGTCGGAAACGAGCGTATGTGAGTGTAAATCAACCTTTTTCATAATGATTAGTTTACACCTGCGTCTTCAACAGAATGTTAAAATCACGTCTTATTCAACAATCCGCCATTTAATGATGCAAGTTACTAAAGATAGCGTTGTACGATTCCACTACATCTTGAAAAATGACGAGGGCCAAGTGATTGAACGCTCATCTAAAGAACAAGCCACCGCCTATTTACAAGGTCATGGCGGTATGATTCGTGGTGTTCAGCTGGCGCTTGAAGGCAAACAGGCTGGCGATACATTCAATGTCACCGTCCACCCGAATGACGGTTATGGTGAACGGGTTGGTGATTCAATCCAAAGCGTTCCTGTAAAACATTTAACGGGCGCGAAAAAATGGCGGCCAGGCATGATTGCTACTGTTCATACTGAAAAAGGACAACGCCAAGTCAGCATCGTTAAAATGGGCAAGTTTATGGCCAAAGTGGATACTAATCACCCACTTGCAGGGCAAATTCTGCATTTTTATATTGAGATCGTTGATGTCCGCGAAGCAAGCCAAGAGGAAATTTCACACGGCCATGCGCACGGCACAGGTGGCCACCATCAACACTAACAATGTGATTTTATATTCATTCCGCCGCTGCCCATACGCAATGCGCGCGAGGCTGGCAATTAAATGCAGCGGCATTCACGTTCAGTTACGCGAAATAGTCTTACGAAATAAGCCCGCTCAAATGCTCGCTATTTCACCAAAAGGCACCGTGCCCGTTATGCAATTAGCGGATGCCAGCGTAATTGATGAAAGTTGGAATATTGTTCACTGGGCAACTCAACAGCAAGACCCCAATAATATTCGCGGCAATATTCAACGCGTAAAAGAAGCGAATCGGTTAATCGCTAAAAATGACAAGGAATTTAAGACACATCTAGACCATTACAAGTATGCCGACCGGTTCCCTGAGTTCCCCGCCGAGCATTACCGTAGCCAAGCCGAAACCTTTCTTGCTGAATTAGAACAACGCCTAGCCCAACACTCATTCTTAATTGACCACAAGCCATCACTGGCAGACATAGGTATTTTTCCTTTTATTCGCCAATTTGCCCACGTTGATATTGAATGGTTCAGGCAAACAAAATACGTTAATTTACATCGCTGGTTTGATTATTACTTGTCATCCGACTTGTTCACGAGCATTATGGACAAATACGCACCATGGACTGAAGGGCAAGAGCGCGTCGTTTTCTAGCTTTTTAAAACGTCTACCACCCTCATTAAAGGGAATAAATATGCGCCAATTTACCAGTATTCTACTCATTGCCGTCTACCTAACTGCCTGCGCAACCCCCAATCCCTATGGTAGCCCAAAGCCACAATACACAGAGAATGAAGCCAATAAATCTTTGCACGTTAGCCACGGCATTATTATTGATCTTCAAGCTGTCACGATTGATTCAAACGGCAATGCACTGGGGAAAATTGCAGGTGGCTTAATCGGTGGCATTGCGGGCAGTAGTGCAGGTGGCGGCCGTGGGCAATCTGCTGCCGCTGTTGCGGGTGCTGTGGTCGGCGGCGTTTATTGGCAACAAAGCAGAGGCGCTCTATAACAAAACAAACGACGTGCAAATAACCATACGAATGGACAGTGGTCGGGTTCAATCCATCGTGCAAAAAGCAAATTCAAATACGATATTTAATCAGGGCGACCGAGTTACGCTAATTAGGAGCCCCTCGGGGGAATTACGCGTTATTCAGTAACCGTACACAACTGCGATAGCAGTGCAGCTGGCTGCGTATACTCATAATCCAATACACGTAATCCACCTAACGTTTCCAGCACCAAGCTTGGGAAGCTATTAACACCTAATTTTCGTGCGAACCTAATATCCGCTAAAAGTTGTTGCTGTGTTGATGGCTTATTTAACAACTCTTTAAACTCAACCGTATCCAAGCCAATACCTTCAGCGCACTCGATTAATACATCGGCATTAGAAGGGTTTTTAGCCTTCAAATAATAAGCGTGCTGAATTGCCAAAAGCATCTTTTTCTCAACACTCGAATCCATTTTCTTTGCCGCTATAATGGCCCTAGATGCAGGGTAAGTCGAACGCCTTGGTGAGCACTCCGTCCAAAAAGCATGATTGAACTGCGTTCCTGGGACACGTTGTTGAATCGTACGCCACACTGCGCTGATTGTTTTTTGTAAACCCATCGGCATCGGTTCATCAGTGTCCGGCGCTAAACCACCTAGAATATAGCGCAGCTCTATATCGCTCGGCAACTGTGCCTGCACGGCTGACCATGTTTTATTAAATGCCCAGCACCAACTACACATGGGGTCGTAGACGTAATAAAGCACTCTAGCCATATTGCGCTACCCAGCGACTAATAATCTGTTGGAGTTCCGCCAAACCATCGGTTAACGCAGCAGGCCCAGGTTGCAATATATTGACTGATTTTATTTCAAATAATTGATTGTTTTTTACTGCTGGAATCGCCTTCCAGCCCTCGCGCTGCGCCACATGTTCTGAGCGGAACTTTTTGCCGCACCACGAACCAATAATAATATCTGGCTGCCGCTTAATAACACGTTGAGGGGGGTCAATAATCCGCTGTTTACCGCCCGCCTCTTTTGACAGTTCTGGGAAACAGTCCTTACCCCCTGCAATTTCTACTAATTCGGATACCCACTTAATACCTGAAATAAGCGGGTCGTCCCACTCTTCAAAATAGACAACAGGCCTTTTTGAAAGGCTAGATGCCTTGTCGACAGCTTTCGCCATATTCTCTTGATATTCATCAACAAGTTGCGCTGCCTTCTCAGGCTGCCCTATCAACGCACCCAAGGTGTGTAGCATCTGTAAAATTTCTTCCACAGAACGCTGATTGAACACGTGCACTTGCAAGCCAGCACATACCAATTGTGCGGCAATATCAGCTTGCATATCCGAAAAGGCTAGAACCAAATCCGGTTTTAAAGCCAAAATTTTATCTATTTTTGCCGACGTAAAAGCCGACACTCTTGGCTTTTCCTTACGCGCAATCTCTGGGCGTACCGTAAAACCAGAAATACCCACGATTCTGTCTTGCTCGCCCATTAAATATAAAGCTTCTGTTGTTTCTTCTGTTAAGCAAACAATCCGTTTTGCACCATAAGCTTGCATCAATTTAATCCCTATTATCTTCTCCCGCTTGGGCTTTATTATCAGTGGTTTGCTGACCGAGTAATTTTGGCCGCTCAATTAAGAAACACAGTATCAAGCCAATTGCCACCGCATAAATGGTTGATTTAGGGTCAGGCATCGTCAAGGTGACGGCCACAATGCCAGCCACCCCTCTTTCTGTGGAGCTTTTCAACTGTTCCATACCGACCATAACACAAATATAAGCGGTAAGAATTAATGTCAAAGACAAGGCAATCGGCAGCACAGGTTTAAACAAGGTCACCAAAGGTAAAACAAACAGTGCTGCCAATCCAGCTAACCAAAACGTACCGCCGCCACTGCAAATGGATTCCATCGACTTTTTACCCATCGCATAGCGCTCTGCAACGGTGGCGTGCGCGGCTATCCAAAGAGGGCCTGCAAGCCCAGGCCATGGCGCAAAGAAAGCATGAATGCCATTGCGAATCGCCGTCACTAAATGCACACGGTCAATATTCGTTTCAATTTTTTCGTCTTCCCGTAAATGATCAATTCTATCCATCAATGTGAAGCCGATAACAATGTCACCAAACGCAATCACGTAAGCAATAATGGCTGTAGGTATCGCAGTAAGAAAAACCTCCCATCCAGGAAATCCCACACTGAACGCTAGGTACTTTGTCATTAATGCAAAATCGGGCTGGGTAATGCCCCATTCAATCATTGGCAGCTTATACTCGCCCACTGTCCAACCAATTATCATCGCTAATATCATGCCAGGCACCATACCAAAATTGGCAATCTTATTTGCCAAAGGACTCTTTTTTGCAACGTTCTTAAAGGATAAAGAAAATAAAACGTAGGCTGATATAACTGCCCCTACGATTAAGGAAATAGGTGTCGCTTCAATACGCCCACCTATTTTCAGCTCACCCATAAGTGCCGCCATACCCGCACCAATAATAATCCCTGCCTTTAATGAGTTAGGAATAACATCTACAAGCTTCGAGCCCCAACGCGTCACCCCCAATATAAAAAAGATAATCGCCACCTCAAGCTGTAAGGCAAATAGCACTTGAATAGCGGCTGGGCTCGGCTCATAGCCTTTCAAATAAACCAATACAACGGGTATCGCTGGGGTTATCCAACCAGGCACCAATGGCACACCTAATAACGCCGGCAAGGTATAAAGAACACCTGCAATAAAGGTAAACGCCAGCGCCGCTTCATAAGGCATACCTAAGTAAGTTTGTAGTAGCGGTATCATCGCCAAACCCACTACGAACATGATGACGCCTTGAATCATTTCCGCCATTTCCCAGCGGTAATGAATGAAAGGAACCCTTACTTTGCAAGGCCCTAGGGGCCAATAAGGCTACTCTTTACCGTACTTTCTTTTTACAAGCTGCATTTTTGTTATTCTCCCTTTTAACATTGCTTTTAAAGCAATCTATATAGTTATTATTCTATACAAAAAAACACCCCATAGAATAATGTAACGATTGCAGTGGCATGATTAAATTGGCCACCTAATTAGGGGTGATATTATTTACCTCAAGATAAAAAGGTGAGTACATGATGACAAGAAGTAGACCAACATTCACCCCTGAGTTTAGGCTTGAAGCAGCGCAGCTTGTTTGTTGACTAGGGCTATCTAGTTAAAGATGTAGTAACGACTGTGGGCGTTGGTAAATCGACGATGTGTGAACTACCCCTAACTAAATTTAGGGGTAGTTCACAATCAATCATCTATACGCCAAGCGCGTCTTTAGCCAAAGAGTTGCCAGAGCTCTGTAATGGACCTAATGGGTTCTTACGTGACTTTTCTGAGTCAATAAAGGGCATGCCGCTCCAAACTTTATAAACCGCCACGCCGTTATTTAATACGATTAACGCATTAAAACGCCAACCCGACTCTAGCGTTTTACGCTTAAAGCCCAACAAATCTTTAAATGCACCACCCACACGTTTTCTCTTAATTATTCCAGGGTGGGCTTCGTAGGCACTACATGTCATTTGTTGAGCCAAACAATCCCTAATGCTTAAAGGCAGGTGCTCCAATTTGACAGAATTAGTCGGCATGAATTTTTGAATGATATCTAAATAAGATAGGATTTTAACGTTTGGTGTTGAGTATGGGTCAAACCCTAACTCACGCAGTTCTCCAATCGTTGTTTCATTCAATATAACCTTGTCATACGCAGCCATTACTTCTTTAAACGAGTTCCAAGGTGATTTAGTAATATCTTCCGTTCTAGGCAACGGACTACCACAAGCCGGCAATAATAAGAACGTCGACATGACACACATTATAAAAACACCCCGTACCCAACCTCTTTTCATTGCCAAAACCTCAACTTCTTCATTTACATTACACGTGTTAACACTAGCGCACCTCGTTAGTTTAGAGTCTAAATTAAACATTTTAGTTTCATGCGGAAAAGGTTTTTTTCAACCTTGCCGTTAATCCCCAAAACAAACTCGCTTAGGCGTATAATGTGTTATTTACTTTGATAGAGAACTTCATCCTCTTGATGATCTGACGCTATCATTACCTCACAGCTAGGGCTCTAAAATGACATCCCAATCCACTATAGGCTTCGCTGATTTAGCGTTGTCTAAACCTATAATGGACGCTCTAAAACACATCGGTTATGAGCAACCATCGCCTATCCAAGCTGAAGCAATCCCATACCTACTCAATGGCGATGATATTATCGGCACCGCGCAAACGGGCACAGGTAAAACGGCAGCTTTTGCGTTACCTCTGCTTTCCAATATTAACCTGAAAAAAGCCGAACCACAGGTGCTGGTTTTAGCGCCTACCCGCGAACTAGCTATTCAAGTAGCCGAAGCCTTTAAAACTTACGCTAGCGCCATGAAAGGCTTTAACGTGTTACCTATTTACGGCGGACAAGGTATGGACACTCAGCTCCGCCAATTAAGACGTGGCGTTCACGTTGTGGTGGGTACGCCGGGTCGTGTGATGGATCATTTACGCCGTAAAACATTAAAGCTTAATAGTCTTAAAACCATCGTGCTGGATGAAGGCGATGAAATGTTACGCATGGGCTTTATTGACGACATTGAATGGATTTTAGACCAAGCACCTAAAAGCCGTCAGACAGCCCTTTTCTCGGCGACGATGCCCGCACCTATTCGTCGCGTAGCAGATAAGTATTTAAACGAACCTAAGACGGTCAAAATTATTTCTAAAACATCCACCGTTGAAAGTATTGAACAACGATATTGGATGGTCAGCGGCTTACACAAATTAGATGCATTAACGCGAATTCTTGAAGTAGAAGACTTTGACGGTATTATTATGTTTGTGCGCACCAAAGCACTCACCGTTGAACTGGCTGACAAGCTTGAAGCACGCGGCTACTCCGCATCTGCCATCAATGGCGACATGACGCAGTCTTTACGCGAACGCACGATTGCGCAACTGAAAAAAGGTCAAATTGATATCTTGGTTGCCACCGATGTGGCGGCTCGTGGTATTGATGTGAAACGCATCAGCCACGTTGTGAACTATGATATCCCTTACGATACCGAAGCCTACGTTCACCGTATTGGCCGTACAGGTCGGGCTGGCAGAACCGGCAAAGCCATTTTGTTTGTTGCGCCACGTGAACGTCGTTTATTACGCGCGATTGAAAAAGCGACGAAACAATCCATTAGCCCAATTGAATTACCGACACGTCAGCAAGTTAATGAAAAACGCGTCAGTCAATTTAAAGAGAAAATGACCGAAGCAATGGCGCATAAAGGCTTGGGCTTTTTCCACCAAATTATTCAATCCTTCTTGGATGAGCACGACGCAGACCCCGTGCAATTGGCTGGCGCTTTGGCGTATATGGCTCAAAAAAGTAAACCGTTAGAGCTGCAAGAAAGCTCTAAAAAAGACGCAAAGGAAGCGCGTGGACGACGCGATGAGCGCCCTGCTCGCAACGAACGTAATCGCTCCTCAAAAGGCCGTGAAAGCAAATCATTCCGCCCTGAGCGCGAAGATTTACCCAGGAGCAAACGCGGCAATGTAAAAGTGCCTATGGATAATTTCCGCATTACGGTCGGCAAGAACCATAACGTAATGCCTCGCGATATTGTGGATGCTATTGCAAATGAAGCTGATGTTGAACCACGCAATATAGGCCACATTGAAGTGCGCGACGACCATAGCTTTATTGAACTGCCGGTCGGTATGCCAGACATTGTTTTCAATAGCCTTAAAAAATTACGCGTGCGTAATCAGGCACTTCAAATTGAGCGCACGGACCATGTTGCGCCAAAAGCAGCAACATCAGCGAAAACAGGCAAAGGCAAAAAGAAAACCTACACTAAAAAGCCTAAAAAGAATAAGGCTAAGAAAACGTTTTAATGAACACCCGAATAACAGAACTTGAAATAAAAGTGGCTTATCAAGAATACGCAATCCAACAGTTGGACAGTGTTATTTGTCGCCAACAAGAGCAAATAGACTCGTTACAAAAACAACTCAATCAGCTGAAAGATGCCATACAAAACCCCAGCAATGGCGAGCAGTCGCTTTTTAACACGTTGGACGATGTGCCGCCACACTACTAATCAATAACACAAAACCCATCATGAGCATTAACTGGTATCCAGGGCATATGCATAAAGCCCAAAAGGAGATAAAGAAGCGTCTCCCTGATGTGGATATGTTTATTGAAGTGTTGGACGCTAGAATTCCGTACAGCAGTCAGAACCCTATGCTGGCAAGCCTTCGCGGCAATAAGCCCTGTATTAAAATCCTCAATAAAACGGACTTAGCTGATCCGGGTAAAACCAAACAATGGCAGGGTTATTTAGAGCAAAAAAAGAACACCAAAACACTCGCTTTGAATTTAAATCAAGCGAATAAAAGCGAACAAATATTTTTGCTTTGCCAAAAACTTGTAACGAACAAAGGCACAAAAATATCGCCGATTACTTGCCTTATCACCGGCATACCAAACGTCGGAAAATCCACCCTAATCAATACATTAGCCTCAAGAACCATTGCTAAAACAGGCAATGAACCTGCCGTGACGCAAACTCAGCAGCGCATTGATTTAGGTAATAACATTATTTTATTTGATACACCAGGCTTACTGTGGCCAAAAGTTGAAAATGCCGACAGTGGCTACCGATTAGCTATAACAGGTGCGATTAAAGACACCGCCATAGAATATGAAGATATTGCTTATTATGCCGCCGAGTTTTTCTTAAAAAATCATCATGAGGCTTTATTGAACCGCTATGATCTAGAGGAAACACCACGTGATGAAACTACTTTACTGGAACAAATAGGCAAAAAACGCGGTGCTTTGATTACTGGTGGGCGCGTTGACTTTAATAAAGCATCGGCTATCTTTATTCACGACTACCGCAGCGGATTTTTAGGTCGTATCAGCTTAGAAACGCCCCAGGTAGTTGAAGCCGAAATAATAAAAACCGAGCAAATAAGCGCAGAAAAAGCCGCTGTAAAGGCTGAGCGAAAAAAAAGATAACCCTTTTACTGCATGGCCCCTACGCGAACTAGCAAACCACAAAATGACTTTATTTCTTACATCAAAAAAATCAAGTTGCTGCTCTTTTAGGCTACCGCCCTTTTAAGTTGCCTAGCCGTTAAAGCAGGATTCAAAAATCGTCCTCGTCCTTATTTATCCTTTTGCTATACGCGACATAAACCCCGCCAAAAACAAGAATAAAAAGCATCACCCACTTAATAAGCTCTTGTGTACTTGATGGTTCCGCACTACTCGGGTGGCGTTCACCTATATAGAAATCGAAATCTCTAGCTTTGTCATGCCCATCTTTATTTAAAAATATCACTTTTCCATGATATTTACCTGTCTGCTTAGGCGTGAACTTTAACAGCATAGAGCCTTGAGGATATACATCAAAATCTAACGAGCTTAACGGCTCCAGAACATCATCATTCATATAGCCTATTGAAAATGCAAACGGTAGCTTTTTAGAGTCCTCTTCCATAAAATCCAACACGACTGTGGTTTCAACAAGATCGGGCGCTTGTTGACAAAACACTTCACCCTCTTGAGTTGATGGCTGATAGACCGTTATATGTATCCCTCTTTCCTTTCCTATCATCAACGTACAAGCGCCATGCTTCGTATCAATATTGCTGTGCGCAAACGCATCATTACTTGCGAGTAGAAATATAAATAAAATTATTTGGGTCATGCCAAGTTAAACGGCTTTTTTCTAAATATCTTAAGCAAAATATTGTATAGATCTTGCTCTCGATTATTAAATCTAAACTCACACTCTTTAAGGTGTAAATTGAACATACCTTTATCCATTCCTTTAATCTTCACCAGTCGTATTTTAGCATGACCCCTGAACAACTCAATTCCATTGATATGACTCGTGCCTCTAACAAACTCATTCCCGAGTTTATACGGTAAGATAGTCGTAAGCCTTGAGTTGTTACACCCAATGGATGATGGGGGGCGTTGTTGACACTAACCATTATACGGCCAAGGCTTTGTTCGTTTTAGAGGTTTCTATCTGGCGATTGGAAAAGCTAGAATAAGGCTTCTTAATTCAAGCTTTAATCTAAGCAGAGCTTGGAAACAAGACAAAAAAAATGAGGACGCTTTGTCCTCATTTTCCCTCGGGCTTTGTTATCTACTGACTAAAACTTAAGGTCAACACGTAACTGTATGCTGTCGTCCGTTTGTTTATGCTCGCCTATTAAGTCTAGGTTCAATCTGGAATCTATTGCCCAGCGAGCGCCTATATTATAG
>LWTM01000059.1 GCA_002101205.1 Cycloclasticus sp. symbiont of Poecilosclerida sp. N | reverse complement strand
GTGCTCCATCTACAGGCACTGCCACAGTGATTGTCGTACCATCCGCCAAGCCCGGCTGTAGTGTGATGGTGGTAGTGTACAGGAGTGGATTGGAACCATCTACAACTAGGGCGCTTGCCGTGCCGTTTACCACTGTAATATCGCTCGCAGCAAAGCCGGTGACAGCCTCAGTAAAGGTGAAGGTGACATCAAAACCGCCGCTGACTGAGGTTGTCAATCCGTCTGACCGCGTAATAGTTACAGTCGGGGCGGTGTTGTCTAGTGTATAGATCTCATTGGTACCTGTCGGTGTGGTACTGGTTAGTGCGTTAGCCGTAGTCGCCGTGTCCACAATATTATGTCCGCTCGCAACGCCTAAGGCGACAGCTCCATCAAAGCTCGCGAGGGCGCCGTCTGTAATGGTTACCATATATTCAGCGTCTGAGCCTGCAACAGTGTGTGGGCCCGTGGTGCCGCTGACCGTAAAGTCGGTAGCATCTACATTCTGTACGTTTTCGCTAAAAGTTACCGTCCAAGTGAGGCTATCGGCATTGGTGACCGCATCTGTCGGCGTGGTGCGTACGATGCTGGTTACGGTTGGGGCAGTCGTATCGGCAGGTGTGAACGGAACGCTAAGCGTATTGAAAGCTGCATTGCCATTGCCTGCTATATCTTGTGTACTACTTGCAGGCACTGCCACGGTGATTGCCGCGCCATCCGCCAAGTCCGCATTTGGTGTGATGGTCGCAGTGTACAGGAGTGCATTGGAACCATCTACGACTAGGGCACTTGCCGCGCCGTTTGTCACTGTAATATCGCCCGCATCAAAGCCGGTGACAGTCTCAGTAAAGGTGAAGGTGACATCAAAACCGCCGCTGACTGAGCCTGTCAACCCGTCTGACCGGGTAATAGTTACCGTCGGGGCGGTGTTGTCTAGTGTATAGGTTGGATCATTGGTGACTGTCGGTACGGTGTTAGTTAGTGAGTTAGCCGTAGTCGCCGTGTCCTTAATATCTTGCCCGCTCGCAAAGCCTAAGGTGACATCACCATTAAAGGTCGCGAGGTCCCCGCCTGTAATGGTTACCAGATACTCATCGCCTGTGCCTGTAACAGTAGGTGTGACATTGGTGCCGCTGACCGTAAAGTCGGTAGCATCTACATTCTGTACGTTTTCACTAAAAGTAACTGTCCAGGCGAGTGTGTCGGCATTGGTGACTGCATCTGTCGGTGTGGTGCGCACGATGCTGGTTACCCTTGGGGCAGTCGTATCGACAGATGTGAACGGAACGCTAAGCGTAGCGTCCGCTGCATTTTCATTGCCTACTCTATCTTGTGCTCCACCTACAGGCACTGTTACGGTGATTGCCGTACCATCCGTCAAGCCCTCATCTGGTGTGATGATGGCAGTGTACCGGCGTGCATTGGAACCGTCTACGACTGGGGTGCTTGCCGCGCCGTTTGCCACTGTAACATCTCCTACACTACCAAAGCCGGAGACAGCCTCAGTAAAGGTGAAGGTGACATCAAAACCGCCGCTGACTGAGGTTGTCAACCCGTCCGTCCGGGTAATAGTTACAGTTGGGCCGGTGTTGTCTAGTGTATAGACTGGATCGTTGGTGCCTGTCGGTACGGTGTTAGTTAGTGCGTTAGCCGTAGTCGCCGTGTCCACAATATTATGTCCGCTCGCAACGCCTAAGGTGACATCACCACTAAAGGTCGCGAGGTTGCCGCCACTTGCCGTGACTGTATAGACAGATGTACTGGTGCTTGCAACAGCTAAGGTAGCGCCACTACCTGTGAGCGTAAAGGCTGTGTTATCCACATTAACGACTGCCTCGCTAAAAGTTACCGTCCAAGTGAGGCTATCGTCATTGGTGTCCTCATCTGTCGGCGTGGTGCGCTCGATGCTGGTTACCCTTGGGGCAGTCGTATCGGCAGGTGCAGCACGGGTGACGGTGACTTCGTAAACCGTCGCGCTCGTCTCGCCTGCAGAGGTGACGGTCACTGTGATGAGATTATCGCCCACGGTCAGCCCAGAGACTGTTTTATCGGCAGCGACTGTTAAATCTGTGGTGCCGTCTGCCGCCTTAGCTTTAATTCTAAAGGTGGCACCGTTCACATTAGGGGTCGGTGTTAGGTCGATACTGCTTATATCATTAGCAACCGTGACTTTGTAGGCCTTCGTGTCGCTGGTAAAGACTGGGTCTAAGGTGACTGGGTCTAAGGTGACCACGGACAAGGTTAAGCCCCCCAAGGTGGAATCGGTCATGTCATCGGTACTGGCAACACCAACGCTAAGCGTATTGGAAACTGCATTGCCATTGGCTGCCGTATCTTGTGCTCTACTTGCAGGCACTGCCACGGTGATTGTATCACTAGCCGTCAATCCCGCCTGTGGTGTGATGGTCGCAGTGTACAGGAGTGGATTGGCACCATCTTCGACTGGGGTGCTTGTCGTGCCCCTTGTCACTGTAATATCGTCCACATTATCAAAGCCGGTGACAGCCTCACTAAAGGTGAAGGTGACATCAAAACCGCCGCTGACTGGGGTTCCCAACCCGTCTGTCCGCGTAATAGTTACGGTTGGGGCAGTCGTATCGGCAGGTGTCGCGATGGCGATGGTGAAAGTCGCAGGGGCGCTTGCGCCTGTACCGTCCGTTACGGTATAGGTTAAGGTTACCTCTGCTGCCGTGCTGGTTGGGGTGCCGGATAGGGTGCGGGTGTTTGGGTCAAAACTTAATCCAGCCGGCAAAGTACCAGTTAGGCTGTAGGTGTAACTGCCATCACCACCCGTTGCCGCTGGTAGTGTCAAGGCGGTGATTGCTATACCCGCTGTGTAAGACTGAGCGGCTGGTGCGGTTACGGCCAAGACATCACGGGCGATGCTGATGGAAAAGGTGCGTTCATTAGCGGTGGTGCCGCCGAACAAAGCTGTGCCGCCGGTGGTGGTAGCAGCTTTCACCCGTACGTTATAGGTACCAATTCCGATGGGGGTGGTAGCGGCTGGGTCTGGCCTTAGTATAGAGTCGGTTATGACGAATAAGTCATTGTTCGTAGCCCCTTCTCCACCAACCAGTGTATAGGTCGGACTCTGTGCGATTAATGCGGGGTTTTGTGCAGCTAGGGTGAAGTCTCTGCCATTGGCATCGGTGCGCGGTACAATATACCAAGGACCGAGATTTTGGTTAAAGGCATTGGCGCCAGGGAACATCTCCTTCATACCATCTTGTATTAGTCCTTCAACATTCCAGCCGCTGATGTCGCCGGCAAAGGCACTGGCAGCGAAGAACATATAACTCATATCCGTTACCCTCGCAACATTCCAGTCGCTGATGTCGCCGTTAAAGGCGCTGGCGCCATTGAACACACCTCGCATATTGCTTACAGCAGAAAGGTTTGGCTTATCGTCTGCGCTCATCGTCATATTGCTTGCGCGCTGAAATGCGCCCGCCATGCTGGTCCAAGGAGCGGTGCCCCATTGCTGTATGTCTATTAATTTCCCTGCATCCGCGGCATTGTTATACAAGCTAAAGTGGGTGAGGTCTGAGACTACGACTGTGTAGTCGCCAGCGGTGGCGTAGGTATGGTTGACAACACCAGCTCCGGTCGTCGTCGCGCCATCGCCCCAGTTAATGGTGTAATTGCCCGCCACACTTGGGAAGGTGAGGATGAGATCGCCCGCAGGCATCTGCCATTTGGTGATGAATTTATCAGGGCCCGGGGCACGGGTAACGAGGATAGTGTAGGTCTGGGGGGTGCCGTCTTCGGCGGTGACTATTATTCTGATAGCAGTGACACCTTCTCCCAGTGTTATCGCCATACTGGCTTCACCGCTGGTGACAGGGCTGGTGTCAGGGCTGGTGACAGCGCCGTAGCCCACTGCGACGGTGGCAGAGGTAACAGTGGTGGTCGGAGTTACTGTCAGGCTGGTTACTGTTTGGGCAACGCTGGCGGTGTAGGTAAATGTGTCGCTGGCAAAACCTAGCGACAGCGTGCCTACAGACGTGGTCAAGAGTCTCAAGGTGGCATCGGCGCTGTTCACCAGTGTATATGGTTGGTTAACGCCGGGTGTGGTGGCAGTTAAAGCATTACCTGTCGTATCTACAATGCTCGGATTTTCCGCAAAGGCCAGCGTCGCAGCGCCGTTTAGCCCTGCTAGATCGCCGCCGGCAACGGTTACCTGATACACAGCGCCTGAGCCTGTAACACCGGTGGGTGTGGCACTGGTGCCGCTGACGGTAAAGTCGTCAACATCTACATCTTCTACAGTTTCACTAAAAGTTACCGTCCAGATGAGTGTATCGGCATTGGTGGTCTCACCTGACGGCGTGTTGCGCCTTATGCTGGTTACGGTTGGTGACCCGCCAACAACTAGGTCTAAATCTATCGTGTTATCTTTGCCAAAGCTCACGCTGCTTACGGCAATGCGTACGGTATAATCGCCATCTGCTGCCGCGTCTGAATCAATAAAGCTTAGCTTATTTTCGACAAGGGTGAATTTTTCATCATCCCTACCAGTACCTGCCAGTGCGTATGTTGGCATTTGACTGTTTAAAAAAACATTTTGGGCGGCAAAGTTAAAGGTAAGCACTTCTAAGTCATCAACGCCGTTATAGTCAGCGTTTGCTGTTCGTGGCATATCAATCTCCTCATCAACATACCAACGACCGATGTTTTGCTCAAAGGGGTGGGGTTGCCCGCCGCCGAGGCTGGCGAACATATTATCCATCTTATCTACGTTGCGAACATTCCAGTCGCCGATGTCTTTATTAAAACCACCATTGACAATGGAAAACATGCTGCTCATATCCTTTACGCTCTCAACATTCCATCTGCCGATGTCTTTATTAAAGGCCGCGGCACGGGAAAACATGCCGTTCATATCCGTTACCCTCCCAACATCCCAGTCGCCGATGTCTTGATTAAAGAGACGGGCACCGGAAAACATGCCGTTCATATCCGTTACCCTCCCAACATTCCAGTCGCCGATGTCGCCGTTAAAGGTATTGATACTGAAAGTTAGAAACATGGCTTTCATATTCGTTACCCTCGCAACATTCCAGTCGCCGATCTCTTGATTAAAGGCATTGGCCCTGTTGAACATCTCGACCATATTCGTTACCCTCGCAACATTCCAGTCGCTGATGTCGCCGTTAAAGACGGTGGCACCCAGAAACATGCTGCTCATATCCGTTACGCTCTCAACATTCCAGTCGCTGATGTCGCCGTTAAAGACACTGGCCTCCTTGAACATCTCCTCCATACTGCTTACGCCAGCAAGGTTTGGTGCAACAGTAGCACTCATCCTTGTTAGTGCGCTTGCACCGTGAAATGCACCCTCCATACTTGTCCATTCGGCGGCACCCCATTGCACTACGTCTATTAATTTTGCTGCATCCGCATGATTAGCCAAATTAAATCGAGTAATCCCCTTTGAGACTGTAACTGTGTAGGGTCCAGGCCTGGAGTAGGTATGGTCACGAGGCCCGCTTAGGTTCCTACCCCCCTGGGAATCGCCCCAGTCAATGTTGTAGGTGGTAGAACTAGAACCAGGGAAGGTGAGGGTGCGCTCCTCGTCACTACCCGCAGGGATAGTCCATACGGTAACAAAATCTTCGTGCCTGTCTGCCTGTGCGCTAGCGCTGAATAAAAAAACCGACAGCAGTAACGCAGTCGCGGCAATAAGACTGCGGGCTGTGTGTGTGGGGGGGGGGGTAGTAATTGTTGTTTGCATTTTTATCCCTGTAAGCGTTTGATAATGGGTGTATCGTTTAATTCGTAGCGCGTATAATCGTGCCAGCATACAGTAAAAAAACCACAAAAAGTTTAAAAGTTGTCTCGGATAACGAAAAATATATTACACGCTAACGAAACTGTAGAAAAACTCTAAAACGACCCCCTTGTTTTGCTTCCACCCTTAATTTTTAAATTTCAATAATACACGGCTAAAAACAATGATTGATTTTTTTAAGCCCTATTCAAACTGACAAAGCAATACATAAAACATATTTTATGAGCAAATTTTCGCCACAATAACACTTCCAATCAGTCTAAAACACTAACTCAATGCTGGCAACTTGCCATAATTCGCCAGTTTCTCGATGCTTTGTATCAAGCAGAATAATTTCCATTGGATATTAACTTTTTAAGCCCTCGCAGGTTGAAGCGTTTTAAGTTTTGGGGCTGTCCTAGATAACTGGCTAAGTTTCACTTTAACCCATTGACTCAGTTGTTTTAACTGGCTCTTTTGCTCACTGTTATTAAATCGCCATTCACGCTCTTTTAAAAACAGATGCAAATGATTTTTTGGCACACCGTTAAACTTTCGCATATGCCGCTTTGCTTCGCTCCACTCATTTTAGTACCCCCTTGAGGAGTCGAAGTGCTCTATTCCATTAATATGCTTGTGCTTGTTTGCAAATGGTTTACTGTGCTTTATCTGGTCGTGTTTAAATTCTGACACATCTAAAGGCATTGTAGCTTTTCCGAGTATCTGTATAAACGATGCTATCTGGTTTTACTTGCTGCCGAATAATCGGTATTAATGTATTGGCCTTCGCATCAAGGGATGGCCACTGTAGACACCTTGCCATTGCGCTTTAGAAGGCCAAACCCCGGCACTTTCCTTATCGTCTTCGCTGTAAGACGCAGCGGCGCCAGCCGCTAGGTTTCGGCTTAGACGGGCATCAATACCCACACTACCACCGACTATTGCACCTTCCCAGTCAACACCAAAGGCATCATCCGAAAGATTAAGGTAATCACCACGACCCCATAGCGTCATATTATTAACACCGTCGTTATTATCCCCTGCTACGTTCAGCGGTATGAGGAAAGAGGAATTATTAAGCATTTGCTTAACATCCAAGCCGTCTTGTAACGCGGTGCGAGCATTGTTCTTGACCAGAGCAAATATCAGGGAGGCAAAAAGCACCAATACAATGCCCCACCACAAGCCAAACACCGCACCACCCGCTAAGATCAGCACGCTGGCACCAGAAATAGAAACGACTGCAGTAAGAATATAGATAAGGAAGAACCAAAGCCGGGTCTGCCAAGGGTTTACCTCGTAATACGCGATAAAGCTCGCGCTTTTATCTTTTAAAGCCGTTAAATCAAGGTGCTCATGCGGACCAAACCCATAAAATCCAGCAGCAACCAACAATAGAAAGCCCACGCCTAGCCACTTTTTAGATGGCTCCCTTAAACTCCCAACTACGCCAACCACCAAACGCAGGGTAGTACAAGCCCAGCATAATGGGTCTAGCATCTAACGCAGACATCAAGTGCGCATAGCGTTCCAATTGTTCTTTATAGCGCGCCTTTTCATTGTCTAAAAATTGTTCTTTATTATCGTCCTCGTGCCGGCTGCTTTTATAATCAATAATCCAGCGCTTGCCTTCATCCACGAAGGTTCTGTCCAGCCTACAATCCACTGCCACATTGTTGACCATACCCGACAAAGCCAGTTCAAATTGACTCTCCTCGTGTAGATTATTAAGCACCCATTGCCCGCGTTTATCTTGCAGGCAGAACGTTAAGGTCTGCTTCACTCGAGCAACCGCCTCATCAATATTTTTGGGCAATACACCCGCTTCAAGTAATTGGCACCGAATAGTCTGAGCCTGTTCATCGAAAGCATACTCGCTGTTTTCCCCCATTTTCTGCATCCATTGATGACAGACCGTTCCAACTGCTGTCGCTAAATGGCTCGCCCACTTGAACTCAATTAGCTCCGTTTGTGGCTCCGACATACTGTCTACTGTCTGTTGGTAATCCAAATGCGAATTATCGCTTATTTGTATATTTTCAACATTTAATCTATTTATAAACCTATTCGTTACCTCTTCTTTACCAATTAATTTATCGCCTGAGAACTCAATCGTAATATCATCTTTAATCACAGGCCACAACAAGCCGACCAAGGTGTTACTCGCGGGCGCTTTTATTTCGCCAGTTTTGGCATTGGGCTTCAAGCAAAAGCTCAGATGCAGATGCTTTTTTGCCCGTGTCGCGGCTACATAAAGCAAACGTTGGTTTTCATGTAGGGACTTTTCTTGCTCAACCTTGCCTAGGTACTTAGCAACCGTGTCATCATCCGCGCCCGTTTCTTTTATCGGCGCAATCATCAATTCACTTTGGCCCGGCTCATCTGCTGGGCGCTCCAACCAAGCCAGTAGCCGCTTATCATCATTTCCGGCTTTTCTATCTAGTCCCGGTAAAATAACGTGATCAAATTCAAGCCCTTTTGCCTTGTGAATCGTCATGATCTGCAAAAGGTTTGAGCCACCTACATCCGCCGCCGCGTATAACTTCTCAACGCGCTCTTGTAGAACCTTAGCTTCCACGCCCTGCCCTTCGCTTTCTAGCTTGTACAAGCAGTCAAAAAAACGTGCGCTATCGGCTAAGTCGGCCGTTGATTGCAAACTCTCAGGCCCTAACAGCGTGTTCCATAAGCCTTTTATTGTTTCTGCCAAACCCAAACGTTCTTTATATGCAAACGCGGCATCAAAATGAGGCTGCAAATGAGCTATAGCTTCTTGGCTTTTTACGCTTAACGCGCTGACACGTTTCTCGTCACACAAGCAATCCCACACATTAGCATCCTCACAACCGTCCAATAAAACATACATATCGCTAAGACTGAGCGCGCACCAAGGCGCACGCAGTACAGCCAGCCACGCGACTCTATCGGCTGGGTACAAATAGGCTTGCGTTAGCGACATTAAATCAATCACCGATTGGCGCGTATTTAACAGATCAATGTCGGTTGCTTGATACGTCACCTCCGCTTTATTTAAGGCTTGCACTAGTTCGGTTAAGCTCTTTCTACCCCGCACGAGTACCCCAATCGAATCATTTGGTGTTTCTTGCTGAAGCTGTTGAATCAGTGCCAACAAAGCATCGCCCTCGGCTTGTCTTGTTTCATGCGGGTAATAATGCACACCGCCTTTATCTATGCCGGCCACGTTAAACGGTACGGACCGTTTGTAAGAAATGGCGCCGCTAAAAAGATTATCGTCACTGGGCATCACGCGGCTAAACGCATCATTTACCCAATCGACAATCGCTGGCTGGGAACGAAAATTCACCTCAATATTAACGGGCATTATCGCTCTAACCTCGCCCAACCCCTCTTTCTGTGCCTTTAGAAATAAGCCGACTTCTGCCTGACGGAATCGGTAAATAGACTGCATGGGGTCGCCGACTAAAAACAGCGTCCGCCCATCGTCTGGCTGCCAACCTGCAAGCAAATCTTTCAATAACATAAATTGAGTTTCCGACGTATCTTGGAATTCATCCAGCAACATGTGCTGTAATTGGTAATCTAGCTTGAGTCCGACATCCGTCATACCTGACGCATCGCTCAATGCATGGCTTGCAGACAGCGAGACTTCGCAAAAATCCACGCTACCCGTTTGCTGAAACACTAAGCGTAAATGTGCCACAGCCCGTGGTAATAGTCGCATCAACGCTTCAATAAATTGCCACTGCTGATCGCTATAACCTGTGTCTGGCAAACAACGCACCCAGCCCAAGGCATTGTTCAACGCGTGACATTCTTGTAATTCCATTAGCAACGCTTTGTAGTGAGCTTTTTGCTCGCCGAACAACGCCTTTTCGTCTTTGTTTTTTGTATTGCTCGGCGCCGGAAAGCCTAGCGCAGCGCTCGCCTGTTTACGCCAATCACCATTATCAGTTAGCAAGAAGCCGCATAACATACGCCAAACAGGCAGTGAACTTGTCGCATTATCAGCGCCATCAAACTCACCGCCTAAACGCGCAATATCTGATTCCTTATCGCTAATACAGCTTGATGCAAAGTCTAATAATGCTTTAAGCCGCTTGCCGTGTTCTTGGCTTAGCTGCTCGGTCACATCAGATAAAACCGACTCAACCGTTCGCAATAGCACCGCTTCCAGGTTATTACGGCTAGTCGCTGCCACGTCACCACCGCTCAACACGTGGCGCAACCACTGGTCACGCGACGCGAGCATCGTCGACAATAAGCTTTCAGCGCGTGGCAATTGGTTGTCCACGTGCGTCAATAACACCCGTATCGCTTCACCAATTGCGTCATTTTCATCTATCTCTTGCAGACAGTTTCTAGCCGCCTCTAGGTACAACGCGCTCGCGTCTTGTTGAATAATAGGTGGCGAGCCAAATCGAGCCGTCACGGGCATTTGTTTGGTTAGATGGGCGCATAAGGAATCAATTGTTTGTACGCGTAAACGATTTGGGTTTTGCAACAAATGCCATTTACAATCGGCGTCACGCTGTAGTACTTGCGTTGCCATCTCCCACGTTTGACCTTCAAAATCTCCGCTAGGGCGCGGCTCAGTAGCGAGTTTTATCGACTCGATAATCCGTTGATGCATCTCTGCGGCGGCTTTTTTTGTGAAGGTAATCGCCTGTATTTCTTCGGGGTTATTAACAATCGTCAATAGCTTTAAAAAGCGCTGGGTGAGCAAACTCGTTTTGCCAGAGCCCGCAGGCGCTTGCACAATGAAGGACTGGCTCACGTCCAGTACTTTCTGTCGTTGCGCTTGATCGTGTGGCTTACTCATCGACTAGGCTCTCAACGTCGGCTTGCTCGTTAATACGGCACAGGCTGGTTAAATCGCAATAGTCACACGCTTTTTTAGTCGGGCTAACGCGTGCATCACCCGCTACAAATTCATCACAAAGGTTCGTCATAACCGTCTTCCAACGCTCCATTTGTGCAGCCCATTCCACTTCATCGGCCTTCACCTTGATATCGCTCAAATTCTTTAAAGCCGAAAAGTGCTCGTTTCTATCGCTCAAACCTACGTATTTAGCCGTGCCCTTTTTTAGTTGTGCAAAACTGATGCTGTGTACGCCTTCAATGCCAAACGTGCTATACAAAGGTAATTGTGGTTCTTCTGGTCGCTCACTAAACCAACGGCCAATTTTTGTCTCGCCTGTTTTGTAATCGATAATCGCTGTCGATGCATCTTCTAGTGTATCAATGCGGTCAATAACGGTGTTCAGTTGTAACGGGCCTATCGTTAAGACTTGTTTGTGCTCAGTATCCACCACGGTAAACGGCTCACGCTCTTTATCAATTACCAGCCAATCCAGCAATAAGCTAGTAATGCGTTGCGTTTCTAAACGCCCAAATGCGTTCTTTAAAATGCGTGTGCGGGAACTTTCATGCTCAACCACCTTGCTAACCTCGACGTTAACCAACGATTGTGTTTCATCATCTGACAACGCGCAAAGCGCCTGATGGGTTTTAATCTTTTTCCACACCGCTTCTAAGGAACGATGCACCAGTGTGCCGCGTAAACGGGCATCAATGCCGGGTTCTGGCTCATCCACCGCGTTCGCGGCCAAACGAAAGTGTGCGAAGGCTTTAAACGGGCACGCCGATTGATCTTTCAACACACCTACACCGCCACGGGTAATGCCTTCGGTTTCTACAACGGGGCCGCTTATATCTTCTATTAAGCTTAAATGCTTACCGCCTAAACGCTGTTCAAGGCGATTAATAGGTTGTTGTTTCAATAAGGTTTCGGCACTTACTTCTGCAAACTCATCTAACAAAGGGCTTTTAAGCTGTGGCGTTTCACCATTCGAGGATGCATAACTGAATATCACCGTTTGCGCACTACTCAACCAGTTTTGTGTTACTTGTTTAGCGTGCTTGTGTTGGTGTTCTGCGGACGACTGTATCAAACCTTGCTTGCGTTGCTCGACTATCGATAAAAACGGACTGGGCTGTGGCGCAGGCGGCCAGCATCGGTCGTGCAAACCGGACACCCACAGCGCGTCAAAGGTATGCCCTGCCACTTCCATTAAACCCATAATCTGAATCGGCACGTGGGGTGTTTTAGGCTGAAAAACCGTATCTGCCATTAAACAGCGCAACGCGCTTAAAGCGGTTGGGTAGTCAATGACACCATGCACGGTATCAAGCGCACCGAAGGTAAGTAAGCGCTCGTCCCACGCTTTAAATACTTGACGTTCTGTGGAACTTAGTCCGCGGTCGCCCTGCACACCTATCGCCGTTAATAAACCTCTAAAAACATCTACCCATTCAGATGGCATTACGCGGTTCGGTCGTTTAGTCGGTTGCTCTATTATCTTGTTCAATGCTAAGTACAACATCGGACACAAAGATTGCTCACCCTCTTCTGGCTGAAGCTGGTTACGCAACTTCTTGATTGAGCATGTCAACACCGAGCGTTTGCGTAATAAAAGCTCTAGTCGTGCGCGTTGTCCCCGTTCGGATTCACCCGCGCTTATAAACGACGAACGCAGCAATAAACTCAGGTCCTTAAACGCTAAGGGTTGATTGAAAAACTGTAATAAACGCAGCGTCTGTTGAATCGGCGCGTAGCTTAATAAAGGCAGCCCTAAAGACACGTTATAAGGCTTCTCACGCAGCACATCCACAGCATACGTTGCACTAGGGTAAAACGCTTCTTTAAACGCGGTTTCTAGGGTTTGCCGTACGCTTTCAAGTTCAGGCACCACAATGCCAATAGCGGTATTGGGGTTCTCCTCTAAGCGCTCCCTCGCCCACTGCGCCATAACAGTTATCTCTTGCTTACTATCTATGGCCAAAAAAACGTGCGGAGCGCAAGCCTTTGTATTGGGCGAATACTCGCTGACCGCACAACCTTTAGATTCCAGCAAAGCCCAGTAATCTTTCTGGCTGGGCGTAAACACATCAAAGCCCACTAAAATAACTTCTTCTGGACGCGGCAAACAAGACTGTTCCATCAAATCGCTTACCACGGCTAAAAGCTGAGCGTCATCTAGCCACTTACCTTTGGATAATTCATCTTTATAAGCTTTATGCCATTGCTTAAACCGAGCGATATCCGCGCCGGTATTAAAATCATTGGAACTGTCTATGCGCCATTGCAGACTAAATCGTCGCGCCTTACTCGCCGCCTTCGCTGTCGCGGGAATGTTTAACAGTTCTACACCAGACAATTTGCGAATGACCTGTTCCCAAAGCACTAAAGACTGCTCTAGCGTTAGTAATGTTTTATTTAACGCAGGCACAAGAGCCGCGCGAGAAGGCGTATCAAACCGTTGCGTCCAACACTCTCGCAGCCATACATCAAACGACATAACAACAGGCGACAACCAAGCCGCTTCACCCGCATTTACATACGCTCGCCCAACTTTTTCAAGTAAATGACGCGCCAAACGCTGGTTCACCGTTATAACAACAGCGCCTTTTTTAATAGCCGTAAAAACATCAGAGAAATTCATTGGAGTAGCGTACCAAAATCTTTTTATGTAAGTCAGAATATTAAGCAGCTTAGCGTTATTTTTTTATTTTAATGCTCGCTTAATTGAATAATAAACACAATTACCTTACTTCTATTCTAAAATCTCTATGAAGCTTGCTCCAATGCTCTCTGAGCTTTTCTTTGTGTTTTTCATCCATGGGCAAGTCCTCTAATGCCTCAGGCCATAAACTTCGCACTTTTTCCATTGTGTCATCAATATGCGGTTTGATAGCCCTCCATGGAATGCCGGATTTATTAGCCCATACCTGAAAATGCTCTTCGGTCACTGAAAACCATTCTTTCGTTTTGCCCAAGGTCAAGGCGTATTTCGTTTCACCTTCCATGTAAACGCTAGTGGTTACGATATCATACGCAGGAGATAACCTTGGCGTAATTTGGTCCTGATAAAGCAGGCTCCAATTTTTTAAATGAGCGTCACCATTTGCCAATAATATATTCACTAATAACCTTCTGGCGAATTGTTGTGCATCGGCTAAACCATCGCCAGAATAGTCGTAGATCACTTTGCCTATTTGCTCATAACTGGCAGAGTTATATTTTTCGTGTGGGTCCTTCGCCAAGACTTGTGCAAAGTCTTCCATATGAATTCTAGTGTTGCCCTCTCGATCAAATCGCTTGATAGCAAAGGCCAACTTTTCATCGGGCAAGTTAATTTGCGATAGGTTATCTAGCTCGCTCAGCTCAATGAGCTTAATATCAGGAATATCGACACCTGCCAAATCGGAAAGGGACATTGCTGTATATTCGTTTAATGGTACATGTTTATGATTGGTTGATGGTGTTTTGATAATCCAATCACCAAGCCCACCGTTTTTAGTGAGGTTATAGCGCCCGTCCTTTTCCTTCATGGAAAATTTCATTTGAACGCCCGCTAATGAGAACTTGTTTTCTTGCTCGCTAACTTTGTGTTTTACAGCTTTAGCTTTGCCGTGGGTTGTTAGAATGCTCATCGGAACTTCTTCGGGTTCCATAGGGGTGGTGATCAATGCCCCCGGTAGATCTTGGCCAAAATAAGAAAAAATCTGAAACTCATTATCGATGTAAATTTTTAATCCTTGAGAAATTAAGTCTCGTAGTGCGCCTTCTGGAAGTAGGTTGGATAAAACAGGATGCAATTTTTGATTTTTTGCCCATGGCTGTGACATGAGGTTTTTTGAATTAGGAAAGTTTGGATGCGTGATCAAACTCAATGTTGGACGTGAGGAGTCTGCTTTAAATTCATCGGTAAAGCTTAAAACATTTCGGCCATTCTGGAAGCCAGCCAAATATCCTATATGCCTACCATGCAAGGTAAGCTTTAGAACTCTAATTTCATCAATTTGGTTGTTTGTTTGGCTGTTTTTTTGGTTAGGGCGACTCATTCATCATCTCCTAGTAAATCTTTCCAAGGATCATTTGAAAGAGCATTTTCTTCAATGTGTTTGTCTGGTTGATTTTTTCGTATTGGAGAGAGGGGAGTATCGTTCTCCAAAACTTCTTTTACAAGGCTTAGCTTCTCCGCTGGGATCAGCATTAATTCGCTTTTAAGCCCCTTGGCAATGAGTTCGAGCGTGTTTAGTCTAGGATTACCTTTGGACTCTAAATGCTGATACTGCTGGCGCGATACACCAATACGAAGCATCATGTCTTTTTGCTTTAGGTTGAGGGCTAACCTACGCTTTTTAAGTTGTTCCAATAGTGATTTCATGGTGAGAAACTCATACGTTGCTTTGTATCTATAAGAAGCATATTAGTTTCTTTTTTACCTTAAGGCAACAAATAAATTGCTTTTCGATGTTTTGGTTGAATCTATATTAAAAAGAAACGCATACGTTTCTTTTGTATTTGAGGGTTGTTCCATGTAATTTGCCTTGAGTACAAGTGGAAAAAAAGTCGTGTCATCCGTTAGACCGCTACATTCAGAATAGAGGGATGAATACGTCGAAGCTACGTAATCCCGTTATTGGTTTGACTTAAGGATGACCGCAAGATGTGTGCGTGTAGTACAAAATGTGCCATTTTCTCCTCCCCGCACCTATCTTGAGAAGGACGTTTCCCCGTCCGTTCTATCCTCAGGAGCGCACTAAGCTTCGAATTATCATTCTCAGGCAAGGGCTTATGTGGTGCATTGTTTGGCATCGAGCCATTATGCACCAGTAAACGTATGACCGTTTAATCATCATTTGGAAGAGCGTTCCTGCTCCTCCAAAACCTCCATGATCAGGGGAGACTTCGCTCTTCCCCTGTCCCCATCGAGCTATGAGCCTTCGTGCCCCTAACAACCCAGACCAACCGTTCGCCGTTTGGATACCGTAAGCATTTCGATACTTAATCACGACCACTGTTTCGTCAGTGGGAAGCGACCAAGGAGCGTTCTTGGATGCGTGTATTTTAATCAGGTAGATTGGTGCGTTAATTAATCCAGAGGCCATTTTGATTGATCGTTGTTAATTCCTCTATTTTTCCTTATTCTCTCCAGTGACAATTACGGTGAAATAGACGATGACAGATGAAATTTTGACATTAAAAGAAGTCGCCCAATACTTAAAGCTGGCTGAAAAGACAGCTTATAAGCTCGCCGCTGATGGTAAATTACCGGGTTTCAAAGCAGGGGGAAGCTGGCGGTTTAAAAAGGAAGAAATTGGAGAGGATCCATTCTCTAATATTCAGCAAGAGGACTTGTACGATCTGATTAATGATAAAGGGCAAGGCTACAACATATCAAGTTGATGTTATTAATCAATGCGTTGAATCGTACTGGTTAGGTGTGAACGCTCATTCTGGAAATAAACAAAAAGCGTTCACGCTAAAACCAGAATGGGTGTTCACAGTAAAACCAGAATCGGTGTTCACACTAGTCCAGAATAGGTGTTCACTTTGAACCAGAATATGCACCTTTACGATCAGTTTCATTCGCTGTCGTTATTTCTATAAAATGCGGTAAACCTTGTGTATCAACGCCAATATGCCTTTTAATTCCCGATACTTTTTTTCCAGCATCATAACCTTTGTGTTCTGCTGTATCTATATTACTGACATTTTGTGCATCTACAATAATGAATGTGGTTTTGGCTTCTCTTCCATTATTTAACCGTTCCAAATCCACTAGATTTTGTTAAAGCCTGCTCAAGAACGCTGGCTTCATCAGGATTGGGTTTTTTACTCCCGTTCAGAAAATACTGATGAACTGTCCGCCATTTTGGATATTCTTTAGGTAATTGCCTCCATTGACAACCTCCTTTAAGGATATACAATAAACCACAGTAAACGTCATAGAGGTCAACTTTTCTTGGTTTCGTTCTTTTACGAGCCGATTCAAGAATAGGTCTTATTCTTTCAAGTTGTTCTCGGCTTATATCGCCAGGGTATCTTTGCTCACTATCCATTTTTCAAATAGTTAGATGACACCACTAATATTAGATCTTGAACAGGTTCTTAGATCAATACCAAGTTCAGTACCAAGTGATTCCAATCTTTGTGAGTTAATCTTAATTGATTGACCATCAGTCTTTAGCCTTAACCCCTCTAATTCCTCTATTCCATTGTGTTGATAATTTACCTCTGCTTCTAACCTGATATTATCAGATTTATAACTACCCGCAGCTAAAGATGCTGCAAAGTCAGTGTTAGCACTTGTTTCTCCAGCGAGAGTAAAATCTGGAATATTTGGACTCTTGAGAGTAAAATCTGAACTCTCAGATATTGCTACCCCTAAATTTGTACTGATATAACCACTCGAAAATGCAGTACCTGAGCTTAAAATTAGTACACATAGCACTATAAATATTTTTTTCATTTTTTTCTCCACACTCGCTATAAATAAAAATAGAGAGATGGAGAGGTAGGCATCTAACGCCAAAATAAGCGGCGGATAAAAGCGTCATGGCTTTTACCCGTCCGCTTGATTTTTTTGTTAGGCTATTGCTAACTTTTCTACTTCATCTAAATTCAAGTGTTGTTTAGCTTGCCAAAGATTGTAATTGCTTTGCATTGCCAACCAACTTTCAGGGCTACGTCCTAATGTTTTTGAAAGTCTTAACGCCATTTCAGAGCTAATGTTACTCTGTCCTTGAATTAAACGGTTAAATGTTGATGGGACAACATGTAATTTTAAAGCAACAGATCTATAACTTATCTTCAATGGTTTAAGATAAACTTCACGAATAAATTCTCCTGGATGTGGTGGGTTATACATACTCATCAGCGGTAATCCTCATAATCTAAAATATACGCATCGCCTTCTATAAACTCAAAAGTAATGCGCCAATTTTTATTGACATCAATAGCCCAAAGACCCTCTCTATTTCCTTTTAAAGAATGCAAACGAAAACCTGGTAAATTTATATCTTCGATAGAGGATGCCGTATCTAATGCAACCAACCTCATTTTCAATTTTGATTTATGAGCCGCATTAATTCCTGCTGTACTTTCCTTATCAAAGAATAGTTGAAGCCCTTTGTGCTTGAATGATTTAATCATAAACTGATTATAACCACTTTTGCATATTGCGCAACACACCTTATTATATTGATAGCCTAACGCCTAACATCACCTGCAAAATAAAGTGTAGTGAGGAACGAACGTAGCTTTATTTTGTTCGAGTGCATGTTTTTGTTATGCTTTTTTCAACACATTGATAACACTCAATGCAACTTGATAAGCAACTGGAGGCGAAACAGAGTTACCTATTTGCCCAAGCATTTGATATACAGCACCTGCAAATTCCCACGATTCAGGAAAGCCTTGAATTAGACCAACATCTTGTACTGAAAGTCTAAAGTGGCCATTTTTTGCAGGAAAGGCTGATGCTCTTTTTCTGTCTGGTTGCACACCATTAGGCCATATTTCCATCTCCCCCCAAATCTTTTGCCCTGCTGCACTATTTAGAATAGATGTTGTATTTCTTTTCCCTGTAAAGGCACTCCTAATGGTGGGGGCTAAATTGTCAAATCCTATAGTCGGCAGCCCCAAGCATTCCCTAACCCCACTTGTTTTAATTAATCCATCATCAAATAAAGAACAGTTGTAAAATGCCCCTTTATTACCTAAATAATCCCAAATATGAGTAGGCTGTGGATGACGAAATAAATCAAGTTAAACCTTCCGCTAAGTAGCCGGCCCCCATTAATTAAAGCCCAGGACACCCAGCCGACTATTGTCATATCTCAGTCATACACATAATTTATGTTACAATACACATTATTAATTGCCAAAGAAGTAAAAAATGTTAAGCATTGCCCATAGAACCAATGTTGTCTTAGATGAAAATATCGTCCAAGAAGCCCTAAAACTCAGTCAAATAAAAACTAAACGTGCCTTGATAGACACCGCCCTAAAAGAGTTTATTGTCAATCATAAAAAGCCAAATATTATGGATTTATTGGGCATGGCTGGTATTGATAAAGATTATGATTACAAGGCATTACGCAGTAGAGACCACCTGCCAAAGTTAAAATAATTGTGTATTTAATAGATTCATCGGTTTGGATAGATGGCATCAATGGCAAAGCCAAGACAGTTAAATTTCTCAGACAACTGTCGCCAGAGGCATTAGGGATAAATTTACTCATTTATACTGAGGTATTGCAAGGGGCAAGCACTCAGAAATTGCTTAATGTGCAACAATCCTATTTATCGGCACAGCCTTTCTACGGCTTTCAAAACGATAAAATCAGCCATCAACAAGCGGCTAATATTTATAGAAAATGTCATCAAAATGGCATTACACCACGTTCCACTATAGATTGCCTCATCGCCCAATGTGCCATAGAAAATGATTTAATCTTATTACACAATGATAAAGATTTTGTAAAAATCGCCAGTGTAATGCCCAATTTACAACAAACAGCCATTTAATATGGATTTTAAGCAAGCCTACAACCAACCCAATTATTTTAATTTTTTAAGCGAAAAGTTTAATTTTTCTAAAACCTTAACGCCTATTACAATCAACAATACAGAGGTTAAAACCTTTAAGTCATTAGGATATATGTTTAGTCCCGCAATCGTATGGTTTGGATTTTGTTTGAAATTATTTGCATCTTCAGCAAACAATTCAAGCATTTTATCATAAGGCGATTGGTATTTTAATGACTTCAATTTCTTTTGATAATTGTAGACTAAAAGGAAGCTCATTAAGTGCTCTTTAAAACTCTTTAGATCTTCATAGCTAAATTTTTTGACGTATGGTTCTTTATCACTTTGTTCATAATTTCAACTTGGCCATTTGTCCACAGGAAGCCTGTTAAGCCCGTGGCGCAATAAGCAGCGATATAAGTTTGAACGCGTTAAGCGGGGAATTTTACCCATCAAAGCGACAAAGACGTCATCCAGCGGAAACCGAGTTATCCGCCTAAATTCACACACGGTCTTTTCTTCTAATTCACTTAATACCGTTGACCGCGGACGGCTCGGG
>LWTM01000058.1 GCA_002101205.1 Cycloclasticus sp. symbiont of Poecilosclerida sp. N | reverse complement strand
TCCACCTAGAGTTTCTGCCATGACTTTCGTTAACGCCGCCGTTAAGGTTGTTTTACCGTGATCAACGTGGCCTATCGTGCCAACGTTTACATGGGGCTTGTTCCTTTCAAATTTCTCTTTAGACATTGTAATTACCCGTCAATACTTAAAATTAATAAAAAACTCTGCTCTTAATCCTTTCTTCTAACGCTTTAGGTACTTCAGCGTACTTATCAAACATCATGCTATAAGTCGCTCTTCCCTGTGTTGCAGACCTTAAATCCGTCGCATAACCAAACATTTCAGCCAGCGGCACCTCTGCATCAATCGTCTTTCCAGCAGGGTCATCACACATACCATGAATGATTCCTCTACGCTTATTCAAGTCACCAACTACATGACCCATATAATCTTCCGGTGTCACCACCTCTACTTTCATCATCGGCTCAAGCACAACCGGACTTGCTTTCGCAGCACCGTCTTTAAAACCGAGCGAACCAGCTATTTTAAACGCCATTTCGTTTGAGTCAACATCATGATACGAACCATCATATAAAGTGACCTTTATATTGATCATGGGGTAACCCGCCGAAACACCGTTTTTCATCTGCTCTTTAACACCCGCCTCCACCGCAGCTATATACTCTTTAGGTACCGAACCACCAACAACAGCGTCTACAAATTCATACTCTTTATCTTCTAGCGGCTCTATCTTCAACCACACATGACCATATTGTCCACGACCACCAGACTGCCTTACAAACTTACCTTCTTGCTCCACGCTTTGACGTATCGTCTCGCGGTAAGCAACTTGCGGTGTACCCACATTGGCTACAACGCTAAACTCTCTTTGCAAACGATCTACGATAATTTCCAGATGCAACTCACCCATGCCAGAAATAATCGTTTGCCCCGATTCTTCATCGGTATGCACTTTAAACGATGGGTCCTCTTGAGCAAGCTTGCTCAATGCGACCGCCATTTTATCTTGATCCTGTATGGTTCTTGGCTCTACTGCAATCGAAATCACAGGATCCGGGAACTCCATACGCTCAAGCGTAATCGAATCATTTATTGAACACAGGGTGTCTCCCGTCGTGACATCCTTAAGCCCAATTGCTGCCGCAATATCGCCGGCATACACTTCTTTTATCTCTTGTCTATCGTTTGCGTGCATTTGCACCAATCGCCCGATACGCTCTTTCTTGTTCTTTATTGGGTTTAAAACAGTATCACCCGTTTTTAAAACACCCGAATACACCCTAAAGAATGTCAACGTACCCACAAACGCGTCTGTTGCAATCTTAAATGCCAATGCGGAGAAAGGCGCTGTATCATCAGCCAACCTAGTATCAGGCTGTTCTTCCTCATCAGTGACAACCGCAGCAATGGCGGGCACATCCATCGGTGATGGCAAATACTCAATCACTGCATCCAATATCGCTTGCACGCCTTTGTTTTTAAACGCGCTGCCACATAACACCAAAACCAGTTCGTTGCTAAGCGTTCTTAGCCGTAAACCTTCTTTAATCTGAACATTCGATAATTCACCCGAGTCGAGATATAACTCCATCAACTCATCATTACCTTCTGCCGCCGCCTCAACTAATTGCTCACGAAGCGAATCACATTGTTCTTTGAGGGCCTCTGGCACTTCCGCAAATTTGTACGAAACACCTCTGTCATCCTCATTCCAGTAGATGGCCTTCATTGCGATCAAATCAACCACACCTTCAAACTCATCTTCAGCCCCTATTGCATACTGCAACGGTACCGCATTACACCCTAACCTTTCTTTAAGCTGCTGCACAACTCGCATAAAGTCTGCACCCGCCCGGTCCATCTTATTAACAAATGCTATACGCGGCACGCCGTACTTGCTTGCTTGTCGCCAGACTGTTTCTGACTGCGGCTCTACACCACCGACAGCACAAAAAACGGCACAAGCTCCATCCAATACTCTCAGCGATCTTTCAACTTCAATCGTGAAGTCAACATGACCCGGCGTATCAATAATATTAATACGATGCGTATCGAACCGCTTACTCATTCCAGACCAAAAACAAGTTGTTGCAGCCGATGTTATCGTTATGCCACGCTCTTGCTCTTGTTCCATCCAGTCCATCGTTGTCGCACCATCATGGACTTCACCCATTTTGTGCGACACCCCCGTATAAAACAAAATTCTCTCAGTTGTTGTCGTTTTACCGGCATCAATATGAGCCATGATGCCAATATTCCGATAACACTCTATTGGAGTAGAACGAGGCATCTTTTTTCCTAAAACTTTCTAAATAAACTTACCAGCGAAAATGCGAGAACGCCTTATTAGCTTCAGCCATCCGGTGTGTATCTTCACGTTTCTTAAATGCGGTGCCTCTGCTTTCTAACGCATCAAGCACTTCACCAGCTAACCTTGCAGCCATTGTTCTTTCACTTCTTTTACGAGAAGCATCAATCAGCCAGCGCATAGATAAACCCATTCTACGAATAGGTCTAACCTCTACTGGCACTTGGTACGTTGCACCACCCACACGTCTCGACTTGACTTCTACGGCAGGCTGAACTTTCTCAAGCACTGCAATTAACGTCTCAACAGGATCTTCATGGCCTTTGCTTTCAACCGTATCAAGCGCACCGTACACGATTTTTTCCGCGATAGATTTCTTTCCGTCAACCATAATCATGTTCATAAACTTAGCTAACACCAAGTTTTTGTACTTTGGATCTGGGAGAATCTCTCTTTTAATCGCTTTTTTTCTTCTAGACATTTTTAACTCGTTTGTTTAGTTTTTAGGCCGTTTAGCGCCGTATTTAGAACGCCCTCTACGACGCGTTTCAACACCTGACGTGTCCAAGCTACCACGAACCACGTGATAACGAACACCGGGTAAATCTTTAACACGACCACCGCGAATCAACACAACCGAGTGTTCTTGAAGGTTATGGCCTTCACCACCAATATAACTTGTTACTTCTGCACCGTTTGTCAAACGAACACGAGCTACTTTACGTAACGCTGAGTTTGGTTTTTTCGGTGTCGTTGTATAGACACGCGTACACACACCCCTTCTTTGAGGACATGCTTCTAATGCAGGCACATTACTTTTTTCCACCTTACGCTTTCTAGGCTTACGAACTAATTGGTTAATCGTAGTCATGTTCTATTTAGAGCTCCAAAAACTCGTGCAAAATATTCTTTGCATGCCCAAATAAGCAAGCAATTCTTGAATTTTCTTAGGTTATTTCACTGCATAGAAAACCCAATCCAGTGAAGAGCGAGAATTTTAGGCAGATATTACCTTTCTGTCAAGCAAAATGAGCGCGTAATTACCTATCTAGTAAAACAACCGGCTCAAAAAAAATAAACTGAAATCTTATATTTTAAAGCGGCATTTAAAAATAGCTTATTCCTGCATATTTAACGCCTGTTTAAGCGCCTCTTCAGCCTCATCATGCGCTGCAACAGTTGTTGCCTCTTCTACTATTTCTGGAACCAGCGCTGCCGCTTTGTTTTTCCTACGCTCTAAATGGTGAGCTAGACCCGTTCCTGCAGGAATTAAACGCCCCACAATAACGTTTTCTTTCAACCCATGTAGGTCATCACGCGTCCCTCTAACAGCCGCATCGGTCAACACTCTCGTTGTTTCTTGGAATGACGCCGCAGAAACAAATGACTCCGTTGCTAAAGATGCTTTGGTTATCCCAAGCAACACATTATCAGCCGTTGCTGGAATTTTACCTTCTGATTCCAACTGATCATTCATCTCAAGGAAACGCGTCTTCTCAACCTGCTCACCTTTTATAAAGGTACTGTCTCCGCCTGCTGTGATTTCAACTTTCCTGAGCATTTGTCGAATAATAACTTCGATATGCTTATCATTAATTTTTACACCCTGCAAACGATAAACATCTTGGATTTCATTGACCAAATATCTCGCCAATTCAGTCACACCACGTAGCCTAAGAATATCATGCGGCGTTAACTCGCCTTCGGCAATTGTTTCACCCTGCTCAACGTGCTCACCCTCGAACACGGTAATGTGGCGCCACTTAGGAATCAGCAGTTCTTTCGTTTCACCGTCCTTATCCGTTACCACAAGACGGCGTTTGCCTTTTGTTTCTTTACCAAAACTCACCGTGCCGGTCATTTCAGCAAGAATCGCAGGATCTTTTGTTTTACGTGCTTCGAACAAATCAGCTACACGTGGCAAACCACCTGTGATATCACGCGTTTTACTCGATTCTTGTGGGATTCTAGCCAAAATATCGCCACTCATAACTTGAGTACCATCAACCGCATTAACAACCGCACCGGATGGCATAACGTAATGAACAACAATGCTAGTACCTGGCACACACACTAGCTCACCATTTTCATCTACCAACGTAATGGCAGGTCTTAAATCTTTACCCAATGCCCCACGTTGTTTCGCGTCGGTTACCACCAATGATGTTAAACCCGTAATGTCATCCGATTGCTGCTGCACAGATACCCCGTCAACAAAATCACTAAAGATGACTTTACCTGATACTTCCGTAATAACGGGGTGAGTATGCGGGTCCCATGTAGCAAACACAGAACCGGCTTCTAATTTATCAGATTCTTTGGCTGTTAATTCTGAACCATAAGGAATTTTATAACGTTCTTTTTCGCGACCATACTCATCCACCACACTGATCTCGCCAGAACGTGAGGTAACGATTAATTTTCCATCTCTATTTTCGATGGTTTTCAACTTGTCATTAAACGTTAAGCTACCTTTAGATTTGATTTGAATGCTGTTAATAGCCGCTGAACTAGACGCTGCACCACCGATGTGGAATGTACGCATAGTAAGCTGTGTGCCTGGCTCACCAATTGACTGAGCCGCAACAACACCGACTGCTTCACCCAAATTAACGAGATGCCCACGAGCAAGATCACGACCGTAACATTGCTTACAAATACCTTTTCTGTTTTCGCAGCTGATAGCTGAGCGGACAATGACTTTATCGATGCCCTTTTCTTCTAGGCGATCAACCCAGGCTTCATCAATCAATATGTTACGCTCAACCACTAATTCATCTGTTGATGCACTAAAGACATCTTGCGCAATCACACGGCCAAGAATTAATCCACCTAATGGTTCTACCACTTTGCCACCTTCGATTAACGGCGTCACTTCCAAACCATTCTCAGTGCCACAATCTTCTGTAAGCACCACCATATCTTGAGCCACATCCACCAAACGGCGTGTTAAATAGCCCGCGTTGGCTGTTTTTAGTGCTGTATCGGCCAAACCTTTACGCGCACCATGGGTTGATACGAAATACTGTAAAACGTTCAAACCTTCTCTGAAGTTAGCCGTAATCGGCGTTTCGATAATCGAACCATCCGGCTTAGCCATCAGTCCACGCATACCGGCCAACTGACGAATTTGAGCTGCCGAACCACGAGCACCAGAGTCGGCCATCATATATACAGAGTTAAATGACTTCTGCTTAATGGTATTACCTTCGGCATCTTGAACGTCATCGCTACCCAAGTTATCCATCATGGCTTTTGCCACTTGCTCGTTCGTGTGCGACCAAATATCAATCACTTTATTATAACGCTCGCCGTTAGTCACAAGACCAGAGGCATACTGCGCCTCCACTTCTTTAACTTCTTTTTGCGCCGCTTTAATCAGCTTGCCTTTTGACGCAGGAATTTCCATGTCATTGATGCCGAATGATACACCTGACTTAGTCGCATTCGAGAACCCAAGGTACATTAATTGGTCAGCAAAAATAACGGTTTCCTTATCGCCCAATAGACGGTATGAAACATCGATAAGATGCATAATCGCTTTTTTTGTTAAATCTTTATTAACCAAATCAAAGTCCAATGACTTAGGCACAATATTCCAGACTTGCGCGCGACCAATGGTCGTATCAACAAGGCGAGTTGTTACTTGCTCTTCGCCACTATCATCAATTGTTTTATCTTCAATGCGAATTTTAACTTTTGAGTGGAGCTGAACAACCCCTGCTTGAATAGCACGCGCTGCCTCGTCAACATCGCTAAACGCCATACCTTCACCTAGCCCGTTTACCTTCTCTCTTGTCATGTAATACAAGCCAAGAACAACGTCTTGTGAAGGGACGATAACCGGCTCGCCATTAGCAGGCGATAGAATGTTATTTGTTGACATCATCAATGTTCGCGCTTCTAACTGCGCCTCGATGGATAATGGAACGTGAACGGCCATTTGGTCACCATCGAAGTCGGCGTTAAACGCAGAACAAACTAATGGGTGCAACTGAATCGCCTTACCTTCAATCAAAATAGGTTCAAACGCTTGAATACCAAGCCTATGAAGCGTTGGCGCACGGTTAAGCATAATGGGGTGCTCGCGAATCACTTCAGCTAAGATATCCCAAACTTCTGGGCCTTCACGCTCAACTTGTTTCTTGGCCACTTTAATTGTGGTTGCTTCACCTCGTAGTTGTAGCTTGTTAAAGATAAACGGCTTAAAAAGCTCTAACGCCATTTTCTTTGGTAAGCCGCATTGGTGTAATTTTAATGTTGGTCCAACCACAATAACGGAACGACCGGAGTAATCAACTCGCTTACCCAGTAAGTTTTGACGGAAACGCCCTTGCTTACCTTTAATCATGTCTGCAAGTGATTTTAATGGACGACGGTTTGTACCTGTAATCGCACGACCGCGACGGCCATTATCTAAAAGCGCATCAACAGACTCTTGAAGCATACGTTTTTCGTTACGCACAATAATATCTGGCGCACTTAGCTCCAACAGTCTATGAAGACGGTTGTTTCTATTGATAACACGTCGATACAAATCATTTAAATCAGACGTTGCGAAACGGCCACCATCCAACGGCACAAGAGGCCTTAACTCTGGAGGCAACACAGGGAGGACTTTTAAGATCATCCATTCTGGCTTGTTTTTAGATGCAAGTAAGGCCTCTAATACTTTCAAGCGTTTTGAAATTTTCTTAATCTTTGTTTCTGACTTTGTTTTATCAATACCTTCGCGGCAGCGGTCCATTTCGGCATTTAAGTCTAAGTCTTTCAGTAATTCATTAACGGCCTCTGCGCCCATTAGCGCCGTGAATTCATCGCCATGTTCTTCAAGCGCCTCTAAATGCTCTTCTTCTGTCAGTAAAGCACCCGCTTTTAATGTTGTTAGACCTGGGTCAACAATAACGAAAGATTCGAAATACAACACACGCTCAATGTCTCGCAGCGTCATATCTAACAATAAAGCAATACGCGATGGCAATGATTTCAAAAACCAAATATGCGCAACGGGGCTTGCAAGATCAATATGACCCATGCGCTCACGACGTACTTTAGAAAGCGTGACTTCAACGCCACACTTCTCACAAATTACACCACGGTGCTTAAGACGCTTGTATTTTCCACACAAGCATTCGTAGTCGCTAACAGGACCGAAAATCTTTGCGCAAAACAAACCGTCTCTTTCTGGCTTAAATGTACGGTAGTTAATCGTTTCAGGTTTTTTAACCTCACCATACGACCATGATTTAATCATGTCGGGTGACGCTAAGCCAATACGAATGGCGTCAAATTCTTCGGTTTGGCTTTGTTGCTTTAAAAAATTGAGTAGATCTTTCAAGACCGTATCTCCTTATTATCTGTTTTTGTTCAACTGCTCGCTAATATAGAACAAGAAATTAATCTTGTTCCAGCTCAATATTAATACCTAATGCTCTAATCTCTTTAACCAATACATTAAATGACTCAGGCATTCCCGGGTCCATCGTATGCGTTCCATCAACAATGTTTTTATACATCCGTGTACGACCAGAAACGTCATCAGATTTAACTGTTAGCATTTCTTGCAGGGTATAAGCGGCACCATATGCTTCAAGCGCCCAAACTTCCATCTCACCAAATCGCTGACCACCGAATTGCGCTTTACCACCCAATGGTTGTTGCGTTACCAAGCTATAAGGGCCTGTGGAACGCGCGTGCATCTTGTCATCAACCAAGTGATTCAACTTGAGCATGTACATGTAGCCCACCGTTGTCTCGCGATCAAACGCTTCGCCCGTACGACCATCGTAAAGCTGTACTTGACCTGTACTAGAACGACCACCTAGTTTTAACATTTGCTTCACTTCCGCCTCCGAAGCGCCATCAAACACCGGCGTTGCCATTGGCACACCCGCTTTAAGGTTATCTGCTAACTCAAGGATTTCATCATCTGACAGGGAATCCAAATCTTCTTTACGGCCACTGGTGTTATAAATCTTATTCAAGAATTTACGTAGCTTCTCAATCTTTACTTTAGTTTCAAGCATTTTGCCAATTTGATCACCCAAGCCTTTCGCCGCCCAACCTAAATGAGTTTCCAACACCTGTCCCACGTTCATGCGTGACGGCACACCTAGTGGATTAAGAACCACATCAACAGGCGTTCCATCTTCCATGTACGGCATATCCTCTTCAGGCACAATCATTGAAATAACACCCTTGTTACCATGACGACCCGCCATTTTATCACCCGGTTGAATGCCGCGTTTAACAGCAAGATAAACCTTAACCATTTTAAGAACGCCGGGCGGCAAATCATCACCCATGGTGATTTTCGTGCGCTTTTCTTCGTACAATTCATTAAAGTCGATACGTTGCTGCTCAACCTGCTCGGCAACTGCTTCTAATTGTGCATTGACGGCACCTACTTTAAATTTGATTTTCAACCAATCTAAATGAGAGATTCCATCAAGGTATTCTTTAGAAACTTCAGTGCCTTTCTTTAATTTCTCTGGCCCAGATGTTGCAACCTTACCAAGAATAAGCTTTTCAACACGTGAGAATATATCGCCTTCAACAATGCGCAGTTGATCATCAAGGTCTTTCTTAACACTCGCTAATTCAGCATCTTCAATCTCTAATGCTCGATGGTCTTTATCAAGACCATCTCTAGTGAATATTTTCACATCAATAACGGTACCTTGCATACTAGAAGGAACACGAAGAGAGGTGTCTTTAACATCAGACGCTTTCTCACCGAAAATCGCTCTAAGAAGTTTCTCTTCTGCTGTTAGCTGGCTTTCGCCTTTTGGTGTCACTTTGCCAACAAGAATGTCGCCACCCTTAACTGCAGCACCAATATAAACGATACCTGACTCATCCAGTTTAGAAAGAGCTCCTTCGCCAACATTTGGAATATCTGCCGTAATTTCTTCAGAACCCAGCTTCGTATCACGAGCAATACAAACTTTTTCTTCAATATGAATAGTTGTCAATCTATCTTCTTTAACAACTTTTTCAGAAATTAAGATGGAATCCTCAAAGTTATAGCCATTCCAAGGCATAAACGCGACCATCATGTTTTGCCCTAACGCTAACTCACCAAGATCTGTTGATGGGCCATCGGCTAACACATCGCCTTTAGTAATTAAATCACCCGGCTTAACTAATGGACGCTGGTTAATACAAGTATTCTGGTTTGAACGCGTGTACTTAGTACAGTTATATATATCAACGCCAGACTCGCCTGTTTCTGTCTCATCGTCATTCGCGCGAATAATAATTCTTGACGCATCGACGTTATCTACAATGCCGCCACGACTTGCAACAATTGTTACGCCTGAATCTTCAGCAACAGCACGCTCCATACCTGTTCCAACAAGCGGCTTATCCGCTTTTAGCGTGGGCACCGCTTGACGTTGCATATTTGAACCCATCAACGCACGGTTAGCATCATCGTGCTCAAGGAACGGAATAATAGACGCAGCAACTGAAACAATCTGCTTTGGCGAGACATCAATATAATTAATTTTATCTGCTGTAGTAATCGCAAACTCTTCAGCATGACGACACGTCACCATGTCATCGGTTAAACGGCCCTCAGCATCCATACCTGCATTTGCCTGCGCAATATAAAAACGCCCCTCTTCAATCGCAGATAGATAATCAACTTGATCGGTACGTTTGCCGTCAACTACTTTTCTATAAGGCGTTTCCAAGAAACCATAAGAATTGGTTCTAGCATAGACAGCCAGCGAATTAATCAGACCAATATTTGGCCCCTCTGGTGTTTCAATAGGACAAACACGACCATAGTGGGTCGCATGAACGTCTCGAACTTCAAAACCGGCTCTTTCACGCGCAAGGCCGCCAGGGCCTAATGCGGAAACTCGACGCTTATGCGTGATTTCGGATAACGGGTTATTTTGATCCATAAACTGAGACAGCTGACTGGAGCCAAAAAACTCTTTAATC
Source organism: Cycloclasticus sp. symbiont of Poecilosclerida sp. N (assembly GCA_002101205.1). GTDB lineage: Bacteria > Pseudomonadota > Gammaproteobacteria > Methylococcales > Cycloclasticaceae > Cycloclasticus. The sequence goes on along the minus strand of LWTM01000058.1, from coordinate 5,192 downwards.
GCTGCAGCAACAGGCTTAGCATTAATGATTTCTTGTGGCATCAAACCTTCTGAGTCGGCAATCGACAAACGCTCTTTTACTGAACGCTCTACACGGACCAAACCCACTCTAAATTTGTTTTCTACCATTTCACCAACCGAACGAATCCGTCTGTTGCCAAGGTGATCTATGTCATCAACAGAACCAACACCATTGCGGATATTAATCAGCTCTTTGAGCACTGCAATAATATCGTCGTTACTTAAGACACCTGAACCTGTGATTTCATCTCTACCTAAACGCAAATTGAACTTCATGCGACCCACAGTAGAAATATCGTAGCGGTCCAAGGTGAAAAACAAGTTGTTAAACAATTTAAGCGCTGAATCTTTAGTAGGAGGTTCACCAGGACGCATCATGCGGTAAATTTCAACGAGTGCGCTTAGCTGATCAACAGTTGAATCTATTTTCAGCGTATTAGAAATAAACGCACCCGTGTCAAGATCATTAACATAGATTGTTTCAATCTTTTTCACGCCGCTATTAATAATCGCATCAAGGTTTTCTTCCGTGATTTCGGCGTTTAAATCCGCAATTATTTCACCTGTTTTTTCATTAACGACCGCAGTAGCCAGCGTTTTTCCTAGTAAGTATTCGCCTGGAACATCAATTTGCTTTACTTCAGCTTTGTTCAATGCGCGAATATGCTTAGCAGTAATTCGGCGCCCTTCTGCCACAACAACTTTACTCTTAACTTTAAGGTTAAAGTTAATCACCTCACCACGCAATCTCTCTGCTACGAGGTTCATCGTTATTTTGGTCTTTTTAAGATTAAACACGTTCTTCTCAAAGAACATATCTATTATTTGATCGTTAGTGAATTTCAGCGCTTTTAATAAAACGGTCGCCGGCAATTTTCTACGGCGATCAATTCGCACATAGACAATATCTTTATGATCAAATTCAAAGTCTAACCATGAGCCACGATACGGGATGACACGAGCAGAGAAAAGTAACTTACCAGATGAGTGGGTTTTACCTTTGTCATGATCAAAGAACACCCCGGGTGAACGATGCAATTGAGACACAATAACGCGCTCAGTACCATTAATAACGAACGTGCCGTTATCTGTCATCAAAGGCAGTTCGCCCATATACACTTCTTGCTCGCGAATATCTTTTACGCGTTTTGAGCCCGCAGGAGATTCTTTATCATAAATAACCAAGCGAACTTGAACTCTCAGCGGAGAAGCATACGTTGTGCCACGTGACTGACATTCCTTAACGTCAAACTTAGGCTTACCAAAACGGTAGCTCACATATTCTAAAACAGCATAACCAGTATGACTTGCAATAGGGAAAACACTGCCTAACGCAGCGTGTAAACCTACAGGGGCAAGCTCTTTCACAGATGCCACATCGGATTGTAGAAAACGTTTGTAAGAACTAATTTGTGTCTCAAGCAGGTATGGCGTTGCCATAGCACCTTCTTGGGAGCCAAATGTTTTACGAATACGTTTTTTCTCAGTATATGAGTACGCCATTTTTAGACCCTTATCTTTCGTTTGCTTTCAAGTCGACAATGCAACTTGAAAAATTATTACCCTGTAACGGGAAATGGGTCGGTAGTTAAAAGCTACCAACCCTATCCTCTAAAAGCGTTTATCGCTTTTTAATAGCAACAAGAATTACTTAACTTCTGCAGAAGCGCCAGCTTCCTCAAGTTGCTTAACAGTTTCTTCAGCCTCTTCTTTAGATACACCCTCTTTAACTGCTACAGGTGCACTTTCTACTAAAGTTTTCGCTTCTTTCAAACCAAGGCTAGTGATAGCGCGAACAGCTTTAATTGCTGATACTTTGTTTTCACCGAAACTTGTCATCATTACATCAAACTCAGTCTTCTCTTCTGCCGCGCCCCCAGCGTCGCCACCAGCAACAGGAGCAGCTGCTACAGCCGCAGCCGCAGTCACACCAAATTTTTCTTCCATCGCTTCAACTAGTTCTACAACATCCATAACACTCATGTTTGAAATTGCTTCTAAAATATCTTCTTTTGAGACAGCCATTGTCTTAATCCTTTTGTTAAATGTTTAAAAAATAATACCTATGCAGCCTGCTTTTGCACGCGGACAGCATCGACAGTTCTAACCAATTTTGCATGTGGTGCTGCAAGCGTTCTAACGAATTTCACGCTAGGTTCTTTCATCACAGTCATCAGCATACTTATTGCTTGGTCTTTTGTCGGTAGTTTAGATAGTCTTCCGAGCTCTGATGCGTCCAGTAATTGACCACTAATAGAAACAAATTTCGTTTCTAACTTTTCATGATCTTTACTAAACTCCTTCACCAATCTTGCCGCGCTACCTGGGTCTTCCATTGAGAACGCCATCACCAGCGGACCCTCTAGAGCGTCTTGAATACATTCAAATTCTGTACTCTCAACCGCTTTGCGTACCAACGTGTTTTTAACCACGCGCAAATACACACCCGATTCACGAGCTTTTTGACGAAGCTCAGTCATCTCTCCAACAGTTAAACCACGGTATTGCGCTGCAACTGCAGAATACGCATTTGCGGCGACCTCCGCTACTTCAGCAACAACTGCTTTTTTTTGCTCAAGATTTAGTGGCATAAATACCTCCTAACTACTGTTATGTAATAACCGAAATTATTACGATTCATACAACCCTAAAAGGGTCCCCTTTTAACGGGGCCGTCCTAAATACATGTAAGGACTTGCCGTCTGCGTAGGACTATTAAGCATCTCATGCACCTACGGTCTTTGACGATTGCCGATTACTCAGCAATCCAAAGTCTTTTCTTTCTTAAAGCCTACTAGCTAAAGCTGATCGTGCTTTGATCAATCACTAAGCCTGGGCCCATTGTTGTTGATACACTGATTTTTTTCAGATATACGCCTTTCGAAGCAACCGGCTTAGCTTTCAATAAATCCGCTAACAAGGCTTCCATATTTTCTTTAAGCGCAGCTTCTTCAAATGTTGTTTTGCCAATACTGCAATGGATTATCCCTGCTTTATCAGTTCTATAACGCACCTGACCACCTTTAGCATTTTTTACTGCGGTAGCAACATCCGGCGTTACCGTACCCACTTTCGGGTTAGGCATTAAACCATGCGGACCGAGTATCTGACCTAGCGTGCCTACAACGCGCATAGCATCTGGAGACGCAATAACAACGTCAAAATCCATCTCGCCAGCTTTTACTTTAGCCGCCAAGTCGTCCATGCCGACTATATCAGCACCCGCTTCTGTAGCGGCGTCTGCATTAGCACCTTGGGTGAATACCGCTACACGAACCACTTTACCTGTGCCATTTGGCAACAATGTTGCGCCACGAACATTCTGTTCTGACTTACGCGAATCAATACCCAAATTAACGCTAACATCAACAGACTCCTCGAATTTTGATGTCGCTAATTCTTTAAGAAGCGAAAACGCGCCTTTGGCGTCATAAGCCTTGCCAGCAACAACTTTTTCTTGTATTAATTTTGCTTTCTTCGTTAACTTAGTCACTTAACACCCTCCACATCGATACCCATACTACGAGCGCTGCCCGCAATAGTTCTAACCGCAGCATCCATATCAGCCGCTGTTAAATCAGGCTCTTTCATGTTCACGATCTCTTCTAACTGTGCACGGTTAACTGTAGCCACTTTGTTTGTATTTGGCTCACCACTGCCTTTTTTAATACCCGCTGCTTTTTTCAATAAAAATGAAGCGGGAGGCGTTTTTGTAGTAAATGTAAAACTCTTATCACTGAATACGGAGATAACAACCGGAATCGGCATGCCTTTTTCCATACTTTGAGTCTTTGCATTAAAACCCTTACAAAACTCCATAATATTTACGCCATGCTGACCTAACGCAGGACCGACCGGTGGGCTAGGATTAGCTTCACCCGCTTTTACTTGTAACTTAATATAGGCATCAATTTTCTTAGCCATTATTTTCTCCTTATTGGGTCAAACACCTTTCGGCTCCCCTGCTAAAAAATCAGGCCTTTTCGACCTGACCAAACTCTAAATCTACCGGCGTAGCACGCCCAAAAATCAATACAGACGCGCGTATTGAACTTTTCTCGTAACTCACCTCTTCAACTGTTCCATTGAAATCTTGGAACGGCCCTTCATTAATTCGAATCACCTCGCCGACCTCAAATAAAACTTTAGGCCTTGGCTTCTCAATACCTTCTTGAATTCTATTTAAAATTCTATCGGCTTCTGCATCTGAAATAGGCGCAGGGCGATCTTTCTTACCACCAATAAACCCTAAAACCTTATTCGTGCCTTTTACCAAATGCCAAGTGTCATCATCCAGCTCCATTTGAACAAGAACATAACCTGGGAAAAACTTCCGCTCACTTATTTTTTGCTGCCCATCGCGCATTTCAACCACTTCTTCGGTTGGTACCAAAATTTCACCGAACTTAGCCTGCATACCTTCGCGTTCAATCGCCTCTTCAAGCGAGCTTTTCACACGGTGTTCAAAATTCGAGTAGGCGTGAACCACATACCAACGCAATACCATATCTATGCCCTAACCTGTAACATGCCCAATGGCCCACAAAAGCAGTCCATCAAACACCCATAATAAAATACCAACAAACAAAACCATCACGACAACAATTAATGTTGTTTGCATTGTTTCTTTTTTTGTTGGCCACACAATCTTTTTCAACTCTATTCTAGAGCCTTGTGCAAACTGCCAAAATGACTGGCCTAATGCCGTCGCGTATACCAAGCCAACGGCTATTGATAACATAACCAGCAGGCCTATCACACGTAATAACAGCGATTCGTCCGCATAAAAATAGAAACCTCCTATTCCAGCTACTATCGCTACAATCGCAAGCCCTAGCTTTGCAATGTCAAACTGACCAGATGCGTCTTCCGTTTCTACACTCATACTTAAAAACTCTACCTTAATCTTGTAATTTAAATCACTTGCCTACCAAATGGCAGGCCAGGAGGGAATCGAACCCCCAACCTGCGGTTTTGGAGACCGCTGCTCTGCCAATTGAGCTACTGACCTACTAACTTTCAAACGACCATTAATTAATGAAGCTATTACTCAATAATTTTAGTAACAACACCGGCGCCTACTGTACGGCCACCTTCACGAATAGCAAAACGTAAGCCGTCTTCCATCGCAATCGGGTTGATTAGTTTTACTGTCATTTTTACATTGTCACC
>LWTM01000057.1 GCA_002101205.1 Cycloclasticus sp. symbiont of Poecilosclerida sp. N | reverse complement strand
TATGGCAGCCATTAGCCATCACTGACTACGCAAACGATGAGGATAACAGCAATAGAGACCTGCAGTTAAACACCGAGCTAGGTTACGGACTACCTGGGTTCTTTGGCCGTGGCTTATTTACCCCTTACGCGGGCTTAAATATGACAAACGACACTCAAAGCTATAATATAGGCGGGCGCTGGACAATAGATTCTAAGTTGAGCCTAGACCTAATAGGCGAGCATAAACAAACAGACAACAGCATACAGTTACGTATAGACCTTAAGTTTTAGTCAGTAAATAATAAAAAGCCAAAAAAAATGAGGACAAAGCGTCCTCATTTTTTTGTCTCGCCCCCACGCTTCGCGCATCAAAGGGGCAGAGTAACTTGATTTTATGTATATCTTCATTATAGAAGTTACAAAGGCTAAAAACCTAATAATCCATCTGAATATTGCTGACATCTGTTAGACTTTTATTTTTCAAATCTACCTATAAATATGTCTAATATTATTATTTACACAGCACCTTTTTGTCCATATTGTAGCCATGCAAAGTACTTGCTTTCAAGGAAAAAAATCAACTTCATTGAAATTGATGTCGGTAAGGACCCTGGTAAACGGCGCGAAATGGTGCAAAAAAGCCAGCAAAGAACGGTTCCGCAAATTTTTAATGGCAATACGCATATTGGTGATTGCTCAGAAATATACGTCTTTGAAAGCAAGGGTGAATTAGATGCTTTACTCGCTTAAAGCACTCCATCATTGGTAGCTAATGACAAAAGAGAAGACCTCCTTGCTAAAACAGCGCTTAGACAAATGGCTATGGGTCGCTCGTTTTTTTAAGACGCGGCGACTTGCTTCCGAGGCTATCAGCGGCGGTAAAGTTCATGTAAACAATCAACGCGTAAAGTCGAGCAAAGACGTTAAAACAGGCGATTCACTGCAAATTAACAAGGCGGGCTATCACTGGGAAGTGAGTGTTCAGGGACTTAACGCGCAACGTCGCCCAGCTAGCGAGGCGGCTTTGTTATTTGAGGAAACTGCGCAAAGTGCTCAAAAAAGACAAGAACTGACGACGCTAAATAAAGATATGTATGCCTCTACGCCGCAATCGGAACGCCCCAACAAGAAACAACGACGGCAAATTCACCGTTTCAAACAAGTTTAAGGTTTCGGCATAACGTAGCGAGTGCAGGCAAGACAAAAAAGTAAGCGCTTTAGGCGGTGCCGTATTGGTAAGGCAACCGTTATGTTGGAGCCTTAAATGCAAGACGGCGGAATAGGTAAGCCGGCATACTTATTCGCACACTTTAAGGGCCCTTTTGGAAATAATGTATATAAATAGATTGAAGAGCCTTTTTCTGTTCCTAGTGATTTTTTTATCGCTTGACCAAATAAGCGGGCATTCGGTTGATGACCAAACGCATCGTAATAACGTTGGCTAAAACGAATGATTTCCCAATGCCTTGCTGACAACTTCAGGCCATCTTCTAAAGCTAAGGCATCAGCAATAGATTCGCTCCATTGCGAACGCGTTTGTAAAAACCCGTATTCATCGCGCTTAACCTCGCTTAACACTAAAAAGCTGACCTAACAGGGTTATTTGTGGCAACCAGTTCAACAAAGCCGTTGTAATCAACATATTCAGTGTCACATTGACACTGCTTCGCTGTTATTCCGCGTGCTTGCATATCGGGTTCTAGCGCATAAACCTTGGCATCCGAGGCTAAACGTGGCTGATTGTTTTCTATAGCGGCATAAACCGCCTCTTCGATCAGTAAAATAATATCACCTTTCGCTGCATTCTCAATATGCATCCGCGCTATGCAGTTGTTTTTATTTAGGATAAACAGCATTAGAAACTAAACAGATGGTTTGCTGAATCAATCGTTTGCTTAATCTCGCTACGCGACTGAACCGATACGGCAATGCCCAGCTGACTTTCGTCCACTCCTTTTAAAAGCATAGATTCTTGCTCCACCAAAATATCATGAATATCATAAACAGATAGGGCACTCAAAACTGGCGTGATGTTTTTTAAACCCAGCACGTCTGCTCGTTGCTCTTTGATTAAACCGTACACGCCACTACCCTCAAATACGACCACTACGCGTTGACCGAATGCCGCCGCCATCATTGCCATATCTAAGAATTCTTGCGCTCGAATGTCGCCATGCAGCGGTTTATCTATTATAAAAACCAGTGTTTTCACGTTAGGCACCAAAGGTCACATGGCGATCAGAATCAATTACCGCCTCCATCAGCAAGCCTAAGCCTGCAATCCGAAAACCATCCGCCAACGCTCGTTCGTAACCGCCCACTTTTTCACCAACCGATTGTTCTAATAAGCCTCTGCGTTGCGCTGAAGAGACACAAACAACCAAGTCAACGCCCATCTGCTCATTCAACGTAGACCAGCGCTGTACGATATTCCGTTCATCACTAGGTGGTCGTGAATCCCGTAGCGCGTTATAAATGCCATCGTGATAAAAAAACACACGATAAATCTCATGCCCGTTTTGCAATGCGGCTTGAATAAAGTGCCACGCTGTATCAGATGCCTGATGTTGATACGGGCTCGCATTGATTTGAATAGAAATTTTCATTTAAATTGTTTTTAAACTAAATTAAAATGAGCGCACATACACTTTATAATAGATGATGATCTCACTTGCATAATACCATGCGTTCCTTTTTTATCGTAACTCTGACCTTTTCTTTTAGCTGTCTTTTTGCAGCTAGCGCACTGCTTTGGTCAAAGCAAAGCGTTGCAAACAACCGAATTAAATTACCTGATATCGGCAACACGTCTAATATTATTATCTCTGGCGAGCTAGAAAAGAAGCTAGGTAAAGCCTTTATTCGAAGTGTTAGGCGCAGTATCCCGTTGAGTAACGACCAAGAAATAAACGATTACGTTCAACAATTGGGCGATAGAATCGCTAAATTCAGCGAGCAACCTGACAGGCATTTTAACTTCTTTGTTGTCCGTGATAATCGAATCAATGCGTTTGCCGGGCCCGACGCGAACATTGGCATCAACTCTGGGCTTATTCTTGCTACTGAGTCTGAAAGTGAACTCGCCTCCGTCTTTGCTCATGAAATTGGTCACGTAACACAGCAGCATCTTCAACGCGCCATTGAAGCGGCAAGTCAAATGTCATTGCCCAGCGCCGCCGCCACATTAGCCGCTGTTATTGTAGGTGTCGCAGTTCCTGGCGTAGGCGCGGCCGCTTTATTGGCCGTGCAAGCAGGACGAGTGCAAAAGCAAATTAACTTCACACGTAGGCACGAAGCAGAGGCTGATCGAGTCGGCGTGCAAAACCTAGCTGACGCTGGCTTTGACCCGCGCAGTATGCCTATCTTTTTTGGCCGGTTGCAAAAATCGACTCGTTACTACGGTCAAAAAGTGCCTGAAATATTAAGGAGCCACCCCGCACCTATTTCAAGGATTGCTGACACATCGGCAAGGGCTGAACAATTCGCCTACAAACAAGTTGAAGATTCGCAGGATTTCCGTCTCATTCGTATGAAAATCCGCGTCAGCAAACTGCGCCAAACATCCATAAAAGGCCTTATAGATACGCTTGAAAGAGAGTCTAAACAAGGGACTCAAGACCTTAAAGATGCCGCAAGTTATGGTTTATCACTTGCCTTAATGAAAGATCGGCAGTTTCAAAAATCTCGGACTATTTTAGAGGAGTTAACACAACGTAAGCCTCAACAACTACATTACTTAACCGCTTTAGCATTAAATGAATATCGCGATGAACGGCCTCAAGCCTCATTAGCGTTGTTTCAAAAAGCAAAAGATATGTTCCCAAAAAGTCGAGCCGTAAACCTGTTGTATGCGAAGGTTCTTTTGCACAACGGCAAGCCTCAGCAGGCGCTTACTCTTTTGAATCATGACTTGCAGCAGTTCACCCCAACACCGAGCGTTTTTGACCTACTTTCAATTGCTTATGGCCAAGTAAGCAAGCCCGTTCAGGGCTTTCAATACAGGGCGGAATATTTTTATTCATTAGGCGCAACTAAAGACGCTATCATTCAACTAGAGCAAGCTTTACGCGCTGCGGGTAATGACTTTCACTTAAGTAGTCAAATTGAAAATCGCATCCATCAATTCCGTGCTGAACTCAACGCACCACGCTTGTTTTAGCGAGCGGCCCTAAAATGATTGATTTTAACAAACCACCCAGTGTATTTAGACGCCTTGCTGTTATCGTTTACGACCTTATTTTACTCGTTGCGGTTTTATTTGCCGCGACATTGTTGTTGCTACCGTTTCAGCCAAGCCACTTATTTCAGCCAAGCTCATGGATATATCGAGTCTATTTATTCTTTATCAGTTTCCTCTTTTACGCGTGGTTTTGGACAACAGGCGGACAAACATTAGGACTGGTTGCCTGGAAACTTCGTGTTGTTAATGAAAACGGCGGCAATATTAGTTGGAAGCAATCGCTGATTCGTTTTATAACGGCCATTTTTTCTTGTGGCGTATGTGGCTTAGGTATTGTATGGATGTTATTTAATAAAGAACATTTAGCTTGGCATGATATTACGTCCAAAAGCCACTTGCAGTGGAAGGATGCTGATTAGCCCATTCGACGAATAGTAACAAGCGACACCGTTAGCGCTAAAAGAAAGGGCAAAGAAGCTGCGACAATTGGGTTTAAGCCGTACACCACGCCAACATTCCCAAGCAATCTATCAATTAAATTGAAACCTATGCCAATAAGCGCACCGATTAAAATACGCGTGCCTGTGCTGCCTGCGCGGTTAACACCAAGAACCAGCGGGATAGCGATTAGCAACATCACTAAAATCACAAATGGTTGTACTAACTTGCTAGTAATCGCCAAAATAAAACGTGATGCATCTTGCCCATTACTTTCTAGAAAAGTAATATAACTAGCCAACCCCGTTATTGATAATCGCTCAGGTTTGACAACCATCACATCAAGTAAATCCGGGTCTAATAACCGATCTAATTGCCCCGCGTCAGATTTAGACACATTCACACCATCATCCGTAATAGTCGTTTGTTGAATGCCTTTAAGCCGCCATTTATCATCAACAAAAATCGCGCTTGTCGCATGCGTTGCAGACTTTAATTCGTTATTGGCCATCATCTCGTAAATACTGATGTCTTTCAATTCAGATGAATTCAATATGGCACGAATATTTAAGTATGTATCACCGTCACGGATCCAAAAACCGTACTTCGTTTTCAATGCGATTTGTTCATTTTTTGCCGTAAACTTCAGCATTTGAGCCGCTTGCTCCGTCGTTGGCGCCACGACTTCACTGAAGAATAACGAAACAAACACCATCAGTACACCCACTCTAAGCGTTGCGAAAATAATTTGCCAACGGCTCACCCCCGCTGCTCTCATCGCCGTTAGTTCGTAGTTATTCGACATCCCGCCCAGTGTTATTAAAGCACCCAATAAAGCGGCTGACGGTAATAACTCATAAAAGTTACGTGGCGAGGTCAACGCTAAGTACTTGATAATTTCAATGAAACCGTATTGTCCCGTACCGACATCTTCAATCTCGTTGGCAAAGGTGACCACGAGTGTCAGCGATAATAAGAATGCCTGTACAACAGCCGTGCTTTTTAGCACTTCTACGGCGATGTATCTATTAATCATTTTCATTTTTTCGACAACACCATGTTCCTAACGTATTGAAACCCAAGCATTTTAGCGGACATCAAACCCGAAAGCCCAATTATCACTATATGAACCCACCACACACCTAACCAAGCAGGTATAACCCCTTTAACTAACCATGAATGGGACAAGCTCATAAAGTTTTCAAAAGTGATGTAAATCAAAAGAGCCGTTAATAAGTTGCCGTACATGCCTGCACGAGGCGACACTCGACTAATCGGCACTGCCAATATGGCAAAGGTGATGAGGGCTAGTGGAATAGACCATCTGCGTTGCAACTCGCTCATAGCGCGTGGTGAATCCATTTTCATCAAATCACCTGTGGATTTTTCTTTCGTTCTAAATACAATGCTTTTGTCACTTTTTTGTGCCACCACGACGCCGTATTGTTTAAACTTCGTTATCTTATAATTCGCTTGCCCCGGGATACCTTCGTAACGGTTCCCATCTTTAAGGATAATAAAGCGGTCTCCTGTTTTCGGATCGACTCTAATCTCACCACTTTTTGAAGATGTAATACCCAACTTTCCGTGCTGACGATTCTGAATAAAAACGTTCAACATCTTGTCGTCATCTGTTATTTTTTCAACATAGAAAACCAAATCACCGCGACTATGTTCATTGAAACGTCCGACCGTTATTCCACGAATATCTAGGTTTTGCTGGTCAGCCGACTTAACGCGTTCAATCGCCTGCATCAAAGATGGCGCTGACACGAGTGACAAGAATAAGGTCAGCGCAAATAAGGGTGCTACAAAAATAAAAACCGAACGGTAAATTTGACTCAGCCCAATGCCGGCAGAAGATAACGCCGTCATTTCATGGTCTCGATACATACGCCCTAAAACCATTAATACAGACAGCAGCAAAGCAACCGGGATGATTTTAATAATCAACAACAGCGCATTAAAGCTAATGAGCGATAAAACAGCATCTGTTGAAAGCTCGCCGGTCGTTACTTTTGAGAGCAGACGCACCAAACGTTGGCTAAGCAAAATCAAAGAAAGCACCATCATCACACCCAGCATCATTTTGCTCAGTTGAACAACAAACAATCGATCAATAATTTTTAATTTAAACGCAGACATCAAGGGTATATTTAGCTTATAGTTAGGCGCTTAAGTTGAACAAGAAAGTGTTTTCGTATCCTAACGGAAAACACACACAAAAACATTATAACCGAGGTAAAGTCATGAAATTTGTTTCAAAAAAAGAGTCCATCACAAGCCTTTCAACACCTTGCCTTGTTTTACCTGTATTCAGTCAAGGCAAGCAAGCTTATCTAACTGAAATTTTTGATAAAGCCAATAATAAGCAAATTGCAGCGGTTTTAAAACAAGGCGACGCAACGGGTAAAGCCGGTAACACTTTATTGCTGCAGATGCCTACTGGTAGTAAAACCAAGCGTGTTTTATTGGTGGGCGTTGGCGAGCAAGGCAAAACAACTGCGGATGATTTCAACAAAGCTGTTAGCGCCTCTATCAACGCGCTTAAAAACTTGCCGATTAAAGCCATCTGCTCAGCGCTGTTATCAGTCGATGTGATCGCAAAAGATGGCGAATGGAAAGTACATCATATTGTTCTAAAATCGCGCGAAGCTTTATATCAATATACAGAAACCCTTACGACATCCGCACCTGATGCAAGTGTCTTGGAAAAATGTCAGTTGCTCACCATAAGTGACTACTCAGCCAAAGAGATTGAGAACACGGCTGCTACCGTTTCAAGCATTGCTAACGGCATCGATAGCACAAAAAAGCTGGCTGATTTACCAGGCAATATATGCACCCCAACCTATTTAGCCAACACAGCTATGGCTTTAGGCAAAAAACACAGATCCCTTAAAGTCACTGTATTAGATGAAGACGAAATGGAAAAACTAGGCATGGGTTCGTTGCTCTCAGTTTCTCGTGGCTCACGTGAACCAGCCAAACTCATCACCATGGAATATAACGGCGGACCTAAATCACAAAAACCGATTGTTATAGTCGGCAAAGGCTTAACCTTCGATGCGGGCGGTATTTCCATCAAACCGTCTTCTGCCATGGATGAAATGAAATACGATATGTGCGGTGGCGCAAGCGTGTTTGGTGTGATGCAAGTGTGCGCGGAATTAGACTTACCTATCAATGTTGTGGGCGTTGTTCCGTCTTCAGAAAATCTGCCTGATGGCGATGCCAATAAACCAGGCGATATTGTTACCAGCATGGCTGGTTTAACCATTGAGATTCTTAATACCGATGCTGAGGGCCGTTTGATTTTATGTGATGCGCTCACTTATTCGGCTAAATTCAAACCGGATGTTGTCGTCGATATTGCCACCTTAACGGGCGCTTGCGTTATAGCGCTAGGCAAACACGCAACAGGCTTACTTAGCAACAATGACGAGCTTGCTAATGAATTATTAGACGCTGGCATTAAAGCCGGCGACAAAGCTTGGCAGCTACCACTTTGGGACGAATACAAACCGCAACTTAAAAGCAACTTCGCCGACCTTGCCAATATTGGCGGCCCGGCTGGCGGCACCATTACGGCGGCTTGTTTCTTATCTCGCTTTACCGAAGATTACAAATGGGCGCACCTTGATATTGCAGGAACAGCATGGAGATCAGGCGCTGAAAAAGGCGCAACCGGCCGGCCTGTTCATATGCTCAGTCAATTTATTTTGGACCGTTGCTAAAACCTTAGTGTGACCCGCATTGATTTTTACATTCTTGCTGATGCCGTCGCTGAACGGCGGTGCATATTCGCCTGCCGTTTAGCGCAAAAAGTCAGTAAACAAGGGCATCGCATTTACATACATACTGAGTCACAGCAGCAGTCTAAAATCATTGATGATTTACTATGGACATTCTCAGCCACCAGTTTCGTGCCACACACCGTTGATGCAAATGAGTGCGCAAATAACCCGACATACATTAGCCACAGCGGCGACCCGCTCGATATTCACGATGTGTTGATCAACCTAAGCCAGAAAACACCCGATTGTTTTGCCCGTTTTGAACGATTGACAGAATTGATCAATCAAGATGAAGCTATTAAAAATGCAGGAAGGGAGCGATTTAAGTTTTATAAAAGTCGGGGGTATCAGCTGAATACGCATAAGGTTTGATTTTTTGTATTCAATGGGCCGTTAATGAAACCCAAAGTTATCCTCGTTCATTTTTTGCGTTGCCAGCACAAAAAGGTATAAGTTTCAGTAAGGCGCAATAAAGCCCCACCAAACTGAGATTAAAAAACGAACCAAAAAAGGCAATCCTAAAACCGCACCTGCGGCTCTCTCAGAGCAGGGATTTTTTTTACAACCGCTATGTAAATCACCCAATAAAGCTTTGCGCCCAAATAACCACGGCGGAAAGCCTTGAAAAAAACGCTATTCTTCGGTGAGGTTAAAAAAGGGGTAAAGTCAAAAGCGCTGAGCCTTGTAGCCCCTCTTGCTCTCACTTCAAAACAAGCGATTCAAACAGAGCTTTCTATTGCAGCTGCTTGAGCCATTTTTAGGTAAGTTCCGCAATAGCTGTTTTAATTGCTCGTTTTGAGGGTACCGTTCAGGGTGAGAGCAGTGGGTGGCGCTTTTTTGGTTACTCTTTTGCTACTACGAGCAAAAGAGTCTCACGTCCTTTAGGGCGAAACCTGAAATTTAAATAACCACTAAAAATCATCGAATAGCCATAACCTACCACCCATCAACAAAGCTATAATACCCAGCTATTAACATTATCAATGCATAACATTCACGATGGAAAAAACATACGCCCCACACGACATTGAGTCTCATTGGTATCGACAATGGGAGCGGCAAGGCTATTTTGAACCTAAAGGTGGTGATAGTGCTTACTGCATTATGATTCCACCGCCTAATGTTACGGGTAGTTTGCATATGGGCCATGCATTTCAAGATACGATTATGGATTCACTAACGCGTTACCACCGTATGCAGGGCAACAATACATTGTGGCAAGCAGGTAGTGATCACGCGGGCATCGCTACGCAAATGGTGGTTGAGCGCCAGCTCAACGCTGAAGGTAAAACACGTCACGATTTAGGCCGCGAAAAATTTGTCGAACGTATTTGGGAGTGGAAAGAAGAATCCGGCAACACCATAAGCCAGCAACTTCGCCGTATGGGCTCTTCATTGGATTGGTCACGCGAACGCTTCACGATGGACGAAGGCTTATCTAAAGCTGTTAACGAAGTGTTCATAAAGTTGCATGAAGAAGGTCTTATTTATCGCGGTAAGCGTTTAGTGAACTGGGACCCCAGGCTGCATACGGCCGTGTCTGATTTAGAAGTTATTTCACAAGAAGAACATGGACATATGTGGCATATACGCTACCCACTAGCCAATGGCAGTGGCGAATTGGTGGTGGCAACCACTCGCCCAGAAACCATGCTAGGCGACACTTGCGTTGCCGTGCACCCTGAAGATGAGCGCTACCAAGACTTGGTTGGAAAAACCATCGCACTACCTTTATGTGATCGCGAAATACCCATCATTGCAGATAACTACGTAGACCCTGAATTTGGTACGGGCTGCGTAAAAATCACCCCTGCGCATGACTTTAACGATTATGAAGTCGGTCAGCGTAACAAGATGCCTTTGATTAACATATTCACAAAAGAGGCCAGCATTAACGATGAAATGCCAAAGAAATATCGAGGCATGGACCGCGTTGAGGCGCGTAAACAAATCGTGCAAGACTTAGATAATTTAGGCTTACTGGTAAAAGTAGAAGACCATAAACTGATGATTCCGCGCGGCGATCGCTCTGGCGTCATTATCGAGCCCTTGCTCACCGACCAATGGTTCGTAAAAGCGAAGTCTCTAGCCGAACCTGCTATTGAGGCAGTAAAAAGTGGCAAGATTAAGTTTGTCCCTGAAAACTGGGACAAAACCTACTATAACTGGATGAACGATATTCAGGATTGGTGCATCTCCCGTCAAATTTGGTGGGGCCATAGAATCCCAGCCTGGTACGATGCCGACGGCAATATTTACGTTGCTCGTAATGAAGTCGAAGCTCGTGAGAAAAACCAGTTGCCTGATTCGCTGATTTTATCACAAGACGAAGACGTATTAGACACCTGGTTCTCATCCGCTCTTTGGCCCTTTTCCACACTCGGGTGGCCAGATAAAACACCGGAGCTTGATACCTTCTACCCCACCAGCGTACTAGTTACTGGTTTCGACATCATCTTCTTCTGGGTTGCCAGAATGATTATGATGGGCTTGAAGTTTATGGGCGATGTACCGTTCAAAGAAATTTATATTCACGGGCTTGTGCGCGACGCTGAAGGACAAAAAATGTCCAAATCTAAAGGTAACGTGCTCGATCCAATTGATTTGATAGACGGCATTACACTCGACGCCTTATTGGAAAAGCGGACCAAAGGTCTTATGCAGCCCAAAATGGCCGCTAAAGTCGAAAAAGACACGCGCAAACATTTTCCCGATGGCATACCAGCCTTTGGCACCGATGCACTGCGTTTTACCTTTGCAACGCTGGCGTCAACCGGCCGTGATATTCGTTTTGATTTGAGTCGTATTGAAGGCAACCGCAACTTCTGCAATAAATTATGGAACGCTACGCGTTACGTCTTAATGAATGTAGAAGACGAAGGTAACGGACTCAATAACCAGCCTTGCGACTATAGCTTGCCTGACAGATGGATTGTCTCTCGATTACAAAAAACAGAAGCTAGCGTTATCAGTTCTATTGAAAAATATCGTTTTGATTTAGCCGCGCAAGCGCTCTACGAGTTCGTTTGGAGTGAATACTGCGACTGGTATTTGGAGCTATCTAAACCCATTTTACTGGATGAAAATAGCACCGATGAACAAAAACGTGGCACGCAGCGAACGCTTATCCGTGTGCTAGAAACCGTGCTGCGCTTGCTTCACCCCATCATGCCGTTTATTACCGAAGAAATTTGGCAAAAAATTGCCCCGATGGCGGGCAAATCTGGCGAGACCATCATGCTGCAGGCGTATCCAAAACCTGATCACAGCAAAATTTCTATTGACGCTGAAAACGATATGCAATGGGTGATGGATTTTGTGATGGGTGTTCGTAAAATTCGCGGTGAAATGAATATCGCATTGAGCAAACCATTGTCCGTTTTACTTAAAAACAGCTCTGCCGAGGATTTACAGCGCCTTAATAACAATGCTTTATTGCTCGAAAAACTAGCGCGTTTAGATTCAATCACAAACTTATCAAAAACAGATGATGCACCTCAATCAGCCACGGCATTAGTTGGTGATATGCAAGTGCTTATCCCCATGGCTGGCTTAATCGACAAACAAGCTGAACTCGATAGGCTGAATAAAGAAATTGAAAAGCTGGAAAAAGAAATCTCACGCATTAGTGGTAAATTATCTAACCCCTGTTTTGTTGATAAAGCACCCGCTGCCGTGGTTGAAAAAGAGAACGAAAAGCAACGCAAAATTTCCTCCAAGCTACTTAACTTAAGGGAACAAAAAGAAAAAATAGCCTCTTTATAAGAGACAGGCGTATGCTATCTAGACCCACCTATCTGGATAGGAAAACCTATCAGTAAAAGCTTATTATTGATTGCCCATACACCGTCAGCTAATTTACAAGCATTAGCTGACGCGGTTATGCATGGCGCCCAACACCCTGATATAAAAGACGTTAACACACAGCTTATTGCGCCCTTGCAAGCTACAGCCGACGATGTGTTAGCTGCCGACGCCATCATACTGTTAACACCCGAAAACTTAGGCTATATGAGCGGTGCGATGAAAGACTTCTTCGATCGCATCTACTATCCGTGTTTAGAAACAAAGCAAGGGTTACCCTGTGCAATTATCATACGGGCAGGTCATGATGGAACAGGAACAAAACGCGCTTTAGAGAGTATATTAACGGGACTAAGGTGGCGAATCGTTCAAGAAGTTCTCACTTGCACAGGAGGCTTCCAAAAAAGCTTTGAAGCTCAATGCGAAGAATTAGGCGCTTGCGTCGCAGCTAGTTTAGACGCAGGCATCATCTAAAATATTAAGCCGCCAGCGCTAGAAAGAGTGGGCGACAAGAATGGTCGTGTTTGTTAGCGCAACAATACACGCAAAATAACCGCCCCAGTGTTTTAAGCCTACCGCAACCCCGTTCTCACAGTCCTTCGTGCAACCACCCTATTGATGCGATAGAAAACACCCCCGTGTTCAGTTCTTTATTCATAAAGGGCGTTGTAAACGTTGCAAGGCGACCATTTCATCTCGCTACTGTTACCAACTATGGCAGTTATCACCTAATAGGTGGTTTTGTTTTAACTGTTTAGCCAAGTATACTAATTGGTTGCGGTTTTTTTGTCCATTGCCACACATCATCAAAACCACCAGTAATAAAGCCGCTAGCAGTTAGTTTAGTGTGTAATTTCTTTGCGATATTATCATCTAAAACCCTATCCTCCAGTTTAATTAAAAACCCCTTATCAACCGCCCACGCTAAAAACTCATCTTTTTTTATAAGATTATCTGTCCCATTAAAGCACCTATATATCAATTTAGCCTCTTTACTATTAAGCAGTTTATCCATAACATAAGCGTTAATATTACTGTTATCACCAGTGTGATATAGACGCTCTAAATCGCCATAAATATCACTGTCATTAACAATATCTACACCAAACCCATATATTAAAAATAATGCTTCAAAAATAGTTATATTCTCATATTCGCTACTCTCAAATATTGTTATCAGTTCAATATTTGTTAATACTTTATTCCAATAATAAGCGTGTAAGTGTTCTGTATTTTTGCCAAGGTGAGTATCCTCTGTTGCTTGGTTGTTAATATGCCATACCGTTGATTGTTCTTTAAACTCTACTTTGACATTAGCGTTATCCCACTCTGCTTTTTTTTGCTTTGGATATTAGCCCATTTTCTGGCGTGGCATATATTCGCTTTTGTTTTTATGTGTCCTACTTCCTCGTTATATTTAAGCTGTAATATTTTTAAATTCGCTTTGCCGTTGTTAATGGCTTGCTCTGTTAATTTATATCTCACAATCTACCTCAACCCATCCAAATAATCTGCCCACTCATTCATCATCTTTTTGCGGTAATCTAAGTGCTCAGCATGGTTATAAGTCGCTTTAATTTTGTTGCCCTCGCTATGGGCTAACTCTATCGCATCGCCCTTATAGCCCATTTCATATAATCTGGTGCTTGCCATATGCCTAAAGCCGTGGGTGGTCATTTCCTCCTTAGATAAACCCATACGCCTTAATTCTGCTCTTAAACTATCAGGGACAATAGGGCGTTTTGATGTGGTATTACTGGGGAATAAATAAGGGCTATCAGCTTTAATATTCTGTAATTCTTTAATGATGGTTATTACTTGTTTTGACATTGGCACTAAGTGGGGCCGTGCCATTTTCATCCGTTCGGCCGATATTCTGATCAGGCTATCGTTAAAATCTATTTCATCCCACCTTAACCCTGCTAATTCGTTAGGGCGTAAAAACAGATAGGGGCAAGTTTTAGGGCGGTAGCTACTTGGTAAGTACCGTGATAATCATTTAACAATCTTAATAAGCCGCCTATTTGTTTAGGGTCGGTAATAGCGGCAAAGTGCTTAACCTTTTTCTTTTTATTAAACCGCTCTTTAGCAATATTGCTAATTGGGTCAAATGCGCTCAGCTTGAGACTAACGCCATATCTAAAAACCCTACTTGCGATACCGCGTACTTTCGCTAACGTGTCCTGCTTGTTTTGCTCATCTATTTTGAGTAAGACGGTGGCAATAACATCAGTATCAATATCACAGATTGCTATATCGCCAATATGGGGTAATAGGTGGCATTTGCTGCGTTTAATAACATCAGCGGTATATTTATCACTCCAGTTATATTTAGCCTGTCCGTGCCATTGATAAAACACGTCGTTAAATGTAGTCTGCTGCGCTTGCTCTGCTTGTGCCTTAGCCCTAGCGTTTGCCTTTTGTTCGGCTTTGGCTGGGTTGATATTATCGCTAAGCATTGTTTTAAACTCATCTCGCTTAACCCTTGCCTTAGCCAAACTAATTAACGGATAGCCGCCAATAGATATCATAGAAGCTTTCCCACCAAACCGATATCGATACCGCCATATTTTTATGCCAGTTGGTTTGATTTCCAACGCTAAACCACCACTATCGGCAACGCGATATAACTTACCTCTTGGTTTTAACCTTTTAATCTTGTATCTGTAAGCATGTTAGCCTCGTGTTAAATGCGAGTACGTTTTATTCTGAAAATTACCTATAAAAAAACGTACTAATAAATATACTCACATCATACTTATACTGGGATTTGTGAGTATAGGGCAAGAGTCAATGGGAAGGGATGGGGCAGAATCAAGCTCTTATACGCTTGCTGTATAAGGCTTTATGGGGGTTTTTAAGTCTTGATAAAACGTTGAAATGGTGGAGACGGCGGGAATCGAACCCGCGTCCGCAAGCACTCCGCCCTCGGCTCTACATGTTTATCCTATAACTTTTAGTTTAATTAGTGGCTACCCGATAGGCTAGGAATACCAAAAACGATTCC
>LWTM01000056.1 GCA_002101205.1 Cycloclasticus sp. symbiont of Poecilosclerida sp. N | reverse complement strand
CTGCCGAGGTCTTGATTAAAGGCACTAGCAAACTCGAACATGCGAGCCATATCCGTTACCTTGGAAACATCCCAGCCGCCGATGTCCCGATTAAAGACGCTGGCACCAGAGAACATATAGCTCATATCCGTTACCTTGGAAACATCCCAGTCGCTGATGTCTTGATTAAAGGTGCTGGCACTGATGGCTTGATTAAAGGGGTTGTTATTGAAGAACATATCGCCCATATCCGTTACCTTGGAAACATCCCAGCCGTTGATGTTTTGGTTAAAGGCGCTGGCATTGTAGAACATACTGTTCATATCCGTTACCTTGGAAACATCCCAGCCGCTGATGTCGCCGTTAAAGATGGCAGCATCTCGGAACATACTTTCCAGACTGGTTAAGCCAGAAAGAACTGGCTTATCGCTTGCACTCATCATACTCAGGCTGCTGGCACCCCAAAATGCACCCTGCATACTGCTCCAGGAGATATTGCCCCAATTCTGTATGTCTATTAATTTCCCTGCATCCGCGCCATTATTCAAGTTAAAGCGAGTGATGGTGTTTGTGGCTATGATTGTGTAGTCACCAGCAATCTGGTAGGTATGGTCGATAGTACCGTTTGCCCTATTGCTATTGCCATCGCCCCAGTTAATGTCGTAAATGCCCTCGCCAGGGAAGGTGAGGGTGCGAGCTGTCGCACTACCCGCAGGAATACTCCATTGGGTAATAAAGTCTACAGAGTTAACTGGGGAGTTGAGTTGTATGGACAGGCTACGGACATTATTGCTGCCGAACAAATTTGACGGGCCGGCAGCCACGAGTAGATTATAAACACCAGGTGCTTGGTCAGAGTTGATTGGGGTTAGTGTAGATCCGCTTAGGCTGAATAAATGATTGTCGGTATCCCCTGTTCCACTAACCAGTGAATAGACAGGGATAGGCTGGAGGCGCGAGGTTAACCCGACGTTTTGTGTAATCAGCCTGAGGTTGTTCGAGACGATCGGTACAATATACCAGCGACCGAGGTTTTGGTTAAAGGCATTGGCACCTTTGAACATTTCGAAGACCTGCGTTACCTTGCGAACATTCCAACGGCTGATGTCTTGGTTAAAGACTCTGGCATCATGGAACATACGATTCATATTTACTACGTTGGAAACATCCCAGCTACCGATGTTTTGGTCAAAGGCATTGGCATTGATGAACATATTGCTCATATCCGTTACCTTAGAAACATCCCAGCCGCTGATGTCAGCATTAAAGGCATGGGCACTGTCGAACATACCTTCCATAGTCTCTACACGGGAAACATCCCAGCCGCCGATGTCTTGGATAAAGGCTGTATCTGCGAACATAAAGCCCATAGTTCTTACGTTGGAAACATCCCAGCCGCCGATGTCTTGGTTAAAGGCTGTATTTGCGAACATATAGCCCATATTTCTTACACTGGAAACATTCCAGCTACTGATGTCAGTGTTAAAGCCACCGGCATTTTGGAACATCTGGAACATATTGGTTACAGCAGAAAGGTCTGGTGCATCTTTTGCAGTTATCCTCATTCTGTGTGCGCCAAAAAATGCACGACTCATATCGACCCAGGAGGCGGTGCCCCATTGCTGTACGTCTAATAATTTACCTCTATCTTTATGATATTCTGAATTTGGTCCATACCCACCTAAGTTAAAGCGGGTGATGCTGTTTGAGACTATAATTCGGTAGTTGCCAGGGGTGGTGTAGGTATGGCTGGCAACACCGCTTACGTCCTCAATCGTGCCATCACCCCAGTTAATGCGGTAACTACCCTCGCCGGGGAAGGTGAGGGTACGAGCGGCATTATCGCCTCCAGGGATGCCCCATTGGGTAATAAAGTCCATAGAGGTAACTGGGTCGGTGATTTCTATGGACAGGCTGCGGGCGTTAGCGGTGCCGAACAAAGCCCCGTTGGCAGCCACCCGTACGTTATAAGTGCCATAAGCTTGGTTGGAGCTGGATGGGGTCAGTATAGATCCGTTTAGGCTGAATAAACTATTGTGATCATCCCCTGTTCCAGTAACCAGTGAATAAGACGGATTGTGTGCGGTTAATACGGTGTTTTGTGTAGTCAGCAGGGTGGTGGTCGAGAGAAGGAGGTTGGTACAATATACCAGCGACCTAGGTTTTGGTTAAAGGCAGTGGTAGCGATGAACATATTGAACATATTCCTTACCTTAGAAACATCCCATCTGCTGATGTTGCTGTTAAAGGCTTTGGTATGGCTAAACATACCTCTCATATCCGTTACGCTGGAAACATCCCAGCCGCCGATGTTCTGATGAAAGGTTGTGGCAAAGGTGAACATATTGAACATATTCGTTACCTTGGAAACATCCCAGTCGCCGATATCCTGGTTAAAGGCTTTGGCCAGTGAAAACATAGATCTCATATTCGTTACGCTGGAAACATCCCAGCCGCCGATGTTACCGTTAAAGATGGTAGCCCCCAGGAACATAGATTGCATATTGCTTACGCCAGTAAGGTCTGGTGCATCGCTTGCGCTCATCCTCATATTTTTTGCACCCCAAAACGCAGTCTTCATGCTAGTCCAGGAGGCGTCGCCCCATTGTTGTACGTCTCTTAATTTCTCCTTATCCTCGCCATTATTCAAGTTAAAGCGGGTGATGGTGTTTGAGACTACGACTTGGTAGTTACCAGCGGTGGTGTAGGTATGGTCGGTAGCACCTCTTACGTTCTCACTCGGGCTGCCATCGCCCCAATTAATCTTGTAATTGCCTCTACCTGGGAAGGTGAGGGTGTCATTATCTGTATCGAACCGCCATTGGGTAATAAAGTCCGCAGGAGTAGCGGCGATATCTATGAGTAGGTTACGGGCGTTAGCGGTGCCGAACAAAGCCCCGTTAGCAGCCACGTGCACTTCATAAGCGCCAAATGGTTGGTTGGGGTTGATTGGGATTACTGTGGAGCCGCTTATTCTGAATAAATCATTATCCTTTGTTCCAGTAGCCAGTGTATACATTGGACTGTGTGCGGCTAACACGTCGTTTCGTGTAGTCAGCGTGAGGCCATTCGAGGCAGTAGTCCCTACAATGTACCAGAGAGCGAGGTTTTGATTAAAGGCGGGGGCATCGTAGAACATTTCAAACATATCCGTTACGCTGGAAACATCCCATCTGTCGATGGCACCGTTAAAGACGCTGGCACCTAAGAACATTCTGCTCATATTCGTTACCTTGGAAACATCCCAGATGCTCATGCCTTGGTTAAAGGCAGTGGCATCTAAGAACATTCCGCCCATATTCGTTACCCTGGAAACATCCCAGCCACCGATGCTTTGATCAAAGGCAGTGGTACCCTGGAACATATGGCTCATATCCTCTACGTTGGAAACATTCCAGCCACCGATGCTTTGATCAAAGGCAGTGGCATACCGGAACATATGGCTCATATCCTCTACGTTGGAAACATCCCATCTGCCGATGTTACCGTTAAATAGGGCAGCATCTCGGAATATGTTTTCCATATTGCTTACGCCAGTAAGGTCTGGCATATCGCTTGCACTCATGGTCATATTGGAGGCACCATAAAATGCACCCTGCATACTGCTCCAGGAGGCGTTACCCCATTGCTGTATCTCTCTTAATTTCTCTTTATCCTCGCCATCATTCAAGTTAAAGCGGGTGATGGCGTTGGAGGCTATGACTTTGTAGTCGCCAGCGTCGGCGTAGGTATGCGTGGGGTTATTGCTTTTAATGGCTTCGGTAGCGCTGCCATCGCCCCAGTTAATGTTGTAAAGCCCCTCGCTGGGGAAGGTAAGGGTGCGAGCTGTCGCATCACCCGCAGGAATCCGCCATTGGGTGATGAAGCTATCAGGGTCAGGGTCAGCGGCACGGGTGACGATAATGGTGTAGACCTTAGTGATGGTGATGTCTGTGGTAGTAACCACTAGGGTAATGGTGGTGGTGTCTGCCGTTAGAAAGATATTGGTACTGGCTTTACCGCTGATGACGGTAACACCGTTCACCGTGACGCTGGCAGCGGTATCAAAGGTGGTCGGGGTTACGGTCAAGCTGGTTACTGTGTTGGCAACACTGGCACTGTAGGCAAGCCTGGCACTGTCAAAGACTGGGTCTAAGGTGCCTGCGGACAAGGCTAAGGCATTCAATCTAGCATCGCCTATTTTTATGGACAGGCTGCGGGCGTTATTAGTGCCAAACAAAGACCCACTGGCAGCTATCCGTACGTCATAAGTGCCAACTGCGATGTTGGAATCCTTTGGGGTTAGTGTAGGGCCGCTTAGGCTGAATAAATTATTGTGAGTACTCCCTGTTCCAGTAACCAGTGCATAGGTAGGAGTCTGTGCGGTTAATATGTCGTTTTGTGTAGCCAGTACAGTGGTGATCAAGGTGGTGGTTGGTACAATATACCAGCGACCGAGGTCTTGATTAAAGGCACTGGCAAACTCGAACATGCGGCCCATATCCGTTACCTTGGAAACATCCCAGCCGCCGATGTCCCGATTAAAGACGCTGGCACCAGAGAACATATAGCCCATATCCGTTACCTTGGAAACATCCCAGTCGCTGATGTCTTGATTAAAGGTGCTGGCACTGATGGCTTGATTAAAGGGGCTGTTATTGAAGAACATATCGCCCATATCCGTTACCTTGGAAACATCCCAGCCGTTGATGTTTTGATTAAAGGCGCTGGCATTGTAAAACATACTGCTCATATCCGTTACCTTAGAAACATCCCAGCCGCCGATGTCGCCGTTAAAGATGGCAGCATCTCGGAACATACTTTCCAGACTGGTTAAGCCAGAAAGAACTGGCTTATCGCTTGCAGTCATCATACTCAGGCTGCTGGCGCCCCAAAATGCGCCCTGCATACTGCTCCAGTTAGCGCTACCCCATTGCCGTATGTTTATTAATTTCTCTTTATCCTCGCCATTATTCAAGTTAAAACGGGTGATGGTTTTTGAGGCTATGACTGTGTAGTCGCCAGCGTTAACGTAGGTATGCGTAGGGTTATTGGCTGTAATGGTTTCGACAGTGCCATCGCCCCAGCTAATGGTGTAATTCCCCTCGCTGGGGAAGGTGAGGGTGCGAGCCGCATTATTACCCGTAGGGATTTGCCATTCGGTAACAAAGTCCATAAGGGTAACTGGGTAGGTGATTTCTATGGATAGGGTACGGGCATTAGCAGTGCCGAACAAAGATCCGCTGGCAGCCACGCGTACGTCATAAGTACCATAAGCTTGATTAGGGTCGGCTGGGATTAGTGTGGAGCCGACTATTCTGAATAAATCATTATCCTTTGTTCTAGTAGCCAGTGTATACATTGGACTGTGTGCAGTTAACACGGGGTTTTGTGTAGTCAGCGTAATGGTGCTTAAGGTGGTGGTCGCGATCGGGGTATCTACAATATACCAGCGACCTAGGTTTTGGCTAAAGGTGGTAAAGGCGAACATATAGTTCATATTCTTTACGTTGCGAACATCCCAACCGCTGATGTCCTGATTAAAGCTGCTGGCACCGAGGAACATACTGTTCATATTCGTTACCATCCCAACATCCCAGCTGCCGATTTCCTGCTTAAAGGCTCTAGCATTGGCAAACATAGCCGCCATATTCGTTACGCTGGAAACCTTCCAGTCTCTGATGTCACCGTTAAAGGTGGTAGCATCTTGGAACATACTTTTCAGACTGGTTACGCGAGTAAGGTCTGGTTTGTCGGTTGCGCTCATCATCATATTTGAGGCACCATAAAATGCGTTCTCCAGGCTGGTCCAGGACGCTGCACCCCATTGTCGTATGTTTATTAATTTCTCTTTATCCTCGCTATTATTCAAGTTAAAGCGGGCGATGGTGTTTGAGGCTACCACTTGATAGTGGCCAGGGTCGGCGTAGGTATGCGTGGGGTTATTGCTGGTAATGGCTTCGATAGCACTACCATCGCCCCAGTTAATGGTGTAAATGCCCTCGCCGGGAAAGGTGAGGGTGCGAGCTGTCGCATCACCCACAGGCATCTGCCATTGGGTAACAAAGTCCGTAAGGGCAACTGGGTTGGTGATTTCTATGGACAGGCTGCGTTCATTAGCGGTGCCGAATAAAGTGTCGAACACAGCCCCGTTGGCAGCCACCCGTACGTTATAAGTGCCATAAGCTTGGTTGGAGCTGAATGGGGTCAGTGTAGATCCGCTTAGGCTGAATAAACTATTGTGATCATCCCCTGTTCCAGTAACCAGTGAATAAGCCGGATTCTGATCGCGTAACATGGTGTTTTGTGTAGTCAGCGTGGTGATGGTCGCGACCGTGGTATCTACAATATACCAGCGACCGAGGTTTTGATTAAAGGCTGCAGCATCAGTGAACATAGCGAACATAAGCGTTACCTTGGAAACATCCCATCTGCTGATGTCTTGATTAAAGGCCTTGGCACGGTAGAACATATCGAACATATTCGTTACCTTGGAAACATCCCAGTCGCTGATGCTTTGATCAAAGGCAGTGGTACTCCGGAACATATGGCTCATATCCTCTACGTTGGAAACATCCCAGCCGCCGATGTTACCGTTAAAGATGGTAGCCCCCCGGAACATAGATTGCATATTGCTTACGCCAGTAAGGTCTGGTGCATCGCTTGCGCTCATCCTCATATTTTTTGCCCCCCAAAACGTAGCCTCCATACTGCTCCAGGAGGCACTGCCCCATTGCTGTATGTTTATTAATTTCTCTTTATCTTCGCCATCATTCAAGTTAAAGCGGGTGATGTGTCTTGAGGCTATGACTCGGTAGTCGCCAGGAGCGGCATAGGTATGCGTAGGGAACCTGTCTTTAATGTCTTGGATAATGCCATCGCCCCAATTAATGGTGTAGCTACCCTCGCTGGGGAAAGTGAGGGTGAGATCATCCGCAGGGATCTGCCATTCGGTAACAAAGTCCATAGAGGTGGCTGGCTTGTTCAAGGTTATGGACAGCATTGCCACGTTATTGGTGCCGAACAAAGCTTGCCCGCTGGCAGTCACGCGAAGGTTATAAGTACCAGATGCTTGGCTAAGGTCAATTGGGATTAGTGTGGAGCCGCTTACTCTGAATAAATTATTATCCCCAGCTCCAGCAATGAGTCTATAGATTGGACTGTGTGCGGTTAATACGGTGTTTTGTGTGTCCAGATCGATGGTGGCGAGGATGGTGGTCGGTACAATATACCAGCGACCTAGGTTTTGCTTAAAGGCAGTGGCGCCAAAGAATATATCCTGCATAGTCGTTACGCCAGCAACATTCCAATCGTTGATGTCTTGGTTAAAGGCAGGTGCATTATAAAACATACTGTTCATATTCGTAACTCGCCCAACATTCCATCTGCCGATATCTTGGTTAAAGGCACTAGCACCTCTGAACATGCCGGTCATATTCACTACCCGAGATACATTCCATCTGCTAATGTCAACATTAAAGGCACTGGTATCGGCGAACATAATCGTCATATCCCTTACGTTAGATACATCCCAGCCACCGATGCTAGCACCGTTAAAGAGGGTGGTACCTTCGAACATACGTGCCATACTCGTTACGCGAGAAAGGTCTGGCATATCGGTTGCACTCATCCTCATCATGCTTGCGCCATTAAAGATCAGGCGTTCCCAGTTGGCGGTACCCCATTGTGCTATGTCTATTAATTTATCTGCATTGTAAAAGCCCTTAATGGTGTTTGAGATTGTGACTCTGTAGTCGCCAGCGGTGCTGTAGATATGAGTACTATCATCTTTTGTCCCCTCAGTTGGGTTGCCATCGCCCCAGTTAATGGTGTAATCGCCATGGGCATTGACGGTGAGGGTGCGAGCCGCAGCATCACCTGCGGGGATCCGCCAATGAGTAACAAAATCCGCAGAAGAGGTTGGTGTTTTGAAGTTTATGGTCAGGTTGCGAGTGTTATTGGTGGCGAACAAAGATCCGCTAGCACCCACTCGTAGGCTGTAAATGCCAGGTGCTTGGTTAAGGTTGATTGGGATTATTTTCAAGCCATTTAGTCTAAATAAATCATTATTCGCTACTCCAGCAACCAGTGTATAGCTCGGGTTGTGTTTGGTTAACAGGGTATTTTGTGTATCCAGTATAATGGTGGTCAAGGTGATAGTCGGTACAATATACCAGCGACCAAGATTTTGATTAAAGTCTGTGGCACCAGAGAACATTCTCTGCATGTTCGTTAGGCTAGAAACATCCCAGCCGCCGATGTCCTGATTAAAGAGGCTGGCACCGTTAAACATACTTTCCATATTTGTTACCATCCCAACATTCCAGTTGCCGATGTTGCCGTTAAAGGTGGTGGCAGCTCGGAACATATTGCTCATACTACTTACGGCAGTAAGGTCTGGTGCATCGCTTGCACTCATTGTCATCGCACTTGCGCCATGAAATGCACCCTCCATACTGCTCCAGGAGGCACTGCCCCATTGCTGTATGGTTATCAACTTCTCTT
>LWTM01000055.1 GCA_002101205.1 Cycloclasticus sp. symbiont of Poecilosclerida sp. N | reverse complement strand
GAGCGGCGTCCTCTGACGTTCTAGTTCCTATTTCAGTATTGAGAGCAGCGCGGACAGAGGTGCTCTCTGTTTCTTCTGTACTAAGACGAGTGTCGAGAGCGGCGACCTCTGACGTTCTAGTTCCTATTTCAGTATTGAGATCAGTGCGGACAGAGGTGCTCTCTGTTTCTAGTGTCCCGACACGTCCACCGAGAGCGGCACTCGCTCCTATTTCAGTATTGAGATCAGCGCGGACAGAGGTGCTCTCTGTTTCTAGTGTCCCGACACGTCCACCGAGAGCGGCGGCCTCTGACGTTCTAGTTCCTATTTCAGTATTGAGAGCACCGCGGACAGAGGTGCTCTCTGTTTCTAGTGTCCCGACACGTCCACCGAGAGCGACATCTGCCGCGAGACTCGCTCTTTCTTCATCACCAATACGCCTACCGAGACTGTCGAAGTCGGCCGTTCTAGCCGTTTCTTCAGCCGCGAGGTCGTCAGTGAGTTCCTGATTTGTCTTCTCCACCGCCTGTGCCACTTGTACGGATAACAGGAACGCTAACAATAAGCCCCCCACAAACGGTAAGTATTTCTGTTGTTGTTTTGTTTACTAAAAAGCATTGGCATCCTCCATTTGTCGATTAAACGAAACACGGGGTAATCATCCCGCATCTGAAAAGTAGTGCTGAGTGTTAATGCATAGCATCGCGGCGGCGCCACGAGTTGCTGTGTATCATACAAGACACTGGTCGAATATAGTACTCATTTAATTATGAAATGGCAACCCTCTGTATAAGCCCACCCCCTTTGGCGCAGATTGACCTGATGAGGGGTGATATTTCATTGTAGGGGCAATAGATTGTCGGTCGATGGGAAACGCCTTTTTAATCGTTGCCATACATTATTTAGGGAAATATATACATAAATCCGTGGGGCTATGGCTATTAACCATGCTTCTCAAGTTTAAACTTTTGTTTTAATTGTTCTTTGGTCGGCTTCTTGTTTTCATACTTAACCTTCTTTTCGGGAACGCTGAATAGAGTATTTTTGAGCACTTTCTCAAGCTGTTTTTTTGTTGGTTGTTTAATATTCATTTGCCTTTAATTTCCTTGTTCAGAGCATCACGCCATTCATTAAAGTCATACCAGCCACATCCTACACAACCATTTGCATCAACCTTGCTGTCCTTACTCCAATTTTCTGTTCCAGAATAATAGTATCTTATACCGAACGGTGAACCTCTCTTTCCAGTTTTCCAGCAACTCTCACAAGATCGACTTTTTAATAAATTATGACTGACGCTGCCGTTTGATTTCTTGAGAAGTTGAAAGTGCCGTAAAATATCTTCGTCAGACATATTCTCATAATCTGTTTGGCTTTCTTTTTGTCCTTCATCCCACCGAATCATTGGTAGCTTATGGTCGATGGTTAATTGGTTTGCAGGTCGTGTAGTGAGTTCGATAATATCCCTTAACTTTAATGTATTGACGACTCTTTTAGCAAATGCACGGGGCATATTACCTTGCGTTAAAGGCAAAACAAAATTTCCCGTCCATTTATCATGTCGAGTTGTTTTATCGCAAGTCACACATAAATGGTTATCGCTATCAACTTCCATTCCATTTCTTGTTCTGTTGCCTCTTTCAAGTCCTTGTATTCCAGCCCCACCAGCTATTTGAGTTATACCTGTGTGCCTATATTCACACTCTCTACAATGCCATTGTTTATCTTTTAGAATCTGAAATACTGAATATGTTTTAGTATCTTTATTAAACAATTTTTCAAACTCTTCCAACTTGCACATTTTCTCTAAGTAATTATTTAATCTTTGGTGTGCTAGTCTATAAAATTCTATATCTTTTTCATAAGCTATAATTTTCCTTTTCATATTAATTGATGCAACTACACTTGAGGCACTTCCAGCAAAAGGGTCAAGTAATAAATCTTGTTCTTTACTAAAATACTCGATCATTTTTTCTAACACTTTAACTGGCTTCTGTGTAGGGTGGATTCTTTCTTGGGGGGAGGGTGACTTATATTTAATGATATTATGAACATTTTTAGCATTAAATTTAGTCCCAGGCCTCTTACCAATTATCATTGATTCCCAAGCGTTAATGGGTTTAAATTGGGAATTAAAAGGCACAGGGTTTGTTTTTTGCCAAACGAATGTTCCAACCGCATTAAACTTATGACGCTTTAATATTGCAGAGTATTCGCCAATTTGCTCTTGGGCGCAAAAAATCACCGCCCAACCATTTACTTTAGGTAATACTATTTCAGCCCATGCGGTAGGATCTTTCTCGTAATCCCAATCCCCAAAGTGACCTCTCGGCATAATAAAATCTGTTCCATTTTTTCTAAGCCTTCTAGGGATTTGTTTTTCGCAAGTATAAGGATTGCTAATTCCATAAGGAGGGTCTGTAATTAATAAATCAATAGACTTATCTTCAAGCGTTTTAGAAAATTCCACCCCATTACCATGAACGAACTTAAAACTGTCAGATTCAAAGAGTTTATCTGAGAACTCCTTGTTTCTATTAACTAAAATCTTGTCAATTTTTTTCTCAATGACTGATTTAGGCTGTTTTTCAATAACGACCATATCTTTAGTAATTCCAATTTCACCCAAAAGTTGACCTTTCTGGTTGTTCATCAATAAAAAAACTTTCCATAGCACTGCACCGCCGCACGCGCTGACAGTGGCACCGACGTATTCGGGCTGAGAGTGAACTAAAAACTTTCTTTTTTGTGGGAAGTTATCTGAAACCCACGCGTTAACTGTTGCACGAATTTGTATT
Organism: Cycloclasticus sp. symbiont of Poecilosclerida sp. N; assembly: GCA_002101205.1. Lineage (GTDB taxonomy): Bacteria > Pseudomonadota > Gammaproteobacteria > Methylococcales > Cycloclasticaceae > Cycloclasticus. The sequence continues at coordinate 4,650 of LWTM01000055.1, read as the reverse complement.
TTATTATCCATAACCAGAGTGTTCATCCTGTCAACTCTGCGTAAGTTAGGCGTTTTTTTCCAAATGCTCGGCCTAATGACTCCATTTTGTCTATTGTATCAATTTGTACGTTGCCCTCATTCAATCGAAAAGTAAATTCATCAACATAGCGACCTAAGTGCTTAACGCTCATGTTGTGGTACACGTCGTTCAAAGTCCTGACAGGGATAGCCACGTTTTAGAACAGCCCAAACGCTCTCAATGCCATTAGTATGTGCCATGCCATCAACGCACTCTTTGGCTGAATGGTTGACTGTACTATGCTTGTAACCCTGCAAACCTAAATACGACCTGTGACCGTCTGTGTAAACTGTTGAGCCTTTTTCTACGTTATTAGTAATCGTGCCTTGCAACGACTCCTTGTTAGTAGCTTCAACCACCATAGCTTTAACTTTTCCACCGCGCTCGCACATACCGAATACAGCCGCTTTACCAACAGCACCGCGTCCAGAATTTAATTTCTTATGGCTATGTTTGTTCTTTTCTTTACTACCCATGTAAGTTTCATCCACTTCTACCACTTTTGACAGCTTAAAGTGACCCTGCTTGCATGATTCACGTATGCGTTGAAGCATAAACCATGCTGACTTGTGAGTAATGCCAAGCTCTTTTGATAACTGCATACTTGATATACCTTTTCTAGCTGTTAAAAGATAATAGATAGCAACCACCCATTTTTGCATGGACAACTTAGACGAGTGCATTATTGTATTCGTTTTTACGGCGAACTGCTTGTGGCAATTACAACACCAGTATGTGAACTTTTTACTTTTCGATTTATTTATATTCTCAACGCAACCACAATGGGCGCATACAGGGGTCTGTCCCCATCGTACACCTTCTAGCCAGTCTACAGCTTTTTGTTCAGTAAAGAACAGACTAATCAATTCTATTATGCTGATTGTCTTAGCTGGTTTTTTAGGCATCTTCAGTTGTCTGTTCATACGGATTATTATACCGCGCTTGTTCTTTAACAACCTAGTTATAGCCCACGGATTTATGTATATAATTCCCATTATTTATGTAATCAATCAGATTTAAATGGCGCGCCGGTTGATTGCCCTTTTATCTAAAATCAGCGCGAGAAACCCAGTTCTTTAGAACGGAGGACAATTGTTAGTATTTGTTTCCCCGCAATACAATTACAGCATTAGCACCAGTTAGTATTAATGTGTACCGTGATATTCCAAGTGACTTTAAGTTTTGTCAAGTAAAACGTGAAGGTGATAAATGGTTTATTGTGTTTACCGTAACAATGAGGCAAAAACACAACAAGAGCTGTCATGTGCTGTAAGCGAAAAGAAGTCGTCGGTCCCGGCCTTAACTTACAGCACAAGGCGCAGGCTGTGTACGCTATCGCTATAACCCTAAGCAGATTATTGTTGATAGCAATGAGGCGCAGGCCGCTGACCCTCAATATCTTGCGAAAAACAAGCCAGTATTAATTCGGCAACAAAGCCGTTTAAGTAAGCAAGTAAACGGTTCAAAGAACTTTAGCAAACAAGCGTTAAAAGTCCAAAGGGCTTATGGCAAGGTGGCTAAATCTAGAAAGAACTTTTTTGATAAAGTGGGCCTTAATTATGCGCTTAATAATAATTTAATCTGTTTGGAATACTTAAATATTGCCGCTATGGCAAGATATAACGGTCGTATGGTTCAAGGCGCCGGCCGGTCTATGCATAGGGGTATGATTGAGTATAAATCAGCCCTATATGGCTGCCATGTATCCATCATTAGTCTGTGGTTGCCAAGTACGCAAAAATGTTCTTCTTGTGGCAATATAGCTAAGAAAGACATATCGGGTAGAGGCCGTCGATGTAAGTGCGGATTGAATACGACTAGAGACGTAAACGCCGCTTTAAATATTCGGGCGCTGTAAGTTAAGGGCCTAAGGATATAAGATTTACAATACCGCAGGAACTGCGGGAGTATAAGCCTGTTGGAGTTTCGCCGGCACCGCCGGCGCCCGTTACGCTAGTGTTACGGCGAATCGTTGAATCAGGAGGTCCATTAACTTTAGTTAGGGGCAGTTCACCGTGCTAATATACCTCTAAAGTTATCTTAAATAGTCTAAGGAGAAATAATAATGGGTAAATTGATATTTTTAGCACCACTGGCCACCGCAATTTTGGTATTAACAGGTATGGCTTGTTTCGGCGACGGGGGTGTTGATTGGCTGATAACTAATAGTGTGGTGATAGTCACTGCTGCAATTTTTGCTGGTTATTTTATTAATTTTTATAAAAAATATCAAAATGCATTTGATTTTGGGTTCGTGGTCTTATTTTTTGTTGTCATCATTAATTTTATGATTGGTGTGATTTTATCAGAGAGTTATTTTTGGTTATTTACTGATATTTACATGGTGATTGTCTATGTTTCAGCCGCCGTGCGTCTGTATTTACACTTAAAATTAGAACGCCTTTAAAAATTCTAGAAAGCGCTTTCATCTCTAGAAAAAAACAAAGGGCAGGCACGAGTCAAAAGAGGTTTGTAAAATATCAGTGCTGTTTTTGATTCTGGGCCGCTGATTGAAATATCAGCGGCTACGGTTGCTTTTTTCAGTGGGCGTATCGGTGCCTTTTAATTTTAGACACCGCTATCCATGTGGTCGCTATTCGCGTCACAATAATAGCGTTTTTAGGTGAAGGTTTAGCCTGCGTTGTCTAACGACCGCTTTGTTTTACCAAACCGTTGGTAAAACAGTTGTTCAAATTGAGTGATGTTTTCCGGCCATCGCTTTTGACTAATTTTTAAACGCTGAACAATAGGTGGTCAATAGCTGGGGATGGCCCCGTGTTTATCCGGGCGGATGATTCTCCTAGTGTCATCGACCAATTGGATATAATAACAACTAGGTATCAAAGCGGATTTTTGCCGCTATCTCTTCAACCGAAATGGACGTGACATTAAGGTACGGGATATTTTCTAACTGGAATAGTTCTTCAACTTGCGACACCTCTCGCTGACAAGTACGTAATGAAGCATACGGACTATCGGGGCGGCGTTCTTGGCGAATACGGCTTAATTGTTCTGCCTCAATGGTTAAACCAAACAGCTTTTCCTTGTAGGGCTTCAACGCACGCGGTAGGCTGCAATTATCTAAATCGCTGTCGGTAATAGGGAAGTTCGCTGTGAAAATACCGTATTGAAGCGCAAGAAATAAAGACGTCGGTGTTTTGCCCGTGCGCGAAACGCCCACTAAAATAACATCCGCTTGTTGGTAATGATCTAGGCACGCCCCATCATCATTCACTAAGGCATAATTAACCGCGCGTATCCGAGATTCATACGAGTTTTTATCGACCACACCATGACTTCGGCCCAACTCATGTGACGACTCTTGCCTTAAATCACTTTCCATTCTAGTGATGTAATCATTAAACAAATCGTAGAAAATACAATCGCTCTCAGATACTATCTTTCGTAAACTATCGTCCGTAAATGTGCTGAAAACGAGAGGTCGACCTTCGTTTACTGTGTAAGCAGCATTAATTTTTTTCTTTAACGACTCGGCTCGCTTTTGCGTATCTACAAAGGGGATAATATGGCGTTCACGCTCTACATCAGCGAACTGGCTCATTAGGCTATTACCTAATGTTTCCGCCGTAATCGCTGTTCTATCTGAAACAAAAAATATTGTTCTGCTTTTCATTTTATATGAAGCGCGGATTCAACTCGCTAGTGCAATTATTGGGTTAATCCCAAACAATACTTGATTGGGTGTTTTAAAGTCCAGACATTTTCTTGGACGATTATTTAGTCAACCCTTAAAAACCTAAACCAAAAACCACCCCTATCAGCTTAAAACGGCTAAATTCTATTTGATTTTAGCCCTTTACACATTGCAACAAAAAACCAATCATTTTTTATGAAAAAATAGCGCCTTTTCTGCAAAAACAAAAAAATATCGGCTATTGCTAACCACTTTTTCAAATTCCAGGCACAGGCAGCCATCAGCACATTAATTTCATCGCCAACCTGCCCTTTAAGCAGGTTTCTGGATAACCTAAAGTCTGACTTAAGGTGCCCAATGATAGGCTCGATGGCGGCGCGCCTTTTACACAGTTTGCGCTTTTTATCGCGTTGATAGCGATTGTCCTTTTTGAGTGCTTTTTTAGGCAAAATGATTTTTGCACCTAACACTTCTTTAGCACCAACATAGCCTCTATCGCATACAGCCTGCTTGATAGGCTCTGTGCGATTACTATTACCGTGAGCAATGGCACTATCTAAGGTTTTTGAATCATGAATGTTTTTGTCATGACTAACCACACCCACAATAATGTTATTGTCTTTGGTAGAGACAATGGATACTTTGTTGCCGTATTCATATTGTTTGTGATCCTTGCCTTTGGCAATGACATAAACATTAGGCTCATGCAGTGAGTAGATTTTGCCTTTGTCCTTAGGTTGCTGGGCTAGTACTCTTTGATAGAACAAAAAGTCTTTTTGGTGAGTCTCAAACAATAAATGTGTAGGCAGTTCGCGCTGTAATTCCCTCATCAGCTTATTGGCAATCGTCCTAAGCCTTGTCAGTGCTTTTTTAGCTTTAGCACGCTTTTTAACATGGCGGAAGTGCCTGATTGCCAAACGGCAATTTTTAACTTC
>LWTM01000054.1 GCA_002101205.1 Cycloclasticus sp. symbiont of Poecilosclerida sp. N | reverse complement strand
ATTAATGCGACCCTCTTTCATGATGATGTTTTTTACTTCAAGCTGACGATTGATCTCACTTAGCAATCGGCCCCATAGACTGGGTTCAACCAACTGCGTTCTAAACCGCCCTATCGTCGATGCTTCTAGAACATAACCACCAAGTTCCAAACGGCAGAATTTACGGAACAATAAGTCCCTGTATAAACACTGGGCTAACTGCACATCGGATAGTTGATACCATACGCCAAGCAGCAAGCTTCGAAATAGCGTCAGTAAAGGGTAACGGGGACGACCTGTGTTAGAATCATAGATTGAGGTGAGCAATGTTTCTATTATTGAAAAGCTTCCATTAATCGTTTGCTGCGTCGACATTACCTTCGCGTCGAGTGCGAACAGCGGCGGCTAACTGTTCGAGTAGTTGAACGCTGTTCTCCCAGTCAATACAGGCATCGGTGATGCTTTGACCGTAAACTAGCTTTTGCCCCTCTACTTGATCTTGGCGGCCCGCCACTAAATGACTTTCAATCATGACGCCACTGATGCGTAAATCACCACCGGCAATTTGCTCCGCAACATCAGCGCCTACAATCATTTGTCGCTCGTGCTGTTTACTGCTGTTTGCGTGGCTGAAATCAATCATCATGTGTAAGTTTACACCCGCTTTGCCGAGCTCATTTGCTACTGCCTCAACACTTTCAGCGTCATAGTTGGGCTCCTTGCCTCCGCGTAAAATCAGATGACAATCTTCGTTACCGGCTGTTTTAAAGATGGCAGAGTGCCCTTGTTTAGTAACAGATAAAAAGTGGTGGGGTCGTAGAGCCGCTGCAATGGCATCAACGGCTACTTTTATGGTGCCATCAGTGCCATTTTTGAAACCGACAGGGCAGGATAAACCTGATGATAATTCACGGTGTGTTTGACTTTCAGTTGTTCTCGCGCCAATAGCGCCCCAAGAGATCAAATCAGATACGTATTGAGGCGTGATAAGGTCTAAATATTCAGTTGCTGCAGGAACGCCTTGGTTGTTGAGACGTAACAATAACTCACGCGCCATATGTACGCCTTTATTAATGTCAAAGCTCTCATCAAGATCGGGGTCGTTAATTAAGCCTTTCCAGCCAACGGTTGTTCTTGGTTTTTCAAAATACACGCGCATAATGATAATTAAATCGTCGTTCAGGCTATCGATGTAAGGCTTAAGACGCGCTGCATACTCTAAAGCAGCGACAGTATCGTGAATAGAGCACGGGCCAATAACCACCAATAAGCGATCGTCTTCGCCATGCAGTACTTTGTGGATAGAATCCCTTGCGCCAATCGTGGTCACAGCGGCCGCTTCTGTAAGCGGCAGAGTTTGGTAAAGCGCCTCAGGTGAAATGATTTCATGAGTGCTCAAGATTCGAATGTCGTCTGTTTGTATGGAGTTCATATTGTGTCAGTCCGTTCGTTGAGTGCTTTTAATGAGCATCCCACAAAAAAGTATAAAAGGCTGGTGATAATACATCTAATCGTCTTGTTTTGTCTGCTATTTTTCTTTAAAAAGCGGAATTGTTCAAAGATTGTTTTTTTAAATATTGGTGAGAGGCTAGGGTAGGGCTTTTCGGTGGTTAATGATTGTGATTTGTAGCGTAGAACTTTGTTAAGATAAGCTATCACTCTACTAGCTAAATAGTCACAAAGGAAGGAACGCCAGATGGTTAAGCTGAGAAACATTATAGTTAGTTTTTTTGTCATCATTATTGTTGCAATCATTGCTTTGCTGGTGGTTGTTGATCCAAATGATTATCGAGAACAAATTCAAAAAGCGGTTAAAGACGAAACAGGGCGCGAATTAGTTATTGCGGGTGACCTGTCGTTGTCTGTTTTTCCCTGGCTTGGCATTGGTGTCAAGGATGTTAGGTTGGGTAATTCGGCAGGCTTTGAGGAAAAATATTTTGCACAAATTCAAGAGGCGAGTGTAAAAGTTAAATTATTACCCTTATTGAGTCAGCAAGTAGAGGTGAGCGCAGTTGTATTGGATGGGATGTGGCTGAATCTTGCGAAGAATAAAGCAGGTATCTCGAACTGGGACGATATGTTTAAGCCAGCAGGCCAAAAGGCTCAGCAATCCGGCACGACCACCGCATCACCGGGTTTGGCATTAGGCGCGATTACTGTTGCTGGTTTGCAAATAGCAGATGCCACTGTTGTTTGGGATGATGCCAGTAAAGGCGAGCGATATAGCCTAATAGATTTAGACTTAACGACGGATGCTTTATCGCCGGGCAAGCCGATGGCCGTGGATTTAGCCTTCACCGTTGAAAGTAGCAAACCTAAAGCAACGGTTCGTTTAAAAATGAATGCTAATTTGCTTATAGATGCAACGCTGAATAAGTTTGACTTTCAACAGATGTCTTTAGCGGTTGATGTGGCGGGCGGCCCTGTGTCTGGCGATGGGATGAAGATGGATATTACCAGTCATTTAACAGTCGACTTGGCAGGTTCAGGCGGCTTGTCGTTAAACCCATTGGTTGTAAAATTCGATGACTCAACGCTATCAGGTAGTGCATCAGTTAGTCATTTTTCTAAGCCAGCGATAAAATTTGATTTGGCTATTGATACGATTAATATCGACCGTTATTTGCCTAAGCCAACGACAAGCGAAGTCTCAAGTAAGAAAGCAAATGGCGTAGCCATTTCACCACCTGTAGCAGCGATGCTAATGCCTGTGCGAACAATGCGTGACCTTGATGTGGACGGCGTATTTAAGGTTCAGTCATTAATTGTTAGCGGTTTAACAGTCTCAGAAGCGAGCATTAACGTAAAGGCGAAAAATGGTGTACTGAAGTCTGAGCAAGCAGTGAAGCAGTTTTATAATGGCAACTATACCGGTGAAATCACCGTCGATGTACGACAAAGCACAGCGAAGGTTGCTGTTAAAGAACAGGCGATGGGCGTTGATGTTGAACCGTTGTTAATCGACCTGCTAGGCGAGTCATCGATAGCAGGCATAGCGAATATAAAAGCGGATGTAACGATGCGTGGGAACACGGTTGCAGCGTTCAAAAAAACCTTAAACGGCACAGCCGAGTTTAGGTTCCAAGACGGCGCGATAACCGGCGTTGATGTGGGCGGGTTAATAAAGCAAGCTCAGGCAGTTTTGAAAGGAGATTTCGCAGCCGCTTTTGTAGAAGGAACGGGTAAAACAACGTTTACTGAAATGTTAGGTAGCGCACAGATTATAAACGGTTTGGTCAGTAATAAAGATCTTAGTGTAGTGACCCCCTTGGTCGATATAAAAGGTATGGGTAAGGCACATCTTGTGAGCGAAATGATTGATTACAAATTAACGCTACAAAGAACGAAGGCCTCCTCGGTAGAGGAAATAGATTCGGATGATGTTAAAAATATCCTAATCCCAGTGAATGTAGGTGGCACATTTAGTCAGCCAAGTGTGAGCCTAGATGTTAAAGGGATGGTTATAAAAGGCTACAAAGGGAAAATTGAAAAGAAAAAGCAAGAGCTAAGACAGAAATTAAAAGACAAAATAGATAAGAAGCTTAAAGGTGCAGTAGGTGAGTTATTAAAAGGGCTGTTCTAAGCGCTAAGGCTGAGGACTTTCAGACCCAAGTTTTAACGTGGTTTGACCAGCACGGTAGGAAAAACTTACCGTGGCAACAGGCGGTAACACCATACCGTGTTTGGTTGTCAGAAATCATGTTGCAGCAGACGCAGGTAGCAACGGTTATCCCTTATTTCGAGCGGTTTATTGATCGTTTTCCAAGCGTTGATGCGTTAGCCGAAGCACCGTTAGATGATGTGTTACATCTTTGGTCGGGTCTGGGCTACTACGCACGCGCTAGAAATTTGCATAAAACGGCGAAGCTGGTTATTGGTGATTATAAGGGCGTGTTTCCACAAACAAAGCCAAAGCTTATTGATTTACCTGGTATTGGGCGCTCAACAGCTGGCGCTATTTTAAGTCTGTCAATGCAACAGCCTGCAGCGATATTGGACGGTAATGTAAAGCGAGTTTTGAGTCGCTATTTTGTGCTACATGGCTGGCCAGGTAACGCAAAAACGCTTAAAGAACTTTGGGCGCTTTCAGAGCAATTAACGCCGCAAAACAGAACCGCTCACTATAATCAAGCGATGATGGATTTAGGCTCAATAGTTTGCACTCGAACAAAACCAACTTGCGCAGATTGCCCTTTAAATAAAGGTTGTTTGGCGCGTCAAAATGATTTGGTGACGCTGTTACCTACGCCGAAAAAACGCGTTAGCTTACCTGTGAAGGAGCGATATTGGCTGGTGTTCCAGCGTAATGCCGAAGTGTTATTAGAGCAAAACCCACCAACAGCCTTATGGGGTGGGCTGTGGGCATTTCCCGAGTTTGAAACAAAGCACGAATTACTTACGTGGTGCGTGAAACAAGGTGTTGATTTACAAGGCTCGCGAAAACTAACACAAAAGCGCCATACTTTTTCGCATTATCACTTAGACTACACTCTGGTGATTTGTCCAGCCCCAAAGCAAGCATCGCAAATAGAAGAATCTAGAAAGTCTTGCTGGTATGAAATAAACAGCCATGTAAAAATAGGCATCCCAGCCCCCGTTAGCCAGTTAATAGGACAGCTCGCCAACGGTACAGTCTAACTAATAAAAGAGAAGTGTATGTATTGTCAGAAATTAAAGCGTGAAGCAGAGCCCTTAGAAAAAGCACCTTTCTCTAGTGAAATGGGGCAAAGGATTATAAAAAATATTTCAAAAGAAGCATGGGGTCTTTGGTTAAAGCAGCAAACGATGATCATCAATGAGAATCACTTAACACTCTTTGAACCAGAAGCGCGAGCGTTATTAAAAGCGGAAATGGAGAAGTTTTTATTTACCGATGATGCGCAAGCGCCAGAAGGTTATGTGCCCCCCGTTAAATAAGGTCATATACCTTGACTAAATAGGCTTGCCGCAGTCTAATACGCGACCATATTAAAAGCCCGGATAGCTCAGTCGGTAGAGCAGAGGACTGAAAATCCTCGTGTCCATGGTTCGAATCCGTGTCCGGGCACCATATAAAAAAGCCTCAGTACTTTTAGTGCAGAGGCTTTTTAATTTGCGTAATATTAATAATTAGTCAACCCTTAAAAACCTAAACCAAAAACCACCCCTATCAGCTTAAAACGGCTAAATTCTATTTGATTTTAGCCCTTTACACATTGCAACAAAAAACCAATCATTTTTTATGAAAAAATAGCGC
>LWTM01000053.1 GCA_002101205.1 Cycloclasticus sp. symbiont of Poecilosclerida sp. N | reverse complement strand
GTACCAACTCGGTCGCATTACAAGGTACATCTGGTATGTAGTTGGGATAGCCACAGAAGTATTGATAATAAGGATTGCGTTTGAACTGCAAAACAACGCGCTCATCAGATAGATCCTCAAGTTGTTTAAGAATAAGCAAGCCCACCATCAGCCTAATGGGTTTTGAGGGTCTGCCATTGTCTTTACAATAATACTTCTCAAAAGCATTATCAAAGACTGACCAGTTAATAGTGTTGGCTAGTTGTATTAAAGGGTCTTTGGTGTCTAATTGGGAAAATAGTTCTGAATGAAAGAGGTTTAATTGCCTTGTATTTGGGGTTGATTTTGTTAGCATGTTTTTATCAGCAAAACGACCAAGAAATAAGGGTTATTTTACCAAATACTGGTTGTTTTGTCTATGTATTTTGTTGAGTTTATTATTATAAATCAAATGGTTGAGTGGTTTTTAAGGGTTGACTACGTAGCCTCGGCTGTAGAATTTGAAGATAGTCTTGAAGGAACACTTCCTGAACAAATGAGAGAAGTGTATAAGCAAGATCATGAGGTTATTAAACACCTAGGATCAAAGCCAATATTAGAAAGAGAGCAAGAGAATAGAATAAAAAATAATGTTAGTTGCTGGACCAAAGGACCAAAAGATAATATGGCCTTATGGAAAATCTACGGGGCATCAAAGCAATCAATTGCAATCATCACGACATTGGAAAAATTAGTCCAGTCAACTCGTCTTTGGAGTGGCGTGACCGGTGTAACATTCAAAGAAGTGACCTATATCGATCACTCAGGTGGATTGCCAGACGGTATCTATACATTAAGTTATGATACTTTTGGTCTCAAACATGAAGCGTATGAATTTGAAAAAGAAGTAAGAATGGTAGTCACTAGAAGTTCGCTTAAGCAACCATCACCATTACGGCTCAAAATTAAGCCAAATGATATCATCGAAAAAATTATTATATCACCAGAGGCAGGTGAGTGGTTCTTTGATTTAGTAAAAAGTGTATCAAAAAAATATCGTATTATTGCACCTGTTGAATATTCAAAATTGACTGAACTAATCAATAAATCAAAATTGAAAAATTAAGCTAACAATCAAAATCCACTCGTAAAAAGCAAAATTGTCACGTCTTTTGCTATCGCAAAAGCCCCGCCACTTTTACGTTCAAGTGATTTGGGCGTTAGCTTTTAAATGTGTGAATAATAAAGGGGTATGCGATTAAAGGAAATATAAGTCAGTGCCATTTATGTAAATTGGATAATGAGTTACAAGAAAGCCATATTACCCCTGCTTTTATATTCCGTTGGTTAAGAAAAACCTCACCAACGGGGTTTGTGCGTATGAGCAATGAACCAAATAGAAGAAAACAAGATGGGCTTAAATTGTATTTACTGTGCAAGGACTGTGAGCAACTTTTTTCAGGTTATGAAACTAAGTTTGCAAATGAAATATTTTATCCATTTGTAAATTCGGGAGCTAGAGGATTTGATTATGAAGACTGGATACTAAAGTTTTGTGTTTCACTTACTTGGAGATCTTTAAAGTATTATGAACTAAATGGTCAGTTTGATGAATTTGGCTCTGCATTTATAGAGCAAGCAAAAATAGCGGAAAAGCTTTGGAGAAACTATTTATTATCAGAAAATGATTCACCATCTTCTGAGCTTGAGCATCATATATATTTCATGGACTCCTTAATTGAAGTTGGAGAAGACGACCACCCTTTCATCAATCGGTATGTGCAAAGAGTGCTAGATATGGATATTGTTACAACTGATGTTGAAGCATTTGTAATTGTGAAAATTCCATATCTTTCTTTTATAGGGTTTATTGGTAGGCAATCAGATGAAAAATGTTGGTCAGGAGGGGAGTTAGGAAAACATAACTTGTTACTAACTGGTGAATATACAGCTCCAAGATATTATTGGGGGCATATTAAAACAAAGTGTGAGATTAGTCATAAAATGTACGATGGTATATCGAATAAACAACGGAACAAAATTGATAAAGCGAGAGCAAGCAATTCAAATAATCCTAATAGGGTTGCCTCTCGTAAGGCGATAAAAGATGACATTAGACTTTTTGGAAATAATGCTCATAGACAAAAATAAAGCTATCAAGTGCTTCCAGCCGACGTTAGCAAAAATAAAAATGGAGAAATAGATGAATTGTAATGTGGTTATTTTAAGCTTGGTAATATTACTATCTGGTTGTGCAACCCAAGGTACTAATACATTTAAATATAACCCAAGTACATTGTTGAAAATTCCAAATGAAATTACTGTATCAAAGTCATACTCAGAGGTTTGGGACGGCTTAGTTAAGGAGCTCTCTAAAAGTTTTTATGTGATTAATAATATAGACAAAGAATCTAGAATTATTAATCTCTCTTTTTCTTCTAGCTCTCCTTCAGATTTTGTAGATTGTGGCAAAAGCTACCGAACTTATAAGCAAGGAGACAAACTTGAGACGTATAACTACAATGTTGCAGGAAGTGCGAAATTTAAAGTTGCAACAGAGAAACAAGAGCATCCGTCCTTTGTAAACTATGCAATTATCAATAGAAAACCTAACCTAGAAGGCCGGTCAAACATTTATATTGCCTCTGAGGAGCACGACAAAACTAGAACAAGCATAACTGTTAATACAAGATATATTGTTTCAGTTATAGTCAAAGGTGAAGCTTTTGCCGAGCATGTGAATGGAAATGTATTCTCTCGTGGGCAGATACCAGAGAATACTACCACTGTTTCTTTTAATACGAATCAAATTGGACAAGTAGAAGTGGGAAACCCTGAAATGTTAACTTGTGTTTCAAAAGGCAAACTTGAAAAAGAAGTACTTGAAATGGTGGTAAGGTGAATTGCGGTTAATAGTCGCTTAAATTGCTAACAAAAAAATCAACAGCGACCACAAATAAGCGGTGCGGTTTTGATAGTTCTGTTTTTTATTAAAATCAATGCCACTTGGATAAATTACCTTTTATCATTTGTGGCCCGTTATTTTGGCGTTATGTGAAAAGGAGATAAAACATGAAAATTACTGTAGGTGATATGAAGGATATGCTTAAAGACTGTCCTGATGATATGGAGTTGTATTTTAATGGTTTAGATTTCTACCGTTTAAAACAGCGCGATGAAAAAATATTACAAGTTGAGTTTAATCAACTTGTTTATGAGGATAAAGAAACAGGCGAAGTGAAAATTGATAACCTAAAATAAAATCATAAGTAAATTAGCTTTTAATTATTTCATACAAATCATGGCACTAGGATGCCAAGGAGATAAAATGGAAAGATATAAAAACTTAGGCAGAGATTCAGGTATGAAGTTACCGAAGATTCAATAATAGTACAATTTACAACTGGAGCTATTTATAGTTACACATATCAAAGTGCTGGATCTGCGAATATTGAAGAAATGAAAACTTTAGCTAAAAATGGTGAAGGTTTAAATAGCTTTATCATGAGACGGGTAAAAAATAATTTTGCTTCTAAATCATAAAAATCACATAACAAAACCAATGCACATGGAAATTTTGTTCCGCTATCGCTCCACAAAATCCCAGTGATTGGCGCGTTATACAGCAAAGGAGAAAGCATGAGCTTAATGAGTAGTGTAAACCGATTATCTAGTGAAAAGTTTAAATGCCACGAATGTGAAGTGGATTTATCGAATGATGAAGTTCAACACACTTGGAAGTGCCCTACATGTAAATCACTAGTACATATTTATGCTGAGGATATTGAATCAAAAACAAAAATCGTTCTTCTTCGCAAGCCAGCAAGTGAAATAGAAGACGGTGATCTTGTTCATCTTCCTGGCGGATTAACAAAAAAATCATACAGAGTTCTTGGTGTAAATAAAAAAGGAGATAAATTAGGCTTGGGTCTTGAAGGTTATGGACAATATTTAGTTTCACCAGAAGAACCTATAAATTGCAGAACAGGCGCATGGTAAAAGGTATAACAAATCACTGATGTGGGAATTTTGCTACGCTGCGCTTCGCAAAATCCCCACAGCTCGACCGTTAGTACTCTAAATTTTCCTTAGTCACCATCCTACAAAGTATCGGCAAATAGAGAACCTTCACCGTGTTCTTGTTCGTGGCATTCCCACTTTTTAAGGGTATTTGAAACGGTTGGTTGGTAGTAACAGGGCAGTATTTTTTGTTACATTGTAGGTGTATTTTTTAAAACCTTATCGTTTTAAAGTAACATTCTGGAAAACATGGAAAGTAATAGAGTTTAAGCAACCAAGCCCTGTTACAGCAAGAGCATTTGAAAGCGGGTAAATCGAATGTTCATCATATATACAAGCACCACGTTCCATCGTCGTGCTAACAAAAAATTCCAGTCGACCGCTGGCAGCACGGTTTTTTTTCAAAGGTCATTTTTTATCAAGGTTCTGTGTGTTTGCAGAGTTCACCGTATATCTGCCAGCGGCCACTGAATTTGGCGTTAAGTAATAAATAAGGTGGCTTATGAATAAAATGGAAGAACTGTTTGAAAAATGGGAGCAGGAAATTGCATCAGATCACTTTGTAAAAGATGGGATTATTAGCAATAAACACTGGGAAGTCTCTAGTAAAAAAATATTGTTTATTCTCAAGGAAACAAATAATTATAAAGGTAATATTGCAAAACTAATTGAAATATCGGTAAGGAAAAAAACTAGGTTATGGGCGCGACCTACTTTTCATAATGTTGGACGATGGGCATATGGGTTACTCCACTATAATGGTGAAAAACCATCTTATAAATTGGCTCATAAAAATAGAAAAGACTCGTTGCTTTCTTGTTCATTTATAAATCTTAAAAAAAACTAGTGGTGGGAGAGCTGCAACTCATGCTGTGGAAGATCATGCTGATAAATACGCACACTTTTTAAGAGAACAAATATCAATACTAAACCCAGATATTATTGTTTTTGGTGGAACGTATGCAATTGTTAAAAAACATGTTATTCCAGAACTAAACCATATATCAGAGAGGATACATTTGTACAATGACATTATCTGTATAAATGCTAATCACCCTGCTTGCACAAAAAAAAGGACGATCATGTATGATCAAGTTATTAGGAACTATGACCGTTATTTACAGTTATGAATGAAAAAAATATTTT
>LWTM01000052.1 GCA_002101205.1 Cycloclasticus sp. symbiont of Poecilosclerida sp. N | reverse complement strand
AAAAATTCTTCAAACCACTTATCCCACAAAACCCCCCCCCCCCCCCCCCCCCCCCAAGCCGCTTCATTGCTACCACTCTTTTAGTACTATCAAGCTTTTTATTCAGCGCTAGCGCACAGGCAACCTCGCACGAATTTATTACCGTGTGGGATATGTCTGGGGATGATCAGATCCTCACCTTCCCTGGTTCTGGCGCCTACACCCTTAACTGTGGTGCGCAGGGCGTTACTCCTGAAATCATTGGCGGTTCTATAAGATGCAACTACAACACCCCTGGTCCTGGCCCTGGCATCTACACAGTAAAAGCCTCAAGCGGCATTACTGGGTTTAAGTTGGCTAATGGCGAGGATAAAGAGAAATTAATAGACGTAATGCAATGGGGTGCTGCTGAATGGAGAAGTGATGGTCTAGCGGGTGCGTTTTGGGGTGCCACCAATATGACCATGAGTGCTACTGCTGGTGCACCAAACCTTGCTAGCGTAAGCAGTATGGAAAATATGTTCCGAAGGGCCAGCCTCTTTAACACGGACATCAACCACTGGAATGTTGGCAACGTAAGCAATATGCGCTTAATGTTTAGTTCTGCCATTGCCTTTAACGGCAACATCGGCGGCTGGAATGTTGTCAACGTAGAGAATATGAACAATATGTTCTCTAATACCAATGCCTTTAACCAAAATCTCAACAGTTGGAATGTTGGTAACGTAGAGAATATGGGTGGTATGTTCTCTGGCACCCTAAACTTTAACGGAGATATTAGCAATTGGAATGTTTCCAGCGTAGAGATTATGGGTGGTATGTTCACTAGCGCCCTCGAATTTAACCGAAACATCGGCAACTGGAATGTTGGTAACGTAAATAATATGGCTAATATGTTCTTTGGTTCCAACTTTAACCAAAACCTCGGCCGCTGGTATATTGTACCGAAGGCCAATACCGATGGAAGAAGCTTTATGCTGGCTGCACAAAACGACGTGTTAGACATACACAACCCGACCTACACACTGGTTGCTGGCACAGAGCGGAATAGTTTATTCGACCTAGACAACGACATACTAACCCCAAAAGTTACTACCCCTCCGACTCCCATCGCAATCGGTACTTATAACGTACGGGTGAAAGCCATGGGGTCAGTTTTGTTCGGCGGCGCCAGCGCTAATGAACACACCTTTTCCATCAGCATCACCGACCCAAGCCTGACTGCCCCAGTTATCGCTACCAGCGTATCCACAGTAAACGCAGTAAACGCAGTTGCAGGCATTACCATCATCCCTGTGACTATTACCTCAACTGGTGGCACAGGAGCCAGTTATACCATTAACCCAGACATCAGCAATGGTCTGAGCTTTGATACCACCACTGGTACCCTCTCCGGTACCCCAACAGTCGCCGCCGGCGTGGTGAACTACACCATCACTGCAACTAATGACGGAGGCAGTGCTGATGCCACTGTGGGCATCACCGTGTCAAATACTTACGTTAGTAGCACCGTGGATGCGGCTTCTTCCACTAACGCGGACGGCTTAACAGAAATCACCTTAGGGCAAAGCGATGACAGTGATATTGAAGCCACAGGCACAACCATCACCCTACCAAGCGGGCTGAGTGGCGCTACAATTACCATCGCTACCTTAGCTATGGATAGTGCAACCCTGCCAGCCGATCAACCCGATGAGACTGTCGCGGACAGCCAACGCAGCCTAGTGGATATTGATGTGACTGATGTCAGTAATGGCAACCCAGTAACCATCTGTCTACCCTATGGCGACATAGCCAACCCAGGTTTGTATCATGCCGAAATTGATGCTGATGATGTTAATAGTTGGGTGCAGTTACCATCCCAGCAGGTTATAGCCACCCTCGTCTGTGGCGATGCAACTGGTTTTTCACCTTTCGCGGTATTTGGTAGTATGCAGAGCTTAGACGCCGCAGCCGAAGCACAAATATTAAATGCGATCTTGCCACAACTACTCAGAGCAACAGCAAAAATAACGGTGAGCAATATCAGCAACCGCATTGACCAAGCATTTTCTAGCTCCCCAGCAGACACTGATGCCAGCCTTAATCTAGGCGGTAGCTCAAGCTTGCAAGAGCTAATCAATAACAATGCTCGCACTGCGTTACAAGACGGATTGAATATTAAGCAAATGTTTAATAATTCTTCTTTCCTTATACCGCTGAATGTAGCAGGGGATAATAACTACGGTATTAATAATATAACCCTATGGGGCAGTGGTGATTACCTTAGTCTTGAAGATGATGTCTCTGCTGTTGACTGGGAGGGTGAGGTCATCGGTGGTAGTGTGGGTATTGATGCCCGTCTAAACCAAAACCTAATCGCAGGTGCCGCCCTCTCTTACAGTGAAGGCGATGCTGACTATAAACGCGATGGTGGCGAATATAACAGCGAAGGCACCCTGACCAATACCCTATACAGCATCCACCCTTATATTGCTTATGATTTATCACAAGGGCGTGTATGGGGCGCACTAGGCTATGGTCAAGGCGAGGTAGAAATTAACGATAAAGCAACCGACTCTGCCACCGAAACCAAAAGCAGCCGCGACACCGAGCTATACAGTCTAGCCTTTGGGGGTAGTGGTGACCTATTATCCAGCGACAACTGGCTAAATATACCTGGCACCACCACCCTACGCCTTAAAGGCGAGGTCTCGCTGTCTAATATTAAGGTGGAGAAAAGCAATTCCATAGATGCCCATCGTTACCGTATGGCATTAGAAAGCAGCCATAACCACACCCTAGCCAGCGGTGCCAGCATCAGCCCATCCATAGAATTGGGAATACGCTATGACGATGGCAGTGGTGAGACTGGCGGCGGCATAGAGTTAGCAGGTAGCTATCGCTACAGCAGCCCCATAGGACTAGAAATGGAACTACGCGCCCACGGTTTACTGGTACATGAATCTTCTTACCAAGAATGGGGACTCAGTGGCTTAGTTAAATACCAAGCCAACAGCAGTGGTCAAGGCTTGTGGTTAAGCCTACAACCAGCATTTGGCGACACCCCAGGCAATGTTGCCGATGGAGTATGGCAAAAACCCACCGTAGCTAACAATGTAAACGATGAGGATAACAGCAACAGTAGAAGGCTACAGTTAAACACCGAGCTAGGCTACGGACTACCTGGATTCTTTGGTCGCGGCCTACTCACCCCTTACGCTGGCTTAGGTATAGCAAATGGAACACAAAGCTATAATATAGGCGGACGTTGGAAAATAGATTCTACAATGAATCTAAATCTAATAGGCGAGCATAAGAAAACAGACGACAGCATACAGTTGCGTGGTAACTTTAGGTTTTAGTGAGTAAATAACAAAGAGCCAAGGAAAAAGGAAAAATGAGGACAAAACGTCCTCATTTTTTTTGTCTGTCATTTCTTTATTTTTAAAGCCCTCGCTGTTTTTGGGTGAGGAGATTCTAAATAAATGACTTGTTATCGAGCAATACTCACGAACCATTTTTTATGTATAATCGTATTCATTTACATTTAAACTACACATAAGCTATGTTTGATAACGATTATTTTGAAAGGTGGTTAGATTCTGAAGCCAGTAAGGCGATGGAAAAAATCACCAACCATGAGTCGATTGATCAACAAGAAATGATGGTTTTGGTGTTAAAAGCACAAACCAACCACATTACACAGATGGAGCAAGACTTACGAGGTGAGATGATTGCCTTGCGTGAAGATATGGACAAGCGGTTTGAACAAGTCGATAAGCGGTTTGATACAATGATTGCCAGAATGGATAAATTTATGATTTGGTCTTTTTCTAATACTTTCATTGCGGCGGGTATTGTGGTCGCCTTAGTTAAATATTTGTAACTACTCCGCTTACCTCTATTTTGTCCAATAGCCGCGTTGAAAGTGTGCATTTACACCTGTAAACCATGCCTTTACCGTCATTCCCGCGTTCGCGGGAATGACGGTGACTTGAACAAAATAGAGGGTAATCTAAATAGAATTTTTCAGATTTTAGTCAAAATACAAGTGTAATAGTGAGCTATTGTGCGTTATTTTGGCTGACCTTTTTTATCCGTTCATGAGTTATGCTGAGTTCTCAAAGTATTACTTACTATTTTCCTAAAGGTTAAATTGATCCGTTCGCTTTTCAGTTTTTTTGTTTTTGGAATTTGATGTCGCCAATGATGCTGAATTTCGCCCCTCATTAGCAACAGGTCGCCATGCCCTAACAGTACATCTATCACCTGTTTACGTTGCTGATGTCTGAATTTAAGCAAACGCTGTTCACCCAAACTTAATGATGCGATGACAGGATTTATTCCCAGCTCTTTTTCATCATCTGCATGACAGCCCATAGAGTCAGACCCATTACGATAAAGATTTGCCATAACACTATTAAATGAACATTGATGTACTCTTTCAATATTATGCCTTATGGCTATTAATGGCTCCGTCCATGGCATTGCCTGGTGATTCACTCCTGAATATTGATAGCTAGCATCTTCATCACCATACCAACACATCAAACGCGGTACTTTTAGCCAGCGACCATAGAGAAATATCTTTTCTTCTTGCCAGACTAAATTTTGCAATAAAACATTGAATAGTTGCCAAGCGTGTTCCTCTGAGTAAAAACTTTTCACTAAATATAATTCACCATTAAAGGGTAATAAATTATTCAAAAGTGAAATGTTGTTTGCAAATAGAAACTACGACTAGGAATGGGAAAGTTTTCTATCCAGCATGACTCTAAGGGCTGAGGATTTAATAACTTCCCGATGGGTGACTCTAAAGTATATCTCAGGAACCTGGTTCTAATGATTTTTTTTATACTTCCCCCAAATATGCACATTAACAGCAGGCCCAATTTCTTCGACTTCCTCATGCTTTTTATTCTTTTCAGGAGTTTCTGAAACTTTTGTTATTTTCTCTGACTCTTTCCTTGCTTTTTGTTTTTTACTTAATCTGACTTTTTTCTTTTTCGGGCTTTTACGTGGTAAAGGAAGTGG
>LWTM01000051.1 GCA_002101205.1 Cycloclasticus sp. symbiont of Poecilosclerida sp. N | reverse complement strand
ATGAGTCTAAAAAAGTTTCTTCTCAGGAATATGAAAGAACAATGGATTCCTATCGACGTTTTGAGGTGATCGAGCCTACAAACGTTGATTGATTTTAAAGTAAGACGGTTAAGTACAAATGATACTCGTCCGCATTTTGATTGTGCGGATGCAGACCTTAATGAGTTTTTCCAAAAAGATTCAATAGAAAGTTGCAGGCAGCTTCTAGCTGTCACATATGCAGTAGAACAAAATAATGAGTTGGTTGCATACTTCAGTATTTCAAATGATGCTATAAAAAAAGAGTTATTCCCCATATCTGCATTTAAACGAGCCACAAACTTTATCCCTCACTGCAAAAGATATTCAAGCTTACCAGCAGTAAAAATTGGAAGGTTAGCAACATCCAAATGTAAACAATCTAATGGAATTGGGTCTGAAATTCTCAATTTCATAAAAGGCTGGTTCACAGAAGGAAATAAAACAGGTTGTCGATTCATAATAGTTGATGCAAATAACAATCTAGATACCATTAGGTTTTATAGCAAAAACGGTTTTTCATTTTTAAGCCAAAAAGACGAATCAGACGATACTCGACTTTTGTATTTTGATTTATTCACTTTTAGACGTTAACTAAAAAAACATAACCAAAAAATCAACGCGGACTGGGATAAAGCCCCAGCCAGTTATTTTGGTGTTAGAGCCTGCTCAAGATCTATTGAGTAAAATTCTGATAAATGCCAGAATCACCATGTGTAAGCTAGAATTAAGGAGTCTTTCGCAATTTTTCCAAAGTCTGCGGCATTTTTCAAGCCAAGAGAAACTTCTCTCTACAACCCATCGTTGAGGAATCACTGTAAATATATGTAATTCGTTACGTTTAGCCACAGTTACTGTTGCGTCAATACGCTGCTTAACCCCTTCAGCAAAGGGTTTGCCAGTATAACCTCCATCTGCCAATACTACTTTGACTTGGCTTAAATTTGTTTTGTGATTTTCAATGCCTTGTAATGCACCTTTACGATCAGTTTCATTCGCTGTCGTTATTTCTATAAAATGCGGTAAACCTTGTGTATCAACGCCAATATGCCTTTTAATTCCCGATACTTTTTTTCCAGCATCATAACCTTTGTGTTCTGCTGTATCTGTATTACTGACACTTTGTGCATCTACAATAATGAATGTGGTTTTGGCTTCTCTTCCATTATTTAACCGTTCCAAATCCACTAGATTTTGTTAAAGCCTGCTCAAGAACGCTGGCTTCATCAGGATTGGGTTTTTTACTCCAGTTCAGAAAATACTGATGAACTGTCCGCCATTTTGGATATTCTTTAGGTAATTGCCTCCATTGACAGCCTCCTTTAAGGATATACAATAAACCACAGTAAACGTCATAGAGGTCAACTTTTCTTGGTTTCGTTCTTTTACGAGCCGATTCAAGAATAGGTCTTATTCTTTCAAATTGTTCTCGGCTTATATCGCTAGGGTATCTTTGCTCACTATCCATTTTTCAAATAGTTAGAGGATACCACTAATATTAGATCTTGAACAGGTTCTTAGCATCCGTTGGGCTGTTACCCATGAAACACCAATCAGTTTGGTTAATCGTAAAGCTGAAATACTTCCTTTATCAGACGATAGCCAATAGATACACCAAAACCACTTCACCAAAGGAAGTTTTGTATTGTGAAACAATGTTCCTGCTGTTATCGACGTATGATGATGACAATCCGAACATTCAAAAACATGGCGTGTTTTAAGCAACCACCCTTTATTATGATTACATCGAGGGCAACAAAAACCTTCAGGCCATCTCTGTTTAATGATTGCCTCAAGACAGATCTTTTCGTCAGAAAAATGCTGCTGCCACTCCCAGAAATTTGTAATTTTAGCTTGCATCGCGGATCTCCAATTTATCAGTTCAGGTTTTTGACTGCTCAACCTGTTGTAAGTTCATAGCCATGTATTATTTTTATTAATTTTATTCTTACCCACTTTTTTTTTCATAACCCCCGAAATTTCTCAAGCAGAAGAAAAACATGCTTTTGCTCTTTTAGAAGATTACGGGGGCTTAGCAGCCGTTCAAACAGAAATAAATAAAACAAATTCATCAAAAGCTCTTGGATTTTACATAGACTTTATCGTAAAATTCTCCTTAGGGTTTTTGTCTATCGGAGCGGTTATTATGATTGTCTGAGCAGGAATTCAATATATTGGCTCAGGAACTTGGCATAAAAAATCAGATTCCAAAAATATAATTTTCCGTTCTATCGGAGCGTTAGTTCTTATGTTTTCTGCTTTTATTTTTTTTAATGAAATAAACCCAGAACTTTTAAAAGTTCGATTTAGCCCAGTTGTCCAACCAACTAAAAAAATTGCAGGAACTTTAGATGGCTTTATTGGTTCTCCCAAAATTCATAAAATTGCACCTGTAAATACAACAAAAAATACTCCTATTTCAGAGGCCTGCGCTCTTGGGACGGAGATACCTTTAGGTGATTTTAAGGAGTACTCTAAATATGCTAATGAGTTAAAGGATGAGAAAGTTACAGCTATTTTAGTAGATGATTTTACGAGTGATTATAATGGGAAAAAAACTCTCACAAAAAATTTGCATCAAGAACTCTTTTTGGTTTTAAAGACGCAAACTGTAGTGCTTATTGAAATAATAATAAGGATACTGCTCATGGTTTCTGATGAACTGGTCTGCCAGACATCTTAGGGGGTCCTGACCCTACTAATCAACAAGTTGGTCTGGTTGAGAATGGTCGTAATGACTGTGTTGAAATTGATCATTATATAAAAACCATTAATGGGTTTATAAAAAACTTTCAACAAACAATTGACAACTGTCAGGAGAATATACAAAAAGAATCCAATAAAGTGATCTATACAAGGCATGTGCATAGCATGCCTGGTAAAAGTGGCGAGAGTGCGGATGCTTGTGAAGAATACAGGAATAGCGATAACTGGAGGGAAAAATCTAACTACGAAACTGAGGAATGTGAATTAAGAAGAAGCGGGAAGTGAGCTTTTACTATACTAAGACCTATAAATAATAAGGGTGGGGATAAAAAAAATCCAAAATAAATATAAAAAACCACTGTTTCTCAACAGTGATTTTTTTTACTTTTTTTTACAAAGAATCTAAAATTTTTTCTTTTGTTGTAATTCCATCTGCAATCTTTTTTTTTATAACTTTGGCGTATGCAAATTTAAAATCCCTGACAGAAACTTTTCCTTCTATAAAATCATCTGAATCAATTCCCATTACAATAAAATCTGAAAATTTAATTTCAAGTTTTTTTTTACCTGAACTAAAGAAAAATTATTATCCATATACACAAAAATATTTCCAGCATGAATATTTTTAGAATAGTCAGTCATTTCACCCCCTGCATATTCCAAGCCGTTTTTTTTTAATACATAACGAACACCAGTAGTTTCAGCGACACGATAAACATTCCATAAATCATATTTTTCAATCAGCGTTTTGGCGATTATATTATCTAGTGGTGTCATATAGCTATTTAGGCTTGGATTAAATTTATAAGCACGAATTTCATCCATAGTCATAGAAGTTTTTTCAACTTTTTTAACGGGCGTCCGCTGAAAAAAATTATCAAAAAAAGATCTTCTACCTTTTGCATATCTTACAACTCCATCCCATCTCACATTCGCCTTACGAATAATACCCGTGTCTTCACTAATCCAATCTCTGTTGGCATGTTTAGATAGTGCTTGAAATCTTATACAATTTCCTCTATCATCCTCATGAACATCATAGTGATATCCACTCTCTAAGCCATTGCAATCAACCCAAGCTAAAACATTTGTTGAAAAAATAAAACCTATTAACATTAAAATCACTAATAAATTATTTTTTAATTTACACACAATATATCTCCAATTTTTGATTAAAAATAATGTGCTAATCCAAGCCACAAAAAATTTTATGTAATATCCACCTCACTCATAATGGCATCAACACGTTGAAACCCTCTAGGGAGTGCTGACCCTCTCTTTGCCCTTGCTCCTGAATAAGCCTCTATATCCTTTTCTTTTAGGGCAAGGTGTCTTTTTCCTGATAAAATTTTAAGTCCGCTTCCTTCTGTAATCAAACAAACGGCGACCACTTCATCTTTATCAGCACTAAAATCAGCCGGTTTAATTTGAATTAATTTATTGCCTTTACCTTTAGCTAAAGCGGGTAATTCTTGAACTGGAAAGATTAACAGACGACCCTGCAAAGTTGCTACAGCCACATAATTAGAATCATTAATACAAGCAGGTGCTAAAGCTTTTGCACCCACAGGCAGAGTAATGACCGCTTTTCCTGCTTTATTTTTACTTTGTAGGTCTTTTAGCTGCACCCGAAAACCATAGCCGATATTACTAACCAACAAATACCAATCTTCAGCTTGCCCTGCAAAAACATGAGTAAACAAAGAACCAGCAGGTGGCTTTAACCGTCCGGTTAAAGGCTCACCCTGACTACGTGCCGAGGGTAGCCTCTATTAAGTAAGCACTTAGGCCAGCGTCGTGGCTGGATTTTATTTTCTCAACTCATGATTATAAT
>LWTM01000050.1 GCA_002101205.1 Cycloclasticus sp. symbiont of Poecilosclerida sp. N | reverse complement strand
ACGCGGTGCGAGCATTATTATTGATGAGCTCTTGCAAGGTTGAGCTACCGCCTAGATTAAGGCTAGTGTCTGTGCTTGCAGAGGCGTCTAATGCTTGGTCAATACGGTTGCTGATATTGTCCACTGTTATTGTTGTTGTTGCTCTTAGCATTTGTAGTAAGACCGCGTTTAATACTTGTGCTTCGGCTGCGGCTACTTCTTCGGCTGTTTGTCCTAGATTGAGCGGAAAGCTAATGGTGTAACGTCTGCTATCTACAGCACCTGTGGAAGCTACTATAATGGCGACTTCGTTGTTAGTGCCGAACGTAGGTACCACACCCTCACCTGCTGGTGCCGTATCGATGCTTATCCGCAGGCTATAATAAGCTTTAGTTGGGGCATCGGTTTTTAGGCTTAGTACAGGGGTGGTTAGGTCGAACAAATCATTGTCGGTACCTCCGTCTCCATCAGCCAGTGCATAGATCCTGGTTTGATCGTTTAACGCGCGGTTTTGTGCCGTCAGCGTTAGGTCATCCTCGCTGACGGGCTCTGTAATACCTATTACATACCAGAGACCGAGGTTTTGGTTAAACATGTTGGCGCCAGAGAACATCTCATTCATACCCGTTGCCGTTAGTCCTTCAACATTCCAGCCGCTGATGTCTTGGTTAAAGGCGCCGGCATTCAAGAACATAAAGCTCATATCCGTAACTTGCTCAACTTCCCATGCGCCGATGTCGCCGTTAAAGACGCTGGCGCCATTGAACACGCCTCGCATATTGCTTACCTCAGAAAGGTCTGGTTTATCCATTGCGCTCATGCGCATATTGCTTGCACCCTGAAATGCGCCCTCCATGCTAGTCCAAGCAGTGGTGCCCCATTGCTGTATGTCTATTAATTTCCCTGCATCGTTGGCATTCTCAAATAAGCGAAAGTGGGTGAGGCCTGAGACTACGACTGTGTAGACGCCAGCGGTGGCGTAGATATGGTTGACAACACCCGTTCCGGACGTAGTCGCGCCATCGCCCCAGTTAATGGTGTAATCGCCCGCCACACTTGGGAAGGTGAGGTCGAGATCACCCGCAGGCATCTGCCATTTGGTGATGAATTTATCCTTATTGGCTTCACTGGTGACGAGGATAGTGTAGTCCTTGCTAGTCATACCGTCTGCGGAAGTGACCCGAATGGTGATAGCAGTGACACCTTCTTCCAGTGGTACCGCTGTACTGGCTTCACCGCTGGTGCTAGGGCTGGTGACAGTGCCGTAGCCCACTGTGAAGGTGGTAGGAGGGGCAGTGGTCGGGGTTAGCGTCAGGCTATCTACTGTGTTGATAACACTGACGGTGTAGGTAAATGTGTCGCTGGCAAAGGTTTGGTCTAATGTGACACCTTCGGACAAGGTCAACTCTTTCAAAGTGGCATCGTTTGCGTCTGTTGCTCCGCCATCGAGCGGAACCTCAATGGCATAAAGTCTGCTATCCACAGCACCTGTGGAAGTTACTCTAATAGCGACTTCGTTCTCAGTGCCGAACGCATCCCCGCTGATGCCTATCCGTAGGCTATAAGTTCTAGGTGTTGGGTCAGGGGTCTTTAGGCTTAGTACGCCAACTTCGGTTAGGTCGAATAAGCGATTGTCGACACCTCCGATTCCAGTAGTCAGTGCATAGCGCACATAGGCACTGCTTGAACCGGCTAACTCGGGGTTTTGTGCCCGCAGCGTTGGGGTAGCCGAGGCGGGACTATCTTTTACATACCAGCGACCGAGGTTTTGGTTAAAGTCACGAGCATTCTCGAACATACCATCTATACTTGAAATGCTGGAAACATCCCAGCCGCTGATGTCTTGGTCAAAGGAAAGAGCAACTTTGAACATATCCGACATATCCGTTACTTTGGAAACATCCCAGCCGCTGATGTCTTGATCAAAGGAAATAGCATTCTTGAACATCCCCGACATATCCGTAACCTGCCCAACTTCCCATGCGCCGATGATGCCGTTAAAGATGCTGGCACCTGCGAACATATCTTGCATATTGCTTACCTCAGAAAGGTCTGGTTTATCCATTGCGCTCATGCGCATATCGCTTGCACGCTGAAATGCGCTCTCCATGCTAGTCCAAGCAGTGGTGCCCCATTGCTGTATGTCTATTAATTTCCCTGCATCGTTGCCATTCTCAAACAAGCGAAAGTGGGTGAGGCCTGAGACTACGACTGTGTACTCGCCAGCGGTGGCGTAGGTGTGGTTGGCAACACCAGTTCCAGACGTAGTCGCGCCATCGCCCCAGTTAATGGTGTAATTGCCCGCCACACTTGGGAAGGTGAGGTCGAGATCGCTCGCAGGCATCCGCCATTTGGTCACGAATTTATCTATACTGGCTTTACGGGTGACGATGATGGTGTACTCAGCCGTGTACTCAGCCATCGTATCGTCTGTGGCAGTGACCTCTATGACGATAGCAGTGGCACCTTCGTCCAGTGGTATCAGCCCACTGGCATCACCGCTGTTGACAATCGCTCTAGTCTCGCCCTCTTGCCCACTTTGATGATGGCACCGCTATTATTGGCGGTCGGAATAATGGCTAGCTCACCCACACTGTTGGCAACGCTGGTGGTGTAGGTAAATGTGTCGCTGTCAAAGGCTGAGTCTAAGGTGACGTCTGCGGGCCTGAAGGCTAAGGTACGCAAGCTAGCATCGGTTGCATCGGTTGTGTCTGTTGCTCCGCCATCGAGCGGAACCTCAATGGCGTAAACTCTTGTGCCATCGTCGCTATCACTGGAAGTTACTATAATGGCGACTTCGTTGTCAGTACCGAACACACCACTCCCGCTGATGCTTATCCGCAGGCTATAAGTTTTAGTTGGGGCATCGGTTTTTAGGCTTAGTACGCCAGCTTCGGTTAGGTCGAACGCACTATTGTCGGCACCTTCGGCTCCATTAACCAGTTCATAGATCGTGGTTCGCTTTAATCTCGAGCTTTGTGCCTGCAGCGTTGGGGTAGCCGAGGCGGGACTATCTTTTACATACCAGCGACCGAGGTTTTGGCTAAAGACGCTGGGAGCCTTGAACATATCATCGGCACCAGTTACGCGGGAAACATCCCAGTTGCCGATGTCTCGGTTAAAGCGGGTGGCAGCGTCGAACATCTGCGACATATCCCCTACTTTGGAAACATCCCAGTCGCTGATGTCACCGTTAAACTGGGTGGCAGATTGGAACATGCTCCACATATTGTTTACTTTGGAAACATCCCAGCGGCCGATGTCTTGGTTAAAGGCAGTGGCTCCTTGGAACATATCCGACATCTCCGTTACTTTGGAAACATTCCAGCCACTGATGTCGCTGTTAAAGAGGCTGGCACCTGAGAACATTTGGTACATACCAGTTACGATAGTAAGGTCTGGCGGATTCGTAGTATCCACCGTCCTTAGTGCAGAGGCACCACGAAATGCACCGTTCATAGTAGTCCATACGGCGGCACCCCATTGCGTTACTTCTGTTAATTTCTGTTTATCGCCCTCATTATTCAAGTGAAATCGAGTGATGCCTTTTGAGGCTCTAACTGTATAGGTGGCAGCACTGAGGTAGGTGCATGTACTAGGAGAACCGCCAGCTCCAGAAGCAGCGTCGCTCGCGCCACAGTCAAGGGTGTAGGTGCCCTCACCTGGAAAGGTTAGTACAAGATCATCACCCTCAGGCATAACCCACGTGGTAACAAAATCTTCGTGCGAGTCTGCTTGTGCGCTAGTGCTGAATAAAAAAACCGATAGCAGTAACGCAGTAGCGGCAATAAGACCGCAGGCTGTGTGTGTGGGGGGAGTAGATATTTGTTGGGATAATGGTTGTGCGGACATTTTCTTAAGCTCCGTAATTTGATAATGAGGGCGAATTCAACCCATTAAGTGCAACATTCATTTAAAAAACTGTCCTTGTCAGTTAACCCTGCAAAAACTCTAAAATAGCATTATACCCCAAACATTTTCTTGGGTCTATTATTTATTAGAGACCTCAGCACGTGCGCCGGCGGTGCTAGTGCTGACAGTGCCTGCGCCGGCGGTGCTAGCGCTGACAGTGTAACTCAACAAATCCGCATTAATTTTGTTATAATGCATCATGCAAAAAAATCATTCTCAACACAGTCCAATCTCTTCTTTTCAACCGCTGACTTAGACCATCCTATTCTTCATAGTCTTAATGACACAGAAGCCTTGTTGGAATGGACTGAAATAGAAACATTGCTCACCTCAAGCTATGATTCTAACACAGGACACCCTTTACTGACGCTATTTCGAAGCTTGTTGCTTGGCGTATGGTATCAACTATCCGATGTGCAGTTAGCTCAGTGTTTATACAGGGACTTATTGTTCCGTAAATTCTGCCGTTTGGAACTTGGTGG
>LWTM01000049.1 GCA_002101205.1 Cycloclasticus sp. symbiont of Poecilosclerida sp. N | reverse complement strand
CTGTGGCCTTGATTGGTGAGCAATTCCACACCTACGGGAAGCATAGAGACTCTGTATTCATCGGCTTTAATCTCGCGTGGTATAGCAATAATCATGGTGCACTCCTTATGCAACTTGCAATAAATAGACCACCCGTCCGCTGGGTCTTTTTATCCATCTTAGGCATTGCAACTTAGGTCTTTATGGGGATACATTATGGAGCTTTGTTTGATACGATCAATCTTTGTCATTAAATTAATTAGAGTTATTTTTTAGGATAAAGTTTGGCTATTATTAGTTTTAGCCATTCTAAAAAAGCATAAATTAACATCATAAGATGGTAGCACAG
Source organism: Cycloclasticus sp. symbiont of Poecilosclerida sp. N (assembly GCA_002101205.1). Classification (GTDB taxonomy): domain Bacteria; phylum Pseudomonadota; class Gammaproteobacteria; order Methylococcales; family Cycloclasticaceae; genus Cycloclasticus. Next base: position 4,024 of record LWTM01000049.1, on the reverse strand, counting down.
AGGGCTTTAATACCATTTTCTATGTATTATAAGGCGTAAATTGACGAGTAATATAATGAATATGAAGGTTCCAGATGATAACAGGTGAACTAAAAAGCCAAGTCGATAAAATATGGCAAGCCTTCTGGACAGGCGGCATCAGCAACCCCCTCACTGTGATAGAGCAATTCACCTTTCTGTTATTTCTGCGCCGATTAGACGAACGGCAATTATTAGAAGAAAGAAAAGCACATCTAATAGGTAGCCAAATAGACAACTCAATCTATCAGCAAGCACACAAAAAATTCCGCTGGCATAGCTTTAAAAATCAAGATCCAGAGTCCTAAGCCAGTCTTTGTTTTTGAAGACGTTTGGTGATCCTGTTACTAATCCGATGGGGTGGGATAAGGTTCACTTGAACAAACTGTGTTTATTTAAAAAGACTAGCGTAATACCAGAAAATATCATACAAGGTACGAAGTATTTAGCACTAGAAGATATAGAAAAGGAAACAGGTAGAATTATAAATTATCAATTAGTTGATGAGAGAGAGTTAAAAAGTAATAAGTTTTCCTTTGATGAAGATACTGTTTTATATGGGAAGTTACGGCCATACCTTAACAAGGTGGCGCTTCCATCGTTTAAAGGAATATGTAGTACCGAAATTATTCCATTAAAACCTCTGTTAAGTGAAACTAATAAATATTTTATAGCCCAAATTATGCGATGGAGTGGATTTGTAATGTTTGCAGATGAAAGGAGTAGTGGAGCAAACTTACCTCGAATTAGTCCAAAAAAAGTTGAGGAATACCCAACTATCAAACCTCCCCTAGCCCTACAAAACCAATTCGCCGAAACAATCCAAGCCATAGCAGCCCAAAAACAACAAGCCCAAGCCAGTTTAGAAAAATCCAACACATTGTTTAACAGCTTGTTACAACGCGCCTTTAAAGGCGAACTGACCTGAATAGTCGCTAAACATCACTATTAAGTCGAATAACTGACGAAATAATGTTGATTTATTAAGTTAATAGAGTGATACTTGTTGAATGATACGACAATACTCTTTTGAAAACTTCTATTCTTTTCTTGAAGAAACGGAAGTATCCTTACTTGCCAACAAGCAGGTTCCTGATAGTAATAATCTAATGACCTTAGCCGATGGTGATCGTGTTGCTAAGGTCATGGTTGTGCTAGGGCATAATGCATCGGGCAAGACAAAGCTACTTATGCCTCTGGTCTTTATGTCATGGTTTATTAGCCATTCATTTCGTGCTGAGCCTGATTCTCCAATTCCCTTTGAGACACATCTGGCATCTGATTCTAAGGTGATGACTTGTGATGTTGAGTTCTCTCTGCCTGATGAACATGGCAGTGAGGATATTTATCGTTATGAGTTAGAGACGGCTCAAACCCATGTTATTCGAGAAGCACTTTATGTAAAAGATAAGCGCTTTAAATATGTTTTTATCCGTGAATGGGATAAAAAAACAAAACAATATAATGTAAAGCAGCAAGGTTTTGGCTTTAAAGCAACTGAAGCAAAAAAAGTGCGTAAAAATGCATCACTAATTGCGACAGCGGCTCAATATAGTGTGCCGTTTGCTATAAAGTTGACGTTGGCGGCTTACAAAGTATTCGCTAATGTCACTGTGGGCGGGAAACGGCATTTAGATGATAAACTTCTGGGCGAAAGTACCGATTTTTACCATAGTAACAACTTTTTCTTAAAAAAATTAAATACATATATAAAGCGGCTTGATTTTGGTATTGAGCAGATCTCAATTAAAAAAATTGCTTTACCTGATGGTGGTAAAAGGCTAATGCCTGTATGCCATCACCAAAGCAAAGGTAATAACTTCTCTCTGTCGTTAAATAGTGAATCTAGTGGAACACGCGGTGTTTATTCGATATTGCGATATATATTGCCTGTTTTAGAATATGGTGGGATTGCGGTATTGGATGAAATGGAGTCTGAGCTTCACCCCCAAATGGCGATTGAGATCATGCGTCTTTTTACCGATACGGAAACAAACCCTTATAATGCACAATTGTTGATTGCAACCCATTCTTTAGAGGTGTTGCACTATGTTGAAAAAAATCAAATTTATTTAGTTGAAAAAAATGACTGTGCCAGTGAGGCATGGCGATTAGATGAAATGAAAGGTGTGCGTCGCGATGATAATATTTATGCCCATTATTTGGCAGGTGCGTATGGCGCGGTAGCTAAATTCAACTGATGGTCAGAAAATCAAATAAAAATAAACGGGCAACTCGGCAAACTAAACCGACTATTTTATTTGTAGGTGAAGGGAAAACAGAAGTTGCCTTTATCAAACATTTAAAATCGCTATATCAGCCTGAACGATCTCCACCTGTTCGTGTTGACACTCAAGATGGCCATGATGCTGGGAATATTTTACGCACTGCTCTCAGGCGACCCGACACTGAGGCGCGAGATGCTATTGTTTGTTTATATGATTTAGATACAGTTCTTCCTGTTGGAGACTTAAAAAAGGCAGAGGATAAAAAGTTTGTTTTAATTGGTGCAGAACCTTGTATTGAAGGCTTTATGCTTGATATTCTTGGAAAAGAAAGACCGCATTCGACTAAAAACTGTAAACATAAAATGCACCCTATGCTGGGGGGAAAGGGAAAGGAAACCGATCCTAATAGCTATAAGATATTTACTAAAGAAATACTAGAGAAGAGCAGGTTACGACTGCCAAACTTAGACTTGATTTTAAGCTTAATTGAAACAGGGAAAAGGTAAGGATGTGACCAATAATGAGTAATTTCACTTTTATCCAAAAGGACTTTCCTGCTTTATTTGCTGATGCAGTTGAAGCTGAGAAATTTACCTTGGTATCACCCAAAGCCGCCGCACTATTTTGCCGTAGCACCTTAGAAAATGCGATCAATTGGATTTATGACCATGATGCCAAGCTAAACCGCCCTTGGTGCGCTGATTTAAGCATCTTGATGCATGAATATGCGCTGGCTTCTTTGAAATATCTATTTCGCTTTATGCGTTATCTGGCGATTGATTATGGTGAAACTTTGCCTGAAACGCAGCTGTTTGATGAAAAGCTAATTCCAAAAGATCAATCTCAAGTTGAAAGCAAGCATGATGTGCAGGCGATGTTGGCAGAAGTGGTGGCTAAAAATAAAGCCGCTCGCAAGGCAGAAGATAAGCAACGAGAGCTGGCAGCAGAAAACAAGCAACTGCAACAGCAGTTAGCGGCACAGCGCGAGGCTGTCTCTGCTCGTAAAATTCAGCGTGAACAAACGATTGATATTGATGCACAAGTGCCGTTATTGGTGTCAGAGGCGCAAACTCGCCGCCGTTATATTGATGTGTCGCTTAAAGAATCTGGCAGGGACATTAAGCGGTGATCAGATGACATTTGTTAATACCATCATTACTTATCTCACCAAGAATGGCATGATTGATGAAGCTATGCTGTTTAAACCCCCTTTTACCAATATTCATGATCAAGGCTTACTTGGGCTGTTTGATAATGCACAAGCAGCTAAGGTGATTAAGCTGATTGATGGTATTAATGAGAATGCGCTGGTTCAGCAGTCGGCGTAAAAATACTGAAAAGCACTTTAGCATTCAGCAAGTAATTGTTTAATCATATTTTCAGATTGGCTCAAATAGCCACCACCAAATAAATTAAGGTGGTTTAGAATATGATAAAAATTATAGAGTGTTTTGCGCGATTGGTAACCCGAATCCAGTGGATATTGTTGTCAAGTTTCACCACCTTGTACCATGATTTTTTTTCATATTCACAAACTAGGCAACCATTTATGTAAGGCAGAAAATGGCAAAAAAGATCTGTAAAAATGGGTTAAATTAATTATACTTAGCCACTATGGGGATACATTATGGAGCTTCTCATGTCAGAACTTAATAGAACAGCACTCTATTCTTTACATATTGAATTAGCAGCAAAAATGGTTGATTTTGCTGGCTATCGTATGCCTTTGCATTATGCCGATGGCATTATTAAAGAACATCTCCATTGTCGCCAGCAAC
>LWTM01000048.1 GCA_002101205.1 Cycloclasticus sp. symbiont of Poecilosclerida sp. N | reverse complement strand
TGCCCTGCATCGTGAAATGCTTCTTCTAAATCTTGTGAACGCTGATCCAACTGCTCTATTTGAAACATTTCAACTCTGTTATTAGCCGTTATTTTAATGGCACGCTGAATAGGGAAAGGGAAACTGGTTACTGTAAAACAGTATTCAGCCCCTGTATTTTTCATCTGTTGATAAGCTTTTTGTAGTGCTTCTGCCCGCGTAAGAGGAGCCGATGAATACAGGCAGCAAACTTCATTAGGGCGTTCATCATTATTATCAAACCACTCAATAGCTTGTTTTATAACGGGCAAGGTTCCTGCATAATCATCGGCCAGTGCTTTAGGTCGTATAAAAGGAACTTCCGCACCATAACTTTTAGCGACTTCAGCTATTTCTTGATCATCTGTTGAGACAATAATGCGGTCAAAACAGTTGCTTTTTAAAGCCACTCCAATGGAGTATGCGATTATTGGACTGCCATTGAAGTCCTTAATGTTTTTCCTTGGGATACGTTTACTACCACCTCTAGCAGGGATTACGCAGAGCTTCATTAGCACACCTTTGTTAAAATATACTGAACATCATTAAGCCTTGTAAAAAGCAGGCGGTAAGATCCACGCTTTATGCACATCGTCATTAAAGCCTCCACCACCACCTCATCACTTTAGGGAATCTCTCAAGTAAATAAAGCTCTCTCTTTTTCCGGGATTTAACTCCCTCCTTAAAATAAATGTTACGTCGATAATCTGGGCACAATAATTTAACTTTATCTAATAGATTTAGCAGTTCTAACTCACTAAATTTTCTTACAATTTTTCTATATGAATTCAGATAATAGAACCCAACAAAACGCCACTCTACCTCTGGCTTGAATGTGTCATAAAAACCGCGTTTTTTATATTCATTTAAGAATAATTGAGCTGAATGCAATCTATCCAAATAACTGTCATCGACTTTGTGAGTAGTAGAGTTGGGGTTATCTCTGTAGAAATAAAGCCCTTCGTCTACTTTCGCTAGTTTCTTAGTGTACATTAGGTGCAAGCTAGCAATCGCATTATCTTCATAGCTAATCCCCTCAGGGTATTGAATATTATTATCTATCCAAATACTCCTTTTTACTATCTTTGTAACCATTCGCCCCCCTCTCAGAATCAACCTTTTTCGCTTATTCTGGTCAAGGCAACCCGTTTGCCCCTTATCATAACTAACTTCATATCTTTTACTCCCATCTGAACGCAGTTGAATAAGATCACAATCAACAATATCTGCCTTTTTTACTTTTGCCAATGTATAAAGTTTTTCATACATATCTAAAGCAATATAATCATCCGAATCAACGAGACCGATATACTCTCCTTGAGAAACTTTTATCCCCATATTTCTTGCAGCCCCCTGCCTTCTATTGAAGGGGAAGCGAATAAGTTTGATTTTATCTGGGAACCTAGCTGAAATTTTTTCACAAATCCTTTGTGTTTGTCTATCCGATCCATCATCGACAATAATTACTTCAATATTGTTAAGCGTCTGAGCAAGTAACGACCTCAAACATGGAAATAGTAACTTGCCAGTATTAAATACAGGCACTATGACACTAACACTAATTTTTTTAGTCACAATAAAACCTTGGTTAATATTTTAATAACTTGGTCTTGCTTATCCAATGTAAGCCCTTGATATAAAGGAATGCTTATCGCACGGCTATAGTAATGCTCAGCGTTGGGATAATCACCTTGTTTAAACCCCATTGTTTGATAGTAGGGCTGAGTATGCACAGGAATGTAGTGCAAGTTCACACCTAAACCACTACTGCGCAATTCATCAAAAACTTGCTTGTGCGTTTTGCCAAGGTTTTTAAGTTTAAGCTGTATTGGGTAAAGATGTAGTGCTGAATAGACTTCACTTGATTGATAAGGTAGTTTAATAGGTAAGCCTTTTAACAGCTTATGATAGCGTTGTTGGAGAACATGACGTTTTTTTACAAACTTATCCAAGCGTTGCATTTGGCTAATGCCTAGTGCCGCTTGTAGTTCGGTCATACGGTAATTAAAGCCCAGTTCAACTTGCTGATAGTACCAGTCACCGTCCGCCTGTTTGGTCATTAATGTAGGGTCACGGGTAATGCCATGGCTGCGTAATAATTGCATTTTTTCTGCTAACGCTGGCTGATTAGTAGTGGCTAAGCCGCCCTCTGCCGTTGTGATGATTTTTACTGGGTGGAAACTGAAAACCGCTATATCCGAGTAGTTACAGCTTCCCACTGGCTGATCTAAATATTGGCCACCAATGGCATGACTGGCATCTTCAATAATATTAAAACCGTATTCTTCACTTAACTGATGAATTCTAGCCATATCACAAGACTGCCCTGCAAAGTGAACAGGGATGACAACTTTAGGTAACTTGCCGTTCTTTTTGGCTACAATTAACTTTTCCTCAAGTGCATTGGGGCATAAGTTATAGGTTTGAGGGTCAATATCAACAAAATCTACTTTTGCCCCACAATAAAGCCCACAATTCGCAGAAGCAACGAATGTAATGGGGGTTGTCCATAAGCAATCGCCTTTGCCTAAACCAAGTGCAAGGCAAGCAAGGTGGAGTGCTGATGTAGCACTATTCGTTGCTACCGCATAATCCGCATTTACTCTTTTACTGACGACAGTTTCAAACAAGGGAACTTTTGGCCCTTGCGTCAGAAAATCTGATCGTAGCACCTCAATAACCGCATCAATGTCTGCTTGGTTTATCTCTTGCCTGCCATATGGAATCAACTTACTAACTCTTTTAATTTTTGGCTGATTTTACTACTGGAAGCTTCAGGAAAATATTTTTTAATAGCGTCAAATTGTGCTTCCCCAATTAATTTTAATTTCATTTCATCAAGTAAAACATCCAGAGTCTCCAACCTCTCTTGCACACCAATTTCTATCAAGTCATGTGTCAATTGACCCTTTTCATCTTCAAAATGAAATGATAACGGGTTTCCCCGCTTTATATTTAAGTACGGCGTTATATCAAATACAGGTACTTGCCGAGCGGTCAAAAATAAGCCAGAACTTGAAAACATCGAAAGGCAAGCTCTCAACTTAATATCAATGATTGTTAAAGAGTCACTAAACTCTTTAACACGCGAGTATTTCTTTTGAATATCTCGGTACTCATGAATATTACTTTCACGAGGGTGATGTTTTATATATACGTTAAATTTTTTCTGGTCGCAAAATTCTAATACTTGTGAAAATACCTTCAGCGCCATTTCTCGAGTTGACCCGTATGGGGTGTATTTATTTCTAGTATTAACCAGAACATTCATTGATGAAGCATCAAACAAACTGGGCTTATCATAACTAGAGGATAAACCAGGGGCACCCGATACAAAAAAAACGTCTTTATATGTTACTACCCACCTAGTGGATAATATAGAGTTCTCCAACCATAAATCAGCTTTTATAGCTGGATCAATCTTAAGTAACGCCTCTCTCTTTTGGGCTTTGTGTAAGCCTACCCCATGTGGGAATATTACCATTTTTGCTTCTTTATTTACTTTGAACGCACTAAGCAACTGAAAACTATCGTGCAACTGATAATCTCTAAATATAAAATCAAAGTTCTGATTAAAACCTAATTTTGTACCACAGAAATCATGAATAGACTGCATCCTGTTTTTAAAATACCTTATTTTATTCAAATGTTTGCCTAAAACTTTACACAGCCCCTTCCTTATATAGCTAGGCTCAAGTAAAGTCACATTTGCTTTATCCAAACCATAGCTTTCATAAATCTGTTTATTCTCTCTAGCGCTTTTCCCAACCTTATTTAAGTAGATAAATATATCGAAGCTTTCTGCCTCACTTGATTTAATAAAGCCAGAAATCCAATCAAGTTCACCTAATGACTTGTGAATAAATATTAACAGTTTAGATCTAGTCGAGACCTCAGTGTAACCAACAACTTTATCCACCTTCATGAGACTTCCCCTATTTTTCCGTCAATTCTGCTGTTTTTAGGTCATTTAATGCCTAAAAAATCGATTTCATGCCTGTTTTCAGTGCTTTTCCCTGATTTTTGACACAGTTACCCCGCATAACTTGGCTCTGGTATGCTGTAGAGCGTTAAAAACTTAGCCCCTTTGCGAATGTTCGCAGCCATGGCAGCTAAACCATAAACGGTTGCATTTTTGCCCAGCCCCATAAATCGTGTTCTGCCAAGCCCATAATGTCTCTTATACGTGGCAAAGGGTCGCTCACCACCTGCTCGAGTGACCGCAATGGCTTTGTTGCGGGCTTGCTCTTGTTTTGATAAAGGTTTACCTCGATACC
>LWTM01000047.1 GCA_002101205.1 Cycloclasticus sp. symbiont of Poecilosclerida sp. N | reverse complement strand
TCGTGAATGTTATGCATTGATAATGTTTAGTGTGGCTTTATCCTCGCAAGATGATTGTCGATGGCGGGACTAAAGTCCCACTTCCGATAGTATTTTGAATTATGCAAAGGTCTAAAGCAAGATAAAGTCAATCAAAACCATGCGCACACAATTTTTTACCAATCAAGATAGCAACACACTTTTTAATAAATTAGAGGGGATTTTTGAGCACAATTTGTCCATCAATAATTTTGATGTTTTAGTGGGTTATTTTCGTTCCTCTGGCTATTTTAAACTGCGTCCATTACTAGAAAATGTTGATAATATCCGCATTTTGGTTGGCATTGATGTTGATAAAATCACCAGCAATATGCAACAAAAAGGCTTGGCATTATTTCAGGGCGATGTTAAGCAAACCACTCAACAATGGGATAAAAAATTTATCGAAGATATACAACAATCGAAATATGATAAAGAAACCGAGCAAGGCATTTTGCAATTTATTGAGGATGTTAAAAGACAAAAAATCCAGCTAAAAGCCCATCCTAGCCGTATTATTCACGCCAAAATTTATATTTTCCGCCCCGATAATTTTAACCAGCACAATGCCGGCAATGTAATCACTGGCTCATCTAATCTTAGTGAGGCGGGTTTAGGCACTAAAAAAACCCCTAATTATGAATTTAATGTGCTGCTAAACGATTATGAGGATATTCAATTTGCCACCGATGAGTTTGAGAAACTTTGGTCTGAGGGGGTGGAAATATTGCCCGAACAAGTGGAGAAAAGCAAACAAGCCACTTATTTAAACGACGACATAAGCCCTTATGAACTTTATCTAAAATGCCTGATTGAGTATTTTGCTGATGATATTGAGTTTGACCCAAATTCCATTCAAGATTTACCCGATGGGTTTAAGCGTTTATCCTACCAAATGGACGCGGTTAATGAGGGCTGGGGTATGCTCAAAAAGCATAATGGTTTTTTCTTGTCCGATGTGGTGGGCCTGGGTAAAACAATGATTGCCACTTTAATTGCCAGACAATTTTATTATCACAATAGTTATCCTGATCACCGTTCTAAAATTTTGCTGATTATTCCACCCGCCTTAAAACAAAACTGGCAAGATACACTGCAAAAATTCAAACTTGATGATGCGGTAAAAATCATCACTAACGGCAGTTTGCATAAAATTAAAAACGCCAAAGATTTTGATATGGTGATTATTGATGAGGCACATAAGTTTCGCAACGATACGGCTGATTCTTACGACCAATTACAAATTATTTGTAAAACGAAAACCTTAGATAATAAAGCCAAAAAAGTAATGCTGATTTCAGCTACGCCGCTGAATAATCGCCCCGATGATTTATACAATCAAATTTTATTATTTCAGGATGGCAATAACTCTACCCTTGATTTTTCGTTGGCAAGTTTTTTTAATAAAGCCAAAAGGCAATATAAAGAGATTTTAAAATTAGCCGATGCAAAAAAAGCTGCAATACAAACCAAAATATTATATGAAGAAATTAGGCAACAGGTGATTGATCCACTTATGGTGCGCAGGACTCGCACTGATTTATTAGATAATGTGCGTTATAAAAAAGACTTAATTGAACATAATGTCGTTTTCCCAAAAACCACACCACCAAAGCCTGTTTATTACCAATTAGATGCAGATTTAAATGCGTTATATGACGCAACTATTAAAAAAATTCACAACCCAGAACAAAAGCAAACAGGGTTATTGCATACGCGATACCGAGCTTTGCATTACTTAAAACCAGAATTCAAGCAAAACTACACGAGGGCTGATTTTATTGCTGATCGTTTGGTTGGTATTATGAAAACGCTACTGCTGAAACGAATGGATAGCAGTTTTTATGCTTTTAAACAAACCTTAAAGCGTTTTATAAAATCATCTGAAACCATGCTCAAGATGATTAAAAACAATCAAATCATCATTGCTCCAAAAATCAATATCAGCGACTATATTCTCAACGCCAAAGAAGAGGAGTTAATGGAGTTATTGGCGGATGAAAGCCTAACTAATCCCAATATTATCATTTGCACAAAAGATGATTTTGAAGCAGGTTTTGTTGAGGGCGTTAAGCATGATTATGAGATGTTGAAACAATTAAAATCCGACTGGGACAAAATAACTAAAGACCCAAAAATTGATGAGTTTTTAACCCAATTACCAAACTTTTTAGTAGCAGAAAACAACCCAGAACAGAAAATCATCATTTTCACCGAAAGCACTGATACCATGAATTATTTATCACAAAACATCGCAACTACCGATTTTAATGATAAAACTTTAGTGGTTAATGCCAGCAACCGCAATCAACTAAAGCAAACCATCAGTGAGAATTTTGATGCCAATATCAACGCCCAAGACAAGAAAAATGCTTATCAAATTATTCTAAGCACCGATGTTTTAGCAGAGGGCATAAACTTGCACCGTGCCAATACGGTAATCAATTATGACACCCCGTGGAACGCCACCAAACTCATGCAACGTATTGGGCGAGTCAATCGTATTGGGCAAGCGGCAAGCCATATTTTTGTGTATAACTTTTATCCCACCGCACAAATTAACGATGATATTGGGCTGGAAAAAAAGGCATTGATTAAACTGCAAGCTTTTCATAGTGCATTAGGCGAAGATTCACAAATTTATTCCACTGATGAGCAGATCGGTAGCTATGGTATTTTTGATGAAAACATTCAAGCAGAAAAAAACCAAACCCTGCCTTTTTTAGAAGAAATAAGAGGCTATAGAAAACACAATCCAGAAAACTATAAACGCATTAAAGACCTGCCCAGCAAAGTCAGAAATGCGGTTAAAAACGCCACCCATAAAGACGGCACTCTGGTTTTTGCTCGTACCGAGGACAAAGGTAGTAGCCGATTTTATATGATGCAAGCAGACCGTAAAATTGATAATTACAGCTTTATCCAAACTGCCCAATTATTACAATGCACTCCAGACACCAAAACCACAGCACTGCACCAACAACACTACCCACAAGTTTTATCCGCATTGGATAAGTTTCAAGGTGAAATCGAGCAAAATATCCTTGACCGAACTCAAAATAAATCGCTATCTCCGCAAGATAAAAAAGCCATTCATTTTTTAAAATCCATCACCAACCTACCTAATGCCAACCCCGATGAACGGGAAAAACTAAGCCAAGCAATTAAACAAACAGAAAATAAAGCCTTTCCAAACCTCACCAGAGACATTAATAAATTGGCAAAAAATATCAAAGGCATAAAGCCGATTGTGGTGTTAGAAAACGCCTTAAAAATTATTGGAAAATACGACATTAACCAGCATATACAAGCCGACATCGCAGAGGAAAGTGCCCAAGACACCCAGCCAATTATTGTAATATCACAGTCTTATGTCTAAAAAATTAACCACCGAAAACCGGCTATCAATCTTTAAATATCGGCTATGGGGATTAGAATTGTGAGTAAAAAAATTAAACTTTTTCAAAATCAAGAAGTTAGAACTTATTGGGATGAAAAAAATGAACTTTGGTATTTTTCCATTATTGATGTAATTGAGATATTGACAGAAAGCCCAAGACCTAGAAAATATTGGAACGCGCTAAAAGCCAAGCTTATAAATGAAGGCAGCCAACTGTCCCATGATTTGGGACAGTTGAAAATGCGAGCCACAGACGGAAAAATGCGATTAACTGATGTGGCAAATACTAAGCAATTATTACGCCTAATTCAGTCTATCCCCTCAAAAAAAGCTGAACCCTTTAAACTCTGGCTCGCCAAAGTTGGCAACGAGCGAATCCAAGAAATTAGCGACCCTGAACAATCGCTAAACCGTGCCAGAGAAAACTGGCAAAAAGCAGGCAGAAGCAAAAAATGGATTGAAAAACGCATGAGTGGGCAAGAAACCCGCAATAAACTCACCGATTCTCTAAAAATTGCACTGACGAATCTAAGCTCTTTATAAAAGAATACTTTTTGGTTTATTTAATCCCGATAGTACTTTTTGTATCGGTGGTTAGAAGTGTTTTCATTTTTAGGGTAGCACGAGAGTGGCATTTTTAAATTAACATAAGTATGTGGACTATTGACTTTAAAAAAAACCTTATCTTTTTTAATTATATTTCCAT
>LWTM01000046.1 GCA_002101205.1 Cycloclasticus sp. symbiont of Poecilosclerida sp. N | reverse complement strand
GCCTAACATGGTTGGTAAAGATAATAAGCCCATGGTGACTACCGTTGCACCTACAATTCCGGTACTTGCTGCCATTAACATACCCACCAAAGTGACGGCTATACCCAAACCACCACGCAAAGAACCAAATAATTCTGCCATGGCTTCTAGCAAATCTTCGGCAATCCGCGCCCGCTCTAACATAACCCCCATAAAAACAAACAAAGGAATAGCCATTAAGGTTTGGTTATTCATAATGCCAAATAAACGGTTGGGTAGAGCGTTTAAGAAGGCAACATCAAACAAATCAAATTGAATGCCTATGGTGGCGAAAGCCAAAGCGGTTCCGCTTAAAGCAAATGCTACTGGATACCCTGTTAGAAGCACGATAAAAACAGCTGCAAACATCCATAAAGACAGCATATTATCCATTTAACTGTTCTCCATTATTGAAGCCCAAAGCGATGATTAGATTTTGTGAAAATAAAGCAATGCTTTGCAAAATTAATAACCCAGCCATTAACAGAATGGTGGTTTTTAACAAATAAACAGCAGGCAATCCCCCTGAGTTTCTGGAACCTTCCTGAATAGCCCAGGAATCTGCAACATACTCCCAACTGCTACAAATAATAAACCCCATCACCGGCATCAATAAAAACAGAGTGCCTAAACAATCTATCCAGGCTTTAGTTTTGACACTACAGGCCTGATAAAATATATCCACTCTGACATGTTTATCATGTTTTAAAGTATAGGCAACACCCAGCATAAATACCATGGCATGCATATAAGCAACGGATTCTTGTAATGCAATCCACCCAATATCAAAAGCATATCGCAACACAACCACCAAAAATGTCGTCAGTACCATGAGTAAAGTTAACCAGGAAATGGTTTTTCCTATCCATTCATTGATGTTATTAATGATTTGAATAATTTTTAGAATATAAGGCATAAAAAATAGTTTTGCTATATTAAGTGCAACGCTCGTTAGTCGGTCAAAAGGGTATATTAGCCACTCTTAAATCTGGCAAAATAAAGCGTAGCGAGAAACGAACGCAGCTTTATTTTATCTGAGTGTGGCACCTTGTTATACATTTTTTGCTCTATTTTTTTTGAAGTTTTCCGCTTGTTCAAAAATATCTTTGTAAACTTCATCTCTTTCTACTGGCGGATAACCATGTTCATCCAACAATAAAATTAACCCAACTTTTAGAGCTGATTTAATGTCCTCTCGTTTATTCCAGTCGGGAAATCTAGCTTGGGCATCCACCAAGTCTTTTACGGCTTTGGCTAATGCAATAAGCTTGTCCTCTGGGTATTTGAAATCATACTTAACACACAACTCTTGCAAAATGTCGTAAAAGGCTTTTTCCTCAAAATCAATTCCCAATTCAACGCCTGCGGTAAATTCTTTTTGGACTTCCCAGATCAAATTGGTTAAATGCTCCGCCATTTCTTCATAGACTTCACTACGCAAAACATCGTCTTCTTTTCTTTCATTGTAGCGTTCAACCAAGGATTGCATTTTTTTAGAAAAATCAATGCCTTTTACTTTATTGACTTTCTTAATTTCCCCAATAACTTTCGCTAAGAGTTGTTGAAGTAATTTTATTTTAGTGTTTGGTAATTTTATCTTGTCGATTTTTGCCAAATAATCTTCATCAAAAAGGTCTTGTTCGCTTTCTGCCTCATTTCCAAGTTTGAAAATTTCTTGAACGCCATCACTTTCCAAGGCATCTTTTATCATTTCACGAACTTTAGCGTTCATCTGTGCTGTGTCAGGTGCATTACCTTTTGTGAGTTTAAATACGATTGAACGAATAGCTAAATAGAAGTGAGTATAATCTCGCTCGATTTGTGTTAATTGTTCACTTCCTACACAAATATCATAAGCTGCTTTTAAGCGTTTTACCAAACCCATAAATCGAGTTTCAATTACTTTGGTTTGTTGTACATATTCGGCAGCCATATTCAAAGTATTCAATTGTTCTAACGCAGAACCGCCAAAATATTTTGAACTATCGAACCTGTGAAGGATTTTAGCCAAAAGGTCTAAATGATTTTTAACCACAATCAATGACTCTTGAATATCCTCAAAATTCTCTCTTTCACCTTTATTGTATTGGGCTAATGCAAGATTCATTGCTTTTTTAATACCAATATAATCAACCACCAATCCTTTATTTTTTCCTTTAAACTTGCGATTTACTCTTGAAATTGTTTGAATTAAATTGTGCTGTTTAATTGGTTTGTCAATGTAGATAGAATCTAAAAATGGAACATCAAAACCAGTTAGCCACATATCAACCACAATGGCAATTTTAAAATTTGATTTTTCGTTTTTAAACTGTCTGTCTAATTCTTTTCGATACTCTTTTGTACCCAATAAATCGTACATCTCTTTTGGGTCGTCTTGTCCTCTGGTCATTATCATTTTGATATAGTCCATTGGTTTGATTTCCCGTTTTTCTTTATCTGTAAGTTTAGTGCCTTGTTCTGCAACTTTTACCTCTGCCCATTCGGGCTTTAATGCAATTACATTTTTGTAAAAGTTATAACCAATTTCTCGGCTACCGCAAACAAACATTGCTTTTCCTTTTACGGTAGAACCTTCTGAAACGCGTTTATCATAATGATTTACAAAGTCTTCTGCTAATTTCTGCAAACGCTCTGGGTCACCTAAAATAGAATTCATTGTGGTAGTTGCTTTTTTACTTTTTTCTATTTGGTATTCGTTAGTTCCTTCTTCTGCGGCTTCTTCATAATACTTTTCAATTTTCTCTAATTCGCTATTATGCAAAGCTACCTTGGCTGCGCGCCCCTCATAAACAAGTGGTACAGTAATTTCATCTCTTACAGATTCTGTCATTGTGTAGGCATCAATCACTTTTCCAAAAACATCTAAGGTTGCATCTATTGGCGTACCTGTAAATCCTACAAAAGTAGCGTTAGGCAATGAATCATGCAGGTATTTGGCAAAACCAAAAGTCTTTTTCACCCCTTTGGAAGTAACTTTTACTTTTTGGTCTAAATTGGTTTGAGTTCTATGCGCTTCATCTGAAATACAAATTACATTTGTTCTTTCAGTAAGTAATTCTGTGTCTTGCGTGAATTTGTGAATAGTGGTTAAGAAAACACCGCCACTTTGTCTATCTTGTAGCAAGACTCTTAACTCGGCTCTGCTTTTTACACTTTTTACATTATTGTCGCCAATAAAACTTTTGGCATTGGTAAATTGCCCTGAAAGCTGGTCGTCTAAATCTGTTCTATCAGTTATGAGTACAATGGTTGGACTTGCAAAATACTCACTTTTCATTAGTAGGCGAGTGAGGTACAACATTGTAAAACTTTTTCCACTACCCGTTGCACCAAAATAAGTTCCACCTTTTCCATTCCCTCCTGAACCATCAGGCCGTTTTTCTGCCTTTTTAATATTTTCGTATAGAACACGAGCTGCATAATATTGAGGATAGCGACAAACTATTTTTTCGTCTTTTTTTGAAGTGTCTGGAATGTAGATAAAATTTTGAATTATATCCCTTAGCCTATTTTGGTTGAGCATTCCTTGGACAAGGGTAAACATGCTATCAATGCCATCAACCTCTTTTGCCAAACCTTCTGCCTGTGCGTTGTACGCAGACAGGGCAACTCTACGCCAAGCGTAATAAAATTCGTAAGGGGCAAAAAATGACCCCGCCTTATTATTGACAC
>LWTM01000045.1 GCA_002101205.1 Cycloclasticus sp. symbiont of Poecilosclerida sp. N | reverse complement strand
GCAATGGAAAAAATCGCTGAAGCGGGTCGTGGTATTTTGGTGGTAATTAGACAATGTGAAGATAATAAGTCACTGGTTGAGCATATTCACCAGTATCAATTACAAGATAATGGCGTAGTAACAGAATCATCAAGTCTAGCAAAGATAGCCGATTGGCGTACCACAGGAACAGGAGCTCGGATTTTGGCAGATTTGGGTGTGCATCGTTTAAAAGTCATGGGCATAGAAAAAAAATATTTTGGACTTTCTGGATATAATCTACAAGTGGTTGAGCATACTGAATAGAATCCAAGCATGTCTTTATGGTAACGACCAAGATCACCTGCAAAATAAAGCGTAGTGAGGAACGAACGCAGCTTTATTTTGTCCGCGCGAAGTATACATAATCTTCATCAAGAAATCACTTCGTATCATAACACTCGTTAGTCGGTCAAAAGAGTATATTAACCACTCTTTAACCCGACAAGAAGAAGGAGTGAAACATGAAAAAATATACCCAATTAACCAGTGAACAAAGATACCATATTTACCTGATGAAAAAACAAGGATTCAGCCTCAGATATATTGCTAAAACAATGAACAGATCTGTATCCACCATTAGCCGTGAGATTAAGCGCAATACTGGCAAAAAAAGTTATCGCCCTAAACAGGCAAATGAGTTTGCACAGCAAAGGCATCAACAGAAAAACAAACACATTAAACTGACCGCTGAAATCATGGGCTACATCAGTGAAAAACTAAAAGAGTATTGGAGTCCTGAGCAAATAGTGGGGCGTTTAGAGCTAGATAAGAAAGTTAAAATAAGCACTGAAACCGCCTATCGCTTTGTCTTGCAAAACAAGCAGGTAGGCGGCGAGCTTTATAAATACCTTCGTCACCAACACAAAAAGTATCGCAAACGCTATGGCAAAAATGATTACCGAGGTAGGATACCCAACCGTGTAGATATTGACAAACGCCCTGGTATTGTTGATACCCGTTCCCGTATGGGCGACTGGGAGGCTGATTTAGTCATTGGCAAAGGACACAAAGGTGGCTTTGTTACCCTTGCTGAGCGTAAGAGTAGACTCTATCTTGCACTACCCATTGCCAACAAAACCGCACAGGCTGCAAATGATGCTATTACCAAGCTACTCATGCCGCTCAAGCACTGGGTCAAAACCCTAACTTTTGATAATGGTAGAGAGTTTAGTTGGCATGAGAAACTAGCAAAAGACCTTGCGTGTAGCACTTACTTTGCTAAGCCATATCATAGCTGGGAGCGTGGTTTAAACGAGAACCATAATGGCCTATTAAGGCAATTCTTTCCCAAGCAAATGGCTTTGGATGGTGTGAGTGAAAAAGAATTACTTAGGGCGACGGATTTAATGAATAATAGACCTAGGAAATGTTTGGGGTGGAAAACCCCATTTGAGGTTTTTGCACAGATGACTGGCAAGGACTATTTTTTAAATAAAAGTGTTGCACTTATGGGTTGAATTCGCCCATTTTATTTAATCAGTGTAAATAATATTCAAAAGTGCTTTTGCCCTGCTCATTGCAACATAATATAACGCTTTATTGTTATTTTTATTAGGCTTAGGCATATCAATTAAAATAATAACTTCATTTTCCAGACCTTTAAAATTTTTTATCTGCGCAAAACTGATTTTATTCACAGGGAAATTTCTAACTGAATAACTGTCTAATTCAATGATTTTATCTTGTAACGAACTAGACAACATAGACACGCTAGAATCTTGATAACGCAAATTTGATAATAATGTAATATGCGAAGATGGGATGCCATCTTTTAACAATGTATTAATTTGATATTCAAGTGTGTTATCTCTGCTACTATCTAATATCTCAACAACTTTGGGGCCGTCCATTATATCTTTTGTTCCCATATCAACATCTAGCAAGTTTTGCACATATTTCAAAATAGGATTAGTATTTCTGCAATTAGTTGTTAATGGTATTTTTGTATGCGGTATGCTATTTAAAAATTCAAATGCTTCATCATCAATAATACCAAGTGCTTGATTATTAATATCGTGAAATATATACCACTCCCCTTCTTCTATCTTACCCACAACCAATTTGTTTAATTTATCTATATCACTTACATTAAATAAATCTTGTCCTTCATCAACAATTAACACCTCATATTTTTCAATGCCTTGTCGTTTCATATCAACTTTAGCACTATTGATGGTTGAAATAGTCACAAACTCATTAATAATTTTTGCGCTTAGATAATGCTTTAACCACTCTGATTTACAAACAAACACAACTTTTTTATTTTCTCTGGCAATTCTTCTGGCTAACTCTGCTGCTAAAAAAGTTTTTCCTGTCCCTGCACCACCAGAACATAGCACTCTAGGGTTTGATGCAACAATATCCAAATATCGATACTGGTCTTGGGTTAATTTTAATGTGTTTTCTTTTTGCTGAAGTAATTGATTGGATAGACTTTCAATAACCTCAAAATTAGGGCGTAAATACTGGGCTATTGCTTTAATATTTTCAACTGAAATCTGAGCGTTATTCGCTTTCTTATTGTGCCAATATTTAAAAAATTTATTTAAAAAATTCTCAAAATTTTTAAATGTTTGACTGTCACAAATTATTAATTTATCCCACTCTGAACCTTGTGTGAGCCATTTCACATCAGGAAAAATAACACCGTAACCAATAGGAATATTTAAGTTGCAAAATTTATTAGATTCCTCCATCTTTTTTTTAATGGCATATAGTGCTGTTTCTGCCTGTGTAAATGGGTTTTGAATTTTGTGTTTTTCTTTATCTCTATTGATTGTATGCCAAATACCGTTATCACAACTAATGCCGCCACCTTTAACTTCAAACACAAATAAGCCATATTCGCAAACAATCACAAAATCAGCCTCGCCAAACCGTTTGTATTCGTGTTTGGTTAAATTTAACGAATGAAAAGCAATATATTTATTGTTATTAACAAGGGACTCTTTTAATTTAGCAAACACGCGATATTCAGCCTTACTGTTGGTCTCATAGGGCTGATGAGGAACGATTTTCATTATTTTAATTTAGCCAAATCGTTATAAGTTGTGCTATCAATATTCTTTTTAGACATTGTTTTAAAATATTCATCCCCAACAATTTCATATTTTGGATCAACAAAACCCTTGTAGATATTTTTATTACCTTGGTGTTGATAATCGCCGCTTATCACTGTTTGAAAACAATTTTTAATGGCTAATTTTTCTACTGATTTTTTACCAGTCTTTTGAGTATTTAAAATATCCCAAACAGTTTTAACTCTGTTGGGGCGTTTAAATTCAATCGCACTATCTGATTTTAAATGCGCATATTCTGCCATTTTAAATGAAATAAAATTTTGTAAATCTTGACATTCTCGGATAAATTTAGGCGACTTGATAAATTTATCACGCGCACCAAAAACCAATGCAAATAACAAATAGTCTTCTTCTTTAAAGAAATCAAGCTGATATTCACTTAAATTTTCACTATTTTCTTGATGAAAAAGCATTAATAATAATCGTTCTAATGGCTTTTTGGCATCAGTAAATTTTTGCGATATGCTGGTATCGTTATTTTCAAACGCTCTTAGCATTTTGGCTAATTCTTGTGTTCTAGGTTTGAGCCTTTCATCCCAATTATCACTTTCTAATAACACTATCACATCATT
>LWTM01000044.1 GCA_002101205.1 Cycloclasticus sp. symbiont of Poecilosclerida sp. N | reverse complement strand
ATGACCGTTGCCGGAATAGATCGTCTAGTCCACCATGCTGATATTTATAAAATAGTAGGAGGTCGTTACCGCAAAAAACACGCTTTAAAACCGAACCCCAAAATCGACCAAGCTAATTGACGCAGACCGGACAAGCTAGTTGACGTTTGATACTAAAGGGAGAACCGATGAGAAAAAAACAATTAGAAATTGACAAGTGTGAACAGTTTATTTAAAAATAGGTCTAGCCCAATACGTTGAATTTACGTGTTCACGCTAAAACTGGAATGGGTGTTCACTTTCACCGGAATATGCACCACGTATAAGAGACATTATGGGCTTGCCAGAACTGGATTTATGGGCTTTCCAAAAATGCAACCGTTTATGGTTTAACTACTATGGCTGCGAGCATTCGCAAAGGGCTAGGTTTTTAACGCTCTACGGTATATCAGAGCCAAGTTATGCGGAGTAACTGTGTCAAAAACCGGAGAAGTCTCATGAAGGCGGATAAAGCTGTTGGGTTACTCTGTTAGCGCTAGCACCGCCAGTGCACGTACAGCCGGCACAAGTGTAGTGGGTGCTGCCTGCGCCGGCGGTATAAGTACACGTGCTGAGGTCTCAGACTGTTAAACAATTTTGCCTAAAGAAACTTAAAATCTACAACAATGAAAATCAACAATAGAATCATCGATTCACAGCAACCGCCCTACATCATTGCCGAAATGTCGGCCAACCATAATGGCGACATCAATAATGCCCTCAAAATAATTGAAATGGCGAAAAACGCTGGTGCCGATGCTGTAAAGCTACAAACCTATAAACCAGACACCATTACCTTGGACAGTCGTGAACCGGAGTTCATGATTGAGGGTGGCTTATGGGATGGCCAAAGTTTGTATGAGTTGTATCAGAGCGCATATATGCCGTGGGAATGGCATAAACCATTATTCGATTATGCACGAAAACTAGGGATTACCATTTTTAGTTCGCCCTTTGATAATAGTGCCGTTGATTTACTGGAAGACTTGAATACGCCTGCTTATAAAATAGCTTCTTTTGAAGCCGTTGATCTGCCATTAATAAAATATGTAGCCAACACGGGTAAGCCGATGATTATTTCAACCGGCATGGCGGATGCAGGAGAGATTGGGGAAGCTGTTCAAGCAGCTAAAGAGGGTGGTTGTAAGGAGTTAGCTATTTTACATTGTGTAAGTGGTTATCCTGCACCAGCCGAAGATTATAATTTGAAAACAATGGTTGATATGCAGAACCGTTTTGGCTTGGTCACGGGTTTGTCTGACCATACGCTTGATAATACAACAGCTATTACGAGTGTCGCGTTAGGTGCGTCGATTATAGAAAAGCATGTAACGCTGGATAGAAGCGCGGGTGGTCCCGATGATAGTTTTTCTTTGCAAGCTCCTGAGCTAGAGGCGTTATGCAAAGGTGCTAAAACGGCTTGGCAGGCATTAGGAAAAGTTGATTATGGCCGTAAATCTAGTGAAGAAGGCAATGTTAAGTTTCGTCGGTCGTTATATTTTGTAAAAGATATTAAAGCGGGTGAAATTATTACAAAAGAGCACATAAAAAGTATTCGACCTGGTTTTGGACTGGCTCCAAAGTTTTATGAATCAGTACTCGGTAAAACTGTCAGGGAGAATGTTCAAAAAGGTCACGCTTTGAGATGGGATTTCTTGAAGTGAAGAGAATCAGGTATTACTCAAGAGATTTGTTAAATTATCTTCGCTATGGGAGTGATGCGCCAAAGTCTTCGGAACTCTGCTTTATTGAGCCCGCCAAGATTAAGACAATGCTGCATGTATCTACAGGTTTTACTCGAAAAGATACAGGAGGTGTTTTAGAAGGTGATTGGGATAATGGTCAAGTTAGTTTAGATAAGCTTGAGAAATATCAAATATGTTTAAGGCATTTTGTGAAAGGTTTGCCTTGGGATGATGCGGGAGCAATTAAAAATATGCAGCTATTGATATCGCGTTATTCTAAAGCGGATCATTGTGTGAATGAAGAAGATATCTATAAGCGGTATGCAAAGTTAGATGAGCTATATGTTTTTTTGAAAAAAGGAGGCGCGTTTAAAACTCGGAAAGAAATGCTTGGGAAACAATGGTTTAGGAACAGGGGGGGGTATATGTACACTTTGATAGAGAAGGTTCTCCCGTGTTTGGGGGTGGTGGTTGCCACCGTCTAGCAATAGCGAAAATTCTTAATCTTCGAATAATCCCAATAGAGGTTGGAATTATTCACTCAATGGCAATAAAAAAATGGCGCGCAACTTTAGTGGGTACAGATTAATTACTTAAGGAAAGCGGTACTTCCACGGAATTATGTTGATGAACAATAAAATTTGTTTTTTCTCTCAGATGTATCAAGCGATTCCTTCGTTGGTAACTATTCAGCGTGATCTGGGTGGGACGTTTGTTTGCGGCAGAGGAAGCACAACACGTTATTTTAGAAAGAAATACCCTGAATTAGACTTTGCACACTTTAATAAGCGTCTGAAACGCTTTAGTGCTGGGCATAAAGCCATGTTGAATGCGGACTGTATTGTGACGGGTTCACCTTATAAGAAACTACTATCGCCATACGAAGCAAAGAAGGTGATGGTTTTTCATGGGACATATTCTGGTTTAACGGCAAATGTACTGGAACAGTTAAGGCACTTTGATCACCTTTTTTTGATTGGTAATAGGATGGAGAAAATGTTGCTTAGATATAAACAGCAACTTGACTTCAAATATACAAAGACAGGCTTTTTACCCTTCGCTAATTTCCCTGATAAAAATAAGGAAAACAGACGTTTGGTACTAAAATATCTAGGGTTGGATGTATCGCTTAAAACGGTTGTATATTGTCCTACCAGGCGAGAATCTGGGTCTTGGGAGTTATGTGTAGAGGCTTTGATCGACAGTTTGTCTGCTAAGTATAATCTAATTTTACGGCCGCACCCAAGCTTGTCGATGAACCTGAGGTGGCATGAAAAGTCATCTATAAGAAATTTGCAGACTATAGCAAAAAAAAGAGGTAATACATTGATTGACATGGCAGAGGTTCACTTTCCTGATCTATTAATGATTGCTGATTTATTGATTTCAGATGCAAACTCCCCAGCAGAAGAATCCTTGTTCTACGATACACCACAAATACTCACTGGCTTAGGGAAAAGCTCTTATGGGGAAATTAGAAAAGCCAACCTAACCTTAAATCTGGATGAAGAAGATATTGAAGATCGCTTAAGAATTTTTAGTTGCGGTCTCGTTTTTGCAGATGAAAAGGGTTTAGATTGGTGTGAGGCGGTTGATAAAGCGTTGCTTGAAGAAAAAGAATACGCGAATAATAGGCGAGATTATTTTGAGTTTGTTTTTGGCGAGCGAGACAAAGGTGCAGCTTACCGTGTTGCAAAAATTATTCAGTCGGAATACTTATAAATGCTTAGGCTCATGGGCACATCAGCAACAGAGAGACTGTAAATATTTCTGTGTAACTGCCAGAATTAAATATAATCCTTCAAGCGCTCTTCAAACTCAATACTAAAGCGGTTGAGGGCAGGTTTCCAGTTTCTTATCGGCATCGTCCATTTTTTCGAT
>LWTM01000043.1 GCA_002101205.1 Cycloclasticus sp. symbiont of Poecilosclerida sp. N | reverse complement strand
ATTTACCCTACTGCCAACATTTTCGCCACTATAAACACCCTTAATTTTGTCATCTTCCATCACCAAATTTTGGTGCTCAACCTTAATCATAGGTGGCTTAACCTCTAATTGTTCGTCAATATTCTTAACCATTTTTATAACCAAATCATCGCTATTAAGTTGCACATCATATTTAGTTTTATGTTTAATCTTTTTCCATAAAATCTTAAAATTCACATCATTGGTGGCAAACTGTTTTTTAAACTTCACTGTTGTGCGATTTTTCTTTGATGGCGGGGTTATGCCCCTCTGCCCCGATTCATCAAACTCAGTTTGCAAAGTGGACACATAATCTTGGTAAGATTCATTTGGCACGACCACCAATTTATTAATACTGCTGTCATAAATTCGCGTGCCATTTTTATCTAAACACAGACGCATTCCACGCCCGATTTCTTGGCGTTTTTTCATCACAGAAAGGGTTTCATTCAGGGTGCAAATGGTAAAAATATTCGGATTATCCCAACCCTCTTTTAATGCTGAATGAGAAAAAATAAAGCAAGTATCTTCGCTAAAAGACAATAGCCGTTCTTTGTCCTTCATAATCAAATCGTAAGTGGCTTTATCGCTTTTAGAATTGCCTTTGGTGTCTTTGTAATTTTTGCCCGTTTTAGAAAAATAACCATTATGCACCAGAGAAGTTTGTTTATTTTTAAAAAAATTTGAGGTGGATTTTAACGCCTCAAATTCTACCTCAAAAATTTGCTTAATTAGCCCTTCCTCATCCACATAATTTTTAACTTTATCAATAAAAAATAAGGATAAAACTTTAATTTCTGTGCCTAATTGCTTCTGTTTAGCAAAATGGTTTTTAATAGTTTCACGAATTTGCACCCGAAAAATATCCACCTTGTCTGCTGATTTGACTTCAGTAACAGAATAAAACACACCACCAGTAAGTTCTACGCCTTTTTCAGATATTTTTTCAATGTATAAATCTTTGTATTTGTCGTTTTTGGTTTTTTGAAAAACGCTACTGCCTAACTTAAATAACAAAGTTTTAAAAATATATTCCCCAGTTTTTTGCTTAACTTCAACTTTAATTTTGGCACTGGCTTGTTTGTTAAAGTCCAATTTAACAATCTCAAAAGTCCGACTATTGGCATCTTCTTTAACCACCGAAGCAATCTCAATTTTCTTAACCAAGCCCTTATTATAAGCAGTAAATGGCGAGAGTGAATACACCAAGTTGTATAGGTTTTTATGGGTAGCAGAATAGCGTAATCTAAAAATAGCGTTAAGTTTATTGAGCGCCGATTTTGATAAATCACTCTCCATATTTTGCGGTTCGTCCAGCACCAAAACTGGCTGAGTTTGAGCGATAAACTCAATCATTTTGCCTTGTGTATCATCACGCCTATCTTCGTTGATAATATTATTATCCGAATTAAACGCCTGAATACTCATCACTAAAATACTCAATTCATTACTGCTGGAAAAATCTCTCAATAAACTAATTTTTCGCCGACTTTCACCCTCATAAGCAAACACAATACGATTGGTATTAAAACTTTTATAAAAATGCGAATGCGTGCTGCGTAAGGTTTTTAACACCCCCTCACGCACTGCCACAGATGGCACAATAATAATAAATTTAGACAGTCCATAACGCTGATGTAGTGCAAAAATCGTCTTTAAATAGACATAAGTTTTACCCGTGCCTGTCTCCATTTCCACTGAAAAATCACGCAAATTCTGCTCATCAATCTTTCTATCGGGTTTGTCTAAATTACGCTTTTGAATGGCGGATAAATTGTGCCTAAGTTTGTCATCATCAATCAACAACTGATTAGCCACAATGCCAAAATGTCCACCCCCAGAAAGGCTAAAACCCACATCATCCACATTGCCAATAAACTCATCCGCAAACAAATCCACCACCGCATCTACCGCATCGGTTTGATAATCTAGGTTTTCGTATTGGATTTTCACAAATTAAACTGCTTTTTAACTAATACCAAATTTTGTGTGTCGCCTTGTTTAATATCTATCAAGCCTACCGCAACCTCACGCATAAAATTCTGTTGGTAATTTTTTTGCCATAATTTTAGCTTTAATCACTGCCTGTTCGTAATCATCCACCCGTTCAAACTTACCCGTTTTATTCACCAAATCTAATAATTCTAATCCTTCTTTGTTCAATTTCATTATGCCTCCTTATACATTCTTTTTTTTATTCTTTATTTATCAGTTGAATCCATCCATAGCAAAATTTAATAACACTTTCATCATGATTATAATAATCAATTCTGCCAGGAATCTCGTTATCATCGCTCATAGATTTTCTAGTTTCTTTATCTGCTAAATCATATTCAATTCTTCTTTTATAATTATTATCGCCATCGCCAATATTAACTTTAGCCAAAATATCAACAATATTCGCATTATGCTTAACAATTTTTTCTAACACGTCAGGATTACAGACTTTGAGATAACAAACAAATCCAAGTAAAACTTGATAATCATCTCTCACTTCTTGCTTTTCATTACTTGCTATCGCCAGATAACCTGCTATTTGCTCAATTTCTCTAAGAGATGGCTGGTTTTTTGAAATAAGAAACAATATAAAACTTTTATGAATTGGGAAAGAACCAGTAAGAGGTTTAAAAATAATGTCTGCATACTTCTCTATATTGCTCTCACCATAATCTAGCTTTATCATCGGTAGGCTTATCCAAAAGTTTACAAATTTTTGTAAATATTCTGAAGCATTTATATTGCCATATCTATGTTTTATAGATAATTCTAATTGCGGTTTGTGAGTTACCAATAAAAAAGTAATTTTTTCTATGGAAAACAAATGTTTGATTTGTTCTAACATTTCCAAAGCAACATCAGGACGGCAACGGTCTAATTCATCAATAATAAAAACCAATGGCTTGTCTTGCTTATCTGCCCATTCTTGTAAGCAGTTTTTAAATTCAATCATTGCCTGTTCATCTTTTTTAGCATTATCAAGTCTGTCATCTATTTGTCTTTCAAAAATATTTGTTATTTCGCTACCGTCTAATAATCCCCCTGATAAAGAACGAGTAACAAGTTTAACGCCCCCACGAGCCAAAGATTTAGCCACATTAACAGCATTTTTTTTAAATTTTTCTTGAATATTTTTATCTGAAATTAACGGATATATCTGTGCAACAAATGCCAAAAAAATATCTTTTTGATAGTCGTTAGCAAACGCATCAAAATAAATAGTGTCAAAGTCATCTTTTACATGCCCTTGCCACATCTTTATAAAGGTAGTTTTGCCGTTACCCCACCCAGATTCCAATCCTATGGTTGTGCCACCAATATTTAAAATTAGATTTTTTAACTGTTCGCCAAAATCTTTTCTATTGAAAATATCATTTTTCGTAAAGCCTTCGTTTTCTGTAATTTTTATCGGTCTAGTAATTAAATTCATATTAAATAACCCTCAAATTAAAATTGCGGGAAA
>LWTM01000042.1 GCA_002101205.1 Cycloclasticus sp. symbiont of Poecilosclerida sp. N | reverse complement strand
CAAATGAATTCTGCCACGCCCTGTCATATAGGCTTCATCAATACCAGAGGCACCATTGATAATACCCGCAGTAGGAAAATCCGGTCCTGGGATATATTGCATTAAATCAGCAATGCTACTGTCTGGATTATCAATTAACGCCAAGCAAGCACTGACGACTTCGGTTAAATTATGTGGTGGAATATTGGTCGCCATACCAACCGCAATACCAGATGATCCATTAATTAGCAGTGTAGGCAAACGAGTCGGCATGACTGAGGGTTCTGCTTCTGACTCATCATAGTTAGCCACAAAATCAACGGTCTCTTTATCAAGATCCGCTAAAATCTCATGGGCTATTTTAGCCATCCGTACTTCGGTATAACGCATGGCTGCTGGGGAATCACCGTCAACCGAACCAAAGTTGCCTTGTCCGTCAATCAGCATATAACGCATGGCAAAAGGTTGCGCCATGCGGACAATAGTGTCATAAACTGCAGTATCACCATGGGGGTGATATTTACCAATCACATCCCCAACTACACGTGCTGATTTTTTATAGGCTTTATTCCAGTCATTACCTAATACACTCATCGCATATAAAACGCGGCGATGCACGGGTTTAAGACCATCTCTAACATCAGGAAGTGCTCGACCAACAATAACGCTCATTGAATAGTCGAGATAAGATTGCTTCATCTCATCTTCTAGATTTACTGGTATGATTTCTTTAGCGAATTCTGACATTGATCGATTTTATTAAATTCATGCAAAGTGCATTAAGTCCCTTCAGCATATCTCATAAACCCTACAGTCCTTTTAATGAGATATAGCTCAGGCAAAAAATTTGACTATTGTAGCAAATATATACAAATAAAAGAAAAAAGGTTTTACCCTAGGGCAATCGGGCTTAAAAGCCGTTGAGATTATAATTTAGACGAGCTATTTGTCTAGTCCCTGACAGTTATCTTTTATTGCAAAAATTTAAGGAAGTATTTATTTTTCCCTGCCCACCCTCTTAGAGATCCCTCGGCCAAAGCTATTTGAATAGCAATAAGAGGATTAATACCTTTGCTTGCCATCGTTTGCAGGCAACTTGATACCACAATAGCGTGGGCATAAACTTCAGAGCGGGAGCGTGCCGATACTTTTTGTTTTGCCTTCGCCATTATTAAATCCAGCTCATCTCTATTATGGGTCGATGAAACAGGGGGGCTTTTGCAAAAAGCCATACCGATGCCTAATGTTCTTTTAACCGCCCCCAGAGATTACCCACTTAATATTCAAAAGAACCTATTTAATGATAGGCACAAGCTTTCGGTAGATGGCTCTAATTGTCTGTTTAGGTCTAAAAGCCAGTAGTGTCCATATTATTTCTTTAAAAGAAAGGTTGACTTGCTTATAGGCTAAAAACGAGGCAGTAATTCCAGCCTTTTGGCGTAAATTTAGCCTGCCCATTTTCTTGGTCAATCTTTTTTTTGCCAATCTTAGTATTTCTTCAGGTTTTTCAGAGATTCTTCTCCCACCATGTGCCCTGTCAAGCATATAGGTATTTTTATTAATGTTTACGAAAGGCTTGTGTGGTTGGGTAATTCTAAACCACATATCCCAATCTTGCCAAGCAGGCATCTTAGGGTCAAAAAAATCCGCTTCCACAAAGGCCTGGGTAGGTGCAAAAACTTGGGAGCCGATATGATTTTTATACTTTAAATCATTTTTGCTTACGACTGGAATGAATTTAACTTTGAGGTGTTTTCCATCGGGTTGTAACGTGCTTAAAGAATCAAATAATCCAGAAGATTTATGACCTATTTGTGTCCAAGTATTTACAAAGTAAGTAATTCTATTTTTATCGGAAAAATAATCATCATCATCTAATCCAGTGATAAATTCACCTCTGGCATGTTTTATAGCCCTGTTTCTGCTTTTACAAGCGCCTAATGACTCCTCATTTCTAAGGAAAATTACATTTTTATGGTCTTTAAAGTTATCTTTTAATTTTTGAAATTGTATAAGTTCAGAGCCATCATCAACCACAATCAGTTCCATATTTTTATAGGTTTGCTTAAGCACCGATTCAATTGCCCTCGTTGCTAGGGTAAGACGGTTTTTTGTTGGCATATAGACTGAAACAAGTTTTCTCATTTGGACAATGTTAATTTAAGATTAAGGTGAATTCGACCCATAAACGCATCAATACCAATTGACGAGCACCCACAAACCCCTGTCACCCCTAAAAACAGCTGATAAGGTATTTTAAATCCCCCTGGCACTTTCGTGGTCTGGAATTTAATCTGTTCACTGTCATTTTAACATCATCGAGTGCAGCGTCAATCAGCAGTCTTGTCCAATCAGAGTTAAGCTGTTTTTTATCGGTTTGTTTAATTTATCTCTCAACCCATGCTATATCTGAGTGGTGCCAGAAGAACAAATTAGCACGGGGCTGGGAAGTGCGGCAAATCCAATGGAGGCAGATGTTGCTTATGATACAGAGGACAAGGTTGTTGCATTAATTGCTAAAGTTATTGGGAATGCGACAACTGCGGAAATAGTTTAAGAACGATGTAGATGGATAGAAACCATTGATCAATGGGACTTTTGGTGTTGAATTAATACGTTGAGTAGCTACTAAAAACAGGATTGTTTATTACAATGCGTATATAATGATCGGCTTGATATTGTTCTAGGTTCAATTTTTCAGGAATTTTCAAATTATGAATAAAATTAATGTTGCTCTGGTAAGGCTTTTTCAATTTGTTGTATTTGTTTTTTTTACATTTATGGTTTTAGCCTATTTTGGAGCAATGATTCTAGTGCCTTTGGATTTGGTGGTATTGATTGTTAAAGTCATGGATGTTGTTGGTCTGGGGGGTATGATAGGTGCGACAGTAGCAATACCGATAGTTGCTTATCTAGGCATGATCGTATACAAAACCCCAGGTCTAGTTGACATGATTGTAGGAATTGGTCTGGATTTAATCAAGCACGGTAAAGAACGTGTTGAGGCTTTTAACGCAATTGCTGAAAGTATAAAAGTTTAATTCTTAAGTATAATTAAGTTCTAATTTATTCAAAGCTTATACCTCGCCCAGCGTCACTACATTATTTCTCAAACTAATAATGGGCCAGCCATTTTTATGGGCATGCTCCCGTAATTTATCATCAGGGTCTACGGCAACAGGGTTATCTACTCGTTGTAATAATGACAAGTCATTATGAGAGTCCGTGTAAAACCAACTGTCTTCTAATGTTTCTGATGAAGATTCTAGCCATTCTTCCAGCAATGTTACTTTACCTT
>LWTM01000041.1 GCA_002101205.1 Cycloclasticus sp. symbiont of Poecilosclerida sp. N | reverse complement strand
ATGTGGAATTTCAGGTAGGGCGTACAGGTGCCATTACTCCCGTTGCAATACTAGAACCTGTTTTTGTGGGTGGTGTTACAGTGAGTCGTGCCAGTTTACATAATAAAGATGAAATTGAACGCCTAGGTCTAAAAATAGGTGATATCGTTGTTATCCGTCGTGCTGCCGATGTGATTCCTCAAATTACTCGAAGACTAGCAAAAAAAAATCAAAAGCTTATACAGATTGTTTTTCCTGCACGGTGTCCCGTTTGTAAGTCAGAGCTTGAACAAATTGAAGATGAAGCCACTATTCGTTGTAGTGCTGGTTTATTTTGTGCGGCGCAACGGAAACAGGCCATTCAATACTTTTCTTCACGCAAAGCGATGAATATAGATGGTTTAGGCGAAAAAATTGTTGATTTACTGGTTGCTGAAGGATTAATTAATACTGCTGTTGATTTATATACATTAAAGACCGAGCAATTGGTAGATTTAGAAAGAATGGGCGTTAAAAAAGCGGAAAATTTAATTAATGCACTCTCTAAATCAAAGCAAACGACATTTGCAAAATTTCTGTTAGCTTTAGGGATAAGAGAAGTAGGCGAAGCGACAGCTAAAAGCCTGACAGAACATTTTTTAACTCTGGATCAGCTTAAACAAGCAGATTTGGAATCGCTACAAAAAGTTAATGATGTGGGTGAAGTAGTTGCTAAACATATACATACTTTTTTTCGCCAAGCGCATAATCTGGATGTGATTAATGCTTTATTAGAGGTGGGGATTCAATGGCCAGCCATTGAATCAAAACAACACACACTCCCGTTAGCGACAAAGACCTATGTTTTAACAGGGTCTTTGGTGCAAATGAAAAGAAATGAAGCAAAAGCAGCACTTCAGTCACTGGGAGCAAAGGTGTCTGGCAGTGTATCAGCTAAAACAGATTGTGTCGTTGCTGGTGAGTCTGCTGGTTCAAAGCTGAGTAAGGCGGAAAAATTAGGAATTCCCGTGATTAATGAAGATGAATTACTTGATTTATTAGAGGACGAAGGGTTAAAGACTAAAGACTAAAGACTAAAGACTAAAGACTAAAGACTAAAGACTAAAGACTAAAGACTAAAGACTAAAGACTAAAGACTAAAGACTAAAGACTAAAGACTAAAGACTAAAGACTAAGGACTAAGGACTAAGGACGCAGGACTAAGGGCTAGGCCGCGTAGCTTGGGTTAGATTGTTAAGCGTTAGCGTACAAACTAAGCCAGCATCTTGGGTGAATGTTGAGTCGCCAAAAAGTTAATTGTCAATGGTAACTACTGAATGAGTTAATTTGCCATAAGGGCAGTAGAGACAGGGCATGTCTCTGTCTATCCCAATTGTTTAGTTTTAAATCATAAAAGAGGATATGCTTTCAGCTCCGCGACCACGCTTGCCTTCATGTCTGCCACCGACAAAAGCATCATCCCATTCAATGGTGCCCATATCATCAGGTGGATTGATTGTTAGTCTTTTCTTGATTCTTCAACAGCACTTAAAATATTTTGTGTAGTTGTTTTTGTGTTTATTCCAGATACATCAAAAGGTGACTTCAATAGCTTCTTCTTTGATATAAGTGAAAATATAGAGCCATCTTTCCTGCGAATTTCAACCTCTTCAGTTTGAGCAAGAACTAATAATTTAGAAAGGTTTTGACGTGCCTCAGAATAGGTAAATACTTGCATTTCATTACTCCAAAACTTCAATATTAAGATCAATGGCAACTTGCTTCATTCGTTTATCTAATGTGAGCAATTGATATGATGAGGATTTTGCACACTGCAAAAAGTAAGCATCATAGGCGTAGATATTGAATTCTAGTGCCAGCTCTAGTGCTTTGATAATATCAACTGGAACTAACTGAACAGGAATTTTACTTGCTACTTCAAATGTTGAAAATGCTTCATCATCTGTGATTTGTTTTCGTTTAATCATTGCAGAAAGTGCATTACCAATTTCATAAGGCAGTATTTCTGGAGCTACTGCATTCCTATTTAAGGTAAGCTGAATAATTCTTGTTTTCTCTGGTGCATTAAGAGCCACTGCTAAAAAAAGATTTGTATCTGTTACAAGGTTCATAACTGACAATTGTACAACAGATATATTTTTTTACAAGAAGCTAACGCTAAGCTAAGCTTGAGTGTTTTGTTAGCTTTATTTGCGATTGATGATTGAATAGACATGGATAGCAAAAGATTTATAGAGACTTTGGTATTCTGAATGAGTTAATTTACCATAGGGACAGTAGAGGGCATGCCCTGTCTATCCCAGTTATTTGGCTTTAAATCAGCCGCGTAGCTTGAGCTAGCTTGTTAAGCATTAGCGTACAAACTAACCCAACATCTTAGGTGAATGTTGAGTCGCCAAAAAGTTAATTTTCAATTGTAACCACTGCGTAGGGGCAATCCCTTGTGGTTGCCCTCCTTGTAAACAAAACAAATCATTTTGGGTGGACGCATTTTGTCCTAAGGCATTTTGGGAGACCACAAGGGTCGCCCCTACGGTGATTTCTAATATGGCGTGGAAATGATTTGGTATTACAATGTATTCAGAAATATAAGGGGGAAATATAAGAATATAAGAGGACGCTACCCTTTTATTCAGAACCCTTTATTCAATCCAGTCTTTTGTTATTTTTAGCCTTTGTGGCTAATGTTAGGGGCGTCAATATGCTTAGTATCGGAATAGATGTATCTAAACTCACCATTGATTGTGGATTTATCAGTAATAACAAAAACCATTATCACAAATTTGCTAATAACAGCAAAAGCTTTAATGCTCTATTAAAGTGGATCAGGGAAAGCTGTCAAGCTGCCCCCTTTATTTTTGTCCGCTGGATTTTTATTAGCCATTTTCTCTAAGTGATTCTACATATAAGGTATCAGGGCAAATATCTTGCTCATGTGGCCACACAACTGTTCCATCTAGGATTTTTACCTGACTAAAGTAATCTGAGTTTTCTAATTCCT
>LWTM01000040.1 GCA_002101205.1 Cycloclasticus sp. symbiont of Poecilosclerida sp. N | reverse complement strand
TAATTATCACATCAAAAATATACTGTTCAGATTGCCTGATTGCACAAAACAAGATTTTATTAAAAGCCTGATAGAAACATCTGAATCAGTGAATTGTAAAGATCAAACAAAAGAATGGATGAGCCAGTTATTTTCAGAATTACAATGGGAATCTAAGTAAAATGGCTAACAAAAGCTTCCAGCGGACTGCCGTAAGCGTCATGGAATTTTGCTTTCGCAAAATCCGCGCCACTCACGGCAGCCGCTGAAGCTGGCGTTAGGCCATAAAAATAGAGAAGCAATATGAATTTCCCAAAAGAAGATGAATTTATAGATTACGAAGGAAAAAAAAGACACTTTACATACCAAGTAAATAAAACAGCTATTGGGTGTACGGTGTACGCTACCGAAAAAGTCGAAAATGGTTATGAGTTCAGTGGCTATTCACCTACGGATCCATTTGATATTCTTGGAGAATTAAGAAGTAAAATAAAAAAAAGGCTATCTACAAAATACCTCCAAGAACAAAATGGCGAGTTTTCATTTAGTCACGACCAAGCAATAGGGCATATTTCATCAGGGGGTGTAGTTATTGACGGTAAGTTTATACCGTTTGATGATCTGTCAAACATGATGCAAACATATGAAGGTTTTACTTTTAATTTAAAAATAACCGAGTAATTGCGCTACAAAAGGCCTAACAAAAACATCAAGTTCGCCAGCAAAAACACGCTGGCTGGGACGCGGAAAAAGCCCCGCGCCCCTTATTTAAAACGTTAGGGGCGTAAACAAAATTTTTACTGAGGATGTAAATTAAAATTAGAAGAACATATTTTTCGCTCTGAATCTTTCGTTGAATTGATTGATGAAGCCGTTGCTTTTATGGTCAATACACCAATGGAATCATTGCCGCCAGATGATAAGTTTTCTGGCGGAGGTGTATATGCTCTTTATTACAATGGTGATTTCCCTTTATATCAGAAAATTTATAGTGAAAATAAAGACCTCCCGATATATGTTGGTAAAGCAGTTTTTCCGGGATGGAGACAAGGACGGGATACAGTTAAAGAAAATGATCCTGCACTTTTTCGCCGACTAAGCGAACATTCGAGAAGCATCAACGCTGTAAATAATATTGAGTTGTCTCATTTTACGTGTAGATTTGTTGTACTCAAATCTCAAGAAGCCGATTTAATTAGTACTGTAGAGGCTGCGATGACAAGACGGTATAATCCGTTATGGAATTCACATATTGATGGCTTTGGTAATCATGATCCAGGTAAAGGCCGTTATGAACAAGCAAAATCAGAATGGGATGTATTGCATCCGGGTCGCGTTTGGGCTGATCGTTTAAATGGTATACCAACGGACGGCAATAAAATAGAAGAAAAAATAGGTGTTTATAATGTCAATAAATCAACTTAATTCAGTAGAGCTTTTCTCAGGGGCTGGCGGCTTAGCTCTTGGAATGTCAAAAAGTGGTTTTCATCATGAATTACTTGTGGAATTCAATAAAAATGCAGTTGAAACATTAGTTAAAAATCATGACTTGGGGCAAGCTCAGATAAAAAGCTGGGATATAAAACATGATGATGTAAATAACATATCATTTAAAAAATTCAAAAACAAAATATCAGTCGTTGCAGGTGGCCCTCCCTGCCAACCTTTTTCTCTAGGTGGCAAGCATAAGGCATTCAATGATAACCGCGATATGTTCCCGCAGGCTGTTCGTGCTGTAAGGGAATCCTGTCCAGATTCTTTTATCTTTGAAAATGTTAAGGGACTATTGAGAAAAAGTTTTAGCTCATATTTTGAATACATAATCCTCCAACTTAATTATCCCAATATAACTAAGAGTGATAATGAGGCTTGGGAAGATCATTTATGCCGCCTTGAGGAAACTCATACGAAAGGAAATTATCGAGGACTAAAATATAATGTTCTATTTCGGTTGGTAAATGCAGCTGACTATGGCGTACCTCAAAAGCGTGAGCGTGTATTTATAGTAGGTTTCCGTAGTGATTTAAATATCGAATGGAGTTTTCCAAAAGCAACACATTCTAAAGATGCATTGTTGTGGCAACAATGGGTAACTGGGGAGTATTGGGAACGATTGAAAGTTTCAAAATCAGAGCGTCCCAAAAAAAATTCATTAATTGATAAGCTATCTTCTCGGTTGCAAGGAAAGTATGGTTTATTTCAACAGGAAGAAAAACCTTGGGTTACAGTCCGAGACGCTATAAACGACTTACCATGCCCCAAAAAAGAAAACAGCTACAACAATCATCGATTTAGAGATGGTGCAAAATCTTATCCTGGGCATACAGGTAGTCCTATAGACGAACCATCAAAAACACTAAAAGCCGGAGATCATGGTGTTCCAGGTGGAGAAAACATGATTCGATTTAACGATGACTCAATCAGATATTTCACAGTAAGAGAAGCAGCAAGAATTCAAACGTTTCCTGATGATTATCATATTTCAGGAGTTTGGAGCGAGTGCATGAGACAAATAGGAAATGCTGTTCCTGTCTCGCTCGCTGAAGTCGTTGCTCATAGTGTTTACTCAGCAATTGCCCCTAACAAATAGCTCCGATAACCAGCTACAATAATTACTATTTAGGAGCTAAAGTGGACGAATTATACGGCGAACAGCATAGACTCTTACAGCAAGAGTTTGATACCACAAAATTAGCTGATAGAGTGAAAGAATTTATTGTATCGGCAGAGATAACGGACGAGCATAAGCCCTTTATTGAAAGTCGAGATATGTTTTTTCTTTCTTCAATTGACCATCGTGGTTATCCAACCTGTTCTCATAAAGGTGGCGAACCTGGATTTATTAAAGTCGTTAATGAAAAAACGATTGCTTTTCCCAGCTACGATGGCAATGGTA
>LWTM01000039.1 GCA_002101205.1 Cycloclasticus sp. symbiont of Poecilosclerida sp. N | reverse complement strand
AAAGTCGTCGCTGACTGTGACTGGGGTTGCCAATCCGTCTGACCGCATAATAGTTACAGTTGGGACAGTCGTATCGGCAGGTGTCGCAGGGGTGACAGTGATGGTCACTGTGTTGGTCGATGTCAGATCACCTGAGTCGGTAACGGTCAAGCGGAATGTCAGTTCAGTACCTACCGCTAAATCTGCTGGTACCGTGAAAGTCGGGGCTATCGACGTGGGTGTACTCAGCTCTATGCCCGCACCTGACTGACTGCCGGTTGGGGAAGTCTGCGTCCAGACATAGCCCAAAACGCTGCCTGCGTCGTCGTCCTCAGTATCTTCGCTGCCAGAGCCGACAAGGGTCACCGTTGCACCTACAACCGCATCTTGTGCTTCGCCTGCATCAGCAACCGGCGCTGTATTAGCGGCGGCGATCGTAACCTCGACTTCTTCCGAGTTACCGATTGAGTTGAGTGCCACCACCCGGTAGGTGTAGGTGTTCACTGCTACCGCCGTGACATCGGTATAGGTCACGTCTTCTGTGGGTCCGGTTAGCTTACTAAAAGGTGCATCGCCGCCCGTGCGTCGCGATACGTCGTAGCCGATAAAGTCCAAGCCCTTAGTCTCTGGTTCAGACCAGCTTAGTATCACTCCGGTATCGGACCGCACAGCTGTGAGATCTCGTACCCCAGTTGGTTCTACTGGTGGTACTCCAAATCCAGCCGGTGTGGCAGCGGCTGCGTCTGACCACTCGCCTGGTCCGGCGGCATTGAGCGCCCGTACTCGGTAGAAGTAGCTATCGCGATCGAAAGGTGGTTGGGTCTGGGTGTAACTGGTGCTCGTTACGGTTGCTAGAATCGAAGCATCGAAGGCGGAAGCACTGCTAAGCCGTCGCTGAATCTCGTAGCCGGTGACCTCGGCAGCGCCAGTTATTTCCGTCCATCTCAAATTGTGAGAGCTCCCGACTACTTGTGCCTGCAAGCCTGTCACTTTCCCTGGCACGCTTGCTTCTTGCGCTATCACGGTAACAGTCACTGTGTTGGTCGATGTCAGATCACCTGAGTCGGTAACGGTCAAGCGGAATGTCAGTTCAGTACCTACCGCTAAATCTGCTGGTACCGTGAAAGTCGGGGCTATCGACGTGGGTGTACTCAGCTCTATGCCCGCACCTGACTGATCGCCGGTTGGGGAAGTCTGCGTCCAGACATAGCCCAAAACGCTGCCTGCGTCGTCGTCCTCAGTATCGCTACTGTCAGAGCCGTCAAGGGTCACCGTTGCACCTACAACCGCATTTTGTGCCACGCCTACATTGGCAACCGGTGCCGTATTGGGGGTGGTGGGGGTGGCCGGGTCGGGTGTCACTGTAATTTGCACTGTATCGGCGGCACTGCGCTGACCATTATCATCCACCGTCAAGGTAAAGTCGTAGGTCGTTATGGTGCTCACGCCAGGGGCAGTAAAGCTGAGTCCTATACTATCGGGATTGTTTAATACAATGGCGCTATCAACTGAGACCCACCGATGCCCTGTTACTGCTGCGCGGTCAAACCGGCCGCTTGCACTACCATCCAAGGTCACCTCTGCATCGGCTACCACTTGCTGATCAGGCCCTGCATCTGCCAGCGCATTGACATTGATAGTGACACGATCATTTGCCGAGCGCACGCCCTGACTATCGGCAACCATCAGAGAAAAAGTCAAGGCATAATCGCCACCCGGTGCCTGTGGTCGGGGTGCCGTCACTATCAGCTGTTGTGAGCGCGTGTCTGTTAAGCCGGCACGTGGACCTTCGCCAACCTGCTGCCAGAAGAAAGTATCTATCGGGCGGCCTTCTGGGTCATCTTCCAAATCTACGCCCGCACCGCTGAGCGTGACCACGGTATTTTCATCTACTGTTTGATCTTCGCCAGCCATTGCAATAGGCACTTTATTGGGAGCCTCTGAGCGCTCAACCACAGTGAGCCTAAATCGTGATTGTGCTGTAATACCAGCATCAGTACCTGCTGTAGCCTCGTCTAGAGCCATATAGCTAAACACGACCGTGCCTAAGGCGGTTGGCGTCCCTTCAATGGTCGGCGGAGTAGACCGCGCCTCTGTCTCGACGTCTAATCCGGCTGGCACTGTACCCTCGGTACTAATTGAATACGATGGTTGTCCCGGATTCCGAAGGGCGGCCGGTAACGTCAAGCTAAAAGGCTCACCCCGAAAGATAATAATGTCATCGATGAATGGCAAGCCAATGCTTCTAGCTGGACTCACGGCTAAAGCGAACTCATCGGTAACCGTGTATTCCCCATCGCTTACTACCACTTTAAAAATAAACGACACTCCGAAAAGACCGAGCATAGGAGCCCCACAACAATTCCTCACTTCTTCCGCGGAGGGTGTTTGAAACAATGCTTGCGCCTGATCTTTTTGTGTAAAACTATACGTACTAGAAGGCAGCGTCTCGGGAGTATTCCCGTCATTATCTTCTATGCGTACTATGCTCCATTCATAGGTTAACGGTCTGCCTTCCGGGTCTGTATAGGTGGCGACTAACGGCACAAGATCGGAACCGGTGGCAAAACTACCTGTGTTACCAGTCCCAACAGTACCACCCCGTATAATTCCGCTTGGTGGCTCATTACTAGCCAGCACCCTCAGCCGCACCTCAACCGGTGGCGATTGCAAAGCACCCTCTGTGACCACCAAACGAAACTCCAGATCACTGTCGGCTATCAGGTTCGGCACATTAAAACTTGCCTGTACGCTAGTGGCACCGCGTATCTCCACCTCTTCACC
>LWTM01000038.1 GCA_002101205.1 Cycloclasticus sp. symbiont of Poecilosclerida sp. N | reverse complement strand
TTTTAGGCACATTGCAAGCAGCGGCTGAAATGCAATTAAAGATTAATGTAGTCGGTATCGTACCTTCTTCCGAAAATATGCCAGATGGTGATGCCAGTAAGCCTGGCGATATATTAACCAGCATGTCGGGGTTAACCATAGAAGTCTTAAATACAGATGCAGAAGGCAGGTTGATTCTGTGCGATGCGCTAACCTTTGCCAAAAAATTCAACCCAGAAGTAGTCATTGACTTAGCCACTTTAACAGGTGCTTGTCTAGTCGCATTAGGTCGAATTCCCAGTGGTCTTTTAGGCAATGACGATGACTTATGTAACGATTTAATCGCTGCCAGTGAGACCGCCAGCGATAGCTTGTGGCGCTTACCTCTGTGGGACGAGTATGGTGATTTGTTAAAATCAAACTTTGCTGATTTAGCCAATATTGGCGGTCGTGATGCAGGCACCATTACCGCAGCCTGTTTTCTTTCTCGTTTTACCGAAGACTATCGCTGGGCTCATCTTGATATTGCCGGTACTGCTTGGCACTCTGGCGGTGCTAATAAAGGAGCAACAGGTCGTCCTGTACCTTTACTTAGCCAATATCTTATTGATCGAGCTAATGCCTGAAGTTAGTTTTTATATTCTACCTAGCTGTTCTCAACAAGAGCGTTTTTTATTTGCTTGCAGGCTGATTGAAAAAGCTTATCAAAAAAAGCAGTTTTGCTATGTGCAAACTAATAATCATCAGCAAAGCCAACAACTTGATAATCAGTTATGGTCTTTCAAACCTAGTAGCTTTATTCCTCATAAAATTTTACAAGACACACTTCCAGAATTTGAACAAAGCATATTAATTGGCACCCAAGCAGCTCCCGAAAAATGGAAAAAAATAGTCATGAACTTATCTTCAAACTACCCAGAAGACGCTAATCAAATGGAGCGTATTCTGGAGGTTTTGGACAATAATGCAGAGACAAAACAAGTCGCTAGAGTGCGATACAAACAATACCAACAAGCTGGAATAAACATAACTATACATAATATGAGAACTCAGCATAACTCATGAACGGATAAAAAAGGCTAGAAGTTTTCCATCTGTAAACTCCGTGCTTTCGCACGGCTCTTAAACAGAATAGAGAGCAATCTAAGCAGTTACCGAGTACGCTGAGTCGTTACTATTTTTGAAATATTGTAAACTGGTACTATAATTAGGCCTTGTTAATAGCTTGTTTAAGGTTCTAGTCATGCAAATTAAGTTCTCCGAATATGTCATTCCTCTTTCAGAACTAAAGGTTAATCCTGGAAAAATTGTAAATCGTGCTAAAAACACTCACCATCCAATTCTTCTTACCAGTCGAGGAAAAGGTATCGCTGTAGTACAAGGACTAAGGACTAAGAGCTAACCCAACCTACGCAGGCTTCGTCTTTCGTCTTTCGTCTATTGGACAAAATAGAGGGTAAGCCGAGTAGTTACAGCATAATTAATATAAAAACAGCTCAATACCTTATCAAACACCGATCAAACCCATTAAATACTTATAACATATAGACATTCATGGAAAAAACATACACCCCTCAATCAATTGAACAACGCTGGTATAAAACCTGGGAAGAAAAAGGCTATTTTGAAGCCAAAACTGGGGGCGAGTCCTACTGTATTATGA
This sequence comes from Cycloclasticus sp. symbiont of Poecilosclerida sp. N, assembly GCA_002101205.1. Taxonomy (GTDB): domain Bacteria; phylum Pseudomonadota; class Gammaproteobacteria; order Methylococcales; family Cycloclasticaceae; genus Cycloclasticus. Next base: position 944 of record LWTM01000038.1, on the reverse strand, counting down.
TTCCACCACCTAATGTAACAGGCAGTCTACACATGGGACATGCATTCCAAGATACTATTATGGATACATTAACTCGATACCACAGAATGAAGGGTTATAGCACTTTATGGCAACCAGGAACAGACCATGCAGGCATTGCCACACAAATGGTGGTTGAGCGTATCATCAATGCCGAAGACAAAACACGCCACGATTATGGACGTGAAAAATTTGTTGAAAAAATATGGCAATGGAAAGCACAATCTGGCGACACCATTACTCGTCAATTAAGACGTATGGGCTCTTCTTTAGATTGGGATAAAGAACGCTTTACTATGGACGATGGCATGTCCGATGCTGTACAGGAAGTATTCATCAAACTCTATGAAGAAGGTCTTATTTACCGAGGCAAACGCTTGGTTAACTGGGATCCTGTTTTACATACCGCTGTTTCTGATCTGGAAGTTTTATCTACAGAAGAAAATGGCTTTATGTGGTTTATACGTTATCCTCTCAGCAATGGTTCTGGTCATTTAATTGTTGCCACAACACGTCCTGAAACATTACTAGGTGATGCTGCTATTGCCATTCATCCTGATGATGATCGCTATAAATATTTACTTGGTGAATTTGTAGAACTACCTTTAACTGGTCGAAAAATACCGATTATTGCAGATGCACATGTAGATCCTGACTTTGGCACTGGTTGCGTTAAAGTCACCCCCGCACATGACTTTAATGATTATGATGTCTGGATGCGACATAGAAATCTCCCTGCCATTCAAGATATGCCCCAGGGTGGATTAATCAATATTTTTACAGCGGATGCAGCCATTGGTAACAACGAAGACGATGAACATACATTAATACCTGAAAAATATATGGGACTGGATCGCTTTGCTGCTAGAAAACAAATAATCGCAGACCTGGAGACTCTAGGTTTACTAGAAAAAATTGTTGACCAT
>LWTM01000037.1 GCA_002101205.1 Cycloclasticus sp. symbiont of Poecilosclerida sp. N | reverse complement strand
TCTTTTTTATGGCGGGCGTTAAATCACTTTTTCCATTTAATTGAGTGCGTAATTTGATGATATTTCTATCCACTACCCATGCGCGGTATTCCTCCATCATATCCAAAACCAATGAAGGCTTACCTGCTCTTTGCGTATGGAAAAATCCACAATATGGCTCTAGCCCTGCATTTAAAAGTGCGTTCCAAATATAGGATGTCAAAATTGCATAGCCATAATTTAGCGCTTTGTTACCAACATCTTGTGCTTGCCTGCCAATTCTATTTTTAAAATCATCGGGCATTAAATCGCACGCAACCAAACACTGCCAATATCTTGAGGCTGCCTGCCCTTCTATTCCTAATAATATTTCATTCCATTTGTCAAAATCCTGCCATTTTCGATATTTTATTTGGGTAAGAAGACTGTTTAATTGTTCAGCAGTTTTGTCAATAGTGGCTTTATGCTGTTGATGATATTTTTTAAAATAAAGCAGTGTTGCCCGCTGATTCTTAATTTTCCCAGCAATGACTGATGCTGATAAGCTCGCCACTTTAATGGTTTTGATAAATTCAAACTGATTTTGCCGAACACGCACCACAGCGTGTTGCCCGGTACCTGAAATACTGGCAATGGTTTCGTTTTTAAAATCCTGAATGAAAAATTTAATCCCTCTGTTAGCACAGGCAATAATCACATCGGATGAAAAACTTACCCCGCGTTTGGCAATTTGCACACTCTTTAGGCGGTTAAGTGGATATTCCCTAGTCAATCCTTCGTGTTTAACGGTTAAACATTCGCTGGTTACGCCGATAAATTGACCGTATTCACTTAAGGTTAAATGAGCGTGCATCGTTTATTTTAAGTGCTTAATATCAGCCTCAAGTTCGGCTAGGCTTTGTTGTTTTTGCTGCTGTTTTCTTTCTAATTGGTACTGTTGATAAGCTTTCTGCGCCTTATCTAATGCCATTTTATGGCTGATTTTGCCTGCACTACTCAATAACTCTTTACCGTTTAATTTGATAATAACATCCAGCCTCTTTATCCAATCGTTCATCGTCATCGGGGTTTGTTACTGTGCCATGGTTTCGGCAAATGCCAAATACTGCTCAACTAAAAGCCCTAATAACTTGATTTCATCTTCGGCAAGATAATTCTTAGCAATACTAATATCTGATTTTTGAATTATTTTTGCATCAAAAGATGACATTCCCAACAAAGGTTTTGATATATCAATACGCTTATAAACCAATTCTGCGGCAGTATTTTGACTAATCGCCCAAAGCAGTTTATTTTGCACCACTTTAAAAAAATGGGTGGTTTTATCACTTTTGGCGTCATAATCAATACTGGTGGTGTAAATATCTTTAATCTTTTGATAAAAAAATCGCTCAGAAATACGAATTTCACGAATGCGTTGCTGCAACTCATCAAAATAATTCATTGAATTACCTAATTTAAAGCGTTCATCATCCAAAACAAAACCTTTGGTAATATAGTCTTTGAGTTGTTTGGTTGCCCAGATTCTAAACTGTGTGCCTTGCGGGGATTTCACTCGATAGCCCACGGCGATAATCATTTCTAAATTGTAATGATCAACTTGGTAAGTTTTATCATCCGCCGCAGTTGTCGCAAGATTTGCGATAACTGATTTTTCACTTAACTCACCCTCTTTAAAAATATTGCCAATATGCTTACCGATGGTTTTAATATCTCTATTAAACAAACTGGCTAATTGGTGGCGATTAAGCCAAACCGTATCACCCTCAAAACGCACATCAATTTTTACCTCGCCTGCTTAGGGTTGATAGACGACTGTTTGGCTATTAGTCATTATTTTTTACTAGCATTGTAAATTTTTACACAACTTTTAAACATCAATGAAAAACTGACCAGTTGTCCATTGATGTCTATATTGATAACACTTCCATCTCTAGTTGTATATTCAATACTTTCATCTATTTTATTTTTATAGGCATATAGCAAATCTGGATTCTTTTTTAAATTATCTTTTGCTTTCGTCTCTGTTAAAGTTTTTATTGATTTTTTATCATTTATTTCTTTATTGAAATATTTTTTAAATTTATCTAATGGGAAATCTTTTATATCTACTAAAGTATTATTTAAAAAGACTTTCACATCCTCTAATTCTTCTTTGAAAAACTGATTTGCTGGAATTTCGTATTTTTCTAATTTTATTGCTTCCTTAATATCAATATTTTTTGCTAAATCATTGTTTGCCTTAGTTCCTTTTTTAGGGACTAAAGTTAAATTTTTACTGTGTTTAATTAAAAAATTGGATTTATTTTTCGCGATAACTGTAGTATCTAAGGGCATAGCCTGATAGACATTTTGCTCATTTCTGTTGATTCTAAAAACAGTTCCAGGTACTCCACCTAATGATATCATGGTATATTTTTTACCTTTAACCTGATGTCTATTTTTAAGTTGATTCTTAGGTGATGCAAATCTTTTTTTACAAAAATCATTCCATTTTTTTGCAACTTTACTATCTGATAAA
>LWTM01000036.1 GCA_002101205.1 Cycloclasticus sp. symbiont of Poecilosclerida sp. N | reverse complement strand
ATGGAAATGATGATTTCCATGGGGTGAAAACGCACCGCAGAACTAGCATCTAATTCCAAATCGGTATGATGGACTTGATGTAAACGCCATAGTAGCGACCATTTATGACTGAGAACATGCTGTCCATAGATGGCTAAATCAAGTAACAATAAAGTGATAACAATACTTGTCCACGGTGCTAAGGCAAATTGATTTAATAACCCCCATGATTGTTCAGTTGCATTGACTGCACTTAAATAGGCGAGGCTGCCCACTGTTAGACGCATTAAAACCATGTTAGTGACAGCCAAACCTATATTCACCTGCCAGCGTTTTTTACGGCTGATGCTTTGTTTTCTTCTTGGCCTAAAATATTCCCAGCCAATCATCAGCAAAAAAACAGCTAATGCGATTGAGAGCCTAATCAGGTTTTCCATAACTTTCCTTTTGTATAAAGCGTGTTGAGTGTTTCTGGTGCCTCACCAAAGAAATATCGCAGCCGTATGCTCCACATCAGGACAACGACTTTAACCACACCGTATTGTTCCCAACGCCGTCCTGAACTTATTACTCTGGTTTTTAGACAATGCGGACGGCTGATTTTTTTAAGCCTGCTACATAATTCAACATCTTCCATTAAAGCAATTTCAGCATAACCATTCACTTGCTCAAATAATGATTTTTTGACAAATATCACTTGGTCACCAGTGGCAATTCCCGTTAAACAAGAGCGCCAGTTCATAAACCAGGCAATCATTTTTAATAGAGGGTGTTGACCTGTGAGTGTAATATTAAATCGCCCCCAGGTATTATGGTGCTGTTTAAATAGCTGGCTGAGGCTGTCCAAAGCATTTGTTGGGAGATGGGTATCAGCATGCAGAAAAAGCAAAATATCACCGCTAGCATATTTAGCGCCCTTATTCATCTGCGTAGCGCGGCCTTTATCAAAGCGAATAATTTTATCGGCTAAAGGCCTGGCATTTTCTATGGTGTTATCCATACTTCCAGCATCGACAATAATGATTTCATGCGGTTGATTCTGGGCTTGTACTGATTGTAAACAGGATTGAATATTATCCGCTTCATTTAAAGTGGGGATGATGATGGAAAAATTCATAAAGTGATTGGCTTAAATAACTCGGTTAAATCTTCAGAGGTGAGTTTTGTAGACCGCTGTTGTTTACCACCCTGATAAATACTGTCGGCCAAGGCACGTTTTTTCTCTTGCATGGCGAGGATTTTTTCTTCTACTGTATTTTCAGTCATCAGCTTATAAACAAACACGGGTTTGTCTTGACCGATACGATGCGCTCTATCAGCGGCTTGTGTCTCTACCGCAGGGTTCCACCAAGGGTCATAAATAATTACGGTATCGGCTTCGGTTAAATTTAAACCTACGCCCCCCGCTTTTAAACTAATCAGAAAAACATCGGTTTCACCGTTTTTAAAGCGTTCTATCGCTTCATCGCGTTTTCTGGTTTGCCCTGTGAGTTTACTGTATTCAATTTTTAAGGCATTGAGTTCTGTTTCTATCAAAGCGATCATTCGGGTAAACTGAGAAAATACCAAAATCCGGCGACCTTCTTCCAGTAGTTCTGGCAACATTTCCATCAGCAAATCCAGTTTTGCCGACTGTTTTACTTTTTGTGCCTCTTTTAAAGATAGGGTGCGAGGATCACAACAGGTTTGGCGTAGTTTTAGCAAGGCATCCAGAATGGTGATTTGACTGCGTGCTAAACCCTTATCAGCAATGGCATCGCGGACTTTCTTCTCCATCGTAATGCGGATGCCTTCGTATAGTGTTGCTTGTTTTTCGTATAAAGGTACGGAGCGGATCATTTCCGTTTTAGGGGGTAATTCGGTGGCGACTTCTTGTTTAGTTCTACGCAACATAAAAGGTTGCAGCCGCTTCGATAAACGCTCTCTTTGTTGTGAATCACTATGGATTTCTATCGGAGTTCGGTAGAGTTTTTTAAAGCTTTTGCTGTCGCCTAAAAAACCAGGCATGAGAAAATCAAATTGTGCCCATAATTCGCCTAAATGATTTTCCATCGGTGTGCCGGTTAAACATAAGCGATGGCTGGTTTTTATTTCTCTGACGATACGTGCGGCTTGTGAACGTGGATTTTTAATGATCTGAGATTCATCGAGTATTAGATAATGATAGTTATGTGCAATGAGTGTTTTTTTATCGCGGGGTAATAGTGGGTAAGTGGTCAATATACAGTCATAGTCTTTGATTTTATCAAAGTGTTGTTTACGCTCAGTGCCTTGCAGGGTTAATAACTTTAAGTCAGGAGTGAAATGTTCGGCTTCGCGTCGCCAATTTCCCATTAAACTGGTAGGGGCAATAATCAAACAAGGTTGCTTCATGCGTCCTGATTGTTTTTCATCTAGCAGGTGAGTCAGGGTTTGAATGGTTTTACCTAAGCCCATATCGTCGGCCAAGATGCCTGCAAAATTATATTCACGAAGAAACTGTAGCCAGTTAAGAC
>LWTM01000035.1 GCA_002101205.1 Cycloclasticus sp. symbiont of Poecilosclerida sp. N | reverse complement strand
GTTGATAGGCAACTTGAATTTAGTTTGTTTGACTTTAGAATACATCAACAATATGACCCAAAAAAAGGGGGGCAAGTTTATAAAACCTTAAATCAGATCAGAGAACAGGTAGCTGTTGTCCAGCCTCCCGAATTTAATCGTTTTGCTCACAGTTTTGCCCATATTTTTGCCGGTGGTTATGGTGCTGGTTACTATAGTTACAAATGGGCAGAAGTGCTTTCTAGTGATGCTTTTTCCTTATTTGAAGAAAAAGGTATTTTTAACCAAACTGTCGGCAAAGCTTTTTTACATTCAATTTTAGAAAAAGGCGGTAGTCAGGATGCCATGCAACTCTTTGTTGATTTCCGAGGACGCGAACCTGAAATTGATGCTCTACTCAGACACACGGGTATTGCCACATGAAATATAAAGACCTGCGAGACTTTATAGAACAGCTGGAAAAACAAGGTGAACTTAAACGTATAAGCGTTGAAATAGACCCTTATCTGGAAATGACTGAAATATGTGATCGTACTTTAAAAGAAGAAGGCCCTGCTTTATTATTTGAAAACCCTAAAGGCTCAAACATTCCTCTTTTAGCCAATCTTTTTGGTACTCCTAAACGTGTTGCTACGGGGATGGGGGTGGATTCGGTGACTGAATTACGAGGTATTGGTGAATTACTGGCCTACTTAAAAGAACCTGAACCGCCTAAAGGTATGAAAGACGCATTGGAAAAAGTACAGATATTCAAAAAAGTATTGAATATGGCACCTAAAGTTATCAAAAACCCAGCCTGTCAAGAAGTAATTTTGCAAGGCGATGACATTGATTTAAGTATTTATCCCATTCAAACTTGCTGGCCAGGTGATGCAGCTCCTTTAATTACATGGCCTTTGGTCATCACCCAAGGGCCTAATAAAGACCGACAAAACCTGGGTATTTATCGTCAACAGGTAATTGCAAAAAACAAAGTCATTATGCGTTGGTTAGCACATCGAGGTGGAGCACTGGATTTCAGAGAATGGCAAGAGCAACACCATGGCGAACCTTTTCCTGTTTCAGTTGCCTTAGGTGCAGACCCAGCTACTATTTTGGCAGCAGTAACCCCAATTCCAGATTCATTGTCTGAATATGCCTTTGCTGGTCTATTGCGTGGTAGTAAAACAGAAGTCGCCAATTGCCTGATTAATGATTTACAAGTACCTGCCAATGCGGAAATCGTCTTAGAAGGCTTTATCTACCCTGATGAAATGGCAGTAGAAGGTCCTTTCGGTGACCATACTGGTTATTATAATGAAGTGGATAAATTCCCTGTATTTACTATAGAACGCATTACACAAAGACAAAATCCCATATATCACAGTACCTATACAGGCAGACCCCCTGATGAGCCTGCTATTTTAGGGGTGGCATTAAATGAAGTGTTTATCCCTATTTTGCAAAAGCAATTTCCAGAAATTATTGATTTTTATCTCCCACCCGAAGGTTGTTCCTATCGCATGGCAGTGATCAGTATGAAAAAACAATATGCTGGTCACGCTAAACGAGTCATGTTAGGCACCTGGTCTTATCTACGCCAATTCATGTACACCAAATTTGTCATCGTGGTCGATGAAGATGTTAATGTCAGAAACTGGCAAGATGTTATCTGGGCTATTACTACACGCATGGATCCAGCACGCGATTTGACTATTTTAGAAAACACACCCATCGACTATCTGGATTTTGCCTCACCTGTTTCTGGCTTAGGTTCTAAAGTGGGTTTTGATGCCACTAATAAATGGCCAGGTGAAACGGATAGAGAATGGGGGAAACCGATGTCTATGTCTAAAGATGTAGTAAAAAGAGTGGATGATATATGGGGTTCACTATAAAAAATAAATGAGGCGATATAGCACCCATTTATTTTTGAAAATAGTATAAAACACACCCCTTGGTGTATATCGTAAGCGCCCAAGCATAATTTATGCGCCTTCAATATGAAAAAAATCCTAGGTAGAAATTAGGGATGCTAAATGGAAAGTAAACTGAGAATCATTGCTGGTAAGTGGCGTAGCAGACAATTAGCATTTGAAGAATCACTAGGTTTAAGACCGACACCTGCGAGAACAAGAGAAACATTATTTAATTGGCTACAGCAAGATGTAGCAAGGAGTCAGTGCCTGGATTTATTTGCCGGTAGTGGTGCTTTGGGGTTTGAGGCCGCATCCAGAGGTGCAGATTCTGTGACCATGGTTGAAGAAAACGCCAATGCTTGCCGCTTGATTAAACAGAATATAGATAAACTTTCGGCTCAGCAAGTTAACATTGTTAAATCAGATGTATTTAAATTTTTGGTAGCTGATGCCAGTCCGTTCAACCTCGTTTTTCTTGATCCTCCTTTCACCCAAGGATTAG
>LWTM01000034.1 GCA_002101205.1 Cycloclasticus sp. symbiont of Poecilosclerida sp. N | reverse complement strand
GTGACTTGAGCCTGTCCGACGGCACCTTAGACCCAGCCTTTGACAGCACCATGACTGACTACACCGCCACAGTGGATAACACGGTAAGCAGCATCACCCTAACACCGACCGTCAATAACCCCGCTGCCACCGTCACAGTAAACGGCGACCCTGTCACCGACGACCCTGTCACCGGCGGTAAAGTTAGCGATTCAATAGCACTGGCAGAAGGTGCTAATACCATCAACATTAAGGTTACTTCCGCAGACACCACAAACTCCCAGACCTACACCGTCATCGTTACTCGTGCCGCCCCCGACCCCTCCCAGTTCATCACCATTTGGCGCGTGCTGGCAGGCGACACCCTTACCTTCCCAGGCGAAGGCAATTACACCATTAATTGGGGAGATAACACCCCGACTAAGAGAGTAAGCAGTGCTACCGACCATACCTACACCAACAAGGGCGACTACCAAATCGTAGTCTCAAGGGGCATCACTCGTTTTAACTTGGATGGTGGTGAGGATAAAGAGAAATTAATAGACATACGACAATGGGGCAGCGCCGAATGGAGGAGTATGGAGGGCGCATTTCGTGGTGCAAGTGCGATGACCATGAGCGCAGACGATATACCAGTCCTTACTGAGGTAGGCAGTATGCAAAGCATGTTCCACGATGCCACTGACTTTAACGGCGACATCAGCGGCTGGACTGTTGATAGCGTAACGGATATGTCATTCATGTTCTTGAACGGCCTTGCCTTTAACCAAAATATTGGTAATTGGAATGTTGTCAACGTAAGAAATATGGACGGGATGTTCGCTAACACTCCGTTTAACGGCGACATCAGCAGTTGGAATGTTACCAACGTAAGCAATATGAGTGGGATGTTCTCCAGTGCCACAGCCTTTAACCAAAACATCGGCGGTTGGAATGTTGCAGGTGTAATGGATATGTCAAGCATGTTCTTCGGTGCCAGTGCTTTTACGAAATACATCGGCGACTGGAACGTTGCCGAAGTAACGACTATGGAAAATATGTTCAATCTTGCCAGCGCCTTTAACCAGGATATCAGCGGCTGGAAGGTAGGCAAGGTAACGACTATGGAAGGAATGTTCAGCGGTGCTCGTGCCTTTAACCAAAACATCGGTAGCTGGAAGGTGGGCACAGTAACGACTATGAGCAACATGTTCTTTGGCGCTATTGTCTTTGACGGTAACATCGGTAGTTGGAATGTTAAGAGCGTAACGAATATGAACAATATGTTCACATTCGCCGATGCCTTTAATCAAGACATCAGCGGTTGGAATGTTCGCAGGGCAACGAATATGTTCAACATGTTCAATTCAGCCGCCACCTTTAGCCAAAACCTAGGCCCCTGGTATATTGTACCGACCACGACTGCCAACACCCCTGGTGGCGAAGTACGCACGCTGGCTACACAGAATACATTTTTAAGCAGACAAAACCCGGACTATTCACTGGTTATCGGAACTGGGGATGGTAATAATAACGATTTCAGTATAAGTAGCACTGCCTTAAGCACTGTCTTGAGTGCAAAGCCCAACCTCCCATTTGGCACGTATAGCGTACGAGTGGGTGCCAGTGGGTCTTTGTTCGGCACCGATAACGCACGCATCCTGTCCATAGACATTGACAACCCGAGCGATGCTAGCTTGAGTGACTTGAGCCTGTCCGACGGCACCTTAGACCCAGCCTTTGACAGCACCATGACTGACTACACCGCCACAGTGGATAACACGGTAAGCAGCATCACCCTAACACCGACCGTCAATAACCCCGCTGCTACCGTCACAGTAGACGGAGACCCCGTCACCAGCGGTAAAGCTAGCGAGGACATTACTCTGGCCGCAGGTGCGACTACCGACATCGTTGTTGTTGTCACAGCCCCAAAAGGCAGCCCTCAAAGTTACACCGTCACCGTCAACCGTGCCGCGGGTAGCGATGCCAGCTTGAGGGACTTGAGCCTGTCCGATGGCACCTTAGACCCAGGCTTTGAGAGCACCATAACTGGCTACACAGCCAGCGTTGGCAATGAGATCAGCGAGCTGAGGGTCACCCCAACGGTTGCTGATGCTAATGCGACGGTCATGGTCGGCGATGAGACGGTCGTCAGCGGCACGGCCAGCCAGGCGATTACTCTGCCACCTGGCGTTGCGACCGCAATCGTTGTCAAGGTCACCGCTCAAGATGGCAGCCCTCAAAGTTACACCGTCACCGTCAACCGTGCCGCGGGTAGCGATGCCA
>LWTM01000033.1 GCA_002101205.1 Cycloclasticus sp. symbiont of Poecilosclerida sp. N | reverse complement strand
TTGGCATAAAAAATCAGATTCCAAAAATATAATTTTTCGTTCTATCGGAGCGTTAGTTCTTATGTTTTCTGCTTTTATTTTTTTTAATGAAATAAACCCAGAACTTTTAAAAGTTCGATTTAGCCCAGTTGTCCAACCAACTAAAAAAATTGCAGGAACTTTAGATAGCTTTTTGGATTATGCTGATGGAATTCCTCCTAATGCTCAGAAAAATTGTAAACGAGTTGCAAATCAAAAAGAAAGGTGTACACAACAGATAGCAGAATGAAAAAAAGAAGATGACAAAGAAAAATATAATTACTCTGATTATGAAATTACTAATTTGATATCAATTTGTGCTGCTCGATGACTAAAGAAAGAAAAGATTACATCTAAAGCCATGTGAGATGGAAGATACAAGACCTCTGGTGGTGCATTTAAAGGAGGTTATGATACATTGGCTATTTGTGAGGAGTCTAGAGGGATAACATACCTACGACAAGAGAACGTGATGATAAAAAGATTTCCAAACAGTCCCTGTCTACACTGAACTAATGGTTATGGATATCATACTCTGGATATAAAAAGAGAACTCAATGAATACGAAGAAAAATGCAAAAAAGGGAATAAAACTATAACAACGAATTTCAAATATTGTAAAGAGGGGAATAATAACTATGAGGATTTTAAGAAAACGGAGAAAAAAGAAGATCAAAATAATTATAAGAATATTTAATCATAAATATAAAATTTAATAAAAAACCGCTGTTTTCCAACAGCGGATTTTTACAAAGAAAATAAAATTTTTTCTTTTGTTGTAATACCATCTTTGATTTTTTTTTTATAACCTTAACATATGCTTGTTTAAAATCTCCGACAGAAATTTTTCCTTCTATAAAATCATTTGGATCAACTTCCATTACCGCAAGATCTGAAAATTTAATTCCCAGTTTTTCTTTTACTTCTTGTATGAACATCTTGAGAATAGTCAGTAATTTCACCACCGGCATATTCTAAGCCCTTTTTTTTAATACATATTGAATACCAGTACCACCTGCTTTTTTGTAAGCATTCCATAAATCATATTTTTCAATAAGTGTTTTAGCGATTATGTCTTCTTCGGTTGTGCGATATCCATTTTGATATGGGTTAAATTTATAAGCACGGATTTCATCCATAGTCATAGAAGTTTTTTCAACTTCATTAACCCACTCTATGTTGGGATCATCTAAGTCACGAATAAATTCTTCACAATTTTTTTTGTCGTAATCATCCATACCCTCTAATTCACCGCAATTAAGCCAAGGAATCTTAGAAAGATCAGGAGCCTCCAGAACTTCAGGCAAAACATTTGTTGAAAAAATAAAACCTATTAACATTAAAATCACTAATAAATTATTTTTTAATTTACACACAATATCTCTCCGATTCTTGATTAAAAATAATGTGCTAATCCAAGCCACAAAAAATTTTATGTAATATCCACCTCACTCATAATGGCATCAACACGTTGAAACCCTCTAGGGAGTGCTGACCCTCTCTTTGCCCTTGCTCCTGAATAAGCCTCTATATCCTTTTCTTTTAGGGCAAGGTGTCTTTTTCCTGATAAAATTTTAAGTCCGCTTCCTTCTGTAATCAAACAAACGGCGACCACTTCATCTTTATCAGCACTAAAATCAGCCGGTTTAATTTGAATTAATTTATTGCCTTTACCTTTAGCTAAAGCGGGTAATTCTTGAACTGGAAAGATTAACAGACGACCCTGCAAAGTTGCTACAGCCACATAATTAGAATCATTAATACAAGCAGGTGCTAAAGCTTTTGCACCCACAGGCAGAGTAATGACCGCTTTTCCTGCTTTATTTTTACTTTGTAGGTCTTTTAGCTGCACCCGAAAACCATAGCCGATATTACTAACCAACAAATACCAATCTTCAGCTTGCCCTGCAAAAACATGAGTAAACAAAGAACCAGCAGGTGGCTTTAACCGTCCGGTTAAAGGCTCACCCTGACTACGTGCCGAGGGATGCCTCTATTAAGTAAGCACTTAGGCCAGCGTCGTGGCTGGATTTTATTTTCTCAACTCATGATTATAAT
>LWTM01000032.1 GCA_002101205.1 Cycloclasticus sp. symbiont of Poecilosclerida sp. N | reverse complement strand
AAAATGATGAAGAAAATGTCCAAAGGTGGAATGGCAAAGATGATGCGTGGTTTAAAAGGGCGAACGGGGCAAGGGCAAGGGTTTCCTTTCCAATAATTAATTGGGGAATTAAGTATATAAGTCCCAAAACTTAACATAATAATGGAGAAATTTATCTGATGGCCTATTCAAATTTATCAATTAACGAGCTGATAAAGGATATTACTGCTAATAAGTATTACCTTCCTGCGATACAGCGAAAATTTGTATGGGGTGAAGAAAAAATATGTACCTTATTTAATTCAATCATGCGTAATTACCCAATTGGAACTTTTCTATTTTGGGATTTGTCTGCCGAAAAAGCTAATGAATACACCTTTTATGAGTTTTTGAAAAACTATCATGAACGTGACTCTAAAAATGAATTAGTAAGGTCTACCTTTACAACCGAAATTCGTGGGGTATTAGATGGGCAACAGCGCATAAGCTCTATGTATATTGCCTTGCAGGGCGTGTATCAAACTAAAAAGAAGTATGCCAAGTCTGCTGATAACAAGGCCTACCCGGAACGAAAATTTCATATGGATTTATTAGGAGATGAAAATGATTATGTATTCAAATTCCTATCTGAAAATGAAGCAATGCCTTCAGATAACGAATTTTATTTTCCAGTAAGAGATATTTTATTTAAGCCTGGCTACGCTGATCCAGATGAGATTTTAGAGGAATTGGTTGGTCAAGATCCTGATAAAAGAAAGATTATTTATAGTAATAGTAATTTAAAATTTGCTAGAAAAAAGATTAGCCGACTACTTTTCATGTTCAATGAGTCGAACCTGATCAGTTATTTCAAAATAGACAATAAAGATTTGGATGATATTCTCGATATTTTTGTCAGAGTTAATAGTGGGGGAGCTGTTTTATCAAAATCCGACCTCCTATTTTCAACCCTAGTTGCTCATTGGGAGGATGGTAGGAAGGAGATCGAACGGCTTATTGCGGATATGAATGGTGAAGACATGCTATTTAGCTTTAATACTGACTTTTTAATGAGGACATGCCTCTTTTTGGTTGATGCTCCAATGAATTTTAAGGTTAAAACATTCGATAAAACAAACATCGAAAAAATTCATGAAAGCTGGGGTGAAATTAGATCTGCACTAATTTCAGCAGTAAAAATATTACGAGAATTTGGTTTTAATAAAGCAAGACTATCTTCGAATTATGCAGTTACACCCGTCGCGTACTACCTATTTAAAAACGGTGTAGATAATAAAGACACAAAGCGTGAATTACACAGGTTAGTTACAAATAGCTTGCTAAAGCAAATCTATAGTGGGCAAGCAGATACGGCTTTAAGTGCACTGCGAGAAGGGTTGAGAGTTAAGGATGATAAGAGTGGTAAGTTTGAGCTGAGAGATAAACGTTTTTCTTTTGATAAATTTCAGCATACTAAGTTGTCAGGTGGAAAGCGATTAACGATAGATGCGCAAGATATTGATGATTTCCTTGATCATAAGAAAGGGGCTTTTGGTTTTTTAGTGCTTTCAATTCTTTACCCTGATTTAAAGTTGGATCAAGTTTCTTTTCACCAAGATCATATGCATCCCTATAGTAAATTCACAGCATCAAAGCTTAAAGATGCGGGTCTAGCTGGTATTGATACAGACGGGTGGTTAGATATGCGAAACAAACTACCAAACCTTCAACTGTTAGAAGGTTTGGAAAACACTCAAAAGCAAGCGGAGAATTTGTCAGACTGGGTTAAGAGAAAGGATGAAAATGATTACCGTAAGCGGAACTATATCCCCGTCGAACAATCCTTAAAGATGGCGGATTTCGAAAGCTTTTATAAAAATAGAAAAGCAATGTTAAAAGAATCGTTAGAAAAGAAGCTATTAATTAGTCAACCCTGAGACTGTAAATATTTCTGTGTAACTGCCAGAATTAAATATAATCCTTCAAGTGCTCTTCAAACTCAATACTAAAGCGGTTGAGGGCAGGTTTCCAGTTTCTTATCGGCATCGTCCATTTTTTTGATGCCTGTTGGATTGCCAAGTATACAACCTTTTGTGCGGACTCATCACTTGGAAA
>LWTM01000031.1 GCA_002101205.1 Cycloclasticus sp. symbiont of Poecilosclerida sp. N | reverse complement strand
GGCGGGGGATAATAAGAATGTTTATTCAAAAAGCTTTTGAAATTGAGGGTGTTCATAGAATTTGGGCGGTCTGTGATAGTGAAAATAAAGCATCAAAAAGAGCTATGGAAAAGTCAGGTATGAACTATGAAGGCTTACTGAAATCATGGCTTGTTCATCCGAATATGGGAAATGAACCAAGAGATTGCTATTGTTTAAGTATCGTCAAATAAAAATCCTAACGAATAAGGATAGATTGTGAGAGCGAAGCGAACCACAATCTTATCCTATTGTTGGACAAGCCCGTAGTACTCTATATAAGAAAATATCTTTTTTGAAATTAGCTGTTGCGATGCTCTTTTTTGCATGAGCACTTTATTCTGGACGAACGGAAGCCGCAGTGATTACACTGCAAAAAAAATCAAGTTGTTTTCATATGGTCCCCCTTTAAATGCCTGGTGAATTGATT
The DNA here is from genome assembly GCA_002101205.1 of Cycloclasticus sp. symbiont of Poecilosclerida sp. N. Taxonomy (GTDB): domain Bacteria; phylum Pseudomonadota; class Gammaproteobacteria; order Methylococcales; family Cycloclasticaceae; genus Cycloclasticus. Next base: position 1,604 of record LWTM01000031.1, on the reverse strand, counting down.
ACCCTGTTTTAGCTCTTAGCCATCAACCAGAAGACGCTGGCCATCGTCTCCTTTTTATTACCATGGGTGAATGGCATTTTGGACAGGTAAATACCGGCCTGCTTCTCGGCAGTACTTCCTGAAGAGACACCAACAAAATCAGTTGCACTAAAGCCAGTAGTTTTTTTGCATTGGCATGTAAAAAGCCATAATCCCGTACCCGTCTAAAGCCTCTTGGTAAAACGTGCTGCAAGATCAAATGCAAAAACGCTTCACCTGTTAGGGTTCGAGTTTCTGCTTTTCCCGTGTTACTGTTGGTATATTGAAAAGTCACTCGGCCATTACGGTTTGAGAGTATATTTTTTTCACTGATGACCCCGCGATATAAATAGCGCGACAGGTATTTAAGTGCAGGCAGACCTTTGCCAACATGGCGGACATTGGCAACCCATTCTTTGGGTGTTTTTTCGGGTATAGAAAATCCTTTTTCTTTTAGTGCGCCTATAAACCGCACCCGAAAAACTTTTGCCAGGGAAAATTCATTGAACAGGTATTGCCCCTTTAGTTTTTTCCATTGCCGTCTTTTTTTATCGACACCCCCGCCCGGAACAACAACATGTATATGTGGGTGATAATCCAGTTTTCGGCTGTGGGTGTGCAGCACTGCTGTCATTCCCATCTCCGCCCCCAGGTTTTTTGGGTTAAGCCCAAAATCTTTTAGTGTGCTGATGACGCAGGCAAAAAACAGGGTGTAGATGGCTTTCTGGTTTTGCCATACCCGTGTTCTCATCGGGTAGGGCAAGGTAAAGGTTGCCATAAAATACTCAACAGGCAGTAGCTTTTTTTGTTGGCGATCCAGCCATTGCTTGACTTCATGGTTCTGGCAGAGGGGACAACTTCGGTGCCCACATGACAGGGGGTGCCAGTGGCTTTGCTCGCATTGTGTGCATTTCAGATAAAGCTCACCTGAGTCGGATGTACGGCAGCGTTGAATGGCATGGATGGCCTGTCGCTGACCAGACGATAAACTCTGGCTGTATTTTTCAAAAAGCAATGGTTTATACTGTTTAATAATTGATTGTAATTCCATGGTCACACCTTCTCTAAATCAACATGAATTTCATTTTTAAGAATATGTCGCCAGTAGAACTGCAAGCCAAGACGGTCAATTTTAACCGTGCGCAAGGAATGGCTTTCAACTAAAGCAGCAAAATAGTCTTTTAAGTTATCTGGTGTCAGTTGTTCTGGAAGGCAATCAAAATATTCCGACACTCGACGAATAGCACGTGAATAGGACTCAATGGTTTTGTCGGCTTTGCCCTGTAACTTAAGGCATTTTAAGAGTTGTTGCTAGTGTTTATCAAAGTGGATTTTTTCATTTTTAGTCATGGTACAATTTCCTCTAAATATCACCCAAAATTGGGTTTGGACATTATACCTGTTCGATATAGGTGGTTTTCTGCCGCAACGCGGCTTCGTTCAACAAAAGCATCTAGCGGACAGTTAAAAGCGACGTTTCGCTGTGCTACACTCTGCTTTTAACTGCCGCTGATGCTAAGCGTTAGGCTTACATATAATATCCAGGTAACGATCGTGAAATGAACCAGTTAATAAGAATGAATGCT
>LWTM01000030.1 GCA_002101205.1 Cycloclasticus sp. symbiont of Poecilosclerida sp. N | reverse complement strand
TGGGCTTAAATATGACAAACGACACGCAAGGCTATAATATAGGCGCGCGCTGGGCAATAGATTCCAGATTGAACCTAGACTTAATAGGTGAGCATAAACAAACGGACGACAGCATACAGTTACGTGTCGACCTTAAGTTTTAGTCAGTAGATAATAAAACCCAAGGAAAAATGAGGACAAAGCGTCCTCATTTTTTTTGTCTTGTTCCCACGCTTCGCTGCGACGGCACATAATTGGAAACGTTTGGGCACTATCAACGAACGCATGTAAGACACCTGATTTGTCTCACAGGTACTGAACCCGAACAATTCATGTATAAATTCAGAAATATATTACACTATAGCGCAGGAGAATAGAGGTGCAATATGTGGTGGATTCATAACAAATATATAGATTTAGGAAATATTTATGATATAGTGCCATTTCAGAGTTCTTGCAGGGTTAACTGGCAAGGACTGTTTTTTAAATGAATGTTGCACTTAATGGGTTGAATTCGCCCTCATTATCAAATTACGGAGATTAAGAAAATGTCTGCACAACAATTATCCCAACAAATATCTACCCCCCCCCACACACACACAGCCCGCGGTCTTATTGCCGCTACTGCATTACTGCTATCGGTTTTTTTATTCAGCGCTAGCGCACAGGCAACCGAGCACGAAGACTTTGTTACCGTGTGGGTTATGCCTGAGGGTGGTGATCGTGTACTAACCTTTCCAGGTACGGGCACCTACACCCTTGACTGTGGCCCGGGCGGCACTGCTGGACCCGTCGGTTCTTCTTCTCCTACTACATGCACCTACACCAGCTCTGGCACCTATACAGTTAGAGCCTCAAAAGGCATCACTCGATTTAACTTGGCTAATGGCGAGGATAAAGAGAAATTAACTGACGTAGCGCAATGGGGTGCCGCCGTATGGACTACTATGAACGGTGCGTTTCGCGGTGCCTCCGCACTAAGGACGATGAGTGCTATGGATAAGCCAGACCTTACTATCGTAACTGATATGAGCCTTATGTTTGCAGATGCCTCTGCCTTTAACCAAGACCTTAATAGCTGGAATGTTTCCAGTGTAATAAATATGAACTCGATGTTCTTTAGTACCAATCCTAATGTCTTTAATGGCAACATCCGTAGTTGGAATGTTTCCAAAGTAACTGATATGGACAATATGTTCAGCAGTGCCGCTGTCTTTGACCAAGACATCGGCAACTGGAATGTTTCCAGCGTAACGAGTATGAGCAGTATGTTCAACGCTGCCGCTGCCTTTGATCAAGACATCACCCGCTGGGATGTTTCCAAAGTAACGACTATGTTCAGTATGTTCAACGGAGCCGTTGCCTTTAACCAAGACATCAGCAACTGGGATGTTTCCAAGGTAACGAATATGCAGTTCATGTTCGTCGCCGCCCCCGCCTTTATGCAAAACCTCGGTCGCTGGTATGTAAAAGGCACCGAGCCCTCAGCTACCCCAACGCTGGTTGCACAAAACCCCGTGTTAATCGGTCAAACCAAGACCTATGCACTGGCTGATGGAAACGGGGATACCGACAATGATTTGTTCGGCCTAACCGAAGGCGTACTAAGCCTAACCGAAGCTGACCCAGCAACTAGAACTTATAGCCTACGGATAGGTATTAGTGGAACAGGTGACCTTGGTCGAGATAGGTTCGGCACTAAGAACGAAGTCGCCATTATAGTAACTTCCAGTGATAACGACGATGACACAAGAGTTTACGCCATTAGTGTTCCGCGCAATCTAGGACAAACAGCCGCAGCCGAAGCACAAGTATTAAATGCGATCTTGCCACAGCTATTCAAAGCAACAACAAAAATGACAGTGGACAATATCAGCAACCGTATTGACCAAGCATTAGACGCCTCTGCAAGCACAGACACTAGCCTTAATCTAGGCGGTAGCTCAACCTTGCAAGAGCTCATCAATAATAATGCTCGCACCGCGTTACAAGACGGCTTGGATATTAAGCAAATGCTTAATAATTCCTCTTTCCTCATACCGCTGAACGT
>LWTM01000029.1 GCA_002101205.1 Cycloclasticus sp. symbiont of Poecilosclerida sp. N | reverse complement strand
CGGGCTTAAATATGACAAACGACACGCAAGGCTATAATATAGGCGCGCGCTGGGCAATAGATTCCAGATTGAACCTAGACTTAATAGGTGAGCATAAACAAACGGACGACAGCATACAGTTACGTGTCGACCTTAAGTTTTAGTCAGTAGATAACAAAACCCATGGGAAAATGAGGACAAAGCGTCCTCATTTTTTTTGTCTTGTTCCCACGCTTCGCTGCGACGGCACATAATTGGAAACGTTTGGGCACTATCAACGAACGCATGTAAGACACCTGATATGTCTCACAGGTACTGAACCTAGACACTACTGTATAAGTGCAGAAATATATTGCACTATAGCGCAGGAGAATAGAGGTGCAATATGTGGTGGAGTCATAACAAATATATAGATTTAGGCAATATTTATGATATAGTGCCATTTCAGAGTTCTTGCAGGGTTAACTGGCAAGGACTGTTTTTTAAATGAATGTTGCACTTAATGGGTTGAATTCGCCCTCATTATCAAATTACGGAGATTAAGAAAATGTCTGCACAACCATTATCCCAACAAATATCTACCCCCCCCCACACACACACAGCCCGCGGTCTTATTGCCGTTGCTGCATTACTGCTCTCGGTTTTTTTATTCAGCGCTAGCGCACAGGCAGACTCGCACGAAGATTTTGTTACCACGTGGGTTATGCCTGAGGGTGGTGATCGTGTACTAACCTTTCCAGGTACGGGCACCTACACCCTTGACTGTGGCCCGGGCGGCACTGCTGGACCCGTCGGTTCTTCTTCTCCTACTACATGCACCTACACCAGCTCTGGCACCTATGAAGTTAGAGCCTCAAAAGGCATCACTCGATTTAACTTGGCTAATGGCGAGGATAAAGAGAAATTAACTGACGTAGCGCAATGGGGTGCCGCCGTATGGACTACTATGAACGGTGCGTTTCAAGGTGCCTCTGCACTAAGGACGATGAGTGCTATGGATAAGCCAGACCTTACTATCGTAACTGATATGAGCCTTATGTTTGCAGATGCCACTGCCTTTAACCAAGACCTTAATAGCTGGAATGTTTCCAGTGTAACGAATATGAACGCGATGTTCTTTAGTACCAATCTTAATGTCTTTAATGGCGACATCAGTAGTTGGAATGTTTCCAAAGTAACTGATATGAGCAATATGTTCAGCGGTGCCGCTGCCTTTGACCAAGACATCGGCAACTGGGATGTTTCCAGCGTAACGCTTATGGGCAGTGTGTTCAACGCTGCCGCTGCCTTTGATCAAGACATCACCCGCTGGGATGTTTCCAAAGTAACGCTTATGTTCAATATGTTCAACGCTGCTGTTGCCTTTAACCAAGACATCAGCAACTGGGATGTTTCCAAGGTAACGAATATGCAGTTCATGTTCTCCGGCGCCCCCGCCACCGCCTTTAACCAAAACCTCGGTCGCTGGTATGTAACAGATCGTGTTGCCTCAACTACCCCAACGTTGAGGGCACAAAACCCCGTGTTAATCGGTCAAACCAAGACCTATACACTGGCTGATGGAAACGGAGGTGCCGACAATGGTTTGTTCACCCTAGGAGCCGGTGACGTACTAAGCCTAACCGAAGCTGACCCAGCAACTAGAACTTATAGCCTACGGATAGGTATTACTGGAACAGGTCGTCCTGGGCAAGATAGGTTCGGCACTAAGAACGAAGTCGCCATTATAGTAACTTCCAGTGATAGCGACGAGGGCACAAGAGTTTACGCCATTAGTGTTCCGCGCAATCTAGGACAAACGGCCGCAGCCGAAGCACAAGTATTAAATGCGATCTTGCCACAGCTATTCAAAGCAACAACAAAAATGACAGTGGACAATATCAGCAACCGTATTGACCAAGCATTAGACGCCTCTGCAAACACAGACACTAGCCTTAATCTAGGCGGCAGCTCAACCTTGCAAGAGCTCATCAATAATAATGCTCGCACCGCGTTACAAGACGGCTTGGATATTAAGCAAATGCTTAATAATTCCTCTT
>LWTM01000028.1 GCA_002101205.1 Cycloclasticus sp. symbiont of Poecilosclerida sp. N | reverse complement strand
AAGGCAATGATGAGCAGCAGGACAGGACAGGGTGAAGAGGAGGACAGTGGTTCAGACGATGACAGCATCTCAGGTGACGAGGAGCAGGCAGGAAACAAACCTGTTGCAGTGAATACTGAAGCCCTCACCACAGAGCACATATCCTCCACACAAGACCCTGACCCCAGACTCCAACCAGTAGCTATGCCCACCACTTCACCAGGAGTCATCTCACGACGCAATCCTTCCCAACTCCACCAGCAGGACCTTCTCAAGACCATCTCTACATGTGATGGTTTGGTGCAGCTTGTAGAGCAGTGCTCCAGAACCGGTGAAGCCATCACCACCTACCGCAAGATCATCTTCATCGACTCCGGAGGTCAGCCACAGTTCCACGAGATGTTGCCAGCATTCTTACGCCGCATGAATCTCTACGTGTTTGTATTCAAGCTGTCGGAGGAGCTAGCCACCAAGCCAGTGGTGGAGTATTACGACATCAGCGGAGAGTCTGTGGGGACTCCTTACCAATCAGCTCACACCAACGAGCAGCTTCTCCAGCACTGCCTTCGCACGCTACACACCCACAGGGCCTCCTCTGAGTGTACTGACAAGCCTTCCAGGATTATGGTAGTGGGCACTCACAGAGATTTGGAAGGCGAGTGCACTACTGAAACAAGAGCCGACAAGAACAAGAAGTTGGCCTCACTGCTCCTTCCAGCTTTCAAAGATGAGGTCACGTACTCCAACCTAGCTGAGAGGGAGTTTATCTTTGCTGTCAATGCCAAAGACCCACAGCCTCAAGATAAAGCTTTAGCTAAAGATGTCCAACGCCTTGTCTTGACCGAGTGTTGTCCTGAGCCTGTGAAAGTGCCTCTCCGCTATTACTGTCTGGAGATCATTCTGGAAGAAGCCAGCCAGACTCTGGGCAGGGGAGTGTTGAGCATTGACGAGTGTCTGGAAGCAGCTGCTGAGCTCCATTTCGACAAGCACACCCTGGATGCAGCTCTGGAATTCCTGGACGAGATCTCCATCGTGTTCTACTTCCCTGAGGTCCTGGAGGGTGTTGTCTTCACCGACCCTCAAGTGTTGCTGGACAAGGCCACAGAGCTGGTTGAGAAAATCCATGGCTTGAGAAAAGTCAATAGCAGCAGCAAAATAGGTGTTTTCTCAGGAGAATGGCAAGCATTCAAGGAGCATGCTCTCTTCAGCCTCTCGTTTCTCAGTCACGAGTCTTTCCAGAAGCACTACGTCCCCGGTCTGTTCACTCCAGTGGAGCTGGTCAAGCTGTTCCGAAGGCTTTTGGTTGTAGCAGACTTCACTGCTGCAAAGTACTTCATGCCTGCCCTCCTTGAAGTGCTGGAAGAGGGTGAAGTGTGTGAACATCGTGTTCCTGGTGATTCTCCTGCAGCTGCTCTTGCTCTAGACTTCCCACTTGGAGGTCCTCGCCTTGGCACCTTCTGCACTCTCACCTGTTTCCTTGTCTCCCACCACAACCAGTTTCCTTGCCCGTGGGAGATAGAGCTAGTCCCTCACTCCAACACCCCGGCTTGCCTCTACAGGAACTGCATCCAGTTCTCCATCAGAGGATTCCCTGGCCGTGTCACGCTGATCGATACCTTCACCCACTTTGAAGTGCATGTCAGCACTGCCAGCAAGGTGTGTGGCAAGCTCTGTTCCTCGGTCCGTCAAGCCATCCTCGCCGGTCTGAAGAAAGCCATGCTCACGTTGGGCTACAACAACTGCACCCCGTCGCTGGCTCTGGTGTGTCCCTGTGGGGTGGGCGGGGCTCACATGGCATCCATGGGCAACGGGCTGTGGACTTGCAAGCTGGACACCAATAATTGGGGAGACCTGGAACCCAGTCACCACGTGTGGGAGGATAGCACCTCGAGGACAAAGGGTAAGATAGTGTGTTTGGTTGGGCTGTATTGTCATAATAAGCATATCCTTTATATCCATGGTCTGGTTTAGTGGACTATAGCTAGTT
>LWTM01000027.1 GCA_002101205.1 Cycloclasticus sp. symbiont of Poecilosclerida sp. N | reverse complement strand
TGCAGAAACAAAAAAATATCGGCTATTACTAGCCACTTTCTCAGGCTATTGCAAAATCAGCGAAATTTTACCCGTACCTGATAAAGTAAAAGGACATCAAACTATCTCTAGGATTCGCCAAAATATGAGCATTACCAGATTGCAAAAAAAAGTAGTCCACCAAAAATCCAAAGGCTATTTAAAAACCGATAAGGATATTATGGCTTATGAAAAACGCTACAAAGAAAAAATGTTTAAAACGGGGTTAGACAACCCTTATTTAGAAATTCAGAGCGCATCAAATGGCCATAAATATCGTCGTTATATTCAATTTGGAGAATTACAAGATACGCCGATAACAGGGGAATTTGATTCTTTCGGTCTGAGCAAAACAACCACAGTCCCTTGGTTTTAACCTGATAACACCCATTGTAGCAATCTGCTACAATGTGCGTTAATTACACTTATTGTTGAGATTTAGATATGGCAAAATCAGCTTCTCCAATCCGTTTGCAAGCAGAATTAATGCAAGTGGCGGCAACAACAGCAAAGCGTTTTCATCGTAGTACGGCAGAGCAAATCGAATATTGGGCTGATCTAGGGCGAACGGTGGCATCAACCTTAGATCCCGATGTGTTGTTATCAGTTGCTTCCGGGTTAACGCTAATCAAAACTGAAGCAGTGATTAGCGAGCCTATTGATCCTGATGTTGTTTTCAAATCACTTGAAAGTGGCAGGAATAAAGGCACATTACAACAAGCCGTAACGGGCAGTGCAGTTCGTTATCAGGCATCCGTAATATATCAAGGTTATTTAGAAAGAATTGATTCAGATGGAAATACAGCAGTAGGGCAGTTTGAAAATGGGCTGTTTGTCGAGTTAGATAGGTTAACCCTTGAAAAAACCTAAACAACTTTGGCTTTTAGCTGGGGGGAATGGTGCAGGGAAAAGTACTTTTTATCGAACACAACTTGAGCCATTAGGTCTGCCCTTTATAAATGCAGATATTTTAGCCAAGCAACTGTTTTCTGAGCAAGCAGAACAACATAGCTATGAAGCAGCCAGAATTGCTGAAACAATGCGTTTGGAGCTTTTGCAGCAAGGGCGTACATTTTGTTTTGAAACGGTATTTTCACACCCTTCAAAAATTGATTTTGTCGCACAAGCAAAAACAATGGGGTATGAGATCGTTCTTGTTTTTATACATCTTGATCAAATATCGCTCAATCAAGCGCGAATATCCCAGAGAGTGAGTGAAGGAGGGCACAATGTACCCGAAGACAAAGTGAAATCCCGGATCCCCCGGACATTACAAAATATTAAACAGGTTTTACCGTTGTGCAATCGATGTTATTTTTTAGATAATTCACGACTTGATAATCCTTTTCAACAAATTGCAGAAATACAGAATGGAAAGCTTGCTGTTAAAGCGGAACCCTTACCTCAATGGGCAGAGACAATGCTGTTCGATTACCTAAATTGAAAAAATGACCAAAGTTTTTTAAGCTCTTTAACAAAACAATAAAATCAATAAGAGACCTCAGTACGTGTACTTACAGCACCCGCTACGCTTGTGCCGGAGGTGCTAGCGCTGACAGTGTAACCAACAACTTTACCCACCTTCATGAGACCCCTCCTATTTTTCCGTCAATTACGCTGTTTTTAGGTCATTTAATGCCTAAAAAATCGATTTCATGTCTGTTTTTAGTGCTTTTCCCTGATTTTTGACACAGTTACCCCGCATAACTTCGTTCTGGTATGCCGTAGAGCGTTAAAAACTTAGCTCCTTTGCGAATGTTCGCAGCCATGGCAGCTAAACCATAAACGGTTGCATTTTTGGCCAGCCCCATAAATCGTGTTCTGCCAAGCCCATAATGTCTCTTATACGTGGCAAAGGGTCGCTCACCACCTGCTCGAGTGACCGCAATGGCTTTGTTGCGGGCCGGCTCTTGTTTTGATAAAGGTTTACCTCGATACC
>LWTM01000026.1 GCA_002101205.1 Cycloclasticus sp. symbiont of Poecilosclerida sp. N | reverse complement strand
TAATCATTGACTCGTTCAAATTCGTCAGTTTTATCCACTAAATCTAATAATTCTAATTCTTCTTTATCTAATTTCATTTTGCTTCCCTATATTTTTTTTGCATTTTTCTACTCGGAATAATAGTTTTTAAAAATACGCCAGCCTCGCTCTTAACGCAAGGAACCATACAAACATAGCCTTGTAATTCAACAATATAAATATGCTGATTGGAGTATTTTGTGCTATTCGGATGCTTGATAATATCCAAAATATTATCCTGATTAGCCTGAATAACAAAATCCTCAAAACACAAGCCCCTATCAGTTTTTAATTGCTTGTTTTTAACATCATCCCAACTAAAATTTATGCTGTCATTTATCATATAGGTTTTATATTATGACAATAGATACTATATGTCAATATTTAAAACAAACTGTGATAAAAGGTAGCTTGTCTCCATTATTCCTACAGCCAGAACGCCCGAACTCACTTGCCGCCAAAAGCAGAGTGTAGCGTAGCGAAACGGCACTTTTGGCGGTCAAGTGCAGTGACTTGTTATAAATTGGACAGTGATTTTTTGCACTGACCTTGAAATTGTTGCTTGTGATTTGCATGGGCTTAAAGTTAACTGATATTTTATTTGAAAGCAATTAATAATATTTTCAGAGTTACTATTATTTTATTTTTTAGACGCACTTGATGATTTAAAGAGCCTCTTTTTTCAGACTGCTTTACTGCTTAAGTGGCATTTTTGTTAAAAGAAACAGCATACTTTGATGCTTAACTTTTAAAGCCTGTGTATTTATAACGTCGCAAATAACTGGGCGTTAAAAGCGTTGCGCGTTTTTGGCGCAACGCTTTTAATATTCCATGTTGATTTGCCTTGTTATGTTTGGTTGTTTATACTAACGACTTAATTAAAGACCACTTTATAGTACTGGTGATAGCATGACAACTAGAATATTGACTGAAGCAGCAGCAAGCATAAGCGAATTAAAAGAAAACCCAATGAAAGTTGCTTTGAGTGCGCATGGTGAGGCAATTGCTGTTTTAAATAGAAATGAACCAGCATTTTATTGCATACCAGCAGATACATATGAATTTATGATGGCTCACATGGAAGATCTAGAGCTATTAGCTATTGCTGAGCAGCGAAAAAATGAAGCTAGCGTAAAGGTTAGCTTAAATGACTTATGAGTTAAAGTTTAAAAAAACAGCTCTTAAAGAGTGGAAAAAGTTAGGTGCCACTATTCAATCTCAATTCAAGAAAAAACTCGAAGATATTTTAGAAAATCCACACGTAGAAAGCGCTAAATTATCTGGTGGCAATAAACTTTACAAAATTAAACTTAGGCAAGTAGGCTACAGGCTAGTTTATGAAGTGAATGATTCTATTATTACCGTCATGGTTATTTCTGTTGGAAAACGCGATAAAGGAAAAGTATATAAAATAGCAATGGAGAGAATAAGCTAGAGAAACATAACGCTTGAGTTCACCTGACGCGTAAGCGGTCAGGTGCAACGATTTGTTATACATTTGCATTAACGCCAGCTTCCAATATTTCTTTTACAGCACCAAACATCATTGCCGAAAAGTCTTCTCTAAATTCCTTATTGTCTGAATACAGTTTATATATGCCAAAATTTGAATTTATATGTTTTAATAGCTCGTCTCCTACAATCCCATCACTTGTTATGCGAGCGTTTTGCTCATCAGAATGACTTATTGAGCTAATTAATTTTTTATTTTTTGCGACATCATTTGCAATGCTTTCAACCATTTGTCTCACCTTATCCACATCTTCAAATTCAGTTCCGTATTGGTCGTTGAAAGTTTGTAAAATGCTTGAAAGTCTGTCGATTTCAGGGTCATTTACTCCGCCTCTCATTTCTGTTGGAATTGGTTGTAAATCATCGCCTTGTTCCATTGCTATATTGGTTATTGCTTCCAATTGCAAAC
>LWTM01000025.1 GCA_002101205.1 Cycloclasticus sp. symbiont of Poecilosclerida sp. N | reverse complement strand
TACCTATTCTACAGGTTATTTTTATACTTAGGGGTTTATAGTTAAAGGGAATGATCAAAAGTGGAGTAAAGATGAAAGCGCGGAGTTTACAGGTGTAAATGCACACTTTCAACGCGGCTATTGGACAAAATAGAGGGTAAGCTGAGGAGTTACATTTATTCTTCTATTTTTAACAACCAACCATCATTAGCAGGGCAATTATTAGTACCTGATGCTTTAATATCAATTCTGGCATAGGTATTTTGCAAACTATCTGGCAATGTTCCCTTAACTTCAAAGCCAGTACTTTTTTTAGTAATATTGACCTCAACCGCTTGTTTTTTTACGCTGACAACTATGCTGTCTGGGTTTGTTAATGTAGATGTTTTAAATGAAAATTCAGCACCTGAACTAACAACCGTCAATTTTACCGGTGTAAATTCACTAAACTTAGGTTTTTTGCAGGCTTTTTGACCCCCGCTACTTCCATAAGCCCAGGTTTGGCTAGAAAAAGTAACAAGAATCAACAAGGGTAATAATTTAATTTGTTTCATTTTTCTCTCCGCTTTGGTTTTTTGGCTTTTTGAACCATTATTAAATAGAGACCTCTGTATAACTCTGGCGATGAGAAAAAAGTGATAGAATTTTTCAGGTTTTAGTCAAAATACAAGTGTAATAGTGAACTATTGCACGTTATTTTGGCTGACCTTTTTTATCCGTTCATGAGTTATGCTGAGTTCTCAAATAGCCAATCTAATCTATTTTCAATGGAACTGTAACACCTAATGAAATCAATCGTCCAAGTTATTACCCTCTTTATTATTTTATTGAATAGCTGTTCAGCTAAAACAGTAGAATATGATTTAGTGATTGATTATAAAAGGGTTGAGTTTAATAATAAGACTACCATAGCTATGGCCGTCAATGGCTTAGTGCCAGCACCCACTTTATATTTTCAACAAGGTGATATAGCACAGATTAATGTTAGTAATCAGATGAATGTTGAGACTTCGGTGCATTGGCATGGTTTGTTAATACCTAATCATCAAGATGGCGTACCTTATGTGAATCATCCTCCTATTGAGCCAGGTGCCGCCCATCTATTTAAGTTTGAATTGAAGCACCCAGGTACTTATTGGTATCACTCGCACACAGGGCTACAAGAACAACGTGGCGTGTATGGTGCCATTGTTATCTATCCAACAATAAAGCCTGCTCCGTATTTTGATCAACAAACGACAGTTGTGTTATCTGACTGGATTAATGAAGACCCTGATGAAGTGTTGCGAACCTTAAAAAGTGGCAGTGATTTTTATAGTATCAAAAAAGGTAGTCAACAAAATGTATTGTCCGCAATACAACAGGGTGGACTGAAGCATTTTTTTAAACAATCTTTGAACCGAATGTCAGGAATGGATATTTCTGACGTGGCTTATGATGCTTTTTTAGCCAATGGACAGACAGAAACTATCATTCCTGCCAAGGTAGGCGATGTAGTTAAATTACGTTTGGTAAATGCGGCAACGGCGACTTATTTCAATTTACAGTTTGCAAAAGGCGATATACAAATCATTGCTGCTGATGGTAATGATGTATTGCCATTAAATACCAACAATTTTTTAATGGCGATTGCTGAGACCTATACCCTACTGATTACCGTACCTGAACCAGGTTTGTTTGAATTAAGAGCCAGTGCTCAGGACGGCTCGGGATATAGTTCAATTTGGATCGGGTCGGGGGAGCGTGTAGTTGCACCTGATATAAAAAATCCTGACCCTTATACAATGAATATGTCTGAGCATAAGATGGCACATGGTATGAAGCATAATATTTCTAATGATATGAATGGGCAAACGCCCTATAAAAAATTAAAAGCGTTAAGCGCTACAAC
>LWTM01000024.1 GCA_002101205.1 Cycloclasticus sp. symbiont of Poecilosclerida sp. N | reverse complement strand
ATAAACGCGCTATTTTAATCGCAGCCTCATTTGCTTCTGCACCCGAATTACAGAAAAAGACATTATCCATACCGCTTTTATTAATCAGTTTTGTCGCCAGTGTTTCTTGAGCAGCAACACCATAGAGATTGGAAGTATGCAGTAATTTTTTACTTTGTTGACAAATTGCTTGGTGAATAGCAGGGTGGGCATGACCTAAATTACAGACAGCAATACCTGAAAGAGCATCAAAATAACGTTTATTATTTTTATCCCATAGCCAAACGCCTTCACCCCGGTCAAAAGTAACGGGTAAACGTTCATAAGTGGGCATGATATGACGGGTCATTTTTATTAAGTGACTGATGTAATAGGTTGAAAACGAAAAACCCTTAATTATATATGTAATATAGTTACAAGCAAGAAATTGTTGCTTATATTTTAAATTTGTTTTGTTTAATTTATAAAGTTTGATAAAATTACTAGCTTATTATTTTTTTGAGAGTTTTAGTAATGGATGTTATAGCAAGAATTAAAGATCAATTGGAAAGTCATCCTGTTGTTTTGTATATGAAAGGTTCACCTGATTTTCCTCAGTGCGGTTTTTCTGCACAGACTGTACAGGTGTTAAAAGCGTGTAATGCTAATTTTATGTACATTAATATTTTTGATGAACAGGAAGTACGTGAAGCATTGAAAACCTATTCAAACTGGCCAACCTATCCACAGCTTTATATTAAAGGCGAATTAGTAGGTGGTTGCGATATTATTATGGACTTACACGGCAAAGGTGAATTGGCTGAAATGTTAGCAGCGGCTGCGGCTACAGAAAACTAATTTGGTTTTAGCCAGACGGAAGGCGTTTTAGTCTTTCGTCTCTAGTCTTTAGTCTTTCGTCTGCTCTAACTCCTCCAGCTTTTTCCAACGATTAACTATCATACAAAACAGCTTGGCTGTTTGTTCTGCATCATAAAGCGCCGAATGCGCTCTATCACTATCCCATTCTAAATTAGCTGCTTTGGCAATTTTAGCCAAAACGGTTTGCCCATATACCAATCCACCTAGAGTGGCTGTATCAAAGCTACTAAAAGGATGAAATGGGCTGCGTTTTGTCTTGGTTCTTGCAATCGCTGCGTTTAAAAAATTCATATCAAAAGTGGGGTTGTGACCGACCAAAATGGCGCGTGAGCAGTCATTACGTTTAACCGCATTTTTGATCGGTTTAAATATTTTTGACAGTGCCTCTTTTTCTTCAATAGACATGCGGAAAGGATGGTAAGGGTCAATGTTGGTAAATTTTAATGCGGCATCATCAAGTTCTGAGTCTCTAAAGGGGATGATATTACAAGCATGTGTTTCTGTGGTTTGTAGCAGTCCTTGTTGGTCAGGCTCAACAATAACAGCGGCAATTTCTAACAGTGGGTTTTTTTTTGCATTAAATCCTGCCGTTTCAATATCAACAATAACAGGGAGATAGCCTCTGAATCTTTTGCCTAACGGGTTTTTACTAATTTCCATCTATATTTTCAAGGTGTTTGGTTAAAAATGAGCAAGGACTTTATTTGTTGATTCAGTGTTTAGAGGCGCTGTTCTATTGTGTTGTTCACATAAAGCCCCTCTAAAACCTAAATAATCAGCATTTAATTTTAACAGTTCAGGAATATCATCGGTTTTAAGTGAACCTGCCAAGCCACAGAATAATTCAGCTTCATTTGCAGATTTTACAAAGATATTTAATTCATTGAAAGACATTAACTGAGATAAAGCCCCTGATGTTTTATCCATAGTATCTAGCATGACACCTGTAAAATTGTTTT
>LWTM01000023.1 GCA_002101205.1 Cycloclasticus sp. symbiont of Poecilosclerida sp. N | reverse complement strand
CGCACAACCATTATCCCAACAAATATCTACCCCCCCCCCCCCACACACAGCGCGGTCTTATTGCCGCTACTGCATTACTGCTCTCGGTTTTTTTATTCAGCGCTAGCGCACAGGCAACCTCGCATATAACAGCAACCCATACCTCGGACGACTTTGTTACTGTATGGGATATGCCTGCGAATGATCGTGAACTAATCTTTCCAGGTGAGGGCACTTATAATATTAATTGGGGCGATGGTAGCGATACTGTTGAGGTAACCGGCCCTGCCAATTACTCCTACCCGGGGGCCGAGGCTAAGAAGTACGAAGTCGTCGTCTCAAAAGGCATCACTGGGTTTACGTTGGGTGATGTCGGCGATAAAGAGAAATTAATCGACGTAGCGCAATGGGGTGCTGCCGAATGGAGTAGTGACGGTCTAGTGGGTGCGTTTTATGGTGCCATCAATATGAGAATGAGTGCTATGGATACGCCAGACCTTACTATCGTAACTGATATGAGTAGTATGTTCCAAGGAGCCATTGTCTTTGACGGCGACATCAACAACTGGGTTGTTAGTAATGTAGAGAATATGAGACTTATGTTTGCAGATACCAATGCCTTTAACCGAGACCTTAATAGCTGGAATGTTTCCAGAGTAACGAATATGGACAGTATGTTCTTTAGTAGCACTTCTAATGCCTTTACAAGTACCTTTAATGGCGACATCAGCCTCTGGAATGTTTCCAAAGTAACTGATATGGCAGGTATGTTCCAAGGTGCTGTTGCCTTTGATCAAGACATAGGCCGCTGGGATGTTTCTAGCGTAGCCGGGATGGGCAGTATGTTCCGAGGAGCCACTGTCTTTAACCGAGACATCGGCAACTGGGATGTTTCCAGCGTAGCGGGTGTGGAGAATGAGGAGGAGGGTATGCCGAATATGTTCAACGCTGCTGTTGCCTTTAACCAAGACATCAGCAGGTGGAATGTTTCTGGCGTAACGGATATGAGCGGTATGTTCACCGGGGCCACCGCCTTTAACCAAAACCAAAACCAAAACCTCGGTCGCTGGTATGTAATAGGCACCGAGCCCTCAGCTACCCCTACGCTGGTTGCACAAAACCGCCCGTTAATCGCTCAACCCAAGACCTATACACTGGCTATGGGAGACGGGGATACCGACAATGATTTATTCAGAATAACCACCGCTGGCGAACTAAGCCTAAACACCCCTGACCCAACAACTAGAGCTTATAGCCTACGGATAGGCATTAGTGGAACAGGTGTTCTTGGGAGAAATAGTTTCGGCACTAAGAACGAAGTCGCTATTAGAGTAACTTCCAGTGATAGCGAAGATGGCACAAGAGTTTACGCCATTAATGTTCCGCTCAATCTAGGACAAACAGCCGAAGAAGTAGCCGCAGCCGAAGCACAAGTATTAAATGCGATCTTGCCACAGCTATTCAAAGCAACAACAAAAATAGCAGTGGACAATATCAGCAACCGCATTGACCAAGCATTAGACGCATCTGCAAGCACAGACACCCGCCTTAATCTAGGCGGTAGCTCAACCTTACAAGAGCTCATCAATAATAATGCTCGCACCGCGTTACAAGACGGCTTGGATATTAAGCAAATGCTTAGTAATTCCTCTTTCCTCATACCGCTGAACGTGGCAGGGGATAATAATTACGGTGTTAATAATATGACGCTATGGGGTAGTGGTGATTACCTTAATCTTTCGGATGATGCCTCTGGTGTTGACTGGGAA
>LWTM01000022.1 GCA_002101205.1 Cycloclasticus sp. symbiont of Poecilosclerida sp. N | reverse complement strand
TCAATGGGCAGAGAAAAATTTGTTTGTTGCAAGTATTGTATTTTTCGTAGTTGAGCTACAGTAATGGACGATGGCATTCTAATGATTTTTTTGAGCAATTAATTTTTCAGCAACCGACTCAATAAGGTCTGCTGCAACTTCAGGCATACTGTATAAATCTTCTGCTAAACTATATTCGATACAATTTTTAACCCATGTTTCATATTTGTCAGAAGACAGCATAAATTCAAGTTGTTGGTTGAACTCTTTTTGTTGAAATGGCAGTGAGGTAATACAACCCGCTTGAGCTTGTTTGACATGGAAGGCATAACCGCAGACTTCGGAGACGATGATGGGCAAACCAGCAACCATTGCCTCTAAAATTACGGTGCCGGTATTGTCACTGTATGCAGGATGGGCAAAGAGATCCGCACCGAGTAAAAAACGAGGGACATCATCGCTGCCAAGAAAAATAGTGAGCCGATCTCGCACCCCTAGTTTAGAGGCTAATTTATAAAAAGGTTGTGGATTATCTTTACCCAAAACCATGAGCTGTGTTTTCTCAAGAAGTGTTTTTGGTAAAGCAGCAATGCCTTTAAGTGTACGGTCTAAGCCTTTTCCTTTGAATGCCGATCCTATCATCAGAATCACCTTGTCATCCTCTGCAATATTGAATTCTTTTCTCCATTGTTGACGAATTTCGCCGGCATTATCAGGTGCTTTTCTATCAGGGCTAATACCAGGAGGTAGTGAATGAAAACGTTCAGGCTGGGTGTTATAGTGTTCGATAAATTTTTGTTTTTCAATATCAGAAATCATCATTAATTGGGTGGATGATTCTTTGCCAAAAACAGCTTGTTCAAATTTGGCAAAATGGCAGTAGCGGCCTGATAATTTGAATAGAGCTGGTCTTGCTTTGGCAACATAACAAGAGTCTGCCGCATAATAAAGATCAAGAAAGGGCATTTTATCGAAGCCGATCACCGCATCATAGTGTTTGCTAGTAAAAATTATAGAGAGAGCTTTTAAAAAGTATTTGCTTCTTCCATGATTAGTCCAATGTTTGATAGGAATAATATTGATATTATAATCTTCTGGCTGAGGCCCTTCCCAGCTCATGGTGTAGACATCAATACTATGTCCGCGATCATGACATATTCTGGATATACTAAGAAAATCGCGTTGCAGGCCACCAAAAGGGAAGAATTTATATAAACAAAAAGCTAGTTTCATAGAGGCTTTAAAAGGAAAAGTGGCTAAATTAGATGTTCCAATATATTGTGAATACCAAAGAATAGTATAAAGTAGTGTTAAAAAATTTGCTAATACTGTGGTGAGTGAAATTAGGGTTGATTTTTAAGATGGTATCTGCCCCTGATGCAAATATAATATAAGGGGAGGCTACCCTTTTATTTCCCCTCCCCCTTATTCAGGGCGACCACAGGGGGTCGCCCGTACGGGTTTTTAATAGTATATTTTTATTTGGGTATCTATTCCCAGTTTATTAATCGTAGGGGCAACCTCCTGTGGTTGCCCTCATGCCCCATGCCCTTATATCATAGCCACAAATTAATAAATAATAGACCTAGGAAATGTTTAGGGTATAATGCCTTTTTTGGGTTTTTGCAAGGTTAGCTGGCAAAGACTATTTTTTAAATAAAAGTGTTGCACTTATGGGTTGATCCCCCATTATTAAATTACGGAGCTTAAGAAAATGTCTATACAACCATTATCCCAACAAATATCTACCCCCCCCCCCCCCCCCCCC
>LWTM01000021.1 GCA_002101205.1 Cycloclasticus sp. symbiont of Poecilosclerida sp. N | reverse complement strand
ATGTTCGCTGTCTGAACCTGCAACCTATGGATTTAATAATAGAGAAATTTGATGGAAAAAACTGGGAAGAACACGCACACACGCTTGCACATCTCAGTAAAGAAACATAACAAGGCACTGCACTTGCCGCCAAAAGTGCCGTTTCGCTACGCTACACTCTGCTTTTGGCGGCAAGTGAGCTAGGCATTATGTGCAAAAAACATGTAGCTCGTGTATAGCAGTGAAAATAGGTAAAATTATCCACGAATAAATAAAGGTAGAATGTTGTAATGGGAAATAATTCAATTCAAATGGTTACTGGGAAAGCATTTGAATATGCGATTTTGAGCGAGTTCAAAGAAAAATTAAACAAAGTTACTCATGTTGAAATTATTAAAAATGATGCTTATGGAATAGCAAAAAATTGTTTTAATGAATTTCAACACCAAAAGCAAGGAAGGTATTTATTAACAGCTAGCTTTGCTGTTAACTTCCTATGGATATAGAACCTAGGATTTCTAATGGTATAGATGAAAATGATGTGCTTCAGTTAGAGATATTAACGGATTATCAAGGACAATTGGGCGATGTTAGAGATATTTTAGCGATTCGAGTCATACAAAAATGGGAAATAGGAGTTTCTGCCAAAAATAATCACCGAGCGGTAAAGCACTCAAGGCTATCAAGTGATATTGATTTTGGTAAAAAATGGTTAGGGGAGAAGTGTTCTGACGCCTATTTTTCAGAGGTGAATCCTATATTTAATGAGCTAAAAACAATTCAGCAAGAAAGTAATAGAACTGAAAAATGGAGTTCTTTAAGTGATAAGAATTTAACGGTATATGTTCCTGTCCTAGATGCGTTTAAAAAAGAGTTACATCGACTTTATTTAACAAATCCAAGTAAAGTTGCAACTAGCCTTATTGAGTACCTCGTTGGAAATAAAGATTTTTACAAGGTTATAAAGAGTGATAATGCTGTAGAAATTCAAGCCTATAATTTATATGGAACATTAAACCTTCCTTTTCAAGATATTCAACCTAAATTTAATACTCCCGAAATAACACTTCCAAGTGAAATTTTAGATATTTCCTATAAAAAAAATTCACAAACAACCTTAATAGTTACATTCAATAATGATTGGGTTTTGTCGTTCAGAATTCATAATGCTAGCTCAAGAATAGAGCCATCATTAAAGTTTGATATTAATTTAATTAATGCTCCCCATAGTTTATTCATCAATAAATTATCTGTACCACAGGAGCTTGTTTAATATGAAAATAGTCTCTTTGTTTTCTGGTGCAGGTGGATTAGATAAAGGGTTTGAGGAGGCTGGATTTCAAACTATTTGGGCTAATGAATATGATAAAGATATTTGGGAAACTTATGAGAAAAACTTTCCTAATACCACTTTAGATAGACGCTCAATTAGAGATGTTCCTTCAAATGACATACCTGATTGCGATGGTATTATTGGTGGCCCACCCTGCCAAAGCTGGAGTGAGGCAGGGACTTTAAAAGGAATTGAAGATAAAAGGGGGCAATTGTTTTTTGAATTTATTAGAATTTTAAGAGATAAAAAGCCAAAATTCTTTTTAGCTGAAAATGTCTCAGGAATGCTAGCCGAACGTCATTCAGAAGCATTAAAAAACATTAAAATACTGTTTTCAGAAAGTGGGTATGATTTATCTTTTTCTCTTTTAAATGCGGTTAATTATGGCACGCCACAAGATAGAAAAAGGGTC
>LWTM01000020.1 GCA_002101205.1 Cycloclasticus sp. symbiont of Poecilosclerida sp. N | reverse complement strand
ACCCCCCTGTCAAAATGACACTCGAACAAGCTCTCGAATTTATTGAAGACGATGAACTAGTTGAAGTGACGCCTCATTGCATCCGGCTAAGAAAGAAATTATTAACTGAAAATGAACGCAAACGGGCCTCACGAGCAACTAAATCGTGAGGCATTAAAAAACCGACGAAGCAGAAACTCCGCCGGTAATATAGTCAGCTAGATTGGCAAACAACCCTTTTAACGTCCTTGTGCGTGATGTAATTCTTCGCATCTGCGTTTTAAACAATCCTTGTTTAGCGAGACCCGTTTCACGGATTTTTTGGTGACGGTTTAAGCTTAGATAAATCTACTTCTCCTCGCTCGTATCGATGTAGCGCATACATATTCCAAATCTTTCCACTCTCACGTTTGCTTTCATTATGCATCAGCCTTCGTAGCCTTATGACCATAGCCGCTTCTTGCATAATCAATGCAAGCGTATATTTATCAAATACGCCTATCACGCGAGAGACTTTATCTTCTTGAGAGACTTCGTCGCTCAATATCTTATTAATCTCAGGGAATATCGTATGACTTAGCTTTCTCATTTCTAGAATACCTTCGAAATCTTCTTTTCCAAAATATATAGCGGCTGTAGGCTCGGCCTTTTGCTGCAAAAATTTCTTCAACTCTCCCATCATGAGCTCAAGTCCTTTTCTAGCGGCCACACCGGCCTCAGGGTCTGGTTTTTCTTTGGCCAGAACAGCGAGTATAGGAAATAAATATTTTTCCCTATACGTTGTTAACAAACCTGAAAGAATTTTTACTCTTTCATTCTTTCTTTCTTCTCCTATAATCTTTTTATTTTCTTGGCGTGTATTAATAATAAAGACTATTACTGCACCGATAATTGACACAGCAGTCGCAATATCAAACCCTATACTAATTGTTTGTAAATCAAACCATGTACTAATTGTTTGTAAATGTTCCACTTTCTCTCCTTAAATTTCCATTAAATGCAGTCATGAAATTACATAACCCTTAGACATTAACATGAGACCTCAGTACGTGCACTGGCGGTGCTAGCACTGACAGTGCCTGCGCCGGCGGTGTAACCAACAACTTTATCCATATTCATTAGGCTTCCCCTATTTTTCCGTCAATTACGCTGTTTTTAGGTCATTTAATGCCTAAAAAATCGATTTCATGCCTGTTTTTAGTGCTTTTTCCTGGTTTTTGACACAGTTACCCCGCATAACTTGGCTCTAGTATACCGTAGAGCGTTAAAAACTTAGCCCCTTTGCGAATGTTCGCAGCCATGGCAGCTAAACCATAAACGGTTGCATTTTTGCCCAGCCCCATAATATCTCTTATACGTAGCAAAAGGCCGCTCACCACCCGCTCGAGTGACCGCAATGGCTTTGTTGAGGGTGTCCCATCTTTGCCATTACCTGCACCAGACTGTGCGGCCTCTATCGGCGTTGCGTGCCCCAGGGCACCTTCTCTAGTTGCGCCATTCACCTTGTCAATAATATTAATGCGACCCTCTTTCATGATGATGTTTTTTACTTCAAGCTGACGATTGATCTCACCTAGCAATCTGTCCCATAGATCGTGTTCAACCAACTGCGTTCTAAACTGCCCTATAGTCGATGCTTCTGGAACGTCACCACCAAGTTCCAAACGGCAGAATTTACGGAACAATAAGTCCCTGTATAAACACTGGGCTAACTGCACATC
>LWTM01000019.1 GCA_002101205.1 Cycloclasticus sp. symbiont of Poecilosclerida sp. N | reverse complement strand
ACAGGCACTTTGTTAGCGACCGCTCATTACCAAAAAACAGCACCTAGCGATGCTGAAATAAGCCAACTAATACAGCTTTGTGAAGACTGGCTTAAAGCCCAGAAAGAGGGTAAAAAATGATCCATTTAGAATGGCCGTGGTTATTACTGGCACTGCCTCTACCCTTTTTTGCTCGCTACTGGCTTCCTGCTGATGTGGTTGCAGAACAAGCTGCACTAAAAGTCCCCTTTATTGAAGACTTTAGTCTGGGAGAAACGCAAGCGCTTTCTCAAAACAAGCAATGGCCTTTATTGTTGGCCATGCTGGCCTGGATATTTTTGGTGCTTGCCAGCGTGAGACCGCAATGGTTAGGTGATCCGATTGAACAAGCAATCAGTGGCAGAGATTTAATGCTGGCAGTGGATTTATCTGGCAGCATGAAAGAAGAGGACTTTATTGTCGAAAAAAAGAGAGTTGACCGTTTAACAGCAACTAAATATATCGCAGGACAATTTATTAATCGACGGCAGGGTGATCGTTTAGGTCTCATTTTATTTGGTACCAACGCCTACCTTCAAACCCCTTTAACTTTTGACAGAACCACGGTGATTACCTTACTACACGAATCAGCCATAGGCTTGGCAGGTGAAAAAACCGCAATAGGTGATGCCATTGGCTTGGCGGTTAAACGATTAAGAAAACAACACGCCAATAGTCGGGTATTGGTTTTATTAACCGATGGTGCTAATACAGCGGGTAAAGTAACACCTTTAAAAGCAGCAGAATTAGCCGCAGCAAATGACTTGAAAATTTATACCATAGGCATAGGTGCTGATGAGATGATCGTGCGTAGTTTTTTTGGTTCTCGCAAAATCAATCCATCTCGAGATTTGGATGAAAAAACCTTAACGGCCATTGCAGAAAAAACTGGTGGGCGATATTTTAGAGCCAGAAATACACAGGAACTGGAAACTATTTATCAATTATTGGATGCGTTAGAACCTGTAGAAAAAGATAAACAGTATTTTCGACCTAAAATTGAACTGTATTTCTGGCCATTAGCTTTTGCTCTATTGTTAGGTTTCTTTGTAAGTGTTAGCCGAATAAACTGGAAATGGAAATATAAATGAACATTGCTGACTTTCATTTTATTAGACCTTATTGCTTACTGGCTCTTTTACCAGCAACACAGCTTTTTATCAGTCTTGTAAATAACAAATTAAATAGAGCGAGTTGGTCTCTGATTTGTGACCCTGAATTGGCTCCTTTTGTGTTACAAGAGAGCGTTGTAAAGCGTAGTATTTTGTCTTTAACTGCTGCTCCCCTAGCTACATTTTTACTCATTATTTCCCTAGCTGGGCCCACTTGGGAACGTATACCCTCCCCTGTGTTCAGAAATGATGCTGGATTAGTGATTGCTTTGGATTTATCTCGTTCGATGGATGCTGCTGATATAACACCCAGTCGATTAAGCCGAGCACGTTTCAAAATGGCTGATATTTTGCGACAACGTAAAGATGGGCAAACGGCTTTAATTGTTTATGCGGCTGACGTTTTCACCGTCACGCCATTAACGGAAGATAATGAAACTATCATTAGCCAAATATCAGCATTGACGACAGACATTATGCCAAGTCAAGGTAGTA
>LWTM01000018.1 GCA_002101205.1 Cycloclasticus sp. symbiont of Poecilosclerida sp. N | reverse complement strand
AATAAGCATTGCGTTTGAACTGCAAAACAACGCGCTCATCAGATAGATCCTCAAGTTGTTTAAGAATAAGCAAGCCCACCATCAGCCTAATGGGTTTTGAGGGTCTGCCATTGTCTTTACAATAATACTTCTCAAAAGCATTATCAAAGACTGACCAGTTAATAGTGTTGGCTAGTTGTATTAAAGGGTCTTTAGTGTCTAATTGGGAAAATAACTCTGAATGAAAGAGGTTTAGTTGCACTGTATTTGGGGTTGATTTTGTTAGCATGTTTTTATCAGCAAAACGACCAAGAAATAAGGGTTATTTTACCAAATACTGGTTGTTTTGTCTATGGTTTTTGTTGGGTTTATTATTATAAATCAAATGGTTGAGTGGTTTTTAAGGGTTGACTAGTTACAATTAATTTAACTTATTTTTACCCAGAGTTTTTTCATCTTTAAAGTACAACGAAGGGAGCATAGCAGGCTATGTGGCCGAAGTTGCACCGCCTAAGATGGATAAGACCCAGCAGACGGCTGGGTTATTTGTTACCAGTTGCCCTACTATGGAAAAACCATTTTGGTCATTTTTCCCGATCATTTTCGTTAAATAGCGGACTTATTTTCTGACAATAATCATTAATTGATGGGCAAATCGTCTTTCATGGTTTTATACAAGGCTTTAATCAAAGCAGTAGCATTATCCTTCGCCGCACCTTCAAAATCTTCAATATCTTCATCATCGTCCAATAAGCCATTATTCTCTTTCTGCACAAATTCAGCAGCTACCTCGGTATTGCTCTCATGCCAAACCACAGTCAACTTATAAGCTGCTTTACTGTGGTTTTCTTCAGCAGAGAAAATTGAGGTCATGCCGCTAAAAACCCCCCCACCTTGAATATCCTTTGGAGCAAATACCACATAGAAAACCCCTAAATCCCTGTTTTTATCTTTGACTTTTACTTTATTCAGTTTCAATGCTTTCTCAACTAACTGCCATGATCGATAAAATAATTTTTTAATCTTTATAACAGGCTTTTGTTCTGTTCCTGCTAATACAACTATGTTACCTAAACCTTTATTTTTAACTTCATCTTTTTCCGCAATTAGTAACTTTGGTTTTGCCACTATTTCCATTTGAGGGGGTACTTCAAGCTCTGTGGTGTCTTGATATCGTGTGTCGTTAAGCTCTGAACAGGCTGAAATTGTTATTGCTAAAAAAAACAAACTATACTTTTTTAAATTCATAACTATTGACAGCAAAAACGTCTATGTTCCAGAACGGGAAATGAAACTCGAATTTTTTCAAGCCGCTGTTGATCCAAGTCTGCACTGACAAAACCAGCACCGGTTTTATAACAGTCTAATACACCACCCCAAGGGTCAATGATCATGCTATGACCAAAAGTTTTCCGCCCATTAAGGTGGAAGCCACCTTGATTGGGGGCGATGATATAACATAAATTTTCAATCGCTCTGGCACGCAACAATACTTCCCAATGTGCTGCCCCCGTCTCTGCGGTAAAAGCAGATGGAACAACGACTATTTCCACATTTTGTTTTTGCATTTTTCGAAAAAACTCAGGAAAGCGTAAATCATAACAAACCGCAATACCTAATCGACCAAAA
>LWTM01000017.1 GCA_002101205.1 Cycloclasticus sp. symbiont of Poecilosclerida sp. N | reverse complement strand
CTTATTACACAACACCGCCCTGCCCCTCTGCTCCCCCACCCAATATGCACTCAGTGTCCCACTCCTGTAGACTTACACTTAGCAGCTCACACTAGGCCCATCCCCCTATTCCCTTACATACCAACCACTCAAACACAGGCCTTGACCTCACCCCTCTACACCAATTGGCTGCCACAGCCACTGACCTGCACTAGGCCCCCCCTCCTGGCACAACCACTTACTTGGCCCCCATTAGAGATCTTGCCGGCCACTAGAGGCCAACAGCCCACTGCCTATTAGTTGTTCCTCCCAGCATTTACGTACTCTGTATTGCTCTCCCCTGCAGCAGAACCCTCACTTCAGCCCCTCCCACCTTCCATGCAGGATGCAACCACAACGCTCCAGCTAGATGTCTCCACACGAGGGTTTTTCCCCACCAACCCAATTTTTCCCTCTCTTAGAGGTTTTTTTAGGGGTTGGGTGGGGTTTTTCCCCGGGGTGGGCGATCGAGCCTGCCCCAAATTAACCAACTACTCCAGGGCCCACAAAAACTCCTTATTTGGACTTTATTTAAAATTTCTTATTTATGCCACCTCCCTCGACCAATCACATCCATCTCTCATCCCGCATATAAAGCCCAGCTAGCCCCGCTCACTTCATTCCACTGACGAAGTCTCCCACAGACGAAAGCTCTGGACATTATAATTATTTATCCAACTTTGAAGTGAACTTGCTAGCGGGCTAGCTAGCTACAGCTACGTAGTACTGTCACCGTTCGTGTCTGCAGCGTTCTTGGCCGGTCTCCTCCACCAGACTCCTCGACCTGCATCCTCCCCTGGCTGGCCTGTCCTTCGTGAAGCAGCCTGAGCACATACGCCCCCTCATCTCTTCGACTGTCAGCTGTTCGCGGGGAAACCCCTACCAGCGGCACGCCTACTAGACCACTGCAGATGTCGACTTCAGGAGCCTCAACGCCGGTTCCACTGCACCTGAGGGTCAAGCAGCAGCCTTTCTCCATGGGCCACAGACCTAGACATGCCCCACCTGTACATGTATCCTCCACAGCACTGCATGCACACAGACTTGGCCCTGAGGATCCGACTCCTCCCCTCGTTAGAAATAAGGCCCCACCCCTAAATAAGGACCCCAGAATACTACCCTTGGTCACCCGTTCTAGACCTTGTGACTCAGCCCCTTCACTGACTAGGAACCCTATTACCATGACCACCCCCAAGGAGGCGTGGCCTTCCATACCCCCTGGTTTAATTATTGACATAGGTAATGCCCAATTTGGAGGTGCCCCTATAGGTAGGAGCCCATCCCCAGACCCAGTGATTGTAAGAGTAGATATAGACCCTAGTCGGGACCCTAGCCCAAACCCTAGACAACACGCCACCACTAATATTATTGACCCTAGTCGGGACCCTAGCCCAAACCCTAGGCAGCACACCACCACTAATAATATTGACCCTAGTCGGGACCCTAGCCCAAACCCTAGGCAGCACACCACCACTAATAATATTGACCCTAGCCGGGACCCCAGCCCAAACCCTAGGCAACACACCACCATTAATTATATTGACCCTAGCCGGGACCCTAGCCCAAACCCTAGGCAGCACACCAC
>LWTM01000016.1 GCA_002101205.1 Cycloclasticus sp. symbiont of Poecilosclerida sp. N | reverse complement strand
TCTTGCCTGCCATATGGAATCAACTTACTAACTCTTTTAATTTTTGGCTGATTTTACTACTGGAAGCTTCAGGAAAATATTTTTTAATAGCGTCAAATTGTGCTTCCCCAATTAATTTTAATTTCATTTCATCAAGTAAAACATCCAGAGTCTCCAACCTCTCTTGCACACCAATTTCTATCAAGTCATGTGTCAATTGACCCTTTTCATCTTCAAAATGAAATGATAACGGTTTTCCTCGTTTTATATTTAAGTACGGCGTTATATCAAATACTGGCACTTGACGAGCAGTCAAAAATAAGCCAGAAGTTGAAAACATTGAAAGGCAAGCTCTCAACTTAATATCAATGATTGTTAAAGAGTCACTAAACTCTTTGACACACGAGTATTTCTTTTGAATATCTCGGTACTCATGAATATCATTTTCACGAGGGTGATGCTTTATATATACGTTAAATTTTTTCTGGTCGCAAAATTCTAATACTTGTGAAAACACCTTCAACGCCATTTCTCGAGTTGACCCGTATGGGGTGTATTTATTTCTAGTATTAACCAGAACATTCATTGATGAAGCAT
Organism: Cycloclasticus sp. symbiont of Poecilosclerida sp. N; assembly: GCA_002101205.1. GTDB lineage: Bacteria > Pseudomonadota > Gammaproteobacteria > Methylococcales > Cycloclasticaceae > Cycloclasticus. The sequence goes on along the minus strand of LWTM01000016.1, from coordinate 995 downwards.
CAAACAAACTGGGCTTATCATAACTAGAGGATAAACTAGGGGCACCCGATACAAAAAAAACGTCTTTATATGTTACTACCCACCTAGTGGATAATATAGAGTTCTCCAACCATAAATCAGCCTTTACAGCTGGCTCAATATTAAGTAACTCCTCTCCTTTTTTGGCTTTTTGCAAGCCTACCGCATGTGGAAATATTACCATTTTTGCTTCTTTATTTACTTTGAACGCACTAAGCAACTGAAAACTATCGTGCAACTGATAATCTCTAAATATAAAATCAAAGTTCTGATTAAAACCTAATTTTGTACCACAGAAATCATGAATAGACTGCATCCTGTTTTTAAAATACCTTATTTTATTCAAATGTTTGCCTAAAACTTTACACAGCCCCTTCCTTATATAGCTAGGCTCAAGTAAAGTCACATTTGCTTTATCCAAACCATAGCTTTCATAAATCTGTTTATTCTCTCTAGCGCTTTTCCCAACCTTATTTAAGTAGATAAATATATCGAAGCTTTCTGCCTCACTTGATTTAATAAAGCCAGAAATCCAATCAAGTTCACCTAATGACTTGTGAATAAATATTAACAGTTTAAATCTAGTCGAGACCTCAGTATAACCAACAACTTTATCCACCTTCATGAGACTTCTCCTATTTTTCCGTCAATTACGCTGTTTTTAGGTCATTTAATGCCTAAAAAATCGATTTCATGCCTGTTTTTAGTGCTTTTCCCTGATTTTTGACACAGTTACCCCGCATAACTTGGTTCTGGTATACCGTAGAGCGTTAAAAACTTAGCTCCTTTGCGAATGTTCGCAGCCATGGCAGCTAAACCATAAACGGTTGCATTTTTGCCCAGCCCCATAAATCGTGTTCTGCCAAGCCCATAATGTCTCTTATACGTGGCAAAGGGTCGCTCACCACCTGCTCGAGTGACCGCAATGGCTTTGTTGCGGGCTTGCTCTTGTTTTGATAAAGGTTTACCTCGATACC
>LWTM01000015.1 GCA_002101205.1 Cycloclasticus sp. symbiont of Poecilosclerida sp. N | reverse complement strand
TATTTTTTCGTCAATTACACTGTTCTTTAGGTCATTTAATACATTAAATCAATTTTATTCCTGTTTTTCAGTGGTTTTCCCCGATTTTTGACACATTTACCCCGCATAACTTGGCTCTGGTATGCCGTAGAGCGTTAAAAACTTGGCTCCTTTGCGAATGTTCGCAGCCATGGCAGCTAAACCATAAACGGTTGCATTTTTGGCAAGCCCCATAAATCGTGTTCTGCCAAGCCCATAATGTCTCTTGTACGTGGCAAAAGGACGCTCACCACCTGCTCGGGTGACCGCAATCACTTTGTTACGGGTTTGCTCTTCTTCTGATAAAGGTTTACCCCGATAGCCTTTTCGTTGCACTTGATCGTCAATGCCATATTTTGCTAACTTATCTCTGGTCTGTTGTGAGCTATAAGCAGCATCCGCATACAGTGCAGTTTCATCACCTAACAATAAGGTGTCACGCTCTTGAGAATCGTGAACATTACCAGGCGTCACACTTTGGCGGTGAATAAAGCCATCTTCATCAACACCTGTATGAACAGAAAAACCATAGGTGGACTTTTTGTTACCTCGACTATCATTCTTAACATGCCAACCCGCGTCAGGATCTTTTGTCGGCTTTCCATCTTTGCCTTTGCCTGTGCCAGATTGCATGGCCTCTATCGGTGTTGCATCAATAATATTAATGCGACCCTCTTTCATGATGATGTTTTTTACTTCAAGCTGACGATTGATCTCACCTAGCAATCGGTCCCATAGATCGTGTTCAACCAACTGCGTTCTAAACCGTCCTATAGTCGATGCTTCTGGAACATCACCACCAAACTCTAAACGGCAGAATTTACGGAACAATAAGTCCCTGTATAAACACTGGGCTAACTGCACATCGGATAGTTGATACCATACGCCGAGCAACAAGCTTCGAAATAGTGTCAGTAAAGGGTAACTTGGGCGACCTGTGTTAGAGTCATAAATTGAGGTGAGTAATGTTTCTATTTCAGACCATTCCAACAAGGCTTCTGTGTCATCAAGACTATGAAGAATAGGGTGGTCTAAGTCAGCGGTTGAAAAGAAGAGGTTGGATTGTGTTGAGAATGATTTTTGCATGATGCATTATAACAAAATTTATGCGTATTTTTTGGGTTATGCTGAGGTCTCTAGAATGAAAAAATGTCGCATAAGATAAATATTGCTTAGACTAAAACCCTTGCCATGCTTAAAAGACAAATCTTTTGATAATAATTTAAGCATGGTTTTTCCATATTCTGCTTTTGTTTTTCCATCTTGCTCAAATTCAACAATATATTGTCCTATCTTCCAATAGGTTTCCACCAAATGAGTATTAACAGCAGTAACTGCTTTTTGTTGTCCATTGAGATAGGTTTCAGAAATTCTAGAAACTAAGCTTTGATGTTGATTTTTAGTATTTGCAATTTTATTTTTCACAGCTCCCCTTATTTTCAACTTTCAACTTTAAATTCTCCATTAACAAACCGCTTTCCTTAT
>LWTM01000014.1 GCA_002101205.1 Cycloclasticus sp. symbiont of Poecilosclerida sp. N | reverse complement strand
CTTTTTCAGATATTTTTTCAATGTATAAATCTTTGTATTTGTCGTTTTTGGTTTTTTGAAAAACGCTACTGCCTAACTTAAATAACAAAGTTTTAAAAATATATTCCCCAGTTTTTTGCTTAACTTCAACTTTAATTTTGGCACTGGCTTGTTTGTTAAAGTCCAATTTAACAATCTCAAAAGTCCGACTATTGGCATCTTCTTTAACCACCGAAGCAATCTCAATTTTCTTAACCAAGCCCTTATTATAAGCAGTAAATGGCGAGAGTGAATACACCAAGTTGTATAGGTTTTTATGGGTAGCAGAATAGCGTAATCTAAAAATAGCGTTAAGTTTATTGAGCGCCGATTTTGATAAATCACTCTCCATATTTTGCGGTTCGTCCAGCACCAAAACTGGCTGAGTTTGAGCGATAAACTCAATCATTTTGCCTTGTGTATCATCACGCCTATCTTCGTTGATAATATTATTATCCGAATTAAACGCCTGAATACTCATCACTAAAATACTCAGTTCATTACTGCTGGAAAAATCTCTCAATAAACTAATTTTTCGCCGACTTTCACCCTCATAAGCAAACACAATACGATTGGTATTAAACCTTTTATAAAAATGCGATTGCGTGCTGCGTAAGGTTTTCAACACCCCCTCACGCACTGCCACAGATGGCACAATAATGATAAATTTAGACAGTCCATAACGCTGATATAGTGCAAAAATCGTCTTTAAATAGACATAAGTTTTACCCGTGCCTGTCTCCATTTCCACTGAAAAATCACGCAAATTCTGCTCATCAATCTTTCTATCAATCCTGTCTAAATTACGCTTTTGAATGGCGGATAAATTGTGCCTAAGTTTGTCATCATCAATCAACAACTGATTAGCCACAATACCAAAATGACCACCCCCAGAAAGACTAAAACCCACATCATCCACATTGCCAACAAACTCATCCGCAAACAAATCCACCACCGCATCTACCGCATCGGTTTGATAATCTAGGTTTTCGTATTGGATTTTCACAAATTAAACTGCTTTTTAACTAATGCCAAACTTTGGGTGTCGCCTTGTTTAATATCTATCAAACCTACCGCAACCTCACGCATAAAATTCTGTTGGTAATTTTTTTGCCATAATTTTAGCCTTAAGCAACGCCTGTTCATAATCATCCACTCGTTCAAACTTACCTGTTTTATTCACCAAATCTAATAATTCTAATCCTTCTTTGTTCAATTTCATTATGCCTCCTTTATTTTTTCAACAATTTTATAAATAGCATCTAATTTTTGTTTCACCTCACCATCTATTTCATCTTTTTTAAGATGCTCAATCAATGTGTAATACTCGCTTTTATTCAATATTGGAATGGTCTT
>LWTM01000013.1 GCA_002101205.1 Cycloclasticus sp. symbiont of Poecilosclerida sp. N | reverse complement strand
TTTGAAAGGAATTTAATAAGTGGCGAATTCAACCCATAAGTATAACATTCGTTGCCCTTCAGGAATTTTGCTGGAATTATGCACACCAATTGTAAAATAAGGCATAACGAATCATCCCAGCCGACCACTAAAAAACAAAGTACCCCTTTAATCCCCACAACTCTAAAAATCTAACGGACTTTTTACCCCATCTTTATTTAACTCTTTAACAATATGGGTATAAATCATCGTAGTTTGTAAATTCCTATGCCCCAGCAATTCAGAAATTGTGCGAATATCAATGCCATTTTGCAGTAAATGCGTCGCATAAGAATGCCTAAAAGTATGTGCGGATATTTTCTTGTCAATATAAGATAATCTAGCAGCTACTTTAATATTCCGACCAAAAGTAGGTGATAAAATATGATGGCGAATTTTCTTATCTCCTCTAGGGTCTTGAGTAATGTTATTCATCGGAAATAAATATTGCCATTTAAATTCAGTATTAGCATTAGGGTATTTTTTATCAAGTGCAAATGGCAAGTTAACATATCCAAACCCAGCAAGAATATCATTCTTATGAATTTTCCTAACATTTTCAATATGAATACCTAAATCTTCTTTAATTTTTTGCGGCAAGGTTAACACTCTATCCTGCTGACTTTTGCTATCCCATACACAAACCTTATCAAAGCCAAAATCAATATCCTTAATTCTTAATCTAAGTAATTCGTTCATCCTCAAACCACAGCCATACATAAGTTTAAGCATTAATTGATAAACTCCTTTAGAATTAAAAATAACACTTTTAACCTCATCTATTGTTAGCACCGCTGGAATATGTATCTTTTCCTTAGCACGTAAAGCTGATATATTTTCATTCTTAATGCTAATCTCTAAAACCTTCTCATACAAAAATAACAAGGCATTAAAAGCCTGATTTTGAGTGCTAGGTGAAACACTACGATTAACCGCTAAATCAGTTAAAAACTCCTCAATTTCAAGTTTACCCATGTCTTTAGGATGTTTTTTACCATGAAATAAAACATAACGCTTCATCCACCCAAGATAAGTCTTTTCAGTTTGATAACTATAATGTTTAAGTCTAATTTTATCCCTAGCAACTTCTAATAATTTTTTAGCCATAGTATGTTATTTATAATAATATAAGCAGTATTATAGAATTTTTTAGTAAATTACTATAGATATTTATTTATAAAATATATCTAAAATATTTATTGGTTAGTTTTTATTAAGATTTGTGTATAATGTGAAAGCTAATAAATAGTTAGTACTCTAAATTTTCCTTGGTCACCATCCTACAAAGTATCAGCAAATAGAGAACCTTCACAGTGTTCTTGTCCGTGGCATATTCTGACCATT
>LWTM01000012.1 GCA_002101205.1 Cycloclasticus sp. symbiont of Poecilosclerida sp. N | reverse complement strand
AAGTGCAACAGTCTATCGCCTTATTCTTCCTGATAAAAAACAAAATGGGCGGCTATATAAACACCTTAGGGCACAAAAAAGACGCGCCTCCACTGGACAGACAAAGCGCCAGTTATTTTGTGCATTTGCTGCGCAAATTATCACACAAAAGCCCTGTCACTTTGTCTGCCGCTTAGCAAGGCGTTATGTTGTGTAAGAACAAGCATTAAAATATACAATCTTAACCTGAGGGCTTATCAGATGCTTACATCCTCAAAAGACACTGTTTATCAGCATTCCCTAATAAACTATTACAATAAAAATATAAAGCGTTACAATTAAATAACTAAAGTGTTACAATTAATCGCATAAACTAATACAAATAGTGCGGCTAACCGCTACAATCACTCAATGACTAGATCAACAAATAAAAAAGTTATTATCATACGTAACTTTATTCTTCATCGACTGATAAATAATTCAAGGACAGTAATACATGACACCGTAGAGGAGTTTGGTCTTACACGCCAAACTGTGAGTCGTCATCTAAAAGCTTTGGTTGATAGTGCTGATGTACTTGCACAAGGTGAAACAAAATCACGTAAGTATGGACTTGCAACGAAATTCAGTATTAGTGAAGATATTGAAATTTTACCAGAAACCGAAGAAGACAGTATATGGACTAAGTTAGTTAGACCACATGTTACGGATGTAGAAAAAAATGTAATGGAAATATGTCACTACGGTTTCACCGAAATGATGAATAATGTTATTGACCATTCTGATTCTAAAGTGGCTAGGATTCATCTTCGACGTACTGCTGTTTCTATAGTTATGAGCATCACGGATAAGGGTATTGGTATTTTTAAAAAAATCCAAAGGGATTTTGACTTAGATGACCAGCGCCAAGCGCTACTTGAATTGTCAAAAGGTAAGTTAACTAGTGATTCCGATAATCACTCTGGTGAGGGGATATTTTTCACCTCAAGAATGTTTGATAAATTTATTATTCGTTCGGGAAAAATGACGTACATGTGCATGCCTAGTAATGAAGATTATTTATTTGAATCTCTTGATAAGATATTCGTTACCGGCACAGCAATTCATATGATTATCGAACTTGATTGCACACGAGATAGCACTGAGGTATTTAATAGATTCACTGCTGATGACGATGACCATGCTTTTTCCAAAACACACGTACCTGTTTTTCTAGCTAGTTACGATAACGATCAGTTAGTTTCAAGATCAGCTGCAAAACGTGTACTTACAAGGTTTACAAAATTCAAAGAGGTTTGGCTAGATTTCCAAGGAGTAGAAAAAGTAGGTCAAGCATTCGCAGATGAAATATTCCGCGTATATGCCAAAGCTAACCCAAGTG
>LWTM01000011.1 GCA_002101205.1 Cycloclasticus sp. symbiont of Poecilosclerida sp. N | reverse complement strand
TTTAAGTAAATCAATTAAAGTGTTTTGTTTGCTTTGTTTTCTATCGAGCCCATAAATTCTTTCATCTGGAATTTGCACATTATTAGCACTGAGTATCCATTTTACAAAACGCTCTTGTTTTGTCGTTACTATATACCAAACCCCTCTGTCGGTTAAACGCCGCAATTTTTCTGCCATGCTGGGGAATAACGGGTTTTTCTCTACCCACTCATCAATATTGTCTTTAATCCAGACATCTCGTGTTTCACCATATAATTTTTTCAACGCATCAATGTTTAGCCTGGATGCTTTCATCAGATCATTTTTTTTGCTATCGAAGTCTTTCAATATAGACTCACTACTGACTCCATCATGTAACATTTTATTGATTAAAATAGCTTCATAACCTGTACCCATAATAGGTCTTACTACACGAAAATCATTTATTATTTGCTGAGAGGGCATGGCTATTTTAATGTCATCCCATAAATCAAATGCAGCTTTCCAGCCCGAAATTCCAGTTTCCAATACACTGTCGCAAATCACACCATCAAAATCTAAGGCATAAATAATTGATTGTTTCATCTGTTAAATCTCGTTACTTAACTTTTTAACTATAACCGCTTTAGAATTTAGCTTTTAAATCAAGTTGAAGGGTATCAATGTTAGTGCCACTGTATTCTTCGGCTGCATAATACGCCATAGCTGCTGCAAAATTTTTGCTGATTGCGTAAGCTAATTTAACTTTGTGACCTCTGGCAGCAGTGTTTCCAGTTGCAAAATCGCCATCATTAAAGGTATCTGCTACAGCAAATTCCTGCGTATCACGATAATTGTAATCCATTTTAAACGCGCCCAATTTTGCTCCAAAACCAGCTAGCCATGCGCTATCTTTGCCATCTTTAGCCGAAGCATTTTTTGCATATTGGGCGTAAACATAAAGCGGTAGTAAGGCTGTGTCAAAATCAAATCGACTGGCTACTTCGTATATTTCGATAGCATTATCATCTTTAAATTCACCTTTTTCACTTTCATTATTATAGATATAGGCATTAGATCCTAATCTCCCTTTAATGGAGTCAGTAATTTGCATAGAGCCACTGATCCCAGCATGATACATATTCAAATCATCACTAAAGCCATCGTTTTTAGCGTCTCCTTTAACAATGTCGCCATCTTCGAGAATAAAATAGCCTCCTGTTGCAGTAAGCTTTACTGAACCTGCCGTTGTTTTATAGCTTAAGGCTGCGCCTTCAGGATTGACATCACTATCCCATATTAAACCGTGGG
>LWTM01000010.1 GCA_002101205.1 Cycloclasticus sp. symbiont of Poecilosclerida sp. N | reverse complement strand
ACAACCAAGCTATTAAATTAAACCCCAAGAATGCTCGTGTTTTTAACAATCGTGGGTTGGCTTATGCCAACAAAGGTGAATTTGACCGTGCCATTGAGGATTACGACCAAGCTATTAAATTAAACCCCAAGGATGCTCCTTTTATTAACAATCGCGGGATGGCTTATCGCGCAATAGGAAAAGAAGAAGACGCAATAAAAGATTTTAAAAAAGCAAATAATTTAGACCCGACTGTTATTCCAAAGAAGCAAGTTGAAGAAACAGAAAAGAAGACTCAAGGAGTCCAAGGCTTTCAAGGTATTTTGACAGACTTAAAAACCGAGTATGAAAAAGATGAGAAGATGTGGTTTTTGCCAAGCATTATTTTTACTGTGTTTGTTTTGTTGGTTTTAGGGGCTTTAACCTTTTTCTATAACGGAGATTATAAAATCTCATATCCTCTCTATATTTTTTCATCAGTCATCACTTTTGTTGTCATTCGTCAATATACCAATGCCAAACAACTTCGGATTGAAGCCAGTAACCGCTTGGCAATGGCAAAAATGTTTGAAAAAACACAAGAAACCAAAGACAATCCGCACTACCAAGATTTTATACCTAAAATAATCGATAGCATCACTTACTCAATGTATAAAAACCACAAAGAATCAAGGGTGAAACCTATTGAAGAAATAAAATCAATGTTCGAAAAATAGACAGCCATCAACACCACGTATTAGAAACCAAAATTGATATTAATGGTTAATGAAATAAGGGCGGATGATAGATTAAAAAGGAGTCTTGACCATTAAACAATGGCGTAAAAAGCAAAATAGTATTTATCAAGGCAAAACAAAAGAGCAAAGAGAAAGTATAAGAGGCGAAAATAGTGTCAGAAGAACGCATACTACTGTAGGGGTGAGCCTGTAAATAATTCCGTGTAAGCGTTCATTTGTTTACACGTAACATTTCAGCCTCTCTTCGTGAGGGATGATAACCATGATTCATGGCGTTTGAGTATTGCCTTATCGGTAAAGTACATTTTCTGCTGGCCGCATCAATCGTTAAGAAAGTGATTTTAAAAGAACAGTTATCGTGATTAAAAATCTTACAATTTTGGTGAGTTTACGAATCACTGAGTTTAAAGACTCAATAGTATGGACCGTGTAAATGATTTTTCTTATCGGTTCTAGGTAGACGAACAAGGTGGCGGTATTTCCCCAGTGATTACGCCGTGATCTA
>LWTM01000009.1 GCA_002101205.1 Cycloclasticus sp. symbiont of Poecilosclerida sp. N | reverse complement strand
AACTTCTGTATGATTTCATTCACAGGCTGTATGATCTGCATCGGCTTGCCTCCTGTGTTTAGTTAACAACTCACAGGCTACCCAAGTTTTACATCTCAAAAAGTCTCGCTTCTATCTGAACCCAGACAGTGGTCTAAATAAAGCTAGAAGGTCTCATAAGTGGCGCCGCCCTAGTTAAGGCTTGGCGCTGCGGTTGTTATAGGTCGGGCCTTGAGTCATCGTCCAATATCGCTGAAACCAACTCCTTGCTTCCATAAATCATAAACTAAATCTTTTTCGTCATTTGGTGACCGAGGAAACTGTTGGGGGCGCTTGCACCGCGTAGCGCTTTGGGTATATGACGCCCATATAGATAAAGTCAGGAATTACTAAAGGTGGCTTAGAAACCTTACCGTTTTAGTTGACCATTACAGATGATAGAAACCGGTTTGTGTCCGGCAAACCGTGAGAGTGTAATGATTGTGTTGTGTCGATATTTTTATTATTGTCCACTAAATGGTGCGCCCGGCGGGATTCGAACCCACGACCTTTGGTTTCGGAAACCAAAATTCTATCCAACTGAACTACGGGCACGATTTTTAAAAAAATATTATAACGCATAGACTCCTATCATAGTGTGGGCAGAAAGGGCTATGTAGCCAAAACCACTTAATATGGATGAGGGCCTTGGACTGATTTTCACTCAAAACCAGGGCGTTTAAAATGATGTTTTTAAAGGGGTATATCAGCTTTGTTTAGTAAGTGAGACCTCAGCACGTGCGCCCGCAGTGCTAGTGCTGACAGTGCCTGCGCCGGCGGTGCCAGTGCTGACAGTATAACCCAACAAATCCGCATGAACTTTATCATAATGCATCATGCAAAAATCATTCTCAACACAGTCCAACCTCTTCTTTTCAACCGCTGACTTAGACCACCCTATTCTTCATAGTCTTGATGACACAGAAGCCTTGTTGGAATGGTCTGAAATAGAAACATTGCTCACCTCAATCTATGCTTCTAACACAGGTCGTCCCCGTTACCCTTTACTGACGCTATTTCGAAGCTTGTTGCTTGGCGTATGGTATCAACTATCCGATGTGCAGTTAGCCCAGTGTTTATACAGGGACTTATTGTTCCGTAAATTCTGCCGTTTGGAGC
>LWTM01000008.1 GCA_002101205.1 Cycloclasticus sp. symbiont of Poecilosclerida sp. N | reverse complement strand
AGAATCAACCTTTTTCGCTTATTCTGGTCAAGGCAACCCGTTTGCCCCTTATCATAACTAACTTCATATCTTTTACTCCCATCTGAACGCAGTTGAATAAGATCACAATCAACAATATCTGCCTTTTCTACTTTTGCCAATGTATAAAGTTTTTCATACATATCCAAAGCAATATAATCATCCGAATCAACGAGACCGATATACTCTCCTTGAGAAACTTTTATCCCCATATTTCTTGCAGCCCCCTGCCTTCTATTGAAGGGGAAGCGAATAAGTTTGATTTTATCTGGAAACCTAGCTGAAATTTTTTCACAAATCCTTTGTGTTTGTCTATCCGATCCATCATCGACAATAATTACTTCAATATTGTTAAGTGTCTGACTAAGTAACGATCTCAAACATGGAAATAGTAACTTGCCAGTATTAAATACAGGCACTATGACACTAACACTAATTTTATTAATCACAATAAAACCTTGGTTAATATTTCAATAACTTGGTCTTGCTTATCCGACGTAAGCCCTTGATATAAAGGAATACTTATCGCACGACTATAATAATGCTCGGCGTTGGGATAATCACCTTGTTTAAACCCTATTGTTTGATAGTAGGGCTGAGTATGCACAGGAATGTAGTGCAAGTTCACACCTAAACCACTACTGCGCAATTCATCAAAAATTTGCTCGTGCGTTTTGCCAAGGTTTTCAAGTTTAAGCTGTATTGGGTAAAGGTGTAGTGCTGAATAGCACCCACTTGATTGATAAGGTAGCTTAATAGGTAAGCCTTTTAACAGCTTATGATAGCGTTGTTGTAGAGCATGGCGTTTTTTTACAAACGTATCCAAGCGTTGCATTTGGCTAATGCCTAGTGCCGCTTGTAGTTCGGTCATACGGTAATTAAAGCCCAGTTCAACTTGCTGATAGTACCAGTCACCGTCCGCCTGTTTGGTCATTAATGTAGGGTCCCGGGTAATGCCATGGCTGCGTAATAATTGCATTTTTTCTGCTAACGCTGGCTGATTAGTAGTGGCTAAGCCGCCCTCTGCCGTTGTGATGATTTTTACTGGGTGGAAAC
>LWTM01000007.1 GCA_002101205.1 Cycloclasticus sp. symbiont of Poecilosclerida sp. N | reverse complement strand
GTGTACAGGGGTGGATTGGAACTATCTACGACTGGGCCGCTTAGCATGTTGCTTACCACGCCGTTTGTCACTGTAATATCGTCCTCATCAAAGCCAGTGACTTCCTCACTAAAGGTGAAGGTGACGATAAAGTCGCCACTGACTGGGGCTGTCACTCCGTCTGACAGGTCAATAGTTACAGCCGGGACAGTGTTGTCTAGTGTATAGGTTGGATTATTGGTGCCTGCCCGTGTTGTGGTGTCGGTTAGTCGGTTACCTTCCGTGTCCGCAATATCTTGCCCGATCGCAAAACCTAAGGTGACATCACCATTAAAGTTCTCAAGGTCGCCGTCTCTTGCCGTGACTGTATAGATAGCTGGACTACTGGTGCTTGCAACAGCTAAGGTAGCGGTACTGTCGCCAGTGAGTGCAAAGTCAAGCTCACCCCCACCTATATCTACATTCCGTACATCTTCACTAAAAGTAACTGTCCAAGTGAGGCTATCGGCATTGGTGACCGCATCTGTCGGCGTGGTGCGCTCGATGCTGGTTACCCTTGGGGCAGTCGTATCGGCAGCAACAACAAGTGTATTGGAAGCTCCATTGTCATGGCCTACTCTATCTTGTGCACTACTTGCAGGCACTTCCACGGTGATTGCCATATCACTCATCAAGTTCGCCCCTGGTGTGATGGTGGCAGTGTAAGTGTACATGGGTGGATTGGAACTATCTACGACTGGGCCGCTTAGCATGTTGCTTACCACGCCGTTTGTCACTGTAATATCGTCCTCATCAAAGCCAGTGACTTCCTCACTAAAGGTGAAGGTGACATCAAAGTTTATGCTGACTGGGGTTGTCACTCCGTCCGACAGGGCAATAATTACAGTCGGAGCGGCGTTGTCTAGTGTATAGATCTCATTAGTCGTTGGTGTGGTGTCGGTTAGTCGGTTACCTTCCGTGTCCTCAATCTCTTGCCCGACCACAAAGCCTAAGGTGACAGCACCATTAAAGTTCTCGAGGTCGTCGCCACTTGCTGTGACTGTATAGACAGTTGCATCACCACTGGTGGGTGTAACAGACAACGAGCC
>LWTM01000006.1 GCA_002101205.1 Cycloclasticus sp. symbiont of Poecilosclerida sp. N | reverse complement strand
ATTACTCGTGGGGACATACCCAATTCGAGTCAATGAAAGACTTCACTGAGAAAGAAGGTTGGACAACGGTTCAAAACATCATGACACCGCTTAAATCAACTGACTTCTCAGCGTTCTTAACAGCAGTATTAAACTCTGATGCTGACGTATTGGTTCTTAACCACTATGGTAAGAATATGGTTAACTCCTTGTCACAAGCTGTTTCATTCGGCATGCGTGAGCTACAAAAAAATGGCAAAACAATGGAGATTGTTATTCCATTGTACAGTCGTTTAATGGCTCAAGGTGCTGGTATTGATAACGTTGAGGGCGTGTATGGCACAACATCATGGACTTGGAAACAGAAGGATGCGGGCTCACAAGTGTTTACTAATGCGTTTACAAAGGTTCATGGCTTCCCACCATCACAGGCTGCGCACGTTGCTTATTGCCAAACACTTCTATATGCAAACGCATGTGAAATGGCCGGTACTTTCTATCCGCCAGCAGTTATTAAAGCGCTTGAAGACTTTAAATTCTCAGGTACAGGTACAGGTGATACGCTATACCGTGGTGAAGATCACCAATGTATGCGTGATATCTTGGTTGTGCAAGGAAACTCTAAAGCTAAGTCATCCGGTAAATATGACTTGTTGAATATCCACGCGACTGTTAAAGCAGATGCTGTGGCGTACCCAGTAAGTACATTTAAAGGTGAGCTTGGGCCTTACAAACCAGCTTAAAGTAAGTTGTAGAGATTAAGCATGGTTCTATGCAAATAGAGTCATGCTTTTTTTTAGATAAATAGGCTAGTCTGCATCCAGCGAAATTGGAGAGAGGGAGAATTATGGTTAATAGTATATTTTTACAACTTCTAACAGGTTTGCAGTTAGGTGCACTTTATGTGCTTATCTCGTTAGGGCTAGCATTGATTTTCGGCACGTTGGGCGTGGTTAACTTCGCGCATGGCGCTATGTTTATGGTGGCAGCTTATCTTGGCGTTGTCATTTCACAAGCAGAATGGGGCGGTTGGGGCGTGGCCATTGTGCTGGTTCCCATTATCTTGTTTG
>LWTM01000005.1 GCA_002101205.1 Cycloclasticus sp. symbiont of Poecilosclerida sp. N | reverse complement strand
CAGTGCCTTTAAAGTAGCGAAAACCTTTAAAATATTGGAAGTTTTTCACCCCAACCGGATTGATTTGGGTGTGCCCGTGCACCAGTCGGAAACCCAGTCTCATCTGCTGCCATTTCAGCGCAAGGCATACGATACCCGCAGGATACCGCCTTGAGACCACTACATAACGTAGCGAGCGCAGGCAAGACAACAAAAGTAAGCGTCTTAGGCGAGGCAAAAGTTGCCGAAAAGCGCAGTTTATAGTTGGCCATTACAGTCTGTCCCTGGTTCCTTTTACGGACAACTGGCAATGAATCATTTGCTAATTAAAAAAAGCTGTATAAGTTCAGAAATATATTGCACTATAGGGCAGGACAATAGCAGCGCAATATCAACATTTAGGTTATGGGATTAAAGGCTTTTATTGATTAGCTCGTTATGCGATAAGTAATGAGATGAATACAAGCATAAGTAAAGAAAGATTAAAGGTACTTGAGTTTTGGACTAAGCATGGGCTTCACGCGGCCATAGATCACAGCGGTAAGAGCAGAAGAACGCTGTATAACTGGCGCAAGCAATACCAAGATAAGGGACTTCGTGGGCTGCAGAGTCGCTCGACAGCACCGAAACGACGACGGCGCCGTAACTGGCCATTAGCTGTTTTGAAACAAATACGCTATTGGCGAACTGAGTTGCCAAACTTGGGAAAAAAACAATTACATGTTTTATTAAAACCCTGGTGTATAAAACGGGGCATTGCCTGCCCCAGTACGTCGACCATAGGACGGCTCATCTATGATGCTAAAGACAAGATGCGCGTTAGCCCACCAAGATTGACAGCACGAGGCAAACCGAAGCCCTATAAGCGCAAACCTGTAACGAGGCGGCCTAAAGGCTACAAGCCACAGTGAATCGGTGAGTGTGTTGGTATGGATGCAAGTGAGCACCGCACGTACGGCATGAAACAGTACATACCCACCTACA
>LWTM01000004.1 GCA_002101205.1 Cycloclasticus sp. symbiont of Poecilosclerida sp. N | reverse complement strand
TTATTAACGTTGTTCTAGACGCTGTGAAGCGAAATGACGCAACGTCAGCTTGCTTTTGATTGCTATAAGTGAATAGGCGTTTAGATTGGACAGATGAAGCATGATCTGATTACCTTTATTGGCAAGGGCAAGATAAAAAGACATTAAAACGAATCAATAATTTGATTTTGAATGTACAACGAACACCATTCGAGGGGATAGGTAAACCTGAACCGTTAAAAGAAAACCTATCAGGTTTTTGGTCTCGTAGAATAGATGATACCCGCCAGCTTGTATATGCAGTAACCGAGACACATATTACAATAATAGCTTGTCGGTACCACTAGTCGGTACCACTATAAGACCTCAGCATAGGCTCCTTACCGCTGCTTTGACGTATCAGAGTGATTGATTTTTTCACATTCCCCACGTGCATCCCAATATATTTTTCGGGATTTTTAATGAAATATTATTCCTCAATTAGGAAAATATATCGTCCATCTAATTGCGAATACGTTTTACAATACTCGCTGGCATATTTGTCTTCGCCAGTTAGGTTGTCTCTATTGCTATTAATGATGTCATAAAGTTTTGTGCTTTCAATTATACGTGCCGAGCGGCCATCATTTTTTTTATTGTGCTTGCGAACCGGTCATAATTACCACGGTGTTTCATAATTGTGCCAACGACGCTATTCGTTCTAGATGTCGTATATTTTGTTGTGATTTCTTTTAAGAAATATTCAATTTCCCAATCGATTCATTGGCTGTCTTTATAGAATAAGTCCGGACAGACCACGTTTAATTAATAGGGCAGATAACTGACTTCCAACGCTTTAAATCTGCACTGATTGCAAAATACGTTCAATTTAGCGAAAATACAAGGTTCATTCGGTATAGTGCCGATTATCTGTCTTCTTTGTTTGTTAAATAATTGGAAGAGCTAGTTT
>LWTM01000003.1 GCA_002101205.1 Cycloclasticus sp. symbiont of Poecilosclerida sp. N | reverse complement strand
ACGTCACTTGGGAAAATTGCTCTTTTCCAATTTTTTACAGCGGTGTTATAACCACATCCCGATAAAAAACTCGCAATTATAAATGTAATAGTTGAGACCTTTACATAATCTACAAATTTCATCCTAACCCCCACACTTTTTATATTTTTTTAAAAGTATTCCTGTATTTTACCATAAAAACACCTTGTTTTTATTCTTAGATTCAGTTCGTAAGTGCAGTTTTTACAGAGGTGGCCGGCGGGTATCATTCGAGCCATTTTCTCGCCAAAGGAGATTGCTAATCAATTACACTCAGAAGCCACGTGGTAGCAAATTGTTATGCTACTCAAAAAAGGCTGGAGGAATCCTATGCCGTCACTTGCGCTGCCAGAAAAAGAGAAAAAGACGTTACAGTCGACCTGTAATCGCGGCCAGATTAAACACCGTGTCAGTATCGATGAGCGCCCTGCATTGTTGACGCGATGAAGCCTGTGGACGCTCTAGTCAAAACCTAAACGTATGATAATGGTAAGGAGTTCGCTTTTCACGAGGCTGCCGCGTACGAACTCGACGCTGATTGTTATTTTGCGCATCCATATCATTTATGGGAGCGCGAATTAAATGAAAACACAAATAGTTTAATTCGTCAGTATGCTCCAAAGGGATCCAGTTTTGACGGTATGACAGCGCACAGCGTCCAAAGGACCATGGACAAACTAAATGATCGCCCAAAGAAAATGTCCGGACTTTAAAACACGCAATCAAGTGTTAGTTGGGATTAACCCAACAATTGCACTAGCGAGTTGAGTCTGCGGCACAAAAAAGCCCGCAGATAAAAATAAGCTAATCAGGTTCACTCTTACGGGCTTTAATTTGCTCTTTCCACCTGTCGTTGACTTAAGCTATGATTTAGAGCTTTTAACTTTCTCGATATATCT
>LWTM01000002.1 GCA_002101205.1 Cycloclasticus sp. symbiont of Poecilosclerida sp. N | reverse complement strand
AATGATTGCCAGAATGGATAAATTTATGATTTGGTCTTTTTCTAATACTTTCATTGCAGCGGGTATTGTGGTCGCTTTAGTTAAATATTTGTAACTACTCAGCTTACCCTCCATTTTGTCCAATAGCCGCGTTGAAAGTGCGCATTTACACCTGTAAACCATGCCTTTACCCTCATTCCCGCGAAGGCGGGAATCCATAGAAGCCACAGCATGATAAAGTAACCAGCCGTATACTTACTAGGACGGTGACTTGAACAAAATAGAGGGCAATCTAAGCAGTTACAATATAGGGGCGCTACCCTTATATTTCTAGGGCGACCACGGTGGGGCGCCCGTACGGGTTTTAATATTATATTTTATTTGGGTTGTATCTATTCATGGTTTATTAATCGTAGGGGCAACCCCCTGTGGTTGCCCTTTAATTAAGCCAATAATTGCTTTTCCATATTTCAGCTAAAATAACGCGCAATAGCTCACTGCACAAACTTCTAATTCACTCTCTCCGTCATTCCTGCATGTTCTAAGCAGGAATCCAGGTGTTTAAAACTAGATTCCCGATAAGAGACTTCGGGAATGACGTGTGGTAACAGAGGTTTCAGTTACTCTGGTCTTATACCCTATTCAAAAAATAACTAAAGCAAACAACTCCACTCTCTACTGCACAAACTTCTAACAAAACCATCCTCATTTAGTATTTCATTCCAAATTCGTTGAAAACAAATAAGGAGAGATGGTCGAGCGGTCGAAGGCGCACGCCTGGAAAGTGTGTATACGGCAACGTATCAAGGGGTTGAATCCCTTGCTCTCCGTCAATAAAACCCCA
>LWTM01000001.1 GCA_002101205.1 Cycloclasticus sp. symbiont of Poecilosclerida sp. N | reverse complement strand
TATTTTTTATGGCAGTCAGCGAAAATTCAGGCAAAGATAATTCTGGTGATGAAGTATGGGAAACCGAGCAAAACGGCGAGCGTAAATCAGATGAACACAATCACCTCATCCAAAAGCACGATTTAAAGCAGATTGCTGAGGCGTTTGAGAGTTGGGCGAAAGAGCAGGAATTGAGTTTTTGGAGATAAAAAACGGGTTTAATAAAATTGAAAGAAAATTATTTTAAAGCCTCAACTGCTAATGCAAAAGAAGCAAATAAAGCCATACTTGGCGTGCAAAATGCCCTGTTAGCAATAGCAGAACTCACTATTTTAAGCAGTAGAATATTTAAGGGCCAAGTAGATGTTTGCTTAAAAATAGAAGTACTATTTATAGCATTAATTTCTTTTTTTGATGCGGAGTATTTTAAACCTAAGTATTTGGAAGTAGATAAAAAACTTGGGGAAACAGAACACGTCTATTTGTTAAAAAAAGAAGTTGTATCTGGTCCTTTTGGATCAACTTTAAAGAGTGAATAATATGCAGAATATGAGAATAAAAAGCCATCTAAGATTGAAAAAATCACGCGTGCTGACAGTAAACGTGGCGATGAGAGGAAGGGGTTTAATATGTTTTGTACTTACAGCACCCGCTACGACCGAAGGAAGTGCCGGCGGTACGCTTGTAGATTTAAGCATGTAATTCCCAAAAAAAGACTCAAAAACAACCACCCCATTGAAATTAATAACCGTCTTTTTGCATGCTATTTTTAATTTAGACGCCCAGTTGTTACAGACTCAAAGCACTCCTTAGCAATTTCATC